>CAKRQV010000001.1 GCA_934394565.1 uncultured Lachnospiraceae bacterium
TAAGTTATTTTATCAGAAGCTTCAAAAAAACATACGGAGTGTCTCCGTTAAAATATAGAAAAAATGAGCCGAGTACACGGATTTAGCGGAGTGTGAAAGAAACATAAACGATGTTACAAACAAAAGGACGCATGAAAAACTCTCGTTTTTTCACACGCCCGAAGAAAAAATTTTCGTTATTTAATTTGTCTACTTGATGGGTAGCACACTATGTTACTGGGATTCAGCGATTTTTCGCACTGTTTTGGAACATAGTATTCTATTCCCGGTCTTTGCTCTTTTTCTGAATGCTTTTCATTTGCGAACCTGCCATTCATGGTATAATAAATTATGTCGAGTAAAATAATATACCACAAAAATCATATCGGATTCGACGAAACGTATCAACTGGTTTTACCATTAAGTTTAGCTTTTCTGCCAGACCATACGCTACAATGCAAGGAAAACAAACGTTGTGTTTATTCTACAGAATCTACAACTTCATTTCCATCGGCATCTGTATGTGTAGTTACCGTAAAGGTGTCATATGTATAGGTTCCGGCTTTTCCATTGTCGCTGTCAGCAGCACTGGAGCTGTTTGGCTGTCCGAATGCACTTTTGAATTCGTCCATGCTTACGCCAATATAAGCTTTGGCATCTTCAGCAGAAGAATCCGCTGTGCCGGAGGATTCCATGATGGCAGAAGAATCGGCATCTGGATCAGAAGGTTCTTCGGCTGTCGTATCCTTGGCGGTTGTATCCTTTGTCTTAGTATCTGTTTCAGTATCTTTTGATGAAGCTTTTGTATTGTCAGAAGAGGAATCTGCTGTACTTTCAGTACTCTCAGAAACGACAGAAGTGCCTGCTTTGCTGGTACTGTTGCCACCGCATCCAACCAGGGCAACTGCGGCCATAATCATCATCGAAACCAAAAGATATCTCTTTTTCATAGTAACATCTCCTTTTTTGCGTGAAAAAACTAGTTGGCAGAAACCTTTGTTTCTGCTGCCCCCTATTATCGTCCAATCAAAACAAAAGTCAAGGAAACTCACAATTTTTTAAGAAAATTTATACTTGTAACAAGGGAAAAAGTACGATCAGATACTTGCTGTAGAAAGCATGGGAAAAGTGTGCTATAGTGAAAAGCATATTTGGAACAGAGGAGAAAAACAACCGTATGGAGACAGAAAAAATCGAGATTCGTACAGCCACAGAAGCGGATGCCGGAGCACTGCTGGCCATATATGCGCCCTATGTGGAGCAAACGGCAATCACCTTTGAATATGAAGCACCTACTGTCAGCGAATTTCAGGCGCGTATCCGGCATACCTTAGAAAAATATCCATATCTGGTGGCAGAAAAAAGGGGCAGGATCCTTGGCTATGCCTATGTCAGTCCTTTCAAAGAGCGTGCAGCCTATGACTGGGCGGTAGAAACCTCGATCTATGTGGATAAAGCCGTAAAACACAGTGGCATCGGTGGAAAACTTCATGCGGCATTGGAACAGGTATTAAAAAAGATGGGAATCCTCAATATGGAAGCCTGTATCGGCATTCCCGAAAAGGATGACGAATACCTTGACCACAACAGCATGAATTTCCATGCCCATCTCGGCTACCGGCTGGTGGGAACTTTCAAAAAATGCGGCTATAAGTATGACCGTTGGTATGACATGATCTGGATGGAAAAACTGATCGGGAATCATACAGAAAATCAGCCATATCCGAAAAGATATACCCCGGATATACTTCGTACAGTGCTGGGAAAATCAGAGGATTAATGCAGATAAAGGAATATATAGAAAAAACAGCTTACATAACAGATAAGAGAGAAAAAAGATGGATAAACATAAAAAAACGGTAGCAGGAACAATCATGACGATTACCGGTGGCACGCTGTGGGGTGTGTCAGGTGTATGCGGACAGTTCCTGTTTCAGAACAAAGATGTAACAGCAAGCTGGCTTGTGCCGGTTCGACTGATGATGGCGGGCATTTTCATGCTGTGTTTTTATATCTGGAAAGATAAAAAGAAAGCCTTTGCCATCTGGCAGAAAAAGGAAAACCGGAGGGGCATCCTGATCTATGGACTGGCAGGCATGATGTTGTGTCAGTACAGTTACTTTCAGACCATCGAATGGTCAAATGCGGGAACGGCAACCGTGATCCAGTATCTTGGTCCGGCTTTGATCGTGGTCTGGGTCTGCCTGCGGACCAGGCGTCTTCCCGAACGAAAAGAAATTATAGGGGTATTGCTGGCTCTGCTTGGTATTTTTCTGATCGCCACACACGGCAATCCCACATCTCTGGCTCTGTCGGGAAGAGCGCTGCTCATGGGACTGATTTCAGCCGTTTCAGTTGTTATCTATACCGTACAGCCGGAGAAATTGCAGAAACAGTTTCCCACACCGTTGATTCTGGCCTGGGGTATGCTGATTGGCGGCTGTGTGCTGACAGTGCTGTTTCGGCCCTGGCATCAGACGGTTATTGTAGACGCACAGATGGTAACAACACTTCTCGTTGTCATTTTACTGGGAACTATGGCAAGTTTTTCCCTGTATATGACCGGTGTGAAACTGATCGGCTCTGTCAAAGCCAGTCTTTACTCCTGTGTAGAACCGGTGGCCTCCATGGTACTTACTGCCGTCTGGATGAAAGTGCAGTTTACACTGCCGGATATCATCGGTACGGTATGCATTATCCTGACCATTATAATCCTGGCATTACCATCCGGAAAACAAAACCATCAGATAGAACAGTAAACAGACAGACTATAGAAAAATGCAGGGAAACCACAGTTTCCCCAAAATCTATAGTCTGTTGTTTTATGTGTTGAGATTGACACTAAATAGACAATATGATACGATTGAGGAAACTAAGAAACCAAAAAAAGTTTTCGGGTTTCCGCATCAATTTACTAAAAGCCAGGTTGCAGCCGTTTAGATCTGTGCGGCTACAATCTGGATGGTCCGGCCGTCAACCACAAAAAGGAGAAGCTCATTGAGAGAAAAAATCATAGATGCTGCCATCGAAGCATTTACTGAGAATGGTCTGAAATTTACCATGAACGATCTGGCCAAAAAACTGGGCATCAGCAAAAAAACAATCTATACCATCTTTGAAAGCAAACAGGATGTTTTGCTTGGTATCGGTGACCGCTATGCCGCTGATTTTAACCAGATGCAAAGAGAACTGGAAACAGATGACAGTCTGGGAATCGCAGAAAAACTTGAAAAACTTCTGCTGGCTCTGCCTGACAATTACCATGGCATCGGTCTCAGCCGCATCTACGAACTGGCAGAGAAATACCCCAAGCCCTACCGTCACCTCATGAATGTGGTCAATCAGGGCTGGACACTGGCGGAGATGTACCTGAAAAAGGGCATGGAAGAAGGAAAATTCCGCCAGATCTATATTCCTGTCGTGATGGCTATGATTGAGGGCACAGTCAGCCGTTTTCTGGAGAGCGATATATTGTATAAAAATCACCTGACCTACGAACAGGGCAAAAAAGAAATGGTCAGTATATTAATGAAAGGAATACAGACAGAGTGAAAAAAGAGGTAAGAATTCTGGAAATCAAAGAAAGTGTATTTGCCGACAATGACAGACAGGCCGATATGCTCCGTCAGGAATTAAAAGAAAAAGGCGTGTTCCTGATGAACTTGATGTCTTCCCCCGGTGCGGGCAAGACAACGACACTGGTAAAAACCATCGCTGCCCTCAGAGACAGCCTGCGTATCGGTGTCATGGAAGCGGATATTGATTCAGATGTTGATGCACGGACCATTGCAGAGACTGGTGTAAAATCCATTCAGCTGCATACCGGCGGTATGTGTCATCTCGATGCAGCGATGACCAGACAGGGCATTGAGGGGCTTGATATTGAAGATGTGGATCTGGCAATCCTTGAAAATGTCGGTAATCTTGTCTGTCCGGCGGAATTTGATACCGGTGCATCGAAAAATGTGATGATCCTGTCTGTGCCGGAGGGACACGACAAGCCACTCAAATACCCGTTGATGTTTCAGGTCTGCGATGCTGTGCTGATCAATAAGATCGATGTTCTGCCATATTTTGATTTCTCTATGGATAAAGTGAAAGAATTTATTCATGCCAGAAATCCGGAAGCGGAAATCTTTCCGATCAGTGCCAAGACGGGCGAGGGTATGGAAGCATGGACAGACTGGCTGCGTTGTGAAGTGAAAGACTGGAAAGCCTGAATATCCGTGCAGATAAAAAGCTGCTGTTTTTTGGAAAAACCGTATGTTTATAAAGACGGAGTCTCTTATTTGCACAGAGTAAAAGACATAAAATTTATTTGCGAAAGATAACAAAAAACAAAACAGGAAAGGAACTCATGCCGTATATATGGCATGGAACTGTAAAGGAGAGAAAAAGGATGAACAAAGAATTGGATAAAGAGCTGTACCCGGACTACATTTACCCGAAATTCACCCCGAATCCCAACGAGCCGTTTCGCAAGCCAATCGCAAAACTTGGCAAAAAGATCACTGACCGTATCCCGCAGAAGCTGGGCTTGAAAAAGATCACCCGTAACGATCCTGAGTACTGGGGGCTGGCCGGCGTTCTGACGGATGAGGAAGCAGAGCTGGCTCTGAAAATGGGTGTCAGAAAGCCGAAAACCCTCGATGAGATGGTGAAGATTTCCGGACTGGCAAAGGACAAGTGTGAAGCACTGCTCGAAGAAATGTCCCGCAAGGGTCTCCTGGAATACAACTGGGAAAATGATGCCCATGTCAAACAGTATATACTGCCGATGTACGTGCCGGGTTGTGCTGAATTTTTCAATATGAATGCCAGCATTTTGGACAGCAATCCGGAGATGGGAACATTTTTTGAACATATGTCCCGTCTGCCGCTGGAAAAGATCACACCTTTCGTACCGGAAGGTGGTGCCGGTATTGGTATGCATGTCATTCCGGTGGAAAAGGCCATTGAGATGGAAAATGAATCCATCGACCTTGAGCATATTTCCTACTGGCTGGAAAAGTACGAGGGCAAATATGCGGCAAGCCCGTGCTCCTGCCGTCGTTCCCGCCTGACCCACGGTGAGGGCTGTGCGGATGATCCGGAGGGCTGGTGCATCGCTGTGGGTGATATGGCAGATTACGTTGTGGAGACACAGAAGGATGGTCGTTATATTTCCAAAGAAGAGGCACTTGAAATCTTTAAAGCTGCAGAAGAAAACGGCTTTGTACATCAGATCACTAATATCGATGGTGCACACAAGATCTTTGCTATCTGTAACTGCAATGTCAATGTCTGTTATGCGCTGCGTACGTCGCAGCTGTTCAATACCCCAAATATGTCCCGCTCGGCTTATATTGCCAAAGTGGATAAGGCAAGCTGTGTCGCCTGTGGTAAATGTGTCGAGAGCTGTCCGGCAGGTGCAGTCAAGCTGGGGCAGAAGCTCTGCGATAAAAAGGGCTGCGAGATCACCTATCCGCGCATTCCGCTGCCGCAGGATCAGCCGTGGGGTGAGCATATGTGGTCGCACAATTACCGCGATGTGAACCGGATCAACTGCTACGATACCGGTACAGCGCCATGTAAGACTGCCTGTCCGGCCCATATCGCCGTACAGGGTTATCTGCAGCTGGCAAAAGAGGGTCGCTATGAGGATGCCCTGGCGCTGATCAAGAAGGATAATCCGCTGCCGGCTGTCTGTGGGCATGTCTGCAATCGCCGTTGTGAGGATGCCTGCACCAGAGGTACGATCGATGAGGCTGTAGCTATTGATGAGGTGAAGCGATTTATCGCTGAGCGCGACCTGCATGCCGATACACGCTATATCCCGAAGCCGACAATCCCGTCCTTAAAGGGTGGTTTTGATGAAAAGATTGCCATTATCGGCGCCGGTCCGGCCGGTCTGTCCTGTGCCTATTATCTGGCATTGACCGGATACAAACCGACTGTATTTGAGAAAAATGAGGAGCCGGGCGGTATGCTGCGCTATGGTATCCCGTCTTATAAACTGGAAAAAGATCTGCTGGCTGCCGAGATTGATGTGATCCGTGCTCTTGGTGTGGAAATCCGTTGTGGTGTGGAAGTCGGCAGGGATATTACAATTGAAGAACTGCGTGAACAGGGGTACAAAGGCTTCTATGCTGCCATCGGCTGTCAGAAGGGCAGAAAGCCAGGCATTACCGGTGAAAATGCCGAGGGCGCATACACGGCTGTAGAATTTTTACGGGAAGTCGGAGCAAAGGAAAGCTTCCCGCTGGAAGGTGATGTCGTGGTTGTCGGCGGCGGTAATGTAGCCATCGATGCGGCAAGAATCTCCACCCGGTGTACAGATGCAAAGGTATCTATGTACTGCCTGGAAGCCAGAGAAAATATGCCGGCCAGCGATGAGGAGATCGAGGAAGCACTCGAAGAGAATATCTCCCTGAACTGTGGCTGGGGACCGAAGGAAGTCCTGGAAGAAAACGGCCATGTGACCGGCGTTGTATTTAAACGCTGCACCCGTGTATTCGATGCCCAGGGCAGATTTTCACCGGATTACGATGAAAACGATACCGTAACCGTACCGTGCCGCCATGTGATCTTTTCCGTGGGACAGGCTATCGACTGGGGCCATATGCTGGATAACCTGCATGTAGAGCTTCGCCCGAACGGCGGCGCACTGGCCAATAAACTGACTTACCAGACTTCCGAGCCGGATATCTTTGTCGGCGGTGATGTCTATACCGGACCGAAATTTGCGATTGATGCGATTGCTGCAGGCCGTGAGGGTGCGATTTCCCTGCATCGTTACGTGCATGAAAACTGTACACTGACGATCGGCCGTAACCGCCGTGATTTTATCGAGTTGGATAAAAAGAATATTAAAATAGACATATACGATACATCGAAACGCCAGATTCCGGAAAAGGTGTCGGTGAAAGCACAGGCGGAGACCTTCCGTGATCTGTCCCACAGTCTGACAGAAGCGCAGGTTAAAGCCGAGACATCACGATGTCTGTCCTGCGGCGCTTCCGTGGTGGATCCAAATAAGTGTATCGGCTGTGGTATCTGTACGACGAAGTGTATGTTTGATGCGATTCATCTGCACAGAGACCTGCCGGGAGCCTCGGTGATGCGTGCGTCCGAAGAAAAACTGAAATATATTCTGCCGAATATGGTCAAACAGTCCATTAAGGTAAAGTTTAAAAAGAAAAAATAAGCAGCCGTTCCCCATTCTCCTGTTGGGCCTGTGACATATAGATGGCCCAATGAGGACCGAGGGAAAACGGATGCGCACGGGAAACAGAGCCATGCAAAGGCTCAGACAAAAAGGAGTAGAAAACGGTGCATGAGCTTGGTGTAACTTTCCATATCATGGATCACCTGGAAAAGGTGGCAGCAGAAAATGAGGTGACAAAGATCACGAAAGTCACTCTCGAACTGGGAGAGGTCTCGACGGTGATCGAGTCCTACCTCACCAACTGCTGGAAGTGGGCAGCAAAGAAACGACCTTTGTTTGCTGAAGCAGAACTTATTGTGGAAACATTACCTGCGCTGACCTATTGTGAGGACTGTGAACAGACCTATCCGACGGTACAGTACGGAAAAATCTGTCCGAGCTGTGGCAGTGGGCACACGTATCTGGTGCAGGGTAATGAGTTCAACATTAAGGAAATAGAAGTAGAGTAAAGGAGAGAAAAGTTATGTTTTTTCAGATTTATGGAGAAACAGCAGGATGGCAGCTTTTGGGTTGGCTGCTCGTATTTACAGGACTGGTTGTGATGAATGAGATCGCACGCCGTTCCAAAGCAGGCGGCATTGCCTGTTTTCTGATCCTGCCGGCAGCCTTAAGCGTATATTTTATTGCAATCTACGTCGGGGCAGCCATGGGTGCCGACTGGGCACTGAACAACGATACCTATGTACATATGAACAGCTGGTTCCATTATGCCAAGCTGTATGCGGCAACGGCCGGATGTATCGGTTTTATGATCCTCAAATATCACTGGGGCAAGCTCGGTAAGTCTGAGGGCTTCAAGGCGTTTCCATTTGTGATCGTAGCCATCAACATCCTGATTGCTGTAGTTTCTGACTTTGAGTCAGCAATTCGTGCCGGTTCTCTGGCCGGTGGCTGGTGGCTGTCCTCCGAGGGCGTATGGCTCTACGGCGGCTGGTGGAATGTCTTAAACGGTCTGGCCGGCCTGCTTAATATCTTCTGTATGACCGGCTGGTGGGGTATCTATTCCTCAAAAGACAAAAAGGATATGCTGTGGCCGGATATGATCTGGGTGTATGTGCTGGCGTATGATGTCTGGAATTTCCAGTATACTTACCTGAACCTGCCGACCCATTCCTGGTACTGTGGTCTGGCTCTTCTTCTGGCCCCGACCTTTGCCGCAGCTCTGTGGAATAAAGGTGGCTGGATCCAGAACCGTGCCAATACGCTGGCGCTGTGGTGCATGTTTGCCCAGGTATTCCCGCTGTTCCAGGATGCAAGCCGTTTCACAACGGTATCCTCTGTTTACGCAGAGGGAGGTATCGCAGCCGCTATGGGAAGCACCATGCCAACCGTAGCTAATCCGACAGCTCAGGGTCTGATCTCCGTGCTGTCCTTTGCGGTCAATGTATTTGTCTTTGCCTACATTCTGAAGCGTGCCAACAAACAGAAGACAAACCCGTGGAAACACGAGATCTTTACCGACACCAAGGATTACAAAGAGGCTATGGAAAGAGCCTGATTGGGCGAAGCTTTCCTGTCTGGCAAAGCAAACCATAAGAAACACGCTTTGCGAGTTTCTTATGGTTATCGCGGCAGTCGCCAGGGTCTCGTGCCAGCACGGACTTTGGCTTGTTGCTCACGTAAATAAAACAGCAGTCCCCTGCAGAGTGGTAACATTCTGCAGGGGACTGTTATATTTGTATAAAAACAGCCTGTAATATAACTTCCGCCACACCCGATAGCAGCATCACATGGATCGGATTCATTTTAAACTTTCGCAATAAAACAAGGGACAATATAAAGATTCCGACCAGCTGCCAGTCCGTATGTGACAAAAAAACTGTCACAGAATCTGTCACAATACCCGTGGACCAGAAAGCAGTAACCAGAATGCTCACTCCGGCCGCTGCGATCATGGCGATCACTGCAGGGCGCAGAGTAGCGAGGATGCCCTGCAAAAGGCTCATACTGCGGTATTTCAGGTAAATTCTGGCCAGCAATGTAACTAAAATGCAGGAAGGCAGGACACAGCCGGCTGTGGCGGCAAGGGCTCCGGGAAGTCCGGCGATGCGGATGCCGACGAAGGTAGCCGAGTTTACAGCAATCGGACCGGGTGTCATCTGGGAGATTGTTACAAGATCGGTAAATTCCCCCGCCGTCAGCCAGCCGTGCAGGGAAACAACCTGCTGTTGAATCAGCGGCATGGCGGCATAGCCTCCACCGAAGCTGAACGCACCGATCTGTAAAAAACTCAAGAAAAGCTGCAGATAGATCATCTGTGGCCTCCTTTCTCACGGTGAAGCGTAAGGAGCAGCCCCAGCATGATACAAAACAAAATGATCACCACCGCATTGACCTGCAAACAGTAATTGGCTGCAAAGGCAGCCACCATAAGGCACCCGGAAAAATATTGCCGTCCGGATACAATGCCGGAGGCCATCTCAAACACCACATCTGTAATCACTGCACCGACACCGGCCTGCATCCCCTTTAACATCCAGCTGACCACATGGAGCGAACGAAAAGCCGTATAACAGACAGAAATCACCGATAAAATCACAAACGGCGGAAGCACCGTGGCCAGCACCGCTGTCAGTACACCGGCAATTCCAGCCAGCTTATACCCGATGACGATCGCACCGTTGACGGCAATCGCCCCCGGCGAAGACTGGGCAATGGCGATCAGGTCCAGCATCTCCGGTTCATCGATCCAGTGATAGTCATCCACAAATTTTTTTTTCATCAAAGTCACGATCACATAGCCGCCGCCGAAGGTAAAAGCGCTTAAGTACAGCGTGGAAAAGAACAGGCTGCGCAGGATATGTGGGTGGGAGGGTGAAACAGGTGTTTTCATAGCAGACTCCTTTTAAAGTAAGTGTCAATAAGAAAAGCCATTACCGTTCTCAGAAAACCAGTAAAACGGTATCTACCTTTTTTACGTCCTTTTATTCCAGCGTCTTCAACGCCTTCTTAAACTCGGATCTGAATAAGACACATGTAAACGTCACCGCAAAGAAATCTGCGACCGGTTCCGCCATATACACCGCACTTGTCGGATCCTTCGTAAACACATGTGGAAGAATAAAGATCAACGGCAAAAGCAGCACAAACTTTCGCATCACTGCCACCATAATCGAAGCCTTTGCACATCCAATCGAAGTAAACGTCATCTGACATGCGATCTGGATACCAAATAAGAGGATGCAGGCCAGATAAATCCTGAGCGCATGCGCTGTAAAGGAAAGGAGCTCTGTTTCATTCGTAAAAATTGATGCGAATGCTCCCGGAAACAGCATCACCAGCGCCCACATTACCGTAGAATAGGCAAGGCTTACCTTCACCAGCAGTTTAAATGTCGCACGCACACGATCCACGTTTTTTGCCCCGAAATTATAGCTTAAAATCGGTTGCGCCCCCTGTCCAAGCCCCTGCAGCGGCAGCATCGCAAACTGCATCGCACTTGTCAGGATCGTCATTGCTCCGACAGCAATATCCCCGCCGTACTTTAAAAGCGAAGAATTAAAGCAGACAGAAATCACACTCTCACTTGCCTGCATGATAAACATCGAAAGCCCCAGCGCCAGACACGGCAGAATGATCGGAGCCTGCAGACGAAAATTTCTCTTTCGGATTTTTAAAAAGGTTGTTTTTCCTGTCAGAAAATGTAGTACCCAGATACAGGACATCGCCTGGGAAAAAATTGTAGCCAGAGCCGCACCCTTTACACCAAGATCCAGACCGAAAATAAAGATTGGATCCAGAATAATATTGGCAATTGCACCGATCAGCACCGACAGCATACTGATCTTGGCAAAGCCCTGTGTAGAAATAAATGCGTTCATACCCAGCGTCATCTGAACAAAAATTGTGCCCAGTGCATAGATATTCATGTAATCCACACTGTAGGAGATCGTATTCTCACTTGCCCCAAATGCCAGCAGGAGCGTACGGTTACTCAAAAGCAGCACGACCGTCAGCACAATGGAGACAATGATCTGCACAAAAAAGCAGTTGCCCAGTGTCTTTTCCGCCGACTCATGGTCGCCTTTACCGAGGAAAATAGAAGCCCTCGGTGCACCGCCGTTGCCCACCAGAGCGGCAAAAGCCGAAATAATCATGATCAGCGGCATACATACGCCCACACCCGTCAGGGCCAGCGCGCCGCTGTCGGGGATATGACCGATATAGATACGATCTACGATATTGTATAACATATTGATGATCTGGGCTGTAACCGTAGGCAGGGACAGTCGTAAAAGCAGTTTTCCCAAAGGTTCGGTGGCCAGAAAATCTTTATCTTCGGATGTGGTCAGCATAGTGTGTCCTCCTTCATCGCTTTTTTTGTATTCTCTATGATGCGTTGGCAAAAAGCTGCATACATTTCCATTTCCTCCGGTGAAAAATCCAGAAACAGGGTATCACGGAAATGTATCAGCATCGCATCAATTTCCCTGGTGACTGGCTGAGCCTTGGGAAGCAGGGACAGATGGATCTTCCGTCGGTTGGCCGTGTCCGCTGTCCGCTGTAAAAAGCCTCTGGAACTAAGGCTTTCCACAGCCTGTGAAACATTTCCCTTCGAGAGCATACGAAGCTCCACGATATCTGTTGCCGTATCTTTATCCGGGTTATTGTGCAGGAAACAAAGCACTGTACCCTCCAGAAGAGACAAGTGATAAGTGTCACAGATTTTTTTCAGCATATGTTCGTGTAGTT
The DNA here is from genome assembly GCA_934394565.1 of uncultured Lachnospiraceae bacterium. Taxonomy (GTDB): domain Bacteria; phylum Bacillota; class Clostridia; order Lachnospirales; family Lachnospiraceae; genus UBA11957. Next base: position 11,879 of record CAKRQV010000001.1, read on the forward strand.
TGGCACACCGGCGAAACTGCATGAGATGATCCGTTGCGTTCAATGCGTGTCCTCCTTTTTATGAAATGTCCGGTTGCAGTGAAAAGACAGGTCCGTATCATGGAAACCGGCAGCATATATGACAAATATAAAGTTCTAAAAAGAACAATAAGAAGTATACGTTATTTCCGAAAAAAGTCAAGATGAAAGGAAAAGAAAATAGGAAAAGCTTTCTGCCTGCAGAACGTAAATACAGAGCAGTCCTGAAAATACAGTAAAAAGAGAAACATAAAAGAAGTGTTGACAGATAGCTGTTAATGGTGTATATATAACATATAAACAGTTGAAGCGGTTTTCCATGACAATACAGGCATAAAAATAAGAAAAATGCTATGTTTTATGTTGCCATGGATAGCAGGCATGATGCAGAAAGCATTTTAAGAGGAGCAGATCATGAAAATCGTACAGAACACAGGCGTGCCGATTTATCAGCAGATCGCGGACAGCTTCCGCACGGATATTCTGGGCGGAAAATATGAGCAGGGAGCGTACCTGCCATCCATACGCGGACTGGCAAAGGAGCTGAAGATCAGCGTGATCACTACAATGAAAGCCTACGAACAGCTGGCGGGCGAAGGGCTTGTCACTGCCGTACAGGGCAAAGGTTACTATGTCAATGCACAGGATACGCAGATGCTCAAAGAACAGCATCTCAGAAAAGTTGAGGCTGCGCTGTCAGAAGCTATCCAGTCTGCAAGGATTGCAGGACTCGATGAAAAGGAACTGATAGATACACTGCGCACATTGATCAGATTGGAGGATGAGCAAGATGGAGAATAAATATGTTATCGAGGGAAAAAATATCCGAAAAACGTATGGAAAATTCACACTGGATATGCCGGAGGTAAAGATCCCTAAAGGCTTTGCCACAGCACTGATCGGTGAAAACGGTGCAGGTAAGACCACACTGTTAAATATTCTGGCCGGTATCGTTTTAGATTATGCCGGAAACCTGACATTCTTTGACCGCTACAACGATGCGGATCGGGAAAAGAATCCCGAAGTAAAGGAACGTATCGGCTATACCGGAACCACAGGGTATTATCTGCCACAATGGACGCTTAACCAGATCCGCCGGATACAGTCGGCCCTGTTTGAAAATTTTGACACGGATCGCTACGATGCGTTGTGTGCTGCTATGGCACTGGACACAAAGGGCTTCAAAGACGGTAATAAAAAAGTCAGTACTCTTTCCGACGGCAGCCGGACCAAGCTCATGCTGGCCGGTGTCTTTGCCCGCCAGACAGACCTTCTGCTTCTCGATGAACCGGCTTCCCCGCTGGATCCGCTGATGCGGGAAAAGCTCTGCATGATGATCCGGGAATATCTGAATGAAAATGAGGGCGAAAAGAGTGTCGTATTCTCCACCCACAATATCAGTGATATGGAAAATGTGACGGATTACGCCGTGATTGTCGAACACGGTCAGATTGTAGAGCAGGGCTTCGTCGAGGATCTGAAAGAAAAATATATTGCCGTGAGTGGCGAACTTTCCGCAAAAGAAGTGGCTGAGAAAGTGCTGTACAGCATGGAAAGCAGCAGTATGGGCTTTGAAGGCATTGTCCTTGCCGAGCATATCGATGCACTGGCAGGACTGGACGTTGCCCTGCAGACACCAACACTTTCCCAGATTGTAGTCGCTGTGATGAAAAATCACAGCAGGATGAAACGGGAGGCATAAAATAATGAAAAAAATAACCGACATATACAGAATTCTGTATTCCGGCTGGTACAGCCTGGCACTGTTTCTGTTTGTACCTGCGTTTTTATTTCTTCTTTACCTGATCTTTGCAGTTGTTCTGCATAATGACCAGAGACTTACGCTGATCAGCTTCTGGGGAATTTTTGGTCTGCTCGGGGACTATATGGTCTTTAATGATCTTTTCATAAAGAACGGGAAAGAATCTGTACCCGTCAGCGGTCTGCTCCAGTCTTCTTACTATGGGAGAAGATTGTTACAGAAAGAAATTCTGGCAGATGCCCTGCGAAGATTTGCGCAGCTGGGTGTACTGATGGGCATTGCGGCTGCCCTTGGGAAATGGTGCTTTGCCGGCAGTCTTACAGAGATGACGGCAGCTGACTGTATCGTACTGGTGTTGTCCGTATATCTTGGAAATACAGTATTTTTAAATGCTTTGCGTTATATACATACATTTTCCCTGTACTGGATCTGTGCTATTCTGTGCAGCACCCTGTGGGATCTTGTCAATGCCATCCTGTTTGCTGTCGCAGATGTTATGCCACAGACCTTGTGTTTCATCATCCCGTTGCTGTTCATCATCGGTATCGCTGTCACAGCTCTGTCCCTGTGGCATATGACATACCGCTATGACCTGTACTTCGGAAAAGGAGAGAAATGCCATGCGTAAAACAAAAAAGAGTTCTTTTATCACCTTTTTGCAGCTGGCCCGTTACAGCAACAATGCCAGAACAGAAGCTGTGCTGGCAGGTGCATTCCTGATCGGAGCCTTTGCCATGGAATTTGCCATGCGGGGAAAAAACGTTGTCGGCGGTGTCTTTTTGGTAGCCTCTGCTGCAGTCATCTCCCAGCAGATCGTAGGACTGGACAATTCTACACTTGTGCAGTCCTCGGCCTACAAGAAAAAACTGCAGATCCACTATCCGTACCTGTTTTTGATCCCCACAGTGCTTGTGTTGTATACCTTGCTTGTTTTCGTCCACAGCTGGATGATCAGCCACCCCATGGCCGGAATGACCATCAGTCAGAACTACAGCATGCAGACCTCGTACATTTTGACCCTCGGCATATATCTGTTCCTTGGAGAAATCTATTTTGGCTTCTGCTACAAATATTACCTCCAGGCCAGCGGTATCCTGATCTTCGTCGTTATGCCTGTCGCCGGCTTTCTGAACGCTGCCATGAACTATGATATCTGGGCCGGTAAAAGCCTGTTATTTTCCATCACTGCAGGTTACCTCTTCGTTGTCGTTGGTCTCGTTTTGTCTGTGGTGTTTAGTAATATCTGCTACAAAAAACCATTATCCATCACCGCATTTAAAGGAATATGGGTGAGAAAATAGTAGAAAAAGCGTGAAAACAGGCAATATACAGAGAAAAAAGCGGGCGGTTCTGGTGGTTATATATCTCTCCCACCAGAACCGCCCGCTTTCTTTCGCGTCCGTCAGTCAAATACCTTTCCTATACAATAAGAACGAATATAGACAAGGCACAGTCGTGATTCCCAGCGTAACCACTGTAAATACCGTAGCCGTCTGCATCATCGGCACAACCACCGCAATCACCAGAACCAACCCTCCAATGATCCAAAGCTTCCCCGAAAACCGATGCGTCCGGTCCCAGTTCTCCTCACTGTTCAATGTCCACGGCACCTTAATTCCCACCGTGTAATTCTGCCTGCACTTTGGCAGATAATTTCCCACAACAATATACATCACACCCAGCAGGAAAAACATGATCCGCGGTGAGCTAAACGATCCCCGGCCAAGTGCTGCCCCATAGACCGAAGCACCACAGACCAGAGAAACTACCGGGCAGATACACAGGATCATACAGAAAACCTTATCCGATAACCGCCTGTTTTTTGGATCCGCACTGGTAACCGTCGCAGTGATACAGTGCGCGGCAAAAACAAACAGATACAGCCCCACAACCGCAAACAGCTTACTGCTGTATCCGTTCACTTCGCCGGAAAACGAAAAATGAGTGGGCATCTGCTCCGGCAGCTGCGGCCATAAAAACAGCCCAGGCAGGATCGGCAGCAATGTGACCAGACAACTTATCATAAAGAACACCTTATGCTTTTTTAACATGATCATTTCCTCCTTCTTTCAGCCCCGACAGCCAGAGCATCACTTCCTCCACGACAGAAGTATTCAGTGAATAATAGATAAAATTTTTCTCTTTTGTCTCATAGACCAGCTCCGCCTTTTTCAGCGTCCGCAGATGATAGGAGACCGTCGCCTGCGTCATATCAAAATGCGAGGCAATCTCCCCGGCCGACAGCCGCCCCTGCTTCAGCAACTGAAGAATCTCCCGCCGAACCGGATCAGACAGTGCCTTAAACGTTTCCGCAAAAGCCAAACACTTCACCTCCCGAAAAACTATTTAGAAATATTTCTAAATACAATATATGATCCAAAGCAGCAAAAGTCAACCGCTATTTAGATAAAAATCTAAATAATGGATTTTGTATGGATATAGAATAATCCCCAAAAGAGGTATATAATAGCAGAGAAAATACAAAGCAGGAAGTGAAGAAAGTGAAAAACAACAAATATGAGATAGATATGTGCAATGGCACGATCATGGACAAGCTGGTATCCTTTTCCGTGCCGCTGATGATCTCTGGTATTTTGCAGATTCTGTTTAATGCTGTGGATATTATCGTGGTCGGACGTTTCAGTGGCAGTCAGGCTCTGGCAGCGGTCGGTTCGACCAGTGCTCTGATCAATATGATGATCAACCTTTTTATCGGAATCTCACTGGGAGCCAATGTACTGGCTGCCCGGTTTTATGCAGCAGACAGAAAAAAAGAAATGTCGGAGACTGTGCATACATCGATCATGCTGGCTCTGATCAGCGGTATCCTGATGGTGTTTGTCGGTCTTATCTGTGCCAGATGGTCGCTGGAACTGATGGATACGCCAGATGATGTCATTGATCAGGCAACACTGTATATGCGCATTTATTTTGTGGGTATGCCGTTTTTTATGCTGTACAATTACGGTGCAGCAATCCTGCGTGCGGTGGGAGATACCAAGCGGCCGCTGATGTATCTGATCGTCAGTGGTGTGCTGAATGCAATCCTCAATGTCTTTCTTGTGGTCTGCTTTCATCTGGATGTGGCGGGTGTCGGCATTGCGACGGTCGTATCACAGATGGTGTCCTGTATACTGGTTCTGCGCTGTCTGTATAAGAGCGAGGGAAGTTATCAGCTCAGGTTTTCAAAGCTGAAGATCAAAACACGCTATCTTGGACAGATTTTTGCGGTCGGTGTACCGGCGGGTATTCAGAGTACGGTTATTAACTTCTCCAATGTGCTGTTGCAGTCCTCTGTAAATTCCTTTGGGTCAGTGGCGATGGCGGGCTATACGGCGGCGAATAATGTCTTAAGTTTTCTGTATGTATCGGTCAATTCCGTCACACAGGCCTGCATGAGTTTTACCAGCCAGAATTATGGTGTGCATAAATTTAAACGAATGGACAGAGTACTGGTGGATTGCCTGATTTTATCCGTGGGTGTCGCACTGGCACTGGGCAGTGTGGCTTATTTCTTTGGACCGGAGATTTTACAGATTTATACAGAGGAACCGGATGTTATCGCCAGTGGTATGGAGATTCTGGCGTATACAACGCTGACGTATTTCCTGTGTGGCATCATGGATCTGTTTCCGGGTGCACTTCGTGGTATGGGACATTCCGGGGTGCCGATGATCCTGTCCATACTGGGAACCGTAGGTACCCGTATCGTATGGATCTTTGGTATTTTCCCGTCACACAGGTCACTGGGCGTCCTGTTCTGGTCATATCCGATCTCCTGGATATTGACGATCATAATGCAGGTGATCTGCTTCTGTTTTGTCCGCAGGAAGGTGCACAGAAAAGAAGCCGTTGCGGAAACATAATGTAGAAAAATATAAAAAAGGAATTGTGTTTTGGCTGTATACACCAAAAACAGTTCCTTTTTTTATGAAACGATATTCAAAGTACCGAAAATACAAAAAACTATTGAAATTGCATAAAAAATATGATAAATTTTGTACGAATTAAATATGGTCTAATTGGAAACGATACATCCCCCGGCTGGATGATAACGAACAACACATGCGATTTATCTGTTTTTACGCTATCATACAAAAGGAGGATATTTTTATGCCAAGAAACAAATTTGAAGACGTTATTTTTACTGCGATTATGGCAACCATCATGGTATATGGTATGGTCGTTTACAATGTAGCCTTAAATACAGGTGGTGTGACAGGTGCTACCTTCGTCATGGCACTGCACGAGCTGCCGATCATGGTGCCGATTGCATTTATCCTGGAATTCTTTATTGTAGGAAAGCTTGCAAAGATGCTGGCATTCACCGTTGTCCGTCCGACAGACAGACCACAGGTGATCACTTATGCGATTTCCATCTGCATCTGCTGCATTATGTGTCCGACAATGAGCCTGATCGCTACATTCCTGTTTAAGACGCCAAGCTTTGGTACATGGGTACAGACATTTGGTATGAACTTCCCGATGGCGATCTGCTATCAGATGTTCTACTGTGGACCGTTTGTCCGTCTGATCTTCAGACTGATTTTCAGAAGAAACGAGAAAAAAGAGAATAAATAAGTATGAAAAGCGCCATCGGGCATGATATACTGGAAACATCCTGAGAGAAAAGAGGGTTTTCCAATGAAAAAATCAAACCCGGTGGCGCTTTTGCCAATCCTGGTATTTTTAATACTGTACCTGGGGCTTGGCATTGTGTTCGAATATGTCCTGCTGATTCCGATGGGCTTCTACAATATTCCGATCATTGTAGCCTTTCTGGCAGCCATTCTTGTGGCCTGTCTGCAGAATCGCAGAGTATCTTTTGATGAAAAACTGGAGATCATGGCGAGTGGACTGGCAGATAAAAACATCATTACGATGATCCTGATCTTTCTGACTGCCGGTGTGTTTGTCGGCGTAGTCGGCAGAAGCAGTGCGGAGAGCGTCGCCTATTTTATGCTGACTCTGATTCCGGTGCGCTTTGCTGTCGTTGTTTTGTTTGTTGTGGCTTGTTTTGTATCCACCGCGATGGGTACGTCCGTAGGTACGATCACACTGCTGACACCGATTGCTGTAGCTGTGTCGGAAATTTCCGGCTTTGCAATGCCGATTTGTGTGGCTTCTGTTATGGGTGGCTCCATGTTTGGTGATAATCTGTCCTTCATTTCAGATACGACGATTGCAGCCTGCAATGGGCAGGGATGTGCGATGAAAGACAAATTCCGGGAAAACTTCGGGATTGCATTTCCAGCGGCGCTGCTGACACTTGTGCCGATTTTGCTGTTATCGTTTCGGACAGAAATCTTCGGACAGATCGAACATGACTACAATATGATCCTGATCCTGCCGTATGTTCTTGTGCTGATTGGCGGTATTGCCGGCTTCAATGTTTTTGCTGTGCTTTTTGCCGGCATTGTTTCCGGTGCAGTGATCATGCTGGTTACCGGGCAGACAGCACCCGTAGATCTGCTGGCCAATATGGGATCCGGTGTGTCCGGGATGTTTGAAACCTCTATGGTTGCGATCCTTGTATCTGCGATGTGCGCTCTGATTCGCGCCTATGGCGGTTTTGAAGCTTTGCTGCAGGCAATTCACAGTGTATTTAAAGGAAAAAAGAGCGGACAGCTCGGTGTCGGCCTGCTGGTGGGGGCGATGGATATTGCAACGGCGAATAATACAGTGGCAATCGTTATGGCCAATCCAATTGCGAAGGAGATGGCGGTGACGTACGGGATCACTCCGAAAAAGACAGCCTCCTTGCTTGATACATTTTCCTGTATTTTTCAGGGCATTATTCCCTACGGTGCGCAGATGCTTGTGGCTATATCGGCCGTACATGAGCTGGGCGGTACGGTTTCAGCTTTTCAGATTCTGCCGTATCTGTATTATCCGTATTTCCTGCTGCTTAGTTCGCTGGTATGGATTTTTGTACTACCGGGGAAAAAGAGTTGACGTGAAAGACCGATGTCGTGGCAGACTGCCGGACATCGGTCTTTATGTAACCTGAAACAAAAAATGAAAAATACGAATCAGATGTGGATAGATTCACTCCAGTCGTCCTCGTCATAGGTTAGATCATGCTCAGATACGGAGTCTATCATCTCGCCATTGACCATGGAACGATACATTTCTGTCAGCGGTTCTTCCTCTTCATCATCAGGCATCGGGCTTTCCAGAAGAATACGTCCCTCGACTTTGATCGGTGCCCACCAGTTGGTGCGGCCGAGCTCTGTAATCGGTACGTCACGGCGACGTGTGGATACCAGCGTCGGTGCAATCACCGGATGTGCGGTGTATTCCTGCATATCTTTGTGGAAATTCTTACCAACATAATCAAAGGTCTCCAGGATCAGTTCGTTCATTCTATAGAAGCATTTGTTGCGGATGCCGTACATCCAGGCGATTTGCTGCTCCTGCAGTGACGGATTCAGAAGCTGCTGTAAAAAAGCTTCTCTTTTCTCCGGTACAATATACATAATTTCTGCTACTTGAATCATTATGGGTCTCCTTTCTGCTAGTGTTCTGTAAAAATGTTACCCCATTGCCCCTATTCTAACATGACGTCCATCGTGTGTCAATTCGTACAAAATGGATAGATTTAAACGATTAAATTTGTGCAAAATCCACATGGAATAAAAAGAGGGAAGTCCTTAGAAAAAATTCAGATTTTGTTCCTTGTTTTTTGGGAAGAATCTGTTACAATGGGTTCGAAATTGACAGGATATTCTATTCTTTAAAAGGCTTTGGATAGCCACAAAAGAACTGTCCGATATATAAAGCAGGAGGCCGTTAGTATATGAAGCTTTTACCAGAGGAAGACAGACGTGTGCAGTCGTTTCTGGTGCGTTACAGCCAGCATAAAAAATTTCGGGAAATGCGCCATTATATCCAGCACGGTCGTATTTCCACATTGGAACATTGCATCAGTGTGGCAAAAGCCAGCCTCTGGCTGTGTCGTCATCTGCATATGCGGGTGGATGAAAAGGCTCTGCTGACCGGAGCTCTCTTACATGATTTTTATCTGTATGACTGGCACAAAAAAAATGGTCATCATGGTCTGCATGGATTTACCCATCCGGATGCAGCCTGTAAAAATGCCAGACAGTATTTCCACATTAATAAGAAAGAACAGGATATTATCCGTACGCATATGTGGCCATTGACATTGACAAAGATGCCAAAGAGCAAAGAAGCGATGATCGTCTGTCTGGCAGATAAGTATGTATCGACGATCGAGACGGTGGCAAAGCGTTAGATGACGACAGATAAGAAAGAAAATTCTGTTCTATATGCCGCAGACTCAAATACGATGAAAAACGGATGGTTTCGGTTTGAAAAACCAAATTTCCCTGCGTCATACCTTGCATCCCCGCATCTGATGTGCTATGATGCAAAAGGAAATGAGAAAAACGATGACGGAACGAGTAGTATATATGGGTTCACCCAGAGAGGACGGTCATCGGCTGGAAGCCGTCTGTGAGAACTGTATACGAAGACCACTCCCGAGTTGTGCGCGAAAGGATTATCCATAAGCGTCACCGTATGGCTTACGTTACAGGCTTTTTAAGTGAAACAAAAGGTGGAACCGTGCATCTGCACCCTTAGACATGATACGATGTCTGATGGTGCTTTTTTTATTATCAATGACAGGAGAAAAACAATGGTAGATTTTAAAAATGATGAAAGACTCAACACACTGAACCATTCCTGCGCCCATCTGATGGCACAGGCCGTAAAACATCTCTACCCGCAGGCTAAATTCTGGGTAGGCCCGGTCGTATCCGAGGGATTTTATTACGATATCGATCTCGGAGACGACGTTATCCGTGACGAGGATATCCCGGCCATCGAGAAAGAAATGAAAAAGGTTGCCAAGAGTGGCAAAAAGATCATCCGCCGCGAAATCTCCAAAGCAGAAGCTTTAGAGCAGTTCAAGGACGATCCGTATAAGCTGGATCTGATCAGCCATCTCGAAGACGGTGAGATCAGCTGCTACGATCAGGGCGATTTCACAGATCTCTGCCGTGGACCTCATGTAGATAACGTAAAGCTCTGCCGTAACTTCAAGCTGGTAAAACATTCCGGTGTATACTGGAAGGGCGATGCCAAGAATCATGTACTGCAGCGTATCTACGGCGTCTGCTTCCCGACACCGGAAGAGCTCGAAGAGCATCTGAAGCTTCTGGAGGAGGCTAAGGAGCGTGACCACAGAAAAATCGGTAAGGATATGCAGCTGTTTATGTCTGACGATCTGGTAGGCCGTGGTATGCCGATGTTCCTGCCGAAGGGCTATATCGTATGGCAGGAGCTGGAGAATTATATTAAAGGAAAAGAGCGCAGACTGGGCTACAGACACGTTATGACACCGTGTGTCGGTACAGTTGATCTGTACAAGACATCCGGCCACTGGGATCATTACAAAGAGAACATGTTCCCGCCGATGGAAGTGGAGGGCGAGACCTTTGTTCTCCGTCCGATGAACTGCCCGCATCATATGATGATCTATGCTAACCGTATGCATTCCTATAAAGATCTGCCGATCCGTATCGCTGAAATCGCTCATGACTTCCGTTTCGAGTCCAGCGGTACCTTAAAGGGTATCGAAAGAGGCCGTCATTTCTGCCAGAATGATGCCCATATTTTCGTAACACCGGAGCAGATCAAAGATGAGTTCGCCAACGTTGTATCCCTGATCTTTGATACGTACAAAGATTTCAATATCACAGATTACCGTTGTGTACTGTCCTTAAGAGATCCGGAAGATAAAGTAAAATACCATGACGATGATGAAATGTGGAATACAGCAGAGAATGCTCTTCGTCAGGTACTGAATGATATCGGTATTGAGTACACAGAGGAGATCGGTGAGGCTGCTTTCTACGGACCGAAACTGGATGTCAATGTAAAACCGGCCGTAGGTAACGAGATCACGCTGTCTACCTGCCAGCTTGACTTCTGCCTGCCGGCAAAATTTAATCTGAAGTATATTGATAAAGATGGAGAGAAAAAGACGCCGGTTGTTCTGCACAGAGCTATCCTTGGTTCTCTGGACCGCTTTATGGCTTACATTCTGGAAGAGACAAAAGGAAACCTGCCGGTATGGCTTGCACCGGTACAGGCCCGCATCCTTCCGGTAAAGAACGATGATGAGGCACTCAACGCCTACGCACAGGAAGTATACGAGCTGCTCGATGATGCGCAGGTACGTGTAGAGCTCGATGACCGTTCCGAGAAGCTCGGTTACCGTATGCGTGAAGGTCAGCTGCACAAAGTACCGTACCTGCTGGTACTGGGTATGAACGAGAAGGACGAAAGAACCGTATCCTATCGTCTGCATGGTGAGCAGAAGACCACAACAGTCAAGCTTGACGAGTTTGTGGAGATGATCAGAGATCAGATCGTCAATAAAAAATAAATAATAGAAGCTGTTTTTATAACATAAGAGAGGCAGTCAGAAGTCAAAATGAAGATTTCTGGCTGCCTTTCACCTTGCCATCCACAATTCATTCATAGTATAATAAAATGTATTGTAAAATTTGATAACCGAAAACTCTGCACAGTAAATGGAGAATTGAATGAATCAGTCAATGATAAGAGAACTGCTGACAGCGCAGTTACATGCAGATACAGTAAAAATAGATGAAGAAATGAAAAGACATACAACCTTCCGCATCGGTGGTCCGGCCAGTGTGTTTGTGGAGGTGGCAGACGAAGAAAATCTTGTGGAAGCGGTAAAAATCTGCCGACAGGAGCAAGTGCCGTTTTTTATTCTTGGTAACGGCAGCAATCTGCTGGTGAGTGATGAAGGATATGATGGTGTTGTCCTGCATATTGGCACAGGTATGCGAAATATTACCGTAGAAGATACGCAGATCACAGCCCAGGCAGGAGCGATGTTGTCTCAGGTGGCTCATGCAGCCCTGGAACACAGTCTTACCGGCATGGAGTTTGCAGCCGGTATCCCGGGAAGTCTTGGCGGAGCCTGTATGATGAATGCAGGAGCTTATGGCGGTGAAATGAGTCAGATCCTGACCTCAGTACATGCTTTGAACCCGGACGGTGAGATCGTGGATCTTTTGGTAGAGCAACTTGATCTTGGATATCGCCACAGTATGATGATGGAGAAAAACTATATTGTGTTGTCCGCAAAGATACAGCTGAAAACGGGTGATCCGACAGCAATCCGTGCCCGCATGGATGAGTTAAAAGAACAGCGCACCAGCAAACAGCCACTCGATATGCCCAGTGCCGGAAGTACATTCAAACGTCCGGAAGGCGCCTTTGCGGGAAAACTGATCATGGATGCAGGGCTGCGTGGTTACCGTGTGGGAGATGCCATGGTATCTGAAAAACATTGTGGATTTGTTGTCAATGCCGGTCATGCGACTGCAAAAGATGTCTGTAAACTGATCAAAAATGTGCATGATATTGTAGATGAAAAATTTGATAAGAAACTGGAACCGGAGATACGTTTCCTTGGCTTTAATAACAAAGCATAAACAGATCGTACTCTGAAGAAATCAACAGGCAGATGGAACATAACATAAAGTCCTGGACCGGTATGGTTTGCGGTAAAGAAAAAAGATAAGAGGCAAGCCAAAGTACGAAGAAGGTGAAGCAAAAATGAGATTTATCATAGTTACAGGTATGTCGGGTGCGGGAAAGTCCACAGCACTCAAAATGCTGGAGGATATGGGATTTTTCTGTGTAGATAATCTTCCGGTACCGCTTCTAGGCAGATTCGCGGAATTTGTACAGACCAATAAAGTAAGTGGCGACTTTTCCCAGGTGGCTCTCGGCGTGGATGTGCGCAGCCGTCGTTCATTTGAACAGATCGGAAAAGCACTCAATGATCTTGAAAGCCGGGATGTCAAATTTGAAATCCTGTTTCTGGATGCTTCGAATGATGTGCTGACGAAGCGATATAAAGAGACAAGGCGCAAACATCCGCTGGTGGGAAACGGCCGTGTACTGCCGGGTATTCTGATGGAACGGGAAATGTTAAAGGATATTAAGAACCGGGCAGATTACGTGCTGGATACGAGCCATGTATTGACAAGGGAACTTAAGATCGAACTGGAAAAGATCTTTGTCAGTGATAAGAAATTTAACAGTCTGATGGTGACGGTGGTATCCTTTGGTTTTAAATACGGCATTCCCGAAGATGCAGATCTGGTATTTGATGTACGGTTTCTTCCAAACCCTTATTATATAGAAGAACTTCGCCCACAGACCGGTAATGATGAGCCGGTCAGTTCGTATGTGATGAAGTATGAACAGGCGACTGTTTTCCTGGAAAAGCTGACAGATATGCTGACGTTCCTTCTGCCGAATTATATTGATGAGGGCAAGCATCAGCTGGTGGTGGCAATCGGCTGCACCGGAGGCAAGCATCGTTCGGTAACGCTGGCCAATGAATTGTATAAGCGCTTACAGCAAAATGACAGTATTGGCCTCAGACTGGAACACAGAGATATCGAGAAGGATGCAAAGGTCAAGGCAAAATAAAGAGGAGACACGGATATGTCTTTTTCGGGAGAAATCAAAGAAGAACTTTCTACAGTGACAGACCAGAGCCGTCACTGCCGCCTGGCAGAACTGGCGGCGATCATTTCCGGCTGCGGGCAGGTGATGATCGATGAGGATGATGCTTATGAACTGGAAATCCGCACAGAAAATGTCTGTCTGGCGAGAAAGTATTATACATTGGTCAAAAAACTGTTTGGAATACAGGCGGCTGTTATTCTGCGAAAAAATGAGGTGTTGACAAAGAGTGCAACATATCATTTAACGGTGGAGGATCATGAAGACGCTGTACGGATTTTAAAAGAAACCTGTATTCTGGACGAAGAGGGGTTTGTGCGGGATGTGGTTGAGTACAGTCAGCTGGCACTGTTAAAACGGGAATGCTGTAAACGGGCGTATATCCGGGGAGCTTTTTTAGCAACGGGATCAGTCAGTGATCCGCAGAAATCCTATCATCTGGAGATCGTCTGCCAGCAGCGGGAACGGGCCGAGGTGTTGCAGCAGGTTATACAGGAGCTTTCGATGGATGCCCGTATTGTGACACGAAAGAAAAACGATGTGGTCTATTTGAAAGAGGGAGAACAGATCCTGAATTTTCTGGCCAGCATCGGTGCAACCCAGCATCTGTTTGCCATGGAGAATGTGCGTATTTTAAAAGAAATGCGCAACAATCTAAATCGCCAGGTTAACTGTGAGGCGGCCAATCTCAACAAGACGGTATCCGCGGCTGTGCGCCAGATCGAGGATATTCATTATATAGAATCCTGTGGTGAATTTAAAAATCTCCCGGACAATCTCCGGGAGATGGCAGAGATGCGGCTGGAACATCCGGACGCAGCGCTGAAAGAGCTGGGAGAAATGCTGACACCGCCTGTGGGAAAGTCAGGAGTGAATCACCGGCTTCGCAAGCTTGGTGAGATCGCAGAAAAACTGCGCAGTACACATCAGATATAGTAGGGACTGACACGGAACCAGTAGGTATACAGCTGGGTAAAACCAAGCTGTTCGTACAACGTTCGTGCCGGTGTGTTGCCGGCCACAACCTGCAGATAGGCTTTCTTGGCACCTTGCTTCTGCCCCTGGAGCAGTATACTTTTGCAGATCGCCTCGGCAAAATGGCGTCGACGGTATGCAGGATCTACATGGATCGCATAGATGCCGATATAGTCCCGGTCAAGGATGCCAAGTCCTGTAGCTACATATCGCCCGCCGGCTTCGATATGGGCGGCGATGGTGCGCTTGGGAATGGCCCGGTACATGGAGGGGACGATCTGGCGATGGATTTCATTTGTCATTTCTTTCAGATCGAACAAGGAGTTGATCCAGTCCATATGGATAACAGGATCCAATAGCACCTGCACGTTCGGTACAGGTGTGATTTCCTGTGGGATGGGCATGGTCATGACGTCTGTTGTGTGTTCGATTTCATAGTGTCTTTTTTCCAACATGGTGTCAAAAGAAGGAACCAGAAAAGGATTGATTTTGAAAATACAGGGTGTTCCCCAGTCCCGGTAGATGGATTCACAGTAGGCAATCTTTTCGTCCAGGGGAATCGTGGAAGGACCAAGCTGTTCAACACTGTTGGTGCGGTGCGTATAAAAATAAGAAAACCGGAGGATCCAGCTGTCATAGATCTGCATCTGGTGAGAAGGCCAGGCATTCAGAGAAAGATCCTCGATCAATTTGATTTCGTTTGCCATAATGACTCCTTTGCGAAAACAGGATATGATACAAATCTTTACATATTATAATGTAGAAAGATAAAGATGGCAACTTGAAAGTGATACTCTGCGGGGGACTGCAGCCCGATGACACGGACGGAGGATCTGTTTAAAATTCTTGCAATGAGTCAGCAATGTGTTATAATATCTTGGAGTATATATGCTATGGGGAGTAGCGTTTGGTATAAGGAGTATAGGACATGTCTAGATTTTTGAAAGTAATCGTAAATGTTGTCCTGATCTGTGCTCTGCTTTCGGCGGCAGCCCTTCTGGTTCCGTCACTTGTGGGTGTGGAGATGGATATTATTGAAAATGACAGAGTTGAGACCAATCTGCCTGTGGGCAGCGTGGTATATGGCAAGGTAAAAAATCTGCAGGATATCAAGTTTGGGGATGAGGTTTTTGTCAGCGAATCTGACGGATCGAAATACCTGTACCGTGTTAATGCAGTGGATGCGGAGAATAGTACCGTTGTACTTAAGGATGCCAAAAATGATGCAGCGGACACAGTGGAGAAGGAAGCCTCTTCCCTGTGCGTAGCGATGATTACAGTGCCATTGCTGGGATATCTGGCAGCTGCAGCTGGTTCTGTCAAGGGATGGATCATCATTGGTCTGGTGGCACTTCTGCTTTTACTCCTGTTTGTCCTGTCTGAAATCTGGAGAAAGGACAAGCTGAAAGAAGAGGAAGAAGATGACGAGGACGGCGATGCCGAGGAGCTTGAAGAAGCCCGTGAAGCCAAAAAACGCAAAAAGAAAGAAAAAAAGGCTATGAAAAAAGCTGCGAAATATGCCGACGATGATGACGACGAAGAGTACGAGGAATACCTGAAAAAGAAACAGGAAAAGAAAGCGGCAAAGCGTGCAAGAAAGGCTGCAAAGAAAGAAGCCCGTCAGATCAGCGAAGAACCAATGGCTAAAACAAGAGCGATTGAGGCTGAGCCGGAAGCAGAGGAACCTGTACAGAATACGGCAGATCTGTTTGAGGCAGCCCGTATGGAGATCGCTTCTTCTGTAAGCAGCGCCATGGCAGAAGACCAGGTACCTGCAGCGCAGGAGTCAGAGGCTGATCTGGAAGCCGCATTGACCCAGGAACTTGCCAGGGCAGCCACAGATGCTGTGCAGGAGCGCTTAAAGGATCAGGAGCCGGCAGCAGATGCCGCAGAGGAAGAATCCGAAGATTCCCGGGAAATCGTTATGCCGAGCTATACGGCGGATGAGCTGATCCGCAAAGCCATCATGGCCGGTGATGAGCCGGACATCGTAGAGGACAAGGATCTGAGCCTGACGTTGCTGGATTATACCGACTGTCTGTAAAATATGTCAATGAATCTTAATGCATCAAAAAAAATACAAAAAAATGCAAAAACCCCTTGCCAACGCAAGGGGTTTTATGTATAATACGAACGTTGTGACATGATAGCTATGAAGCGTGAGGTTGCTGCCCTAATGTGGCAGGTTTTCCGTGGAGCGAATGTCAAGTTAGAAAACTGACGACAAGTCACTGTACAAAACTTATAACGTCCATTGAAAGCATGGAAACAACGTGTGTAACCCTGTAGGACACACACGGGAAAGTGTACAGTCACCGCTTGTCGCTCGAAAAAGCGAAAAGGAGGCGACTTTTTTTATGGCAAGTCAAGTAATGAGAATCACACTGAAAGCTTACGATCATCAGCTGGTTGATGCATCCGCAGCAAAAATCATCGAAACTGTAAAGAAGAACGGATCTGTAGTGAGTGGTCCGGTACCCCTTCCGACAAAGAAAGAGGTAGTTACAATTCTTCGTGCTGTTCACAAATACAAAGACAGCCGCGAGCAGTTCGAGCAGAGAACTCATAAAAGACTGATCGATATCATCACACCTACTCAGAAAACTGTAGATGCTCTGAGCAGACTGGAAATGCCGGCTGGCGTTTACATTGATATCAAAATGAAGCAGAAATAATTCTGCAACCCCAAATTTGGTAACAGTCCTGAAGCTTTAGATATAGAAGTAATGATTCATCATTCCACATATATCTACTGTTCTAGGATGATCGCAATAGCGATCCGCTGTAGATTAACAGGAGGTAAAAAGAATGAAGAAAGCTATCTTAGCTACCAAAGTCGGAATGACTCAAATCTTCAACGAGGACGGAGTTCTTACTCCGGTAACAGTACTGCAGGCTGGCCCGGTTGTTGTAACACAGGTCAAGACAGTCGAGAATGACGGTTACAGCGCAGTACAGGTTGGTTTTGTTGACAAGAGAGAAAAACTCGTTAACAAGCCGCTGAAAGGACACTTTGACAAAGCTGGCGTATCCTACAAGAGATACATCAGAGAGTTCAGACTGGAAGATGCAGAAAGCTATGCATTAGGCCAGGAGATCAAAGCTGACATCTTCGCCGCTGGTGAGAAGATCGATGCAACCGCCATTTCCAAAGGTAAAGGATTCCAGGGCGCAATCAAGAGACATGGTCAGAGCAGAGGACCTATGGCTCATGGTTCCAAGTTCCATCGTCATGCAGGTTCCAACGGTTCTTCTTCTGATCCGAGCCATGTATTCAAAGGCAAAAAGATGCCGGGTCACATGGGAAGCAAGAAGACGACTGTTCAGAATCTTGAGATCGTCAAAGTAGATGTTGAAAACAATCTGCTTCTGGTTAAGGGCGCTGTACCGGGACCGAAGAAAGCAATGGTAACTATCAAAGAAACCGTTAAGTCCGGTAAGTAAGCTTTACAGGAAAGGAGGACACACAGATGGCAAACGTATCTGTATTTAATATGGAAGGCAACGAAGTTGGAACAATCGAACTGAACGATGCCATTTTCGGAGTTGAGATCAACGAGAATCTGGTACATCAGGCAGTCGTTCTCCAGCTTGCAAATAATCGTCAGGGTACTCAGAAAGCAAAAACCCGCTCTGAAGTTAGCGGAGGCGGAAGAAAACCCTGGAGACAGAAAGGAACCGGTCATGCAAGACAGGGTTCAACAAGAGCTCCGCAGTGGACAGGCGGCGGCGTAGTATTCGCTCCGGTTCCGAGAGACTATTCTTTCAAAATGAACAAGAAAGAAAAGAAAGCAGCTCTGAAATCCGTTCTGACATCCAAAGTTCAGGAGAGCAAGATCGTAGTTCTTGACGAACTGAAGATGGATGCAATCAAGACAAAAGATTTCGCAAAAGTTATGAGCAACCTGAAAGTTGACAATGCACTGGTTGTCACAGCAGCTATGGATACAAACGTAATCATGTCTGCAAAGAACATCCCGGGTGTTGCAACAAGCGTAGCATCTGACATCAATGTGTATGATGTTCTGAATCATACAACACTGGTTGTAACCAAAGATGCTGTAGCATCTATCGAGGAGGTGTTCGCATAATGGCAGATATCAAGTATTATGACGTTATTCTGAAACCGGTCATCACTGAGAAGAGCATGAATCAGATGGCTGAGAAGAAATACACATTCCTGGTTCATCCGGAAGCAACAAAGCCGATGATCAAAGAAGCCGTTGAAAAAATGTTCGAAGGAACAAAAGTTAAACGTGTAAACACCTTAAACTGCGATGGCAAAAAGAGACGTCGTGGTATGGTAATCGGCAGAACAGCAAAGACCAAAAAGGCAATCGTTTTCCTGACAGAGGAAAGCAAAGATATCGAGATCTTCGAAGGTCTTTAATTAAGTAGGGGTCAGGAAAAACATCCGAATATCTGGCCCGGCAATTACGGCAACGTAAATGAAAGGAGATTGACATGGGAATTAAGACATACAACCCATATACACCTTCCAGAAGAAACATGACAGGTTCTGATTTCGCTGAGATCACAACCAACAAGCCGGAGAAGTCCCTGGTAACTTCTCTGAAGAAAAATTCTGGACGTAATAATCAGGGTAAGATCACTGTCAGACATCAGGGCGGTGGTAACAGAAGAAAATACAGAATGATCGATTTCAAGAGAAATAGCAAAGACGGTATTCCGGCAACTGTTAAATCTATCGAATACGATCCGAACAGAACAGCTAACATTGCACTGATCTGCTACGCAGACGGTGAGAAGGCATACATCCTCGCTCCGGAAGGACTGAAGGTTGGCATGAAAGTTATGGCTGGCGTAGATGCTGAGATCAGACCGGGCAACTGCCTGCCGATGTCTCAGATCCCGGTTGGTACTATGATCCACAACATCGAAATGCACCCGGGAAAAGGTGGCCAGATGGTTCGTGCCGCTGGTAATGCAGCTCAGCTGATGGCTAAGGAAGGCAAATACGCAACACTGCGTCTGCCGTCCGGCGAAATGAGAATGGTTCCGCTTGAGTGCCGTGCAACAATCGGTGTTGTAGGTAACGGCGAGCACAACCTGATCAACATCGGTAAAGCAGGACGTAAACGTCACATGGGTATCCGCCCGACAGTTCGTGGTTCCGTTATGAACCCGAATGACCATCCGCATGGTGGTGGTGAAGGACGTGCTCCGATCGGCCGTCCGGGTCCGTGTACACCGTGGGGTAAACCTGCTATGGGTCTGAAGACCAGAAATAAACACAAACAGTCTAACAAGTACATCGTAAGAAGAAGAGATGGAAAAGCGCTGAGCAAATAAGGAGGTAAAAGTATGTCACGTTCATTGAAAAAAGGACCTTTCGCTGATGAGAGTCTGCTGAAGAAAGTAGATGCCATGAATGCGTCTGGTGCAAAAAGTGTAATCAAGACATGGTCCCGTCGCTCTACAATTTTCCCGAGCTTCGTTGGACATACATTTGCCGTGCATGACGGAAGAAGACATGTGCCGGTATATGTAACAGAGGATATGGTTGGCCACAAACTTGGTGAGTTCGTAGCTACCAGAACCTACAGAGGACACGGTAAAGACGAAAAGAAGAGCGGTGTCCGCAGATAATTTAGTTTTTTTCCCCGCCTGCGCCTGAGCTTTTCGGGCGTATGCGGATGACCTGGACCCTGGAGACGGGCGAAGGGTGCTGATGATAATCACTGGCTGGTAAGCCGAAATATGAAAGGAGGATTTATCATGGCAAAAGGACATAGATCCCAAATTAAGAGAGCAAGAAATGCTGAGAAAGATAAGAGACCTTCCGCAAAGCTGTCTTACGCAAGAGTTTCTGTTCAGAAAGCATGTTATGTATTAGACGCAATCAGAGGTAAGGATGTTCAGACCGCCCTTGGTATTCTGACATACAATCCGAGATATGCTTCCAGTCTCATCAAGAAGCTGCTGGAGTCTGCTATCGCTAATGCAGAAAACAACAACGGTATGAGCGCTGAGAATCTTTACATTGCAGAGTGCTACGCTAACAAGGCACCGACAATGAAGAGAATTCACCCGAGAGCACAGGGCAGAGCTTACAGAATTGAGAAGAGAACAAGTCATATCTCTATCGTATTGGATGAAAGATAAGGAGGAAAGTCATGGGACAGAAAGTAAATCCGCATGGACTCAGAGTCGGTGTTATTAAAGACTGGGATTCCAAATGGTATGCAGAAGGAAACTTCTCTGATTACCTGGTAGAAGACTACAATATCAGAAAATTCCTTAAGAAAAAATTATACAGTGCTGGCGTGTCCAGAATCGAGATCGAGAGAGCATCCGATCGTGTGAAAGTGATCATCTACACAGCTAAACCGGGCGTTGTTATCGGTAAAGGTGGCGCAGAGATCGAGAAAGTTAAAAAAGAAATGCAGAAGCTTACAGATAAGAAGCTGGTTGTTGACATCAAAGAGGTTAAGAGACCGGATAAAGATGCTCAGCTTGTTGCTGAAAATATTGCCCTGCAGCTGGAGAACCGTATCTCCTTCCGTCGTGCTATGAAGTCCTGCATGTCCAGAACAATGAAAGCCGGCGCTAAAGGTATCAAAACTTCCGTATCCGGACGTCTTGGTGGTGCAGATATGGCTCGTACAGAGTTCTACAGCGAAGGTACTATTCCGCTTCAGACACTGAGAGCAGATATCGACTATGGTTTCGCAGAAGCAGATACACAGTACGGAAAAGTTGGTGTTAAGACTTGGATCTACAACGGTGAAGTACTTCCAACCAAAGCAAAAAAGGAAGGGAGCGATAGATAATTATGTTAATGCCGAAAAGAGTAAAACGTCGTAAACAGTTCCGTGGCAGCATGAGAGGTAAAGCGCTCCGCGGAAATAAAATTAACTATGGTGAGTTCGGTCTTGTGGCTACAGAGCCCTGCTGGATTCGCTCCAATCAGATCGAGGCAGCCCGTGTTGCCATGACCCGTTACATCAAACGTGGTGGTAAAGTTTGGATCAAGATCTTCCCGGACAAACCGGTAACAGCTAAACCGGCTGAGACACGTATGGGTTCCGGTAAAGGATCTCTGGAATATTGGGTAGCAGTTGTTAAACCGGGCCGTGTAATGTTCGAGATCGCAGGTGTTCCGGAAGAAACAGCCAAAGAAGCGCTTCGTCTTGCTATGCATAAACTGCCCTGCAAGTGCAAAATCGCTTCCCGTGCAGACTTAGAAGGCGGTGATAACAGTGAAAATTAAGAATTATGTAGAAGAATTAAAGGCTAAAACAGCTGTAGAGCTTCAGGAAGAATTAGTAGCTGCAAAGAAAGAGCTCTTTAACCTGAAATTCCAGAATGCTACCAATCAGCTGGATAACACAAGCCGCATCAAAGAGGTTCGTAAAAATATCGCAAGAATTCAGACCGTAATCGCTGAAAAGGCAAATGCAGCTGAATAATCGGCGTTGTCTATAAGATCGAAAGGAGACCATAATCGTGGAAAGAAATCTGAGAAAAACACGTGTTGGTAAAGTTGTCAGCAACAGAATGGACAAGACTATTGTTGTTGCCATCGAGGACCATGTAAAACATCCTCTTTACAAGAAAATCGTAAAGAGAACTTATAAGTTAAAAGCTCATGATGAGAACAACGAATGTAACATCGGTGATACCGTAAAAGTTATGGAAACCAGACCGCTGTCCAAGGACAAGAGATGGAGACTGGTTGAGATCGTTGAGAAAGTTAAATAATTCGTTTAGGATTGAACAAGGAGGAATACCGGCATGATTCAGCAGGAAAGTAGATTAAAAGTTGCTGATAATACAGGTGCTAAGGAAATCCTGTGCATCCGTGTTATGGGCGGTTCTACAAGAAGATATGCGAACATCGGCGATGTGATCGTTGCATCCGTTAAAGATGCAACACCCGGCGGTGTTGTTAAAAAAGGTGATGTTGTAAAGGCTGTTGTTGTTCGTAGCGTTAAAGGCGCTCGTCGTAAAGACGGTTCTTACATCCGTTTTGATGAGAACGCTGCAGTTATCATCAAAGACGACAAGACACCGAGAGGAACCCGTATTTTTGGACCAGTAGCAAGAGAGCTGCGTGAGAAACAGTTCATGAAGATCGTTTCTCTGGCTCCGGAAGTATTATAAGGAGGATCGGCTAAATGAAGATCAAAACAGGTGATACCGTTAAAGTAATCGCCGGAAAAGATAAAGACAAAGAAGGCAAGGTTCTTTCTGTAGATAAGAAAACTGGCCGCGTTGTCGTTGAAGGCGTAAACATGGTAACAAAACATGCTAAACCGTCTGCTGCAAACCAGCAGGGTGGCATTATCAACAAAGAAGCTCCGATCGATGCTTCCAACGTTATGTATGTACAGAACGGAAAAGCAACACGCATCGGCTACAAAGTAGAAGATGGTAAAAAAGTCCGTGTTGCTAAGAAGACCGGAGAGGTTATCGACTAATAAGAGAGGAGGCTAAGATCGTGAGTAGATTAAAAGAAACTTATCAGAATGAGATCGTTGATGCAATGATCAAAAAATTCGGTTACAAAAATATCATGGAAGTGCCGAAACTCGCTAAAATCGTCGTAAATATGGGCGTTGGCGAAGCAAAAGAGAATGCTAAGCTTCTGGATGCTGCTGTAGGTGATATGGAGACAATCACAGGACAGAAAGCTGTAGTTACCAGAGCTAAGAAATCTGTTGCTAACTTCAAAATCAGAGAGAACATGCCGATCGGCTGCAAAGTTACATTAAGAGGCGAGAAGATGTACGAGTTCGCTGATCGTCTGATCAACCTGGCTCTTCCGCGTGTACGTGACTTCCGCGGTGTAAATCCGAACGCTTTCGATGGCAGAGGAAACTATGCACTGGGTATCAAAGAGCAGCTTATCTTCCCGGAAATCGAGTACGATAAGGTAGATAAAGTAAGAGGTATGGATATTATCTTTGTTACAACTGCTAAGACAGATGAAGAGGCACGCGAATTATTGAGACTGTTCAATATGCCGTTTGCCAAGTAATGGAGGAGAGATAAAATGGCTAAGACTTCAATGAAAATCAAACAGCAGCGCAAACCGAAATTCTCCACAAGAGAATATACACGCTGCAATATCTGCGGCCGTCCTCATTCTGTACTGAGAAAATACGGCATCTGCAGAGTTTGCTTCCGTGAACTGGCTTACAAAGGTCAGATCCCGGGTGTTAAAAAGGCAAGCTGGTAGGCTGTGAACACTTAACGAAGCGAGGCACTTTGGTGCCGAAGCTGAGTTTAGTGAGAACGCCGTTCCGCGCACGTAGTAAGCGGAACATGTAAATAAAGCCAAAACATAGGGTTGTAAGTAGCGATGCTCTCCTCGTGGAGAGCGAGCATACCACCCATGTTTTTGCATAAATAACCAAACCACACTCACCCAAAACCCGAGGTGAGTCAAGACATGAAAAGTCTAAATTATAAGGAGGAAACTATCATGACAATGAGCGATCCGATTGCAGATATGCTTACAAGAATCCGTAATGCCAACACTGCAAAACACGACACTGTAGATGTTCCGGCATCTAAAACTAAAATTGCTATCGCTAACATTCTGGTTGACGAGGGCTACATTGAGAAATATGACCTGATCGAAGAGGGCGTTGTTAAAACTATGCGTCTGACTCTGAAATATGGTGCTGACAAGAATGAGAAGATCATTACAGGTCTGAAGAGAATCTCCAAACCGGGTCTTCGTATCTACGTTGGCAAAGATGAACTGCCGAAGGTACTTGGCGGACTGGGTATTGCAATCCTTTCCACAAACCAGGGTATCATCACTGACAAGCAGGCTCGTAAGCTGCAGGTCGGCGGCGAAGTTCTGGCATTCGTTTGGTAGGCACTGAACACTGGCATTGAACACTTAATGAGAGCAAGTGCGCAGCACGCAGCTCGAATTTAGTGAGAAAGCCGTTCTTGTGAGCAAAGCGAACAAGAACTACCATTCAAAAAAGTACAAATAAGCAACTACTGAAAACAGAAAGGTGAAACAGTCCTTTCCGAGAATCTAAGTAAGGAGGAAAACAATATGTCACGTATTGGCAGACAGCCGGTCGTTATCCCGGCTGGTGTAACCGTAACAGTAGCAGACGGTAACAAAGTTACCGTTAAAGGACCGAAGGGCACACTTGAGAGAGTGCTTGCACCGGAAATGGATATTAAAGTAGAGAACGACACCGTCGTTGTCACAAGACCGAACGATCTGAAGAAGATGAAATCCCTTCATGGTCTTACCAGAACCCTGATCAACAACATGGTAACAGGTGTTTCCAATGGCTTCTCCAAAGATCTGGAAGTTAATGGTGTTGGTTACAGAGCAGCTAAGCAGGGTAAGAAGCTGGTTCTGAATCTTGGATATTCTCACGTTGTTGAGATGACAGATCCGGAAGGCATCGAGACTGTAGTTGATGGAAACAAAATTACCGTTAAGGGTATCGACAAAGAAAAAGTTGGCCAGTTTGCAGCTGAGATCAGAGACAAGAGAAGACCGGAGCCGTATAAAGGTAAAGGTATTAAGTATGCTGATGAAGTTATCAGACGTAAAGTTGGTAAGACTGGTAAGAAATAATTAGGGAGGGTGTAAAGTATGATTAGCAAAGTATCTAGAGCAGAAGCTCGTCAGAAAAAGCATAGAAGATTACGTAATCATATCGTTGGTACTGCTGAGAGACCGCGTCTGGCAGTTTTCAGAAGCAACAACCATATGTATGCTCAGATCATCGATGATACAGTTGGTAACACCTTAGTTGCAGCTTCTACAAACCAGAAAGAAGTAAAAGCTGAATTAGAGCACACCAACGATGTTGCTGCTGCAGCATATCTGGGAACTGTAATCGGTAAGAAAGCAGTTGAAGCAGGTATCACATCTGTTGTTTTTGACAGAGGCGGATTTATATATCAGGGTAAGGTTAAAGCACTGGCAGATGCAGCCAGAGAAGCTGGACTGACATTCTAAAGGGAGGAGAAGAACACATGAAGAGAACAATCATTGATCCGGCTCAGTTTGAGCTGGAAGACAAATTAGTTGCCATCAAACGTGTTTCTAAAACCGTTAAGGGTGGACGTACCATGCGCTTCACTGCCTTAGTTGTTGTTGGTGACAACAATGGTCATGTAGGTGCTGGCCTTGGTAAAGCAACTGAAATTCCGGAAGCTATCCGCAAAGGAAAAGAAGATGCTATGAAGAAACTGGTAGAGGTTGCCAGAGATGAGAACAACAGTATCACTCATGATATCGTAGGTGTATACGGTAGCTCCGAAGTTCTGTTAAAGAGAGCTCCGGAAGGTACTGGTATCATCGCCGGTGGTCCGGCCCGTGCCGTAGTTGAGCTGGCAGGTATCAAGAATATCCGTACAAAATCTCTTGGTTCCAACAACAAACAGAACGTAGTACAGGCTACAATCAACGGACTTTCCCAGTTAAAGACTCCGGAAGCTGTAGCTAAGCTTCGTGGAAAATCTGTTGATGAGATCTACGCATAGGAGGATATCATAAATGGCAGATACATTAAAAGTTACATTAGTAAAATCACCGATCGGTGCAGTTCCGAAACACAAAAGAACCGTTGAGGCTCTGGGACTGAAAAAACTGAACAAAACTGTTGAGCTGCCGGACAACGCAGCAACAAGAGGTATGATTCAGCAGGTTTCCTACATGCTTAAAGTAGAGGAAGCTTAAAATACTATAATTGCAAGGAGGTGCCAATATGGATTTATCAAATTTAAGCCCGGCAGAGGGTTCCAAACACAGTGATGCTTTCCGCAGAGGCCGTGGACATGGTTCAGGAAACGGAAAGACAGCAGGCAAGGGACATAAGGGTCAGAAGGCTCGTTCCGGCGCTCCGAGACCTGGTTTCGAAGGTGGACAGATGCCTTTATACAGACGTCTGCCGAAGAGAGGTTTCACTAACAGAAATACAAAAGAAATCGTCAGCATCAATGTAGATGTTCTGAACAGATTTGAAGATAACACAGAAGTAACTGTTGAACTGCTTCTGGAGAGCGGTGCTGTATCCGCAGTCAAAGATGGCGTTAAGATCCTTGGTAACGGTGAGCTGACCAAGAAATTAAACGTAAAAGCAAATGCATTCAGTGCATCTGCTAAAGAAAAAATTGAAGCTGCAGGCGGTACTGTTGAGGTGATCTAATGTTCGAGACACTCAGAAACGCATTTCGTATTAAAGAAATCAGACGTAGAATCTTCTATGTTCTGCTGATGCTGGTAGTAGTGCGTATCGGTACACAGTTACCGGTGCCGGGTGTAAACAGTAATTTCTTTAAAGAGTGGTTTGAGAATCAGACTGGTGATGCATTCAATTTCCTGGATGCATTCACCGGTGGATCCTTCTCCTCATTTTCGATTTTTGCGTTAAATATTACACCCTATATCACATCCTCCATCATTATTCAGCTGCTGACCATTGCTATTCCGGCTCTGGAAGAGATGCAGAAGGATGGTGAGGATGGACGTAAGAAACTGGTTGCGATCACCCGTTATGTGACAGTTGCACTGGCACTGATGGAAGGTATCGCCATGACCATCGGTTTTGGTAACCAGGGTCTTATTACCGACATGAATATCAGTAAAGTCATCGTGGTTGTTGCCTCTCTGACTGCTGGTTCTGCGTTCCTGATGTGGGTTGGTGAGCAGATTAACGATAAGGGTATCGGTAACGGTATCTCTATTGTCTTGATCATTAACATTGTATCCCGTATTCCGTCGGATCTTGTTAGTCTGTTTGAGACATTCGTTAAAGGTAAAACAATTGCCAGAGGTGCACTTGCACTGCTGATCATTGCAGTGATTATCATCGCTATGGTTGTTCTGGTTGTTATTCTCAACGATGCCATCAGAAGGATTCCGGTTCAGTATTCCAAGAAGATGCAAGGCAGAAAGACTTTTGGCGGTCAGTCTACCAATATTCCGCTTAAGATCAATACTGCAGGCGTTATGCCGGTTATCTTTGCATCTACATTGATGTCTCTTCCGAATATCGTTGCAAGTTTTGCAGGATATCAGGGTACAGGCATCGGTGCCAAGATACTGAATACGCTGAACTCCAACAACTGGTTTAGTCGGTCAAATCCGGTGTATTCTATCGGTCTGGTACTCTATATCGTATTGCTGATCTTCTTTGCTTACTTCTATACATCCATTACTTTCAATCCGTTGGAGGTAGCGGACAATATGAAGAAGCAGGGTGGATTTATTCCAGGTATCCGTCCTGGCAAGCCGACGGTAGATTACCTGCAGAATGTATTGAATTACATCATCTTCATAGGTGCTGTAGGTCTGACGATTATTGCGGTTATTCCGTTCTTCTTTAATGGTATGTTTGGTGCCAATGTATCCTTTGGTGGAACATCCATTATCATCGTTGTCAGTGTTGTTCTGGAAACGATGGCACAGATGGAATCTATGATGCTCGTCAGAAATTACAGAGGATTTTTAAACGATTAAAGATAAGGTTGTGGTGGTTTCCATCACAACCTTAACGTCTATATAAAAAGAACAGACATTATGTCTGTTTAAGAAAAATAAAATAATGTAAAGGAGAGGTACTATGAAGCTTATCATGCTGGGAGCACCTGGTGCCGGCAAAGGCACACAGGCCAAGAGAATCGCAGCCAAATACGGTATCCCGCACATCTCCACAGGAGATATTTTCCGTGCGAATATTAAGAATGGTACTGAACTTGGCAAAAAGGCACAGACTTATATGGATCAGGGACTGCTTGTTCCGGATGAGCTGGTTTGTGACCTGGTCGTAGACCGTATTCAGCAGAGTGACTGTGAGAAAGGATATGTACTGGATGGATTTCCGCGTACGATTCCCCAGGCAGAGGCACTGACAGCAGCTCTTGAAAAGCTGGGTACAAGCATTGACTATGCGATCAATGTAGAAGTTCCGGATGAGAATATTCTCAGACGTATGGGCGGCCGCCGTGCCTGCCTGTCCTGTGGTGCCACATATCACGTTGAATTTAACCCGACAAAAAAGGAGGGCATTTGTGATGTATGTGGTGCTGAAACGGTTTTACGTGATGATGATAAACCGGAGACAGTACAGAAACGTCTGGATGTTTACCATGCCCAGACACAGCCGCTGATTGACTACTATACAAAGGCTGGTAAGCTTGCAGAAGTTGACGGTACTCAGAACATGGACGATGTGTTCGCCGCCATCGTAGACCTGTTAGGTGAATGATATGTCTGTGACGATTAAAACTGCCAAAGAGATAGAACTGATGAGGGAATCCTGCCGATTGCTTGAAATTGTGCACAATGAACTTGCTGAGATCATCAAACCGGGTATTTCCACACTGGAAATTGACCGGTTTGGTGAGCATCGCATCCGCGCTCTCGGTGGTATTCCGAATTTCAAAAATTATAATGGATATCCTGCATCGATTTGTGTATCAGTCAATGATGAAGTAGTACATGGTATTCCGAATAAACACCGTATCCTGCAGGAGGGTGATATTGTCAGCCTGGATGCCGGCCTGATTTATAAAGGCTATCATTCTGATGCAGCCAGAACTTACGGCGTAGGTCAGGTAAGTCCTGAGGCACAGAAGCTGATGGATGTGACAAAGCAGAGCTTTTTTGAGGGTATTAAGTTTGCAAAAGCCGGAAATCATCTGCATGATATTTCCAATGCGATCGGCAACTATGCCCAGAGCTTTGGCTACGGTGTTGTCCGTGATCTTGTTGGTCATGGTATCGGAACCAGCCTGCACGAGGATCCGCAGATCCCGAATTTCCCGCAGAAGACGAAGGGCATTCGTCTGCAGCCGGGTATGACACTGGCGATCGAGCCGATGATCACAATGGGCCGTCCGGAGGTTTGCTGGATGGATGACGACTGGACAGTTGTTACCGAGGATGAGTCCTGGGCCGCACATTATGAGAATACGGTTCTGATCACAGAGGGAGAGCCGGAGATCCTGACGCTTACACAAAAATAATTGGAGGTTTCTATGTCTAAAACAGATGTCATTGAAGTAGAAGGTACAGTTCTGGAGAAGCTGCCGAATGCGATGTTCAAGGTTGAGCTGGAGAACAAGCATGTGGTGCTGGCACATATCAGCGGTAAGCTGAGAATGAACTTTATCCGTATCCTGCCGGGGGATAAGGTTACGCTGGAGCTGAGTCCTTATGATCTGACGAAGGGACGTATTATCTGGAGAGATAAGTAAATAGAATAGCGTAGTATTGCTATTGACGGACGGGCCACCGCCGGGGTGGACTTCTGTGGCAGATCTGTTTTCAAACAAGTGCAACGCTTCGGTGAACTAACTTCTAACTGCGACTAGCACGCTCGCATAAGCGAGCTCGCGTGCAAGTCTTCGTAAGAAGTGGATTTCACCGAAGCTAAGGGCGCACTTTGATCGTTTGAAAACAGATCTGCCACAGAAGTCCACCCCGGCGGTGGCCCTGTTTTTAGGTAGATACTTAATAAGGCGTTTTATGTTCTTGTTTGAATGAAATGATTTTAAGATAGGGAAAAGTTTTGCACAAAAACGTATAAAAAATACGAAAATGCGTAAAATATTTGAGCATACAGAAAAAGTATGTTATAGTTAAGACATATCTTATCAGACTGTGAAAAAGGAGAAAATATGAAACGGTCAATTGTTCGAATTGCATCACTTACTTTAGAAAATATAAAAAATGTCAAGAATGGAACGATATGTATGCCAAATATGGAGAAGAAGATTTTATCTCCTGCCAGAGCAGAGGTATTAGGTATTTACGGACAAAACGGCTCAGGAAAAACAGCAATTGTGGATGCTTTGTTTTTTGTACAAAAAATCATGTTAGGATTTCCGATAGATGATTCCCTGGCAGATTATATTGCCGCAGATGCAGAGAACGCAGAGATTGCAGTTGAGTTCAATCTGTTTGGCGAAAGCGTTGTTTATGAAGTGGGCTACAAACTTTGTTTACGGAGAGAGGAAAAGGGAGTTATTATTTCCCGGGAAACGTTAAGTCTGGCTAAAAATGAAAATGGAAAGCGGACAAATAAAACAGTTTTTATGGATTATCAAAGGGAAGTACAGGATACGGTATTTAAACCACAGAAAAGGTTTATTGAACTCATAAGCGCAAATAAAGAACTGTTTACAGATTTGATTGTAGCACGGAAAATAGCAGAAAAGAGCAATTGTTCGTATATTTTTGGTGAAAGCAGCAGAGAGATTTTTTGTTCGGAGAATACAAGTAATTTTGAACCATATGGCCCGGTGATTTCTGCATTATTTGAATTCGCTTTTAAAGATCTGTTTGTTATCCGGAATGCACATTCTGGTGTGATTTCTACGAATGATGTTTTACCTATGGCTTTTCGGGTCGAAAACGAAGAGATGGGAGCAAAAGGGGATTTCGCAGTTTCACTTACGGAGCCCATTGTGGTGGAAGAAGAGGAAGCTACACTTTTGCGAACGATTATAGAACAGATTAATACGGTATTATGCACAATTATTCCGGGCTTGCAGATTACAATCAGGGAGTATGGAAAGCAGGCTATGGATAATGGAGAAGAAGGATGGAAACTGGAATTGATGTCCAAAAGGGATGAGATGAATGAAATTCCAATCCGTATGGAGTCGGAGGGAATTATCAAGATTATTTCCATTCTGAACGCCTGGATTCAGGCTTTTGGCAGCGCATCCATATGCCTCGTGATAGATGAGTTAGATGCTGGGATTTTTGAGTATATGCTGGGAGAATTGTTGGATATTTTCAATAAAAGTGCGAAAGGTCAGTTGATTTTTACTTCTCATAATCTCAGAGCGCTTGAAATGCTTGAGAAGGAAAATATCATGTTTTCCACGACGAATCCGAATAATCGGTATATTCACATGAAGAATGTTAGAGAAAGCAATAATTTACGAAATATGTTTATTCGAAGCATTACTCTTGGGGGCCAGTCAGAACAAATATATGATGAAACGGACAGTCTGAAAATTGCACGCGCATTCAGAAAAGCTGGCAGGAGAGTTCGACATGAGTGAGAAGAAAGTAATTGCCGTCATTGTAGAGGGACCCAGTGATGAAGCTGCCTTGGGATCTGTTTTAAAAGAATACTTTTCAAATGATGAAGTGCGGTTTGCAATTGTTCATGGAGACATAACTACAAGAGACGGGGCATCGAAGGATACCATATTGCGTATGGTCAATGATGAGATTGAAGGAGTCAAAAAGAAGTATGGGTATGATACGGAAGATTTTTTGAAAATCATACACATTGTGGATACGGACGGTGCATTTTGTAAAGATGTTATCGTGGAAGCTGATATAGAAGATGTTCAATATTATCGGGACAGGATAGAGACGAAGTATCCAGCGTATTTAGAAAAGAAACATTTGCAGAAAGCAGAAGTACTGTTTAAATTGTATTCTTCTAATAGAGTCAATGGTATCAATTATAAGGTATATTTTAATTCATGCAATCTGGAGGATGTGTTATGGGGCGAATTAAAGGCATATACAGATGAGGAAAAAGAAGAGTTAGCGGATGATTTTGCAGACAAATACGAAGGAAAAATCGAAGAGTTCATAGCGTTTATATCACAAAAAGAAGTTGCAGCCCCCGGAAGTTTCAGACAGACATGGAGGTTTATAGAAAAAGATAAGCATTCCTTAGAGCGATTCAGTAATATGCATTTGATATTTAAATAGTTGCTGATATTGCATAATATATCTTATGGAGCAAGTATTGAGCAATGGGTGGAATACCATAGGCAAATACTTGCTTTTTGTTTCGTGAAAGCCATAGATAAATAGAAATATTGTATATTCAAACGAACAAATTTGGGATATAATAATGAAAATTAAACTGTATAGATAACAAGGAGAAAGCTATGATTTTCAATTACCCAATGAACTTGTTGAAATCTTATGATAAAAATATAAAATTCTTGGATGAGCGGTTTATTGATGAAAAAAGACAAAAATTGGCTGCAACGTTAGACGAATTTAAAATAGATGCGGCAGTTTTGGGGAAATGCCACATTACCCCCATTGCACTGACTTTTGAAATACAGCCTGCCCTTGGGGTAAGTGTGAAAAACATTAATAGATTAAAAGCAGATATAGAATTAAGACTAAAAGCTCCTATTGAAATTATAGGAAATGCAGTTGGAAAAGACACAATAGCGATTGCAGTGAAAAACAGTAAAAGGCCAGTGATTGGACTTAGGAAGCTTCTTGAAACTGAAAAGTTCAAGAAAAGTTCTGTATTGACAATTGCTGTCGGAATGGACATTTTTGGAGAAACAGTATATAAGGATTTGACGGAAATGCCCCATTTACTCATTGCAGGAACGACTGGCGCAGGAAAAAGTGTTTTTATAGATGATATATTGCTGAGTATATTAAGTAAAGCTAATCCAGAAGAAGTAAAATTGCTGTTGATTGATCCAAAATTAGTGGAATTAATGCCATATAACGGAATTCCGCATTTGATCGCACCAGTGATAAGTGATGCAGATAATACTCTCGACTGGTTTTTGTGGTTGGAAGATGAAATGCAAACTCGATATCAAAAATTTGCTGACAAGCATGTGAAAAATATAGAAGATTACAATAACATATCTGAAAATAAATATGCGAAAATAGTAGTTGTTATAGACGAATACAGTGATTTAATGGTGGATTCTCCGAAAGAGTTAAATCAGGTTATCGATAGAATTGCAAGATTAGGTAGAGCGGCAGGTGTTCATTTGATTTTGGCCACACAACTTCCGGTTGCATCAATAGTAACACCTCAGATTAAGGCAAATGTTCCGTGTCGGGCATCATTTACAGTAATTGACAGTCGTGAGTCGCATGCGATATTAGATCGAACAGGCGCTGAACGCTTGTTGGGGAGTGGAGACATGATTTTCTCACCGGGAGACAATTCACAGCAGAGGCATGTACAGGCAGCTTTTGTGTCAGAAGATGAGGTTCATAATGTCGTTAAATACATAAAAAGTAGAGAAGAGTATTAAAAATGAGAGATCCTGTTGAAGTTGCATTAAAATATAAAAAGAATACAGATGCTTCTTTTTCTTTACTAGTAGATCAAATCGAGAGGGGAGTATATGTTTGGCAGTACTGTAAAAATGGTACAGCTGATTGGAATGAATTGGAAAACCTGAGAGAAAATATGTATTTTGTTTCAGCCGATAAAGCGTTACAACGAGGTGACAAGTACAGGTGTTTGATTTTTGTAAAAGGGAAAGTACGTTTTTATAGTAAAGTATTCACGATAGAAACGGAATATGAAGAAAGAAAAACGAGTGAAAATAATAAACAAGAAGGAAAAAAGGAGTATAAAAAACAGTCAAGTCAGTATTTTACAATTGAAGATACAGATGGTATGGATGGGTGGCAGTTTGAAAGATACTGTGCAGAGATATTAAAGAAGAATAAATTTGAAGATGTTAAAGTGACTGCGGGAAGTGGAGATTTCGGAATTGATATATTAGCAACAAAAGATAGGATTACATATGCAATTCAATGTAAATGTTATTCACAAGCAGTAAATAATAAATCTGTTCAAGAAGCATACTCTGGAAAATCTTTTTATAAATGCATGATAGCGGTTGTTTTGACAAATAATTATTTTACAGAGTCAGCAAAATTAACAGCTGCCAAAAATGCAGTTGTATTATGGAACCGAGAAGAACTTATAAAACTAATTGCACAGGCAAATCAATTTGGAAAAAAGCAACATACCCATAATGAGAATGACAACTATAAAGAAAGTAATGAGACAGTAAATGATTTATTTGCGGGCTGTGATACCTTGGAAAAAGGTAAAGAACGATACAGAAGTTTAATGAAGATTTATCATCCGGATGAGCAAGGAAACGAAAATATGACAAAAGAAATTAATCGCCAGTATGATGAATTTAAAATGAATGCAAAAGGTTAGGTAGTAGCTTATGGCTAAAAAGAAAAGCACATCAAATGGAGGGTGTATAATATACTTTTTTATTTTTGGTATAATTATGACAATCATTGGTGAACTTCTTGCGCTTTTAGTAGATATCATAGATTTTATTATAAAGATTGTTAAGAGCATTGCTATTGGGATGAAGTGGTGTCTTCCGATTGCAGCTATTTGCATATTACTGTATAGCGTGTATAGACTAATACTGTACTACAGACTCAGACAACCATTATCATATGAACAAGTAAAGCGCCTGGCACAAAAATACGCAGAAGAATATATAAATCAAAGATATGTTTTTGAAAAAGAAAAACAAAGTATTGAAACTGACTTTAGGGCAAATTTAGATCCAGATGGACAATGGTACAAGGTACATATTTCGATGAGAGAATTCCCGGCGTACGTCTCTGCGTTGCTCAAAGATAAACGTCACGAATGGGTTGTTTTAGGACTAGAAAGAAATGGAACAATTTATGAAATATGGGTTAATAAAGGTGAGAATAATAAAAGCGTTTCATTTAAATGTGAAATAGATGGAGCTATATGGAAATGTAAAGCGATGAAAGGAACTTCGATTTTCAGATTACATAACCATCCTAATGCTGATCCAAAGCATTTTACAACACTTGTAGCCAGTGATCAGGATTTAATTAGTGCGAAATCTTGTTCCGAGATAGTTTGTAAAGAAGGTTTGCATTGGTTTGACTTTGTGTGTGCGCAGGGGGATTTTTTAGAATTTTACAGAGCCATGGCTATTGGATTCGAAGTGCCAGGAAAAAGGACTTCCGATATAATCGATAAAATTGGGATATCACGGAATATGGATTACAAAATGCAAAAGTTGTATCGGAAAGAAATTCGGGAGAATAATGAGTACAGAAAAATATTAATGGCCTTGGTAGTTATTGTATGGATTACTTGTGCGTTCCTTATAGGAGTAAAAAATAGCACGATCTGGACAACGAAAGGGGTGTCAGAGACAGAAGGTAGTTCAAATACAGAACAGAATGAACAAGTAATGTCATGGTATAGTCCGATGCTTGAGGAATTTGAATATAAATATGAAAATTCTGGAATTACTTTATTAAAATATGAAGGTAATGAAGATGCTATAATTGTGCCAGATACATATATAGTAGAAGAAACAGAACTTCCGGTACTGAAATTAGAGGATACGTTTGAAAATAATAAAAATGTGAAAACGATAGTTCTATCAGAGGGCATTCAAGAAGTCACGTCATGGTGTTTTTATGATTGCGATCAATTGAAGCGAGTTTACCTTCCGGCAACGGTGAAGGAGAATGTAGACGCTATAAAAAATATTCCCAAGGGGGAAATCCTTTATTTTGGCGGTAGTGAAAAACAATGGAATAAGTTGGAAAATGGTTCAAATATTATAAGAAGCGATATTCCATTCGAACAGGTTGAAATAAATGCAGCAGTAGGAACATGTATAAAGAACATTAACAATAAGGTTGATAAGTCAGAGAGTGATCAAAAAAGTGATTGCGCAGACTTATCAGAATTTAAATTTGATGTGCATGATGATCTTATTGAGTTGTATGATTATATGGGCGATTCTGATTTTGTAAAAATTAATGCAGAATATCTTGTCGATGGGAAAATTTGTAAGGTAGATAAAATGAACGGTACATTTTCTCTAGCTTCTGTAAGTGCAGTAGTACTTCCAGAAGGATTAGAATACATTGATGAAACTGTTTTTTCGGGAAGTGATATTAAATATTTGTATTTGCCTACGACATTGAAGGATGTACCAGACAAATTTTGGCAAAGGCTTCAAGCAGTTGATACTATTTTCTATGGTGGAACAAAAGAGTCGTTTGAGAAAATTTGTAAAGTGGATAGGTGGGATATTGATGTGAAACATATGGAATACAATATTGACTTTGATACATTGGAATATCAAACGGATTAAAATGCAAAAGAAAAAGTTTAATGGGGGAACAGAAATATGTACGACATTATATATGAAGAGTTATCTTCAGAAGAAATCAAAAATTATCTGGATCGCATCGGTTTTACCGGTACGCCCGAGGTGTCGAAGGACTGCCTGGACGAGCTGATCTATCTGCACCAGTGTCATGTGCCGTTTGAATGTCTGGATACCTACCATACGGATGTGATGATCCCTTTGGATAAGGGCAGTCTCTATGACAAGATCGTGACAAGACATCGCGGAGGCTTCTGCTTTGAACTGAATGGTCTGTTCTGTCTGCTGCTGCGGGGACTTGGCTTTGATGCATATTCTGTCATGTGCCGTGTGGTAGCGAATACAACGGAGCTTCGCAATATCGCACACAGAGCCACGCTTGTAACCCTGGATGGCAGGCAGTATCTGGTGGACGTCGGTTTTGGCGGACCGATGGCAGCCTTTGCCGTGGAGCTTTCCGAGGAGAAGCAGTCGGGGTATGGCGAGACATACTGGATCGAGGATGCGCCGGGCGGCTGGCATCTGGTGTGCCGTCTGGACGAGGCTGGGGAGCGAAGAACAACGATCCTTTTTCATACGGCAGTACTGGTGCCGGACGATTTTGTACCATTCTGTACGGCAATGCTTCTGAATTCGGAGTGTATTTTCCATACACGCCGTACCGTAAATCTTCGTACACCGGACGGAAATATCGGAATTGAGAATAATATTTTGTCGATTCGTGACAAAAATGGAAAATCAGAGCGTGAATTTTCAGAAAATGAGTTCTCTGACGTATTACGTTCACACTTTGATATGGAAATAAGATAAAAATTTATTTGAAAAAATAGTGAAAAATTAACAAAAATTACTTGCATAATGAGAGACCTTCTGCTATACTAACTATCGGACTTTTCTGCCCGGGTGGCAGTGGGTCTCAATTATAATGCCCAAGAGAGGTAATACGTGAAAGGAGGATTCCAATGAAGGTAAGATCATCTGTTAAACCGATTTGTGACAAATGTAAAGTCATCAAGAGAAAAGGAAGTATCAGAATTATCTGTGAGAATCCAAAGCACAAACAGAGACAGGGTTGATCCGTCAAACAACTCTGGATCCGACGAATGCTGATCCTTTTTTCGTGCGGCTGCGAAAGGAGCGTAAGGTATTCTGTCAAACCCAGACGGGAGTTACCGTTTGGACTTCTGGAAATATTATGTAGTGGTTCGATCCAGTATCATAATATTGCTTGAAACCGGCATAGCCGGAAAGGTCAGAGCGATCTGGCTGGATGCATCATACCGGCATCCCATTTAAGAAAATATTAACAGACCGGCGCACACATTTCAGGCATGGGAGACCATGAGCTGCGTAAGAACGGTCAAAGAAATGGAGGAAAAATTACATGGCTCGTATAGCTGGTGTAGATTTACCAAGAGACAAACGTGTAGAGATCGGATTAACCTATATTTACGGAATCGGCAGAACAAGCGCTACCCGTATTCTGAAAGAGGCTAATGTTAATCCGGACACACGTTGCAGAGACTTAACTGACGAAGAAGTTAAGGCAATCAGTGTCGTTATCGACGAAACACAGACTGTAGAGGGTGATCTGAGAAGAGAAATCGCTCTGAACATCAAACGTCTGCAGGAAATCGGATGCTACAGAGGTATCCGTCATAGAAAGAGCCTTCCGGTTCGTGGCCAGAACACAAAGAACAATGCCAGAACAAGAAAAGGTCCGAAGAGAACTGTAGCAAACAAGAAGAAATAATAACAAGTAAACTCTTATATAAGAAGAAAGTAGGTTAGTTTTTAAAATGGCTAAAGTGACAAAGAAAACGACTGCTTCCAACAAGCGTCGTGTTAAGAAAAACGTTGAACGCGGACAGGCACATATTCAGTCTTCCTTTAATAACACAATCGTTACTCTGACTGATACAGAAGGAAATGCTCTTTCCTGGGCAAGTGCTGGTGGTCTTGGTTTTAGAGGTTCAAGAAAATCTACTCCTTATGCAGCTCAGGTTGCAGCTGAGACAGCTACAAAGGCTGCTCTGGTTCACGGTCTGAAGACTGTTGACGTATTTGTAAAAGGACCGGGTTCAGGACGTGAGGCAGCTATCCGTGCCCTCGCAGCAGCTGGTCTTGAAGTTACAAGTATCAAAGACGTTACTCCGGTACCGCACAATGGTTGCCGCCCGCCGAAGCGCAGAAGAGTTTAATTAGGAGGACAAATAGAGATGGCAGTAGATAGAACACCTGTACTGAAAAGATGCAGATCTTTAGGTATGGATCCGGTATATTTAGGAATTGACAAGAAATCCACAAGACAGCTGAAAAGATCCAGCAGAAAAATTTCTGAGTATGGTCTGCAGCTGCGTGAAAAACAGAAAGCTAAATTTATTTACGGCGTTCTGGAGAAACCGTTCCGCAACTATTACAAAAAGGCAGACAAGATGCCGGGCATGACAGGTCCGAACCTGATGATCATGCTGGAAAGCCGTCTTGACAACGTTGTTTTCCGTCTTGGCCTTGCCAGAACAAGAAAAGAAGCAAGACAGATCGTTGATCATAAACATGTGCTGGTAAACGGTAAGCAGGTAAATATCCCGTCTTATCTGGTTAAAGCCGGTGATGTTGTAGAAATCAAAGAAAACAAGAAGTCCGGCCAGAGATACAAAGACATCCTGGATGTTACTGCTGGCAGACTGGTTCCGGAGTGGCTGGAAGCAGATCAGGAAGCCCTGAAAGGTACTGTTAAAGAACTTCCGCAGAGATCCATGATCGATGTTCCGGTTGACGAGATGCTTATCGTCGAGCTGTACTCCAAATAATAGATTGTAACTGAAGGTAACAAGACCCATTTAAAAGGAGGGACTTTGCGTGTTTGATTTTAACAAGCCGAAAATTGAGATCACAGAGATTTCCGAAGATAAAAAATACGGTCGTTTTGTTGTAGAACCGTTGGAAAGAGGATACGGTACCACTCTGGGTAACTCCCTGAGAAGAATCATGCTGTCCTCCCTTCCGGGTGCTGCCGTAAGCCAGGTTAAGATCGAGGGCGTTCTGCATGAGTTCAGTTCTATTCCGGGTGTTAAGGAAGACGTAACTGAAATCATCATGAACCTCAAGAGTCTGGCTATCAAAAACAACAGTGAATCCAATGAGCCGAAGGTTGCTTACATTGAATATGACGGTGAGGGTGTTGTACACGCTTCCGATATTCAGGTGGATCAGGATATCGAGATCATGAATCCGGATCAGGTCATTGCCACATTAAACGGTGGTGCTGACAGCAAGCTGTATATGGAAATTACCATTACAAAAGGCCGTGGTTATATCAGCGCTGACAAAGGCAAGACAGATGATATGCCGATCGGTGTGATCGCTGTGGATGCAATCTATACACCGGTAGAGCGTGTAAACCTGACTGTAGAAAATACCCGTGTCGGTCAGATCACAGACTTTGACAAGCTGACACTGGATGTTTATACAAAGGGTACGCTGGAGCCGGACGAGGCAGTCAGCCTTGCAGCTAAGGTTTTAAGTGAGCATCTGAAGCTGTTCATTGACCTTTCTGAGAATGCCAAGACTGCAGAAGTTATGATTGAAACGGTTAACGATGAGAAAGAGAAAGTTCTGGAAATGAACATTGATGAGCTGGAGCTCTCCGTTCGTTCCTACAACTGTCTGAAACGTGCCGGTATCAATACAGTAGAAGAGCTTTGCAACAGAACATCTGAGGATATGATGAAGGTTCGTAACCTTGGTCGTAAATCCTTAGAAGAGGTTCTGGCTAAGTTAAAAGAGCTGGGACTTCAGCTGAATCCCGGTGAAGAGTAAGCAGGATCTCTGAAAATATGTCCTGTCGGTGTCTTTCACAGTGAAAGATGTCGTTAGTAATTTATGGATCAAAAGCAGCAGCCAGTAAGACCGAAAGAGCATGACTGTTGTTCCACAAATGGAGGAAAATAATTATGGCTATGTACAGAAAACTCAGCAAAACATCTGACCAGAGAAAAGCTCTGTTAAGAAACCAGGCTACAAACCTGATCCATCACGGTAAAATCGTAACTACTGAAGCTCGCGCTAAAGAAGTTCGTAAAATGGTTGAGCCGCTGATCACAATGGCAATCAAAGAAAGAGACAACTTTGAGACAGTTACTGTTACTGCTAAAGTAGCTCGTAAAGATGCTGACGGCAAGAGAGTAAAAGAGGTTGTTGACGGCAAGAAAGTTACTGTTTTTGATGAAGTTCAGAAAGAGGTAACAAAAGACGCTCCGTCCAGACTGCATGCCAGAAGACAGATGTTGAAAGTTCTTTACCCGGTAGTTGAGGTTCCGACCAAGAACGCTGGTAAGAAGAAAAATACAAAACAGGTTGATCTTGTAGACAAACTGTTTACAGAGATCGCTCCGAAATACGCAGATCGTAACGGTGGTTACACACGTATCATCAAGATCGGACCGCGTAAGGGCGATGCAGCTATGGAAGTAGTTCTTGAGCTGGTTTAATCTGAAATAAGGGAAGAGTGAATGGCAAAGGCTGTTCACTCTTTTTTTATATTCTTTTTATACTGAATGAGTTGTATCTGCTGTAAAAATGGTGTAAAATCTCCATATTCTGTGAGAAAACTGTGAAATGTGAGGGGTAACGATGAAAAAGAAATTATTTTTTGTATTTAATCCTCATGCCGGGAAAGCGATGATTCGTTCAAAACTGCTGGATGTAGTAGATGTGTTTGTGAAAGGCGGATACGAGGTACAGGTACATCCGACACAGGAAAGAAGAGATGCGGCCCAGCAGGTTAAAGAGGCCAGTGCATGGGCAGATGTGATTGTATGCTGTGGCGGCGATGGTACGATGGATGAGGCTGTCAAAGGGTATATGAATGCCGAGCGCAAGGTCCCTATGGGATATATTCCCGCAGGCAGTACGAATGATTTCGCTTCCAGTCTGCAAATATCGCGGGAAATGCATGTGGCTGCACAGCAGATTGTGGATGGCAGCCCAAGATATCTGGATATTGGATCTTTTAATGAGGATTATTTTGTATATATTGCAGCTTTTGGCCTTTTTACAGAGACTTCTTACCAGACAGATCAGCAGTTGAAAAACACGATGGGATATTTGGCGTATGTACTGCAGGGTGCCAAGGAGATTTTTGATATCAAATCCTATCATATGAAGTTTACTGCAGATGTGGAGATCTATGAGGGAGATTTCATTTATGGAATGGTAACAAATTCCAAATCTGTCGGTGGTATGAAGAACCTGACAGGCAAGAATGTGGAAATGGACGATGGTTATTTTGAAGTGACACTGATCCACACTCCAAAAAATCCTCTGGAGCTGGCTGAAATTGTTGGTTGCCTGATGAGCCAGGAAGATACGACAAACCTGATCGATACGTTCAAAACCAGAAAGCTGACAGTGGAAAGTGATGAAAAGATCAGTTGGACACTGGACGGGGAATTTGGTGGTGCCGTGGATCATCTTATTATTGAAAATCACCAAAAAGTATTACCTTTGATCCTAAATCCTGTAAAAGAAAAGGAAATTCCGCTGCTTGGGTGATTTGCCTTTATTTTTTGATAAAGATGAGATATAATGTTAGCGGTGTCTTAGAAACCAAACAAAAGTAATCCAAGAGTTCATTTTCAAGGAGGTATACGCAATGTTAGTATCAGCAAAAGCAATGCTGGATAAAGCAAAAGCAGAACATTATGCTGTAGGTGCTTTCAATATCAACGATCTGGAGTGGTGTAAAGCTATTCTGACAGCTGCACAGGAGTGCAAGTCTCCGGTGATCCTGCAGGTATCTGAGGGTGCCGGTAAATATATGACTGGTTACAAGACTGTAGCCGGTATGGTAAATGGTATGATCGAAGAGATGGATATCTCTGTTCCGGTTGCTCTGCATCTGGATCATGGCAGCTATGAAGGTTGTCTGAAATGTGTAGAGGCTGGTTTCTCCTCTGTTATGTTTGATGGTTCCCATTATCCGATCGAAGAGAACGTAGCAAAGACAAAAGAGCTGGTAGCCCTGACACATGGCAAGGGTATGTCCATCGAGGCTGAGGTTGGTGGTATCGGCGGCGAAGAAGACGGCGTTGTTTCCAATGGCGAGTGTGCTGATCCGGAAGAGTGCAAGAGAGTGGCTGAACTGGGTGTAGATATGCTGGCAGCCGGTATCGGTAATATCCATGGTAAATACCCGGCAAACTGGGCAGGACTTAGTTTTGACACACTGGCAGCAATCCAGGAAAAGACTGGCGATATGCCGTTAGTACTGCATGGTGGTACAGGTATTCCGGCTGATCAGATCAAAAAAGCCATCAGCCTTGGTGTATCCAAGATCAATGTAAATACAGAGTGTCAGCTGGCATTTGCCGAAGCTACACGTAAATATATCGAAGAAGGAAAAGATCTGCAGGGCAAGGGCTACGATCCGCGTAAGCTGCTTAAACCGGGCGCAGAAGCTATCACAGCATGCGTAAAGGAAAAGATGGAGCTGTTCGGATCTGTAGGTAAAGCCTGAGTTACTGTGCAGTCGTAAAAGCTGCCGGTGGCA
The DNA here is from genome assembly GCA_934394565.1 of uncultured Lachnospiraceae bacterium. Classification (GTDB taxonomy): domain Bacteria; phylum Bacillota; class Clostridia; order Lachnospirales; family Lachnospiraceae; genus UBA11957. The sequence continues at coordinate 54,643 of CAKRQV010000001.1, forward strand.
GGTGCGGATGTACTGAAATGAATACAATGTAATTAATGCTTGCATTTTCGTGCAGGATGTTGTATCTTCATTTTAGTTGGATAGTTTCCAATGGTGTTGAGAACAAGGGCGTTCCACTGTAGTGGAGTGCCCTTTTTTGTACAACATAATGGATATGATTGCAAGAGATAAGCGCATGTCTGTGAAAGAAGGAGGATATTATGAGCGAATACGTAAAAGTTTCCGAAATCTTCGGAGAGAATGTCTTCAATGATTCTGTCATGAGAGAACGCCTTCCGAAAAAGGTGTATGCAGAATTAAAGAAAACCATCGAAGAGGGCAAGGATCTGGATCCTGCCATCGCTGATGTTATTGCCCATGAGATGAAAGAATGGGCGATTGAAAAGGGTGCTACCCATTATACACACTGGTTTCAGCCGCTGACAGGTGTTACTGCAGAAAAGCATGATTCCTTTATCACAGCTCCGATGCCAAACGGCAAGGTATTGATGAGCTTTTCCGGTAAAGAGCTGATCAAGGGTGAGCCGGATGCATCTTCTTTCCCGTCCGGAGGTTTACGTGCAACATTCGAAGCCAGAGGATATACAGCATGGGATTGTACTTCCCCGGCATTTGTTCGCTATGATGCTGCAGGTGCTATTCTCTGTATCCCGACAGCTTTCTGCTCTTACAAGGGTGAAGCTCTGGATCAGAAGACACCGCTGCTTCGTTCCATGCAGGCTATCAATAAACAGGCACTGCGTGTGTTAAGATTGTTTGGCAATACCACATCTAAGAAGGTTACTCCGAGTGTTGGACCGGAGCAGGAGTATTTCCTGGTAGACCGTCAGAAATATTTACAGCGTGAGGACCTGATCTTCGCCGGCCGTACACTGTTTGGCGCTATGCCGCCGAAAGGTCAGGAGCTGGAGGATCATTACTTCGGTACGATCCGTCAGAGAATCGCTTCCTTTATGAAGGATGTGAATGAAGAACTGTGGAAACTGGGTGTTCCGGCCAAGACACAGCACAACGAAGTTGCTCCGGCACAGCACGAGCTGGCTCCGATCTACGCTGAGTGTAATGTGGCTGTAGACCATAACCACATTATCATGACTACATTAAAAAAAGTAGCATGTCAGCATGGCCTCTACTGTCTGCTGCATGAGAAACCGTTTGCTGGTGTCAATGGTTCCGGTAAACACAACAACTGGTCCATCACAACAGATGATGGCATCAATATGCTGGATCCGACCAAGAAACCGCATGAGAACCTGCAGTTCCAGCTGGTACTGGCCTGCATTCTGAAAGCTGTTGATGAGCATGCCGATCTGCTGCGTGAGTCTGCAGCCGATGTAGGTAATGATCACCGTCTGGGCGCTAACGAGGCACCGCCGGCTATTATCTCCATCTACCTTGGCGAGCAGCTGGATGATGTCGTACAGCAGATCATCAAGACAGGTTCTGCTGACCATAGCTTAAAGGGCGAGAGCCTGACTACGGGTGTAGATACCCTTCCGGATTTCCGCAAGGATGCGACAGACCGTAACCGTACATCACCGTTCGCCTTCACAGGCAATAAGTTTGAGTTCCGTATGGTAGGTTCTAAGGACTCTATCTCCGGACCGAACGTTGTATTAAATACCATCGTTGCTGAGGCCTTCAAAGAAGCCTGCGATATTCTGGAAAAAGCCGATGATTTTGAGAAAGAGGCAAAGGCTCTGATCTGCAAATATCTGACAGAGCATCAGAGAATCGTTTTCAACGGCAATGGCTACACAGATGAGTGGGTAGCTGAGGCTGAGAAGAGAGGTCTGCCGAATATCCGTTCCATGGTTGACGCTATCCCGGCACTGACCACTGACAAAGCTGTCAAGCTGTTTGAAGAGTTTGGTGTATTTACAAAGGCTGAGCTGGAATCCCGTGCGGAGATTCAGTATGAGGCTTATGTAAAGGCTATCAATATCGAGGCCAAGACCATGATCGATATGGCTAAGAAGACGATTATTCCGGCCGTTATCAAATACACAACATCTCTGGCAGATTCTATCATTTCTGTAAAAGCCTGCGGCGTAGATCCGGAGGTACAGACCGAGCTGCTGCAGAAGATCAGTGCTCATCTGAAAGAGGCACAGAAGGCTCTGGGGGCTCTGGAGGCGATCACAGCCAAGGCTGCCGCTATCGAGGATATGCCGACAGCTGCAAGAGCATACCATGATGAGGTTATGCCGGCTATGACAGCACTGCGTACACCGGTAGATGCCATGGAAGTTCTGGTAGATAAGAAAGACTGGCCGATGCCGGCTTACAGTGATCTGATCTTTGAGGTTTAAAAGTTAAGATTGCGTTTTTAGGGAGTGGGACGAAAGTTCCGCTCCCTTTTTTGGACATACGGACGAAAATCGACCGACGGACTAACAACCGCGCATAGCTGAGTTTGACGAAGACGGGGCAGGATGATAGAATAGGCGTAGAGTTAAATATATAAGAAACAGGAGATGTTTGTTATGACGATTGTGGAGAGACTGGATGCTCTGCGTAAATTGATGAAAGAACAGAATATGCAGGCATATGTTGTTCCTACAGATGATTTTCATGGATCAGAGTATGTGGGAGATTTTTTTAAGACGAGAAAGTTTTTGTCTGGGTTTACAGGTTCAGCGGGGACGCTGGTGGTGACGCCGGACTGGGCCGGATTGTGGACGGATGGCCGGTATTTTCTGCAGGCTTCGCGACAGCTGGAGGGCAGTACGATCGAGCTGATGAAGATGGGGGAGCCGGGTGTGCCGACGATTCCTGAATATCTGGCAGATAAGCTGCCCATGCGGGCGCGGATCGGTTGTGACGGCCGGACGATGACCACTGCTTTTGTAGAAGAGATCCGGGAAAAAACGGATACTAAGGAGATGACGTTTGACGGAACAAAGGATCTGGGCGGTGAGGTCTGGACAGACCGTCCGGCGATGTCCGCAGAGCCGATATGGACGCTGGATGAGAAATATACCGGAGAATCCAGACTGAGTAAGCTGACAAGAGTGCGGGAAAAAATGCAGGAGGAAAGTGCCGATGTGCTGGTGCTGTCTGCTCTGGATGAGATTGCATGGCTGTTGAACCTGCGTGGACATGATGTGGCATATACACCTGTTTTTCTTTCCTATATGATTGTAGAAAAAGATAAGGCAACACTGTGCATTCAAAAACAGGTGGTATCAGAAGAAATTCGTGCCGGACTTGAAACAGATGGTGTACAGATTCAGCCTTATGATGCAATCTATGCACTGGCTGAAAGAATCCCGTCGGAAAAAGCGGTATGGATTGATAAAGAAAGTGCCAACTACCGATTATATGAGGCGGTGGGCAACCATACAAAAGTGATCACCAAGGACAGTCCGGTGATTCTGATGAAAGCCATGAAAAATGCCTGTGAGGCAAAAAATATCCGTGAAGCCCATATCAAAGATGGCGTAGCTGTCACACGGTTCATGCACTGGCTAAAGACGCATGCCGGTAAGGAGAAGATCACAGAGATCAGTGCGGCTGACCGTCTGGAGGAGTTCCGTAAGGAGATGGACGGCTTTATCGAGCAGAGCTTTGATTCGATCATTGGCTATGCGGAACATGGTGCGATCGTGCATTATAAAGCAACAGAAGAAACCGATGCTGAGATAAAAGCCCGTGGGCTTTGCCTGGCTGATACAGGCGGACATTATCAGGAAGGGACAACAGATATTACCCGTACTTTTGCCCTGGGTGAACTGACAGCGGAAGAGAAAAAGATGTTTACACTGGTATTGAAGGGACATCTGAATCTGGGAGCAGCACAGTTTAAATATGGCTGTTGTGGACAGAATCTGGATTATCTGGCCAGAGAGCCTTTGTGGGCCAATGGACTGGATTACAACCATGGTACAGGACATGGTGTGGGCTATGTCTTAAATGTCCATGAAGGACCGCAGCGTATCCACTGGCGGATTGCGCCGAATGTCAAGATGGTGCCGTTTGAAGAGGGTATGGTAGTTTCCAATGAGCCTGGACTGTATCTGACCGATAAATTTGGTATCCGTCATGAGAACCTGATGCTGTGCTGTAAAGGAAAACAGACCGAGTTCGGACAGTTTATGTATTTTGAAAATCTGACGATGGTACCGTTTGATCTGGATGGTATCGATGTGACACTGCTGAATGAGCTGGACATTGCAAGACTGAATGCTTATCATCAGAATGTGTACGATAAAATCTCGCCGTATTTCGAGGGCGAGGAGCTCGAATGGCTCAGAGAAGCTACCAGACCGATCGCCAGATAAAAGAAAGTCAGTTGAAAAGATGGCGGTTCCGGCACAGTGCACAGCCGAAGCCGCCATCTTTTTAACGTCCGTAACAGAGGAGTTGAATATAACAATGCATAAAAATGATATAGTTAAAATCTACGGTGAATGCTACAAGGATATGACGATCGAACTGTTAGAGTACTGCAAGCTGGCGGAGCGGATTCCCAACACATCAGTGAGAGTCGGGATCAAGCCAAATCTGGTAGCACCGTCCGAGGCGTCCTGGGGTGCGACGACGCATCCCGAAGTTGTAGCCGGTATTATTGAATATCTGCAAAAACATGGATTTTTCAACCTGATCATGCTGGAAAGCTCCTGGGTGGGGGATAAAACTTCAGAATCCATCGAAGTGTGTGGGTATGACAAGCTGATCGAGACATACCATGTACCTTTCATAGATCTGCAAAAGGACAGCAACACAGAAAGAGACTGTGCAGGCATGGCACTTCATATCTGCGATACGGTGGAGACAGTAGATTTCCTGATCAATGTGCCGGTCTTAAAGGGACACTGCCAGACGAAGATGACCTGTGCACTCAAAAACATGAAAGGTCTGATCCCAAATACAGAGAAGCGGCATTTTCATGCCTGTGGCCTGCATCAGCCGATCGCCCATCTGAATGCGTATCTGCATCAGGATTTTATCGTGGTGGATCATATCTGCGGAGATCTGGATTTCGAAGACGGTGGCAACCCGGTTACGAGAAATTGTCTCATGGCTGGCTGCGATCCTGTGCTGATGGATGCGTACTGCTGTGGGCTTTTGCATATTCCGGTGGAGGAAGTGCCGTATATCGGACTGAGCGCGGCACTGGGCGTCGGAAGCCCGGATGTGGAGCAGGCGCAGGTGACTGTGATTGGCGAAAAGACGAAGTGGAATGAACTGGATCTGCCATATGCCACGAAGGTGGTAGAGCTGAAGGATGCTGTGGAGGAGGTCGATTCCTGCAGCGCCTGCTACGGGTATCTGCTTCCGGCACTGGATATGCTGAAGGAAGAGGGGCTGTTTGAGAAGCTGCAGGAGAAGATCTGTATCGGACAGGGCTACCGTGGAAAGACCGGGCAGCTGGGCGTAGGAAGCTGTACGTCTAAATTTGATTTCTGCGTGAAAGGTTGTCCCCCGACGGAGCAGGAGATATATGAGCAGTTGAAAGCATATATTTTGCAGTAGTCAGCAGGTGTTATACTGTGTATTCAGAGGGAAAACTGCAGATAGTCCCGGATATAGAAGGCAAGGAGCAGTTCAAAACAGGTCTGGGGATCTTCGAGATCATAATGAAGTTCGTCTTTTAAAAGGCGGACTTTTTTATTTACGGTGTTCCGGTGGCAGTAGAGTATATCAGCTACCTGCTGGACGCTGCAGTCGGTTGCAAGATAGTGGCGGAGGATTTCAACACAGTTACCGTCTGTCTGTTTATCGTAATCGAGAACGGGCTGCAGTCTGCGGCGGACATAGTCAGCCAGAACACCGCGGTCGCTGACAGAGAGCAGGATCTGGTAGACACCGAGGTCATCAAAGGCCAGTATGTTCTGGTGACGTGACTGAGCGAGCAGGGCGCTGGAGCGGGCGTGGAAGAAAGCGCGGGGGAGGTTGGCCAGTGTAGCGGCGGTGCTGCCTATGCCGATGGTCACGTGGGCATCTAGAAAGTGTTCTGTGAAAAAATCTCCCAGAGTATGCGCAATGGAGCTCATGCGGTATAGTTCACTCTGCGGAAGCAGAAGCAGGCAATAGCTGTCGGTGCAGCACAGATGATGCTGGACGGACAGGTGGCGCATATGGCGGCGGATGGTACGGCTGATCCGGGTGTCCCTGGCAAAGGGAGCTGCCGGCTCGGCAGATTTCCGGGGCGTATGGATATAGAGAAGCCCATAGGGCTGGCATACGGGGAAACCGTATTCCTCCAGCTGTGATAGCAGGACAGAGGTATCCTGTCGTTTGTGGATAAGCTGTAGCAGGGCCTGATCGATCTTTTCTGTATGCTGACTGTCGAGAAACAGACGGCTGTAGTAATCGTGGGTCACAGCGGTGATCGCCGTTTCCCAGGGCATGGTAAACAGCGGAAAATCTGCTTCGTCGCAGAGTGCGAGCAGCTTTTTTGTGATATGTTCCGACCGGATGTATTTGCCGGTGTTCAGGATCAGTCCACTGCTGTGTTCGGCAAGCAGACCTCTGACCAGATGGTATAGCCAGTCGGGATCTTCCTGACAGAGGATTCCAGTGGTAATAATGAGCTCTCCGCCATTTAAATAGCCGGGGCCGGCCAGGGACTCGGCAATGTAGATCCAGCTGACGGGGTTTTCAAGACCGGAAGCACCGGCGAGAAGCTGCAGGCCGTAAGTGGCATGGGTTTCATCATACAGGTTTTGTAAAAGGACAGACATGGGTATACCTCCGTGTTAGCATACAGTTTTCAAAGCCACCGTGGAAAGCGGCAGAAAATCAATCTGCGCCGGGGCAGCTGTGATTGACAAAGAGGAAAACGTGCAATTCTTTCTCGATAGCTACGTTGCGCCCGGATAGCTGTTGCTCTATAAGGATGACGAAAACAGCAATGTGCTTTGAGTTACGCAAATGTCTCTGCCTGCGCAGAACTGATCTTGTATATGCCTGAGTATAGCTGGAAAAAGAGAAAATAGCAAGAAAATAAAGCAAAGACAATGTGCTGTCAGCACATTTGGCAGAAAAACAAGTGTGCCGGTGGAATCTGGATTTTGGGATGTATATATGAGATACTCTTTGCAGACAAGGACAAAGGCGTTCGATGTGATTCGAATGTTTTTGCCTTTTTTTGTAATCAAAAGATCACAAATTGATCGTAAGGATCGATTTGGATGGATGTAAACAAAGAGGAGGAACACTATTATGTTAAGAACTGATCTGCCGAAAATTATCACAGAAACTGTACCGGGTCCGAAAGCGGCCGCTGTGATCGAGAGAAGAAAAAATGCCACACCAACAGCCATTGGCTGTGCCTATCCGGTTGTCATCGAACGTGGTGAAGGCGCTATGATCGAGGATGTGGATGGTAACAAATTCCTGGACTGGATTGGTGGTGTCGGTGTATTAAATATCGGTTTTTCCCAGCCGGAGGTTGTGGAGGCTGTAAAAGAGCAGGCAGATAAATATTTCCATGGAATGTTCAATATTGTAACCCATGAGGGCTATGTGGCACTGGCTGAAAAGCTGGCGTCAGTCGCACCGGTAAAGGGAGAGAAGAAAAAAGTATTCTTTGCCAACAGCGGTGCAGAAGCCGATGAGAATGCAGTAAAAGTCGCAAAAGCCTTTACAAAGAGAAATAATATCATTGTTTTTTCCGGTGCGTTCCATGGCCGTACGCTGCTGACGATGTCCATGACATCAAAGAAAGCATATGCTGTGGGTATGGGACCGTTCCCGGATGGCATTTACAGAGCACAGTTCCCGTATTATTACCGTAATCCGGAAGGTATGCCGCAGGAAAAAGCCTGCCAGTATTATCTGGATTCCATCTATGCCGTATTTGAACAATGTGCACCGGCAGATACGATTGCAGCGATTGTTGTGGAGCCGCTGCAGGGCGAGGGCGGCTTTATTCCGGCACCGATCGAGTGGATCAAGGCTGTGCGTCAGATTTGTGATGACCATGGCATCATGCTGGTAGCAGACGAAGTACAGTCCGGTTTCTGCCGTACAGGCCGCATGTTTGCTTCGGAATACTGGAAAGAAGCCGGTGTGCAGCCGGATATCATTGCCACGGCAAAATCCATCGCTGCAGGTGTGCCGTTGTCTGCGATCATTGCAAGAGAGGAGATCATGGAGGCTCCGGCAAAGGGAACAATCGGTGGTACCTTCTGTGGTAATGCGCTGGCATGTGCAGCTGCATTAAAGACGATCGAGATCATGGAGAGGGATCATCTGGCTGACCGGTCGCTGGAGATCGGAAAGAAGGTTACAGAACGTTATAATGAATGGAAGGCTAAATATCCGGTGGTTGGTGATGTCAGAGGACTGGGCGGTATGATCGGTCTGGAGCTTGTAAAGGACCAGAAGACCAAGGAACCGGCACCGGAGCTGACAGCGGCTCTGATTCAGGAGTGTGCAAAGAATGGACTGATGATTGAGAATGCGGGAACGTATGGGAATGTGATCAGGTTTCTGGCACCGCTGGTGATTACGGATGAGCAGCTGGAGGCAGGTCTTGAAATTATGGAAAAGGCTTTGGTAAAATGTATGTAGGATGATAGGAAGGACGCCAGGGACAGATCCCGGTTTGACATATCCTGTATGGGCTCTGCGCTCAGGCTCCGTCGGTCCGAGCCTGTAGTCTCGGACGCTTACTCGCTAAATTCGCTTAGATCCCATACAGGATATGTCAAACCGAAATCTGTCCCTGGCTGTGCGTTGAAAAAAAGAGATAAAGGAGACGGATAGGCTATGTTGGAGTTGATGATCAGGCCGGCAATATATAAGTATGATACGGTGAAGAAGTTTTGTGAGGAAATTTCTCTTGGTGAGGGCGATCTTTTGCTGACGGGAGAGAGGACGTTTGAGAAGTATTTCAGGGATATGGGACTGAAATGTGATGTGATTTTGCGGCAGAGGTATGGTAAGGGGGAGCCTACGGATGAGATGGCGGAGGCAATCTGTGAGGATATTCATGGAGAGCATAAGAGGATTGTAGCTGTGGGCGGCGGTACGATTCTGGATCTGGCGAAGCTGTATGCTTTGCGGGAGATGTCGCCGGTGGTGGATCTGTTTGATGGAAAGATCGTGCCTGTGAAGGATAAGGAGCTGATTCTGGTGCCGACCACCTGTGGAACGGGATCGGAGGTGACGAATATTTCGATTCTGGCGCTTAACAGCCGGGGGACAAAGAAGGGACTGGCACATGAGGCTCTGTATGCGGATCGGGCCGTGCTGATCCCGGAGCTTCTGGAGGATATGCCGGACAGTGTGTTTGCGACGAGTTCGATTGATGCACTGGTACATGCGGTGGAGTCGAGTCTGTCACCGAAGGGTAATGTGTACACCCGGATGTTTGGATATAAGGCGATCGAAATGATCCTGAAAGGATATATGGAGATCAGGGATAAAGGTATGGAAGCAAGACAGAAACTTCTGGGAGATTTTCTCACGGCATCGAACTATGCCGGCATTGCGTTTGGTAATGCAGGGTGTGCAGCGGTACATGCGCTGAGTTATCCGCTGGGAGCAACGTATCATGTGGCACATGGGGAATCCAATTATGCGATGTTTACCGGTGTGATGAAGAAGTATATGGAGATAAAGTCAGACGGTGAGATTGCTGTTTTAAACCGGTTTATCGCAGATATTCTGGGCTGCGGGATGACAGATATCTATGATGAGCTGGAGAAACTGCTGGATGTGCTGATCAAAAAGAAGCCGCTGCATGCCTATGGTATGAAGCCGGAAGAAATTGAGAGCTTTGCGGATTCTGTGCTGGCAAATCAGGGACGTCTGCTGGCTAATAATTTTGTACCGCTTGACAGAGACCAGATTGTAGCCGTGTATAAAGCATTGTATTGAATGTGAATAAAACCCGGGAAAAAATCTCAATAAATGAAGTAATGAAAATCAACAATAAAACATGCTGATCGAGGGTAAAAACCATCAGGAAATAATCAGAAAATAATTGTCGCAAAAAATACAATTTTATAGTTGACAGCGTAAAACTAAAGTGCTATTATTCAAACCGTACAAAATAATACACGAAAAGCAAAGGCGCTTTCCTATAACAGGAGAGCGCCTTTTTTGATTTTCGGGGAGCTAAAAGGAGACATGATATGAAGCTGAAAGACACAGGCCTTACAAAAGACCAGATTAAGGGACTTGTAGACAAATACATGATCGAGACATATGAGCGTATGGATTTCCTGGCAGAAACAGCGAAGGATCAGTACATCTATGACGAGAATGGTGAAGCGTATCTGGATTTCTATGCAGGTATCGCTGTAAACAGTGCAGGTAACTGCAATGAGAAGGTCGTAGCGGCTGTGAAGGATCAGGTGGACGATATCATGCACACTTTTAACTATCCATACACGATTCCGCAGGCTCTGTTAGCCGAGAAGGTCTGTACGACCATCGGCATGGACAAGATCTTTTTCCAGAATTCCGGTACAGAGGCCAACGAGGCCATGATCAAGATGGCCCGTAAATACGGTATCGAGAAATACGGTCCGAACAAATATCACATCGTTACAGCAAAGATGGGCTTCCATGGACGTACCTTCGGTGCCATGTCCGCTACAGGTCAGCCGGGTAATGGCTGTCAGGTCGGCTTTGGTCCGATGACTTACGGTTTCTCCTATGCACCGTACAATGATCTGCAGGCATTCAAGGATGCCTGCACAGAAAACACTATCGCCATTATGGTAGAGCCTGTACAGGGTGAGGGCGGTGTGCATCCGGCAACAAAAGAATTTTTATGTGGGCTGCGTGAGTTCTGTGATGAAAACGGTATGCTGCTTCTGCTTGATGAGGTACAGACAGGATGGTGCAGAACCGGTGCTGTGATGTCCTATATGAACTACGGAATCAAACCGGATATCGTTTCCATGGCAAAAGCCCTCGGCGGTGGTATGCCGATCGGTGCGATCTGTGCAACAGAAGAGGTGGCAAAAGCTTTCACACCGGGTTCCCATGGTACAACCTTCGGCGGACATCCGATCAGCTGTGCAGCAGCGCTGGCTGAGGTTGACGAACTGCTTAGCCGTGATCTTGCCGGAAATGCAAAGAAGATGGGCGATTACTTCAGCGAGAAGTTAAAAGAACTGCCACATGTCAAAGAAGTCCGTCATCAGGGTCTTCTGGTCGGTGTAGAATTTGATCCTTGTGTCAATGCTGTAGAAGTTAAGCATGAGGCTCTGCACAGACATCTGCTGATCACGGCTATCGGTTCCAGTACGATCCGTATGGTACCGCCGCTGATCATCACCGAAGAAGACTGTGACAAGGCAGTAGCTATTCTGAAAGAGGCCGTACCGGCAGCAGTAAAATAAAAGTATTGCAGATACAAAAGCTGAAGACAATAACAAAAATCCGGGTTATGTAAGCCACGGGAAACAGACAAAATCGGGGAAATTTTATCTGTAAGTAAAAATTACATAGTATGATAAGAAAACAAAGGGCAAAGGGGCCATTTCACGGAAGCTGTGGGAATGGTCCCTTTTTGTACCTTTGGATCTCTGAAAAATCATGTAATATTTCAGGGGGAAGAAAGGGAGAACGATGAAACATCAGGTCATCACTATAGGATGTGAGTATGGTGCTAAAGGTAACGCCATAGGAAAACGGGTAGCCGAACTTTTGGGAATCAAATTTTACGACAGAGATCTGGTTGACAGCATTATTGATGAAGTTGGCGTACCCAGAGATATCATGGAAAAAGTAGAAGCCGGTGTGGTAATTGCCGGTAAGGGTGCCAAGGGTGAAGAACGAGGCAACTTTTCAAAATATGCGGATTTGACAGACCGCGCGATCCATGTACAGAAGCAGATCATCCGCAAGCTGGCGGAAAAGGATTCCTGCGTCATCATCGGTCGTTCAGCAGACTATATCCTGCACGACAGAGATGATGTGCTCCGCATTTTTATCTATTCACCGAATGAAAAGCGGATAAAAAATGTGATGGAAAGTCACAATCTCTCGGAAGCAGATGCCAAGCTTCTGATCACAGAGAAAGATAAACGGTATCACATGCGGCATAAGACCCTGACAGGAAGTAACCGTGGTGACCGTCATAACCGGGATATGCTGATCGATTCGAGCCTTTTGGGTGTCGAGGGGACAGCAGAATATATCGTCGAACTGGCGAAAAAAGTGTTTCATGAATAAGGAGGCAGTAGTATGAACCAGAAAAAATCAGAATTTGATAAAGTATTAGGTGCCTGGGATATACTCGTGATTGCCTTTGGTGCCATGATCGGCTGGGGCTGGGTCGTATCGAGCGGCGGCTGGATTGAAAAAGGTGGTGTTATCGGTGCGGCGATCGGTTTTGTGATCGGTGGTATCATGATCTTCTTCGTAGGTCTGACCTATGCAGAGCTGACTGCAGCCATGCCGCAGTGTGGTGGCGAGCATGTGTTCAGCTACCGGGCGATGGGAGCCACCGGTTCCTTTATCTGTACGTGGATGATCGTTCTGGGTTATGTCAGTGTAGCCTGTTTCGAGGCCTGTGCGTTGCCGACGATTCTTACCTATCTGTGGCCGGGATTTTTAAAAGGTTATCTCTATACCGTAGCCGGATTTGATATCTATGCATCCTGGCTGGCAGTGGCCATTGTCGTAGCCTTTCTGATCACCCTGATCAATATCATCGGTGCAAAGACGGCCGCTGTGCTGCAGACGGTACTGACTGTGATCATCGGTGGTGCGGGTATCCTGCTGATCGTGGCCAGCGTGATCAATGGCGATAATGCCAATATGGTGGGGCAGACTTTTATCGGTGACTCCACCGGCTCTATTGTAAAAAATGTCATCAGCGTGGCCGTTGTCACACCGTTCTATTTCATTGGTTTTGACGTCATCCCGCAGGCAGCCGAGGAGATCAATGTTCCGCTGAAAAAGATTGGTAAGATGATGATCCTTTCGGTAGTTCTGGCTGTTGCATTCTATGCACTGGTGATCGTTGCTGTTGGCCGTGTCCTGAATCCGGAAGCGATCCTTGCTTCGCAGGCAGGTACAGGACTTGTCACAGCCGATGCGATGGCGGCAGCGTTTAAGACGCCGGTCATGGCGAAAGTCATCATCGTCGGTGGTATGTGCGGTATCATTACGTCCTGGAACTCTTTCCTGATCGGTGGATCCCGCGCAATGTATTCCATGGCAGAATCTTATATGATTCCGAAATTTTTTGCCAAGCTGCATCCGAAGTATAAAACTCCGGTCAACGCTCTGATCCTGATCGGTGCAGTGACCATGATCGCACCGCTGGCAGGCAGAAAGATGTTAGTCTGGATCAGTGACGCCGGTAACTTTGGCTGCTGTATGGCATACTGTATGGTTGCGATTTCCTTTGTGATGCTGCGAAAAAAAGCACCGGATATGGCCAGACCGTACAAAGTGCCGTGTTATAAATTTGTCGGTGCCATGGCGATACTGATGTCTGCACTGATGGTTGCGATGTACTGTATTCCGGGCTCCGGCGCAACACTGGTTGCACAGGAATGGGTGGCTGTCGGCAGCTGGTGTCTGCTGGGCGTGGTATTCTATGTAGTCTGCAAGAGAAAGTATAAAGAAAACTTCGGTATGCTGGTGGAGATCATCTCTGATGAAGATGCCGCTACGTTGATGCCGGAGGCAGACGATGCTGAGCTTGATAAGGTGATTGATGAAGCTATTGAGCGTGTTTTGAAGAAATATGCAGCATAAATAACAATTACGGTAAGAAAAGGAGTACATATATTATGGAAGAATTTTCATTCTCCGTGCCGCAGAATATTGTGGCCGGAAGAAAAACGATTGAAAAATTACCGGAGATCGCCGCAAAGCTGGGCGGCAAAAAAGCCTTTATCATATCCGGCCCCCATTTAAACAAGATCGGAGCTGTTGCTGCCTGTGAAGCGCTGCTGAAAAAAGCAGGGATAGAGTCTGCGGCATTCACAGACTGTGAGGGTAATCCGAGCGTGGAAACTGTGGAAAAGGCGACAGCTATGTTTCAGAAGAGCGGTGCAGATTTCATCGTAGCCTACGGTGGCGGTTCTCCGATGGACGTAGCCAAGGCTGTCGGAGTTGTCGCTAAATATGGCGGCAGCATCACGGACTATGAGGGTGCACATAAAGTGCCGGGCGATATCATCCCGCTGATCGCTATTCCGACGACGGCAGGAACAGGTTCGGAGGTTACAGCCTTTTCCGTTATCACCGATCACAGCCGTCAGTACAAGCTGACCGTATTCAGCTACAAGATCCTGCCGACCTATGCGATCCTGGATGCCGATCTGATCACGACAGTACCGGCCGGTGTGGCTGCTGCCTGCGGTATGGACGCACTGATCCACGCACTGGAAGCTTATATTTCCACAGCGGCTTCGCCGTTTTCCGATGCCATGGCAGAGAAAGCCATGGAGCTGATCGGTGGTCATATCCGCCGCTATGTCGCCAACCGTGGTGATCTGGAAGCAGCCCAGGCCATGCTTGTGGGCTCCCTGTTTGCCGGTATTGCTTTCTCCTTTGCAAGACTTGGCAACGTACATGCTATGAGCCATCCGGTGAGTGCCCATTTCAATGTGGCCCACGGCGTAGCCAATGCAATCCTGCTTCCGACGATCGTGGATTATAATGCACTGGCAGATCATGGAAAGTACAGAAAGATCTATAATTATATTGCAGAGATTCCGCTGGGCGAAGATGAATTTGAGAGCTTTATGCTGGCCGATGAGATCCGGGATCTGAATGATATCCTCGGTATTCCGGCGACGCTGGGTGAAGTCGGTGTCAAAGCCGAAGCCATCCCGGCCATGGCCGCAGATGCGATGAAGAGCGGAAATATTGCGGTTAATCCGCGAAGCTCAAGGCTGGAAGATATTGAGATGCTGTACCGGAAGGCTATGTAATAGAAAATATTTAGAAAAACATATTAAAAAAAGTACCGACACTGCAACTTTGGGGCAGTAGCCGGTACTTTTTCTACTCTCAGTGCATTTCAAAAAACGTCGTTTCCAGCTCCGGATATACGTTCTTGAGGGAAATCCTGTTACCGGACCAGTTGACAAAGCAGTGCAGGCTCTTGGCTGTGGCCTTGAGCTCCTTTGTCTTTTTCTCATACAGCCGGTATTCCAGCGCCATCTTCCGGCCATCATAGCTGACCATCCGGGCCGCCACAACGACCGTATCCTGATAGTGGAACGGACTGATAAAATCAATACTTTCCGATAAAAGCGGACAGATCACCTGCAGCTTCTCCTGCTGTTCACAGCCAAAGCCCACCTGATCCAGAAGCTCCATCCGGGCATTTTCCAGCCATCTCGTATAATTTGTCTGGCTGACCGTACCGGAGCGGTCTGTTTCATAATACCGCACCTGATGCTCATAGGGATGGATATCTACCTTGTACGTCTCATCATATTTGGCAACTTCCTGTTTGCTCATACGCTATACACCTCTTTTTAAATGACAGAATATTATATCAAAAATTGTCCTGTTTTTAGATTATTATAGACTTTGCAATATATTTGTCAAGTGAACAAACGTGAGACAGGAGATACAATGGCCATGGAAAAAGCAGTATCGTGAGCCATGGAGCAAAACTGTAAGACGGGAAATTGAACATGAAAAAAACTCCGGCACACCAAATCGGTGTGACCGGAGCTTTGTATATACATAGGGATTAGCAGATACCCTGTGCCAGCATAGCGTCAGCAACCTTCTTTTCAGTGTGGCATTTTCTACGCAAAGACCCAGTGTGCATGTATGAAGTTCAAGTGACTTTCAAATTAGTATAGAATTTGCATTAGTAACTGATGTAACTATCGTTTTTGACGGAAATACTACCAACTGTATTATTAGTAATAAATACTTTATAACGGTCAGTGTCTTTGACAGTCCATGTACTTGTGACGCTGGAAACAGAGTCGCGATTAGCCTTTTGAGCTTTATTTTTGAATGTATCTGATTTCTTTGTATTCTTGGTCGAAGATATACAAAGTCCATATTTTACATTGGTTTCTGAAGTTTTTAAAGCAAAATGAACTTTAACAGATGTACCTGCAGTGATACGGAACCCATCGGAATTAGAGGATGGGAAATAGTAATTACTATAGCCGCTTTTTACAGTGGAAGGACCAAGGTTTGTTTTTCCTGCTTGAGCTGTTGTAGCAAAGAGTGTGCAACATAAAGTGGCCAGTGTCATTGCCTGAACAAAAAATTTTTTCATCATAGTGTATACCTCCTTAAAAATGTTTGTACAATTATAATAACACATAAAATATAAAAGTCAAATATTATATTTAATAAAATATATTTGAAAAATAAATATTGAAAAAGAAAGTATAATGAATTATAATACAATAAAAAAGGAGAATAATATGAATCTGTTAAAATGTGCAATATTAGAATATACAAGAAAACCGATAAAGTACATTTTGCTTGGCATAATATTTTTTGCGGTATTTACAGGCGCATGGATTGGTATTCAATTGCTGGACTCTGCGGAAGTTGCGCAAGATAAAATGCTGGAAAAAATAGGTGCATATTTACAACTTGATTTAAAGGCAAATGTTGAAGTGGATGAAGATTTTGAAGGGAAGATAGACGCTGATATACGATCCGAGATACTGAATATTCAATATGTGAAAGGCGTAAACCAGGAAAAAGGAGACTATGCATTTCCATTGACATTTCAAAATGTAAAAGAACATAAGGGGGAAAATCCATCACACAAGGATGATAATGATCTTTCTGATGAAATGACAGCAGACAGTGTTTCAGTATTGGCGAATCTAGATTGTTCATTAATAGATGCTTTCAGGTTAGGTGAAGCAGAGTTGATTGAAGGAAAATATGCTGCTGATGATTGCTCTGGTGTGATGATAGAAGAAAAGTTAGCAAAAGAAAATAATTTACAGCTGGGAAGTTATTTAACCCTTGGTACAAGCACGGTAAAAAGTGTGAAAGCTAAAGTTGTAGGTGTTTATCGGTATAACGGATATTTTGAAATAACAGAAAATAATAGCATTGGCGATAATATATATGCGATGAGTCCGTTTAATCGTATTTACAGTAGTTTTGATATTGGAGAAAAGCTATTTCAGATAAAAAGAGAAGATTTACCGTTAAATATATATATAACACAGCCGCAATATAACGATATTGTCGGAAGAAAAATAAAAAGTTTAGATTTTGACTGGGAACATTATGGCTTATATAATATGACAGCATCTATATATAAAATAGAAGGACAGCAGATCAGTACTTTACTAAATTATGCAAAATTAATTCTATTTTATGTATTGGCTATCGGGTTGGTTTTAATATCTATTGTACTGAATTTGTATGCAAAGTTCATATTGCATGATATGGGCGTGTTTTATGCATTGGGGGCATCAAAAAAGAGAATTATTTTGCAAAATTTTATATCCTTGATGGTGATTGCCCTCTTTTCATCGGGAATGGCACTGCTAATGGCATCTGTTATAAGTAAAGACGTGTGTGGAAATCTTATTTTGCAAACAACAGTTTTTCAGGGAACAGCTCAGATGTTGAATGGTTTTAATGGCGGAAGTGAAGTAACTTTGCGATTTTTTTCTGTTGGACAGGGAATTGGATATGGAGGAATTGTGATGGTTGTACTCATGCTGTCAAATGTTCCTTGCATCATGAAACTGAATAAAAAGAACTTAAGAAAGGTTCTTTTAGGTCAAGGGGGAAAGTAGATGCTGGAATTAAAAAATGTGACGTATGAATATCAGTTAAAGCACAGAACAAAAAAAGTTGCGTTGAAAGATATTTCCATGCGGCTTGAAAAAGGAAAATTTTATACTGTTTTTGGAGTATCCGGTTCAGGGAAGACAACGTGTTTAAGTCTTTTAGGAGGCTTGGACATACCAACCAGCGGGAAAGTTTTACTGGATGGGCAGGATGTAATGCAGATTGGTCTGAGTCAATTAAGGCGGCAATATGTATCGTATATATTTCAGGATTACCAGTTATTTACATATATGACTGCAGTAGAAAATGTAATGACGGCATTGGATATATCTCATCCTGAAATGACGGTACAGGATATGAAAGAAAAGGCTGTAGCTGTCCTGTGTGAACTTGGTTTAACAGAAAACGAAATTAACAGAAAAGTCACACAGCTTTCCGGCGGACAAATGCAAAGGGTAGCCATAGCAAGAGCTTTGGCGGTGGATGCGCAGTATATACTGGCCGATGAACCAACAGGAAATTTGGATGAAAATAATACAGAGATCATCATTACATTACTGCGAAAACTGACAGATGATTGGGGAAAGTGTGTAGTTGTAGTTACTCATTCGCGCAGGGTTCAGGAAGCATCAGATGTCAGTTTCATTTTAGACGATGGAAAGATAGAGGAAATAAAAAGAATGCGAGTAGATTAATATGTGTATGGCAAAAAGAATACTAAAAAGAATTCGGATGTTTTATACCAGAAATATAGTGTTGGGATTATGTTTGTGTATATTTGTGTTTTCTTCTGGTTTCAGTTTCTATATTGAAAATTTATGGGCGAAATATGGAAATGCATTTGCCACGATGGATGGGACAACGATCTGGGTTACTACGGAAGATCCACAGCAGAATATTCCTGATGATATTGTATGTGAAATAAAAGATATTCCACATATAACAGGGTACAATTGCGTATTTGATACTAATGTAGTAATTGAAAATATAGACATAAACCAATCTGGCAATTTGTATGAAAATGGAAAGCAATTTGTAGTAAGTGCCAACACAGATACAAGTGCTACAGAGGATTTTGCTTTTGGAAGATGTAAATTAGCGGCGGGGAGATTCCCCCAAAAGGAGAAAAATGAAATATTAATAGAGGAAAATTTTTCCAAACAATATGCATTGCAAGTCGGAACAGAACTTATACTGCAGGACTGCAGTGCTGGAGAAATAGTAACGTTTTATGTGAGTGGAATCTATTCATCTGGTAATGCGACAAAAGATATCATGTATGCAGATTTTGATGATGTGAAAAATGGTTTCAATTTAGAAATGAAAAAAAGCAAATATGTTTTCAATGTTGACAAATATGAGAATGTTGAAGACGTGAAAAAAAAGGTAGAAAAAGTTTTGCCGAAAGAATCAGGTTATACCTGCAATGACAGTATATCGAATGCTGCACAGGGGTTCTCTGCATTTTCAAATTCCTTAGAAGATATAAAAAAGATACTCATAAATGTAACATATATATCGGGCTTGATTATTATTTTTTGCATCAGTTTTTTATGGATGAGAGATCATGTGAGAGATGCAGGGATTTATATTGCTCTTGGCAGGAAAAAAACAAGTATTTTATTGGAGTTTATTTTAGAAATAGTAGTTGTTTCTATGGGAGCTATGGTGAGTTCATCAATTGCAGCATATATGGTTATTGAAAATAATAAAAATAAGTGGATGAGCATGTTACTGCATTATATAAATCCTCTGGGTGAATTTCAGGAAATAGATAAGCAAATGCTTCTGGAAAAGATGCCATGGGAAATTTTGGGGAAAACCGATGGATTGATTTTTGTGGTAGTGTGCGTTGCGGCTTTACTTGCGGGAAGTATTATACTTAAGTATACAAATCGTGAATTGTTGTTAACTAAAAATGAATAAAATGAAATTGAATGAAAAAGTTTTATATGATATTCTAAAAAGAAAAATAAAAAAGCGAGTAGATGAATATGGCAGCAAAAAATTCATTTAAAAAAGGAAATATTGAATTACTATTACTGGCTATTCTTCGTAAAGAAGATTGTTATGGTTATCAGATTACACAATCCATAAAAGAGTTGTCAGAGGAGCGGATCACGGTAACGGAAGGGGCATTGTATCCTATTCTGTATCGACTGTCAGATCAGGGCTATGTGACAGAAGAAGAAAGGCTGGTTGGCAGACGGATGAAGAGAGTATATTATCATCTGAATGAAAAAGGAGAAAGCTACTTTCAGGAGTTGCTGGAAGAATATAAGCAGACACAGATTGGTATGCAAAAGATTCTTGCAGCAACATTGACAGAAGGGAGCAGTATAGGAAATGAATAAGGTGTCGAAAAGATACATTAAGGATATACGGCTCTTTTTGAAATTATATGGAAAAACAGAAAGAACTTTTCTGCGGAAAATGAAGGAACGGATTCAGTATTACCAGACAGAACATGAGGGATGCAGTTATGAAGATCTGGTGGAAGAATTTGGTACACCGCCGGAAGTTGCAGCAGCGTATCTGAATGAATCTGATGAAAAAATACTGTATAAAAGAATGCGGATTCGTACATGGCTAAAGGCAGTTGTAGCAGTCCTTTTGGCTTTACTGCTTAGCTATACCATATGGGATCAGTGTTTACTATACGCAGGCCATGTGGCCAGTCAGAATTCTGATACGGGTAAAGAATATATTTATTATGAAAAATTTGAGGAGGACAAGTAGATGAAGAGAATACTTTCGGGATTGTTATTAGTGATGACATTATTTGCTGCGATTCAGTGGCCGGTGAATACATATGCAATGGATATGAAAGCACCTGTATCAGTTGAATATATGGAGGATGGCAGTTCTCTGGAAATATATATAGAAGAGACGGAGAGCTTTGCAAGAACCCAGTCAAAATCAGGGAAAAAGACAGCTGTTAAGAAAAATGCAGCAGGGGATAAATTATGGAGTGTGACAGTAACTGGATCATACACATATGATGGGAAGTCTGCGAAGTGTACAAGTTCATCTGTCAGCACGGCATCCTATAATGCTCATTGGAAGAAATATACTGCAACTGCTTCCAAAAATGGTGGAACAGCTACAGCATCTGCTACTTTTAAACTATATTCAGGAGCAAACGTGACAGATACTGCGTCACAAAAAGTGACACTGACATGCAGTGCGTCAGGAAAACTTTCATAGATACTAAGGAGTTTGTGTGCACACAATGGAAAAATACATAAAGGAATATGCGACGAATATACGAAAAACATTTCCAAAGTATGGAAAAAGGGAAAAAATGTACGTCAGGCATTTATTGGCCGGAGTACAGGAATATACACTGGAGCATCCGATCCATTCACTGGAGGAGATGGAAAACGTATTTGGGACACCAGCAGAGGTTATCTCTTCATACTGGCATGAAATGGATTCCGCAGAATTGGTGCATGAAATGCGTCAGAACAACAGAATACGAAAACTGATATACAGTGGTATCACGGTCGCTGTTGTAGTATGGTTAATATTTTGTGGATTTCGTTATTATATATACAGAGATACCTTAAAAGCCAATGTGGCCTATACGGAAATATATATAGAAGATTTGGATGAAAATTAGAGAATCAGCATTTGCAAAAGCATTTCAATTGTAAATAGCATGAAAAAAGTATGAAAAAGCTCCGGCACACCAAAATGGTGTGACCGGAGCTTTGTATATACATAGGGATTAGCAGATACCCTGTGCCAGCATAGCATCAGCAACCTTCTCGAAACCGGCGATATTGGCACCGGCAACGTAGTTGCCCTCCATACCGTAGCGTTTAGCGGCATCGTCGATGTTGTGGTAGATGTTGACCATGATGTTTTTCAGTTTGGCATCTACTTCTTCGAAGGTCCAGCTCAGACGCTCGGAGTTCTGGCTCATCTCGAGTGCGGATGTGGCTACACCACCGGCATTACTTGCTTTACCGCAGACAAACAGTACGCCGTTGTCCTGCAGATATTTGGTAGCATCCAGAGTGGTCGGCATGTTGGCACCCTCGCATACAGCCTTGCAGCCGTTGGCTACGAGCTGTTTTGCATCGTCGATCAGCAGCTCATTCTGTGTAGCACACGGAAGAGCGATATCGCATTTGATCTGCCATACGCCGCGTCCCTCATGGTACTGAGCACTCGGTCTCTTCTCAGCGTATTCTGTCAGACGTGCACGGTGTACTTCCTTAACCTCTTTGAGCAGGGCTACATCGATACCTTCCGGATCGTATACCCAGCCTGTGGAATCAGATACGGTAACGACCTTGGCACCCAGCTGCTGTGCTTTCTCGCAGGCATAGATCGCAACGTTACCGGAACCGGATACACAGCATACTTTGCCTTCCATGGACTCGCCGTGGCATTTCATCAGCTCTTCTGTGAGATACAGAAGACCATAACCTGTAGCCTCTGTACGGGCAAGGGATCCGCCGTAGCTTAAGCCTTTACCTGTCAGCACGCCTTCGTATGTGCCGCGCAGTTTTTTGTACTGACCGAACATATAACCGATCTCACGGGCACCTGTACCGATGTCACCGGCCGGTACGTCTACGTCAGCACCGATATATTTGTAAAGCTCTGACATGAAGCTCTGGCAGAAAGCCATAACCTCGCGGTCAGATTTTCCCTTCGGGTCGAAATCGGAACCACCCTTGGCACCGCCGATCGGCAGGCTTGTCAGAGAGTTCTTGAAGATCTGCTCAAATCCAAGGAATTTGATGATACCGATATTTACGGACGGATGAAGACGAAGTCCTCCTTTGTACGGTCCAATGGCGTTGTTGAACTGTACACGGTAACCGGTGTTGACCTGAACCTGTCCCTTGTCGTCTACCCACGGCACGCGGAACTTGATCTGTCTGTCCGGCTCACACAGACGCTCTAACAGAGCTTCTTTACGATATTTTTCTTCGTTGGCATCGATGACCGGTCTTAAGGATTCGAGGACTTCCTCAACAGCCTGTAAGAACTCCGGCTCAGTAGCGTTCTGTTTTTTGACTCTTGCGAGTACTTCATCTACATAACTCATTTCGTGATTCTCCCTTTTGTTTATGCTTTTATGCAAGATTTGTTTCGACTTTGACATTTTAATGCAAAGAAGCAAAAAATGCAATATATTTTACAAAAATTGCAATAAAATAGTTGATTGTCAAGGAAGTAACAGGTTTTTACACTTTTTATGAAAGTGTGCACATAAAAAATTGCACAAATCAGTATACAATATCGTACAAAAGCGAAGCATACAGTACAGGCTGGAAGGATGTGGCTTCTTGTGAAGAAATAGTGGATATGCTAAAATCGGGACAGAAAAAGTATGCAGGATAACAGAACCGTTATCTGAAATGTGCATATACAGAGGCGAAAGAGAAGAGTATTACAGAAGGAGAATATACAGATGACAGACAGAAAAAAACAGGAAGAAGAGATCTGGGCAATGCTGACAGAGCAGGAGATTTCTGAAGAGCTGATGCAAAAGGTGTTTGCCTTTCGTGCAAAGTGTTCGCTCTCAGAGGCAGCAGCGGGGCGGCTTCGAAAACCGGTGATGCCGTTTTATGGAAAAGAGATCCTGACTATGGCGATCACCGGACTTCTGGAGGGCGAGAATCTTTTGCTGACTGGGCCAAAAGCTACGGGTAAAAACGTGCTGGCAGAGAATCTGGCGTATATTTTTGGCAGACCCTCTTACAATGTGTCGTTCCATGTCCAGACGGGCAGTGCGGAGCTGATCGGTACGGATACGTTCCGGAACAATCAGGTGGAGCTGAGAAAGGGCAGTATCTGTCTGTGTGCAGAGCAGGGTGGCTTTGGTATCCTGGATGAGATCAATATGGCGAAGAATGATGCGGTTTCCGTACTGCATGCAGTGCTGGATGACCGCCGGTATATGGATATTCCGGGGTATGACAGAATGTATCTGGACGATGCCACCCGGTTTATAGCCACAATGAATCATGGCTATGCCGGTACAAGGGAATTAAATGAAGCCCTTGTTTCCCGTTTTATGGTCATCGAGATGCCGAAACAGTCCGAGGAGACGCTGACAAAGATTCTTAAGAAGGATTTTCCGACGGCTGATGTCGAAAAACTGACCCAGTTTATCGGTGTATTTCTGGATCTGCAGGAAAAGGCGGAAAACGGTGAGATTTCCACGAAGGCGCTGGATCTGCGCGGACTGATCGCAGCGTTAAAGACGATCCGCTGTGGATTATCTCCGGTAAAAGCGATGCAGATGGGGATCGTCAACAAATGTTTTGATGCGTTTGAGAAGGATATCGTGCAGGACGTGGTGAATGTGCGGATTCCGGAGGAATGGACGTCGGAGGATATTTTTTAATATATGAACACGGACTATATCAGCACCTACCAGCTGGAGATTGAAAACAGAATAAAAAATATGGTCTGGACGATCTGCGGAGATTATGCACTGAAAGCCCGGCCGGATATCGAGCTGTACAGAAAGGCACCGGATATCGCTCTGTATGATGCGATCAAGCAGGGGGCTGTTTCAAGGTATTTTGATCAGGAAGCATTAAGTCTGTATCTGATAAAAAAGATTTATCTCGGCGCGGATGAAACGAAGCTAATGTATCTGTCCCAGCTTTGTATGGAGGTGGCGGTCAGTGATAAAATCGCAAAGGACCGTCCGGGCAGTGTGTCGGTGCGAAAAAGAGCATACAAAGCAATCCTGGCTGCGGACGAAGCCAATATGGCGATGCACAAGATGGGAAGAGTCAAGCTGGTCTGGATACAGTCGAAGCTGGGAACATATCGCTTTACGTCCTCCGAGGGAGAACGTCATCTGGAACTTCTGGCAGATATCAGCGAGATCACAGAGACGGACGAGCTGATCGCACGGCTGGATGAGTTATACAACCGCTGGGTGGACACGTCTTTTGTGCGGAACCATGGGAGTCTTGCAGATGTGCTGGCAGTGACAATCGAAGAAATGCAGGATTTTGACTGGAAGGATTTTCTGTCAGAAGAGATGATCGAGGAAAATCTCGAAGATCTGTTGGAGAAGATGAGCCGGGAGATGATGGCAACCCACCATCCGAAAGAGACGGAAGAAAAAGAAGCTGCCGTACCGCAGGAAAAAAAGATTACCTATGTGACAGAAGAGGACTTTGCAAAAGTTTACAGTTATATAGAAAAGAATTTTGGCCGTACCTATCTGACACCGTTGGAGGAAAAAAAGAAAAATTACCAGTACTGCAAAGGCGTCCATGCCGATTGCGGGGTATATTATACGAAAGGTATTCTGGCATCCCCGGTGCTGCGTAATTACCAGTATATGTATGCCGGCCGGGAAAAAAGAAACAATGAAAACTATCTGAAACAGCATTTTACGCTGGTGCGGCAAAATATCCAGACACTGACGGATCTTTTGAAGAAAACGATGGTACTAAAAGATGAAATCAATTATCTGCCGTCAGACAGTGGCACGCTTGTCCCATCCAGACTTTGGAAAGTGGGCAGGGTACGGGATCCGAAACTGTTTATCAGGGAACAAAAGGAAAGGCAGCAGGAACTGGTGGTGGAGATCCTGATTGATGCCAGCGGTTCCCAGCGGGTGCGCCAGCCGCAGGTCGCGATGCAGGCATATATTCTGACGAGGGCGTTAAGCAACGTAGGGATTGCCCATCGGGTGACGGGATTTTGTACATTCTGGGATTACACGGTGCTGCAGCAGTACCGGGATTATGACGATCCGCCAGAAGCGGATGCCGGGATTCTTGCCTTTACGACAGGGTCTAATAACCGGGATGGGCTGGCTCTCAGGGCAGCTGCAGGGGATCTGATGGAAAGGGACGAGGAAAAGAAGATTCTGCTGTTTTTAAGTGACGGACGTCCCTACGATGTGATTGCCAACCGGCCAAATGCGAGAAATCCGGCAGCCTATTGTGGAGATTATGCCATCAAAGATACAGCGGCAGAAATCCGCGGTCTCAGAAATAATGGAGTAGCCGTGTTAGGGATTTTTGCCGGCGAGGAAAAGGATCTGGAGGCTGAGAAAAAGATATTTGGTCATGATTTTGCCTATATCAGGGATCTCAATAATTTTTCCAAAGTCACGGGAAGATATCTGGCAAAGCAGCTGGAAGAATAAAGCAGAACCAGAAAGCGCTGACAGACATTCTGTATGAATTATGCAGGTACGGTGCAGATATCCTGTGAAAATATTATGAAAATGTTAAAAATGTTACAGAATCCCTTTTCAATTTAAGAAAAATGGTTTACAATCAGTGAGATGAAAACACGATGGGGAGCATATGTGTAAAGTAATAAGGAGGAGTAGTATGATTACGTTAGAAGGCGTTACAAAGTCCTATAATCCCAAAGGACAGCCCGCCCTTAACAATATATCCTTACATATTAATAAAGGAGAATTTGTATTTATCGTAGGTAACAGTGGTTCCGGTAAGTCCACTCTGATCAAGCTTCTGTTAAAGGAGCTGGAGGCCACAAGCGGCAAGATCATGGTCAATGGTTATGAAGTCAATAAGCTGCGCCGCAGAAAGATCCCGAAATTCCGCCGTGGTATCGGCTGTGTGTTCCAGGACTTCCGTCTGCTGCCGGATCGCAATGTATATGAGAATGTGGCTTTTGCGCAGCGTGTTATCGAGCGCCCGAACCGTGTCATCAAGAAGCGTGTACCGGAGATCCTGACGCTGGTTGGTCTGGCTGCCAAGTATAAATCCCTGCCGGATGAGCTGTCCGGTGGTGAACAGCAGCGTGTGGCACTGGCAAGGGCCCTTGTCAACCGTCCGAATCTATTGCTGGCCGATGAGCCGACAGGAAATCTTGATCCGACAAACTCTATCGAAATCATGCGTCTCCTTGAAGAGATCAATGAGCGGGGCACGACGGTTTTAGTGGTTACTCATAACCGTGAGATCGTCAATGAGATGAAAAAGCGTGTAATTACACTGAAAAACGGTGTGATCATCAGCGATGAACAGGAGGGTGGTTACATTGAGGATTAGTACGTTTGTATATGCCTTTAAACAGGGCTTTAAAAATATCTGGAACAATCTGATGTTCTCCGTGGCCTCTATAGCCACGATGAGTGCCTGCATTTTTCTGTTTGGTCTGTTTTTCTCTATCGTGGTCAATTTCCAGTATATTGTCCGTAATGCAGAGTCAAATGTTACCATGACGGTATTCTTTGATGAGGGGCTTGACCAGGGGCGGATCAATGAGATCGGTGAGGAGATTAATGCCCGCGATGAGGTTGTGCAGGTCAATTATATTTCTGCACCGGAGGCATGGAGTTCCTTCCGCGATGAATATTTTAATGGCTCAGATGCTGCTGCAGAGAGCTTTCAGGGAGATAACCCGCTGGCAAAACTGTCCAGCTATGAGGTTTATGTGGATCAGATCGAAAATCAGGATGAGCTGATCAGCTATGTTCAGGGCTTGTCTGGGGTTCGTGTGGTCAACAGTTCTGAGACAGCAACACAGACATTAAGTACCTTTAATAAGTTGCTTGGTTATGTATCCGCAGCGATTATTATTATTTTGCTGGCTGTTTCCATCTTCCTGATCAGCAATACGATTTCTGTAGGTATTTCTGTACGTAGTAATGAGATCGCAATCATGAAGCTGATCGGTGCGACCAATTTCTTTGTACGTGCTCCGTTTACGATCGAGGGTCTGTTGCTGGGACTGGTAGGTTCAGCAATTCCGCTGGGACTCGTCTATGTGCTGTATGGAAAGACCGTCAGCTTTGTACTGACAAGATTTCATATTCTGAACGATATCGTACAGTTTTTGGATGTGAAGCAGGTATTTGCCGTACTGCTTCCGGTAGGCCTGGTACTGGGTATCGGTATCGGTTTTGTCGGCAGTCGTTTCACGATCCGTAAGCATCTGAAAGTCTGATGCACAATATAAAAAAGGGATGTTCAGACCGTCTGATGTCTGGTATGATAAAAGAGCAGGTGTTAGTGCCTGCTCTTTTGCATATATATAGACGTGCGAAAAGAAGATGTGAGGTACGATATGAAAGAAGAAAATTCCAAATTTTTTAAAGGTATGGTGGTGGGTATTGTTCTGGCAATCCTGCTTTGCACCGGTATTCTGGGCGTCCGACAGATCACGCAGCCCGCGGAGGGACCGACAGCTGCCATCACCCAGAAAAAGATCAAACTGATTGAAAGTCTGGTGGATGAACATTATCTGGACGAAGTAGATGAGAATACGCTGACGGATGATATGTTAAAAGGTCTGATGAACGGACTGGGTGACAATTATGCCGCCTATTATACTGCTGATGAGTATAAGGAGATTATGAATACCACCCAGGGCGATTACCGTGGCGTGGGTATGATCATGCAGCAGTACGCTGACACAAAAGAAGTGTTGATCGTGGGCGTCTATGAGGGCACACCTGCTGAGACAGCCGGGATCCAGGCCGGAGATATTCTCGAAGAAGTGGATGATATGATCTGCACGGAGAATGATTTAAGCGTGATCGCAGCAGCCATCAAAAACGGCGCGGGCGATACGGTGCATATGAAGCTTCGACGCGACGATAAAGAATATGAGGTTGATGTGGAAAAAGCCGAGATTGAAGTCCCGGTAGTGGCTGGCAAGATGCTGGATGACAATGTAGGGTATATCCAGATCGCCCAGTTTACCGGTCTGACATCGGATCAGTTTGCTGAGTATTATAAGCAGCTGACGGACGAGGGCATGACGTCTCTGATCGTGGATCTCAGAAACAATCCGGGCGGACTTCTGGACAGTGTAGTAGATACCCTGCGCCAGATCCTGCCGGAGGGTATGATCGTGTATACGCAGACAAAAGATGGTACAAAGAAAGAATATACCTGTGATGGAGAGACCCCAATCAGTATTCCGCTGGTGGTTCTGGTCAATGAAAATTCGGCCAGCGCATCCGAGATCTTTGCCGGAGCCGTACATGATCATGAGATCGCTACGCTGGTGGGAACAAAGACTTTCGGTAAGGGTATCGTACAGCAGACGTTCCCATTTACTGATGGCAGTGCGATAAAGATGACGATCGCGAAATATTACACACCGAATGGTGTCTGTATCCATGGAGAGGGTATCACACCGGATGTGGAGATCGAGCTTCCGGATGATGCCACAGAGGATGTACAGCTGAATAAAGCCATTGAAGTAGCGGAGGAAAAGGTTTCCGGCACAACAGCAAAGTAAAGCTGGTCATAGTAGAAAATTACAGATAAAAGCTGTTCGAGAAACAGCTTTCCCAGAAATAAAGTATCAAAAAGAATACCATGTTTTGTCGATGTGAGGATTGACATATCGGCGGAACATGGTATAATTTACCCCATGAAACTTTTATACATAAAAGCATAAAAGTACTAAGGGATAATATGGACAAGAGAAGGAGAAATGTTATGAAAATGAAAAAAGTAATGGCTCTGACAATGGCCGCAGCAATGGCACTGGGAATGACAGCCTGTGGAAGCTCATCTTCCGCTGCTACAGGTTCTTCTGCAACATCTGCAGCAAGTGAAGCATCCACAGCTTCTGCAACAAGTGCAGCAGAAGAAAGCACAGCATCGGCTTCTGCTGAGGCAAGTGCAGCAGGAAGCGAGACAGCTTCTACAGATGGTAAGACCTATACGGTAGGTATCTGCCAGCTGGTACAGCATCCGGCACTTGATGCAGCTACAAAAGGCTTTGAGGATGAACTGAAAGAAAAGCTTGGTGACAGAGTGACTTTTGACGAGCAGAATGCAGCCGGTGATTCCGCTACATGCTCTACGATCACCAACCAGTTTGTATCCAGCAACTATGATCTGATCCTTGGTAATGCAACAGCTTCTCTGCAGGCTGCTATTGCAGCTACCAGTGATATTCCGATTCTCGGTACATCTATCACAGACTATGCAACAGCTATGGATATTTCTGACTGGACAGGTAAGACAGGTATCAACGTTTCCGGTACATCAGATCTGGCTCCGCTGGATCAACAGGCAGATATGATCCATACACTGTTCCCGGATGCAAAGAATGTCGGTATCCTGTACTGCTCCGCTGAGCCGAACTCCAAATACCAGTCTACAGTGATCACAGGATATCTGCAGGATATGGGTTACACGGTAACAGAGTATACCTTTGCAGACTCCAACGATGTATCACAGGTTACACAGTCTGCCTGCGGCGCATCGGATGTACTGTATATCCCGACAGATAACACAGCTGCCTCCTGTACAGAAGCTATCAACAACGTAGCTGATCCGGCAGGTATTCCGATTGTTGCCGGTGAGGAAGGTATCTGCAAGGGCTGCGGTGTTGCCACACTGTCTATTGATTACTATGAACTTGGTAAAGCTACGGGTGACATGGCTTACGATATCCTCGAAAATGGCGCAGATATCTCCAACATGGATATCCAGTTTGCACCGAACGTTACATACGAGTACATGGCTGACAGAGCAACCAAGCTTGGTCTGACCATTCCGGAAAACTATGTAGCCATCGAGGCTGAATAAATTCCCTGTAAATAAAGGAAGATAACCGTTATGACGTATTTAGCATCTTTAAATCCCTTAAATCTGCTGGCAGCCCTTCCGGGCTGCGCAGCACAGGGGCTGATCTGGGGTATTATGGCCCTTGGTGTATTTGTAACGTTCCGTCTGCTGGATTTTGCCGATCTGACTGTAGACGGATCTTTTGCTACCGGTGGTGCGGTGACGATCGTACTGACACTGGCCGGTGTGCCGGTCTGGGCAGCACTTCTTGTCGCTGTGGCAGCCGGGCTGCTTGCCGGTTTTGTGACCGGACTCCTGCATACAAAGCTTGGCATCCCACCGATTCTATCCGGTATTCTGGTACAGATTGCTCTGTATTCGATTAATCTGCATATCATGGGCATGTCGGCAAATAAAGCAATCAACGTCAACAATTATACATTGCTGATCAGTGCGAGAAATATCGTGCTGGCAATTATTGTAGCGGCTGTTGTTGTTGCTGTACTGATCGGGCTGTTGTACTGGTTCTTTGGTACAGAGATTGGTTCTGCCATCCGTGCAACTGGTTGCAATCCGTCCATGAGTAAGGCCAATGGTATCAATATCAATACGATGAAGGTGCTGGCTCTGGCAATTTCCAATGGTATTGTCTGTCTGTCCGGAGGCCTGATGGCACAGTATCAGGGATATTCTGATATCAATATGGGCCGTGGTGCCATCGTTATCGGTCTGGCTGCGGTTATCATCGGTGAAGTTTTTGGTAATGCGATCATTGGAAAACGTATGAATTTCATGCTGCGTATGCTGTTTGTGGCACTGGGCGGCGTAATCTACTATATTGTTATCGGTATCGTTCTGTGGCTGAAGCTGAATTCCAACGACCTGAAGCTCTTTACCGCTGTGATAGTTGCTATTTTCCTGGCTGTGCCGTATCTGCGGGCCGGAAAGGCAAGCTCATTTGCCAAAGCAGCGAAAAATTCACAGGCTGTTTTGCAGGACAGACAGGCAAAGGAGGAGAAGTAGTATGCTGGATATTATCGATGTACACAAAACCTTTAATGCCGGTACGATCAATGAGAAAAAGGCACTGTGCGGAGTAAATCTTCATCTGGATGAGGGGGATTTCTGTACAGTGATCGGCGGTAATGGCGCCGGTAAATCAACGACTTTAAATGCGCTGGCCGGTGTCTGGCCGATCGATCAGGGCGCAATCCTGGTGGACGGTATCAATGTGACCGGTGAGCCGGAATACAAGCGTGCGGCGTATCTTGGCCGTGTATTCCAGGATCCGATGACAGGTACGGCGGCGACGATGGAGATTCAGGAGAATCTGGCAATGGCTGCCCGCCGTGGCAAGAAGAGAACGCTTGGCTGGGGTATCAGCCACAAAGAGAAGGAAGAGTACCGGGAGATGTTAAAGATCCTGGATCTGGGACTGGAGGACCGTCTGACCAGTAAGGTTGGTCTGCTGTCCGGTGGCCAGAGACAGGCACTGACGCTTCTGATGGCGACCTTGAAAAAGCCGAAGCTTCTGCTTCTGGATGAGCATACGGCTGCGCTGGATCCAAAGACAGCACAAAAGGTGCTGAAGGTAACGGATCAGATTATTGCGCAGAATCATCTGACAGCACTGATGGTTACGCATAATATGAAGGATGCGATCGCACATGGAAACCGTCTGATCATGATGCATGAGGGACGGGTGATCCTCGATATCTCCGGAGAGGAAAAGAAAAAGCTGACGGTGGCAGATCTGCTGCATCAGTTTGAGGTGGTATCCGGGGAAGAATTTGCAAACGATAAGGCTATATTGGCGTAAAACGGGATACGCTGCAGACATTTGCCTGACATTTTATAAAAAGCACAGAGAGACAGTGGTGACAGAGTAATTGCTGCCATTGTCTCTCTGTGTTTTTTAAAGGGACGGAACAAACTCGAGTCAGGATATAGGAGAAATTGTGCAAAGTGATAGTCAAAAATGGCAGTGGTGTAAATAAGGCTAAAAATGTATAATTGTGTTTGCAAACAGGAGGTGATGATACTTGGTAAAGAACATACAAAAGAGTAAAATATTTAGTAAGAGAGAATTATTTAATCTGATCTGGCCGCTTCTGGTAGAACAGCTTCTGACAGTGTTGGTTGGTATGGTGGATGTCCTGATGGTTGCCGTGATTGGAGAGGCAGCAGTTTCAGGTGTTTCCCTGGTAGATGCAGTAAACAATCTGGTAATACAGGTATTGTTTGCGCTGACGGCTGGTGGAACGGTGGTGTGCGCACAGTATATTGGTGCGGATGACCAAAGAAAAGCAGGTAAAACAACGGCTCAGTTGCTTGTGATGACGTTGTTTTTAACAATTTGTGTGATGCTTTTTTTCCTGGCTGGAGGCAATGGATTGCTGCGTCTGCTGTTTGGCAGAGTAGAACCTGATGTGTTGAAAGATGCGGGGATATATCTGCGAATCACAGCTTTATCCTTCCCTTTCCTGGCAATGTATCATACTGTAGCTTCTGCGTTTCGGGCAGAAGGAAATACACGGATCGCTATGCTGTTTTCTCTTTTTATGAACGGAGTGAACATTGCAGGGAATGCTGTTTGCATTTTTGGGTTAAAAATGGGCGTGGAAGGTGTCGCCATACCGACATTGCTTGCCAGAATATCAGGTGCTGTGGGTATGCTCATAATGCTGGAAAAAGGAGGCAGCAAAGCAAGAATACAGGATATGCAGGAATGCAGGCCAAATCGTATGCTGATGATAAGAATTTTGAGGATTGGTGTTCCAAATGGTGTGGAGAGTAGCGTGTTTCAGCTGGGTAAACTGATATTGCAAAGCCTCGTATCCACGCTTGGTACGGCATCGATAGCCGGTTTTGCCGTGGCATCAAATTTGGTTACATATCTGTATTTGCCAGGAAATGCCCTTGGTGCGGCGACGCTTACGATAGCAGGTCAGTGCTATGGTGCGGGTGAGAGAAAACAGGCAAAACAGTACATGAAGACTTTACTTTCTTTGAATTATATTTTACTGGCCGTAATTTGTACAATTATGTTTGTGGGAAAAACACAATTTATCAGTGCATATCATCTGACAGGGGAGGCAGCAAGGCTGGCTGAGGGACTTTTAGTTGCGCATACCATAGCCATGGTGATCTGGCCGATTGGCTTTTTATTACCCTATTATTTTAGAGCTATCGGGAAGGCTGCCTTTACAATGATTGTAGCACTCCTTACGATGTGGACCTGCCGTATCGGACTTGCCTATGTCTTTGTTAAAATCCTGCACATGAGTGTTCTCGGTGTATGGTATGCAATGTTTATTGACTGGTTCGTGAGGTTTGTTATATATGTGGTTGCTTTCTCTCATGAAGGGAAAGATTAAATTAGAAAATCAGAAAGGTTGATAAGTCCTATAAGATTTACCTTGTGTGATTTGATATTTTCAATGCAAATTTAAAAATACAGTGTATAATAGACACAACGCAGTTACTGTTTACGCAGTATCTGAACATTTACTGTCCAGATGTGTGAGAATATGATGCAAGTGTGAGCAGCTCTCCTTTAGCGAAGCAAAACTTTGTATGAGGGTTGCGAAGGTAACAGTTTGCAGTAACTGAACATAAATTTTCATCAGGGGGATTTGCATATGTACAAGATAACCACAGATAATACAGCTGACCTGCCTTACGAGTTCTACAGAGAAAAGGACATTGATTTCCTGTTCTTACCGTACACGTTGGATGGGCAGCAGTATACGCTGGAAAATGAGCTTCCGGTGGCGGAGTTTTACAGCCGGATGCGTGGTGGCTCTATGCCGACAACTTCGCAGTATAATGCGGAAACGGTGAAGGAGCTGTGGATGCCGTATCTGGAGCAGGGGATGGATATTTTACATATTGCATTTTCATCGGGATTAAGCGGCAGCTATAATTCGAGCCGGCTGGCGGCGGAGGAATTGAGGGAGCAGTATCCGGAGCGAAAGATTCTGGTGGTGGATTCTCTGTGTGCGTCACTGGGCGAGGGATTGTTTGTTTGGTATGCTGCGAAGCTGAAAGAAGAAGGCAAGGATATCAACGAGGTATATGAATGGCTGGAAGCAAACAAATTGCATGTCTGCCATGTGTTTACGGTAAACGATCTGTTCCATCTGTACCGTGGCGGCCGTGTATCGAGGGCTACAGCGATTCTGGGGACGATGATCAATATTAAACCGATGCTGCATGTGGACAATGAGGGGCATCTGATCAATCTGTCCAAGGCGAGAGGACGGAAACGTTCAGTGTACCGGCTGCTGGATATGATGGATGAGCGGATCGGATCTTATAAAGATAAAAATCCGATGTTTATGATCAGCCATGGAGACTGTATAGAGGATGCAAAGCTGGTGGAAGAAGAACTGCATAAACGGTATCCGGACAGTGAAGTATTAGTGAATTTCGTTGGTGCGACCATCGGCGCACATTCCGGACCGGGGACGCTGGCGCTGTTTTTTATGGGGGATTACCGGTAAAGACCAGGAAATATATGCGTCTGCAAAATGTTGAACGCAGTGAGGTAACAGCGGATTCGCTGCATGTATATTTGAACGGACAAAAGGATATAGACAAAAAGGGGGCCATCCGATATTCGGATGGCCTTTAGAAGGAGAAAAAGTGTAAAAACAATGTATATATGAAACTGTAAAATAAATATCTTACAGTGTTGCTGGTGTGCGAAGCCGGTTGCATCTGGCGGTGTATCGATCCGCTCTTTGGCTTCCCTGTTGATGGTTACAGTGTAGAAAAAAAGTGTGTGCAAGCTGTGTCCTTGTCATGAAGAAAATGTGAGAAAAACGGGTATAGCTGGTACAAACCATATCTTTCAGGCAGAGTTCACACAATCTTCACAGAATTATTAGCCAAAAGACTTGACGAGTGCTAACATAGGTGTTATAACATAGCTAGAACAAAGGAAGGGGAATAAGAGATAAGGATCAAAGAAAAAGGTCCACCCGATTCCCAGAACATTCCAGTTCCATGAAACAGGTTGACAAGCATATATGAGACTAAAAAGGAGCGATGACTTATGATGATGATGCCTAGTATTTTTAGAGAGAATTTATTTGATGACTGGTTTGATGATTTTCCGTTCTACACAGATAAAGCATTGAAGAATACCGAAAAGAAACTGTATGGTAAGAAAGCCAGCAGAGTGATGAAAACAGATATTAAGGAACAGGCCAATGGTTATGAGCTGATCATTGATCTTCCGGGATTTACAAAGGATGAAGTAAAAGCTTCTATAGAAAATGGTTATCTGACGATCAGTGCCGCTAAGGGTCTTGATAAGGATGAAAAAGAAAAAGATACCGGTCGTTATATCCGTCAGGAACGTTACGCAGGTGCCTGCCAGAGAAGCTTCTATGTAGGTGAAGATATCAAACAGGAAGATGTCAAAGGTGAATTTAAACATGGTATCCTGAAACTCTTCGTGCCGAAGAAAGAGGCTGCAAAACCGGTAGAAACAAATAAATACATCTCCATTGAGGGATAATTGCAAAGCGTGGCATCTGCCACGGTCCGTATGAGATAGCGTCCCCGGAAAGTATACATCTTTCCGGGGGCGTTGTTTATTGTTGACTTAGCATATAAAAGAATGCTTCAGTGGTATTATCGCAGTGATCACCGAGGTTGTGCAGGCACGGACTTTGGAGACACCGGCGTAAATACAGAACGGACATTCGATTTGCTCTGTACTTTTTTTTAGGGGAATGCTATAGTGAAAATGAAATACTAAAGACAAGATCAATGAAATATAGCTGGACATAGAAAAACAGGAGACTTTTTATGGATAAATTTATCTTACATTCCGAATATAAGCCTACCGGCGACCAGCCACAGGCGATCGAGAAGCTGGTGCAGGGGTTTAAAGAGGGCAATCAGTTTCAGACCCTTTTGGGTGTGACGGGTTCCGGTAAGACGTTTACAATGGCCAATGTCATTGCACAGCTGAACAAGCCGACGCTGATCCTGGCGCACAATAAGACGCTGGCGGCGCAGCTGTATGGAGAGTTTAAAGAGTTTTTCCCGGAGAATGCGGTGGAATACTTTGTCTCCTACTATGATTATTATCAGCCGGAGGCCTATGTGCCGTCAACGGATACCTACATTGCGAAGGATTCGGCTATTAACGATGAGATCGATAAGCTGCGTCTGTCGGCTACGGCAGCTCTAAGTGAGCGGCGGGATGTGATCATCGTATCCAGTGTGTCCTGTATCTATGGTATCGGCAGTCCGGATGATTATCAGAATATGATCATTTCCCTGCGTCCGGGAATGTTAAAAGACCGTGACGAAGTGGTGCGTGAGCTGATCGATATCCAGTATGACCGGAATGAGCTGGATTTTCACCGTGGTACATTCCGGGTGCATGGGGATGTGCTCGATATTTTTCCGGCGGATGCATCGGACAAATTTATCCGGGTGGAGTTTTTCGGCGATGAGATCGACCGGATCACGGAGCGGGATGTGCTGACCACGGAGGCCATCAGCCAGCTGAATCATGCGGCGGTCTTCCCGGCTTCCCATTATGTCGTTGCCCCGGAAAAGATCAAAAAGGCGGCGCAGGAGATCGAGGAAGAACTGGATGCGCAGGTAAAGTATTTTAAGAGCGAGGACAAGCTGATCGAGGCCCAGCGGATCTGGGAACGGACGAATTTTGATATGGAAATGTTAAAGGAGACTGGCTTTTGTTCCGGCATCGAGAACTATTCCCGTTACTTTTCCGGTCTGGAAGCCGGAGAACCTCCGTATACGCTGATTGACTATTTTAAGGATGATTTTCTGATCATCGTGGACGAGTCCCATATCACGCTGCCTCAGGTGCGCGGTATGTATGCCGGAGACCAGTCGAGAAAGCGGACGCTGGTAGAATACGGTTTCCGTCTGCCATCGGCTTTAGATAACCGTCCGCTGAATTTTGAGGAATTTGAGCAGCGAATCGACCAGATGATGTTTGTCTCAGCCACACCGGGCGATTATGAGGCAGATCATGAGCTGCTTCGTGCAGAACAGCTGCTTCGTCCGACAGGCCTTCTCGATCCGAAGATCGAGGTGCGGCCGATTGAGGGACAGATCGATGATCTGGTCGGTGAGATCAACAAAGAGATAAAGCAGCATAACAAGGTGCTGGTAACGACGCTGACGAAGCGTATGGCAGAGGATCTGACAGATTATATGAAAGAGGTCGGTATCCGTGTGAGGTATCTGCATTCTGACATTGATACACTGGAACGTGCAGAGATCATCCGGGATATGCGTCTGGATGTGTTTGATGTTCTGGTGGGTATCAACCTGCTCAGAGAGGGTTTGGATATCCCGGAGATTTCTCTTGTTGTGATTCTGGATGCAGACAAAGAGGGCTTTCTGCGTTCCGAGACATCCCTGATTCAGACCATCGGCCGTGCAGCCCGTAATGCCCAGGGCCATGTTGTGATGTATGCGGATACGGTCACAGATTCGATGCGGGCGGCGATCGACGAGACGGAGCGAAGACGTGCCCTGCAGCAGACCTACAATGAAGCTCATGGCATTACGCCGACCACGATCAAAAAAGCTGTGCGGGAGCTGATCAGCATATCCAAAGAGGTGGCAAAGACCGAGAAAAAGCTGGCCAAGGATCCGGAGTCCATGGACAGTAAGGAGTTAAAGAAGCTGATCGGCGACGTCCAGAAACAGATGATGCGGGCTGCAGCGGATCTGAACTTCGAGGCTGCCGCAGAGCTGCGTGACAAGATGATCGAGCTGAAAAAGGCGCTGGATGACAGAGATGAGTAGAAAGGGTTGTGTGTGAAAGCCTGAAAAATTAAAAAAGTGATGGTTACAGGCAAGTGCTACCTTGTGCTTGTTTTGTAACCATAATATAATTCATAGAATACTGGTGGGGATTATAGGAAAAACTATAAGCCGCACCAGTTTTTATGTATTGGCGAAGAAAGTATGACCAGTGATAGTATAAGAACGCACAAAGGAGGAAACAAAACATGCAGCCAACAGTTGATATTCAACTAAAGTGGAGCTTTACACTAACAAACCAGTGCCAATGCCGCAGGCAAGGCATACATTCCATCAATGACAGGTCGAAGAGATGCCCACCCTCCCCTGGTGGACATCTCTTCGACCGTCCCTCTTCAACAAAAAACAGAAGCCGTTTCTACAGCTTCTGTTATCCAAACTATAAATTCTTAATTGCCCTTTCCAGCCGTTCCAGTGCTTTCCGCAGCGTTTGCCTCGGACAAGCCACATTGATCCTCTGAAAACCTTCACCATCCGCCCCGAAAATAGCCCCACTGTCCAGCCAAAGCCCAGCCTTGTGCACGACCAGATCTTCAAGTGCTTCAACAGAAAGCCCAAGTCCCCGGCAGTCAATCCATAAAAGGTAGGTTCCTTCCGGATCGATCAGTCGAAGCTGCGACAGATTTTTGGAAAGATACTCCCTGACAAAGGAAATATTTTCCTGCAGATACACCTTTAACGCTTCATACCAGTCTCCACCTTTTGTATAAGCTGCCTTGCAGGCTTCGAGTCCCATCAGATTCCCCTGACTGTATCCCGCCTGATCCACGGCATGCTTAAACCGCTTCCTCAGTTCTTCATTCGGGATGATGATATTCGAAATCTGTAATCCGGCCAGATTAAATGTCTTTGTAGGTGCTGTGCACACAACCGTGCGGTTGGCCAGATCATCGGAAAGCGAAGCTAGCACATGGTGCGTATGTCCTTCCCACACAAAATCACTGTGGATCTCATCGCTGACGATCGTTACATCATGCCTTTTGCAGATCTCACCCACTGCCAGCAATTCCTCCTTCGTCCAGACACGCCCTACCGGATTGTGCGGACTGCATAAAAGAAACAATCGTACATGATTGTCGATAATCTTTTTTTCAAAATCATCCAGATCCATCTGGTATCTGCCATTTACAGAAACTAAAGAACTGTTGACCACAACACGGTCATTGTCTGTGATCACCTCAGTAAAAGGATAGTAGACCGGCTGCTGGATCAGCACACCGTCTCCCGGAGCAGTAAAAGCACGGACAGCCGCAGACAAAGCGAACACAACACCCGGCGTATAGATCACCCAGTCACGCTGTACTGACCAGCCAAAATGCTTCGTATACCAGGAGTTGATCGCCGCAAAATAATCCTCTTTTCCATCACTGTAGCCGTAAATACCGTACGTTGCCACCTCGGACAGCCGTTCCCGGATCGCCGGTGCTGTCGGAAAATCCATATCCGCCACCCACAGTGGCAGGATATTTGCAGGCTTACCTCTTTCTACGGCAAAATCATATTTCAGGCAGCTGGTGCCTGTTCTGTCTGTTACTGTATCGAAATCATATATCATGGTAGTGTATTTCCTCCTGTATAAAAGCGGCGCATCAAGCCCTGTGAGTATTGCTAAAATAATAAACATTCATTTTCTGCTACCGAAATAATATGCGGGCTGCGGTACAGCCTTATGGCCTCTCTGAAACGCTGGCAGACAGTGTATCTGCATGCAGCATATTACGAAAGTAACAAAAAGTTTAAAATGCCTGCTTTAGATCTGCAATCAGATCCTCCACATCCTCCAGCCCAACAGAGAACCGCAACAGCCGGTCATTGATGCCAAGCCGCTCTCTGATTTCCTCCGGTACATCCGCATGTGTCTGTAACCGCGGATAGGTGATCAGCGATTCCGTACCACCCAGGCTTTCTGCATACGTGATCAGCTTTACCCCGTCAAGAATGCGTATCGCTGTTTCTTTACTGTCCACATGGAAAGAAATCATGCTGCCAAAGCCTCTGGACTGGGAAAGATTGACTTCATACCCCGGATGTCCCGGTAAACCAATATATAACACATCCGTCACCTGTGGCTGCTTTTTGAGCCACTGGGCGATTTGCAGTGCATTTTTCTGTTGACGTTCCATACGTACCGCCAGCGTCTTCAAGCCACGCAACAGCAGATAACTGTCAAACGCCGACAGACAGGAGCCCACCGTTTTATATAAGTAACGAAGCTGTTCAGCCAGATCCTCCCGGTTTGTACAGACAAAGCCGGCCAGTACGTCATTATGTCCGTTTAAAAATTTTGTTCCACTATGGATCACCAGATCCGCACCCAGGTCCAGCGGATTCTGAAAATACGGTGACAGAAATGTATTGTCCGCAATCAGAAGCAGTGAATATTCATCCGCCAGCTTCTTCATCGCCCGGATATCTGTCACACTCATCGTCGGATTGCTTGGCGTTTCAATATACAGTGCCTTTGTCTGCGGTGTGATCCTTGCCCGAGTTTCTTCTATATTAGAAGTATCTGCATAAGAAAAAGAAATCCCCCTCTTTTCTCCCAGCGTAGAAAACAGTCTGACAGAACCACCATACAGATCTTCCGTACACAGAATATGATCTCCGGAATCAAACAGTTCCAGACACAGTGTTAATGCTGCCATACCGCTTGAACACGCCAGGCTCAGCACTGCATGTTCCAGTCCATTGATTGTTTCTTCCAGTTCAGAACGTGTGGGATTGCTCTCCCTCGAATAATCAAATCCCGTAGAAGAGCCGACAGCCGGATGTGAAAACGTAGCTGTCTGATAGATCGGAGTCGCAACAGCACCATAAGGGTGCTTGCGACAGTATATATTCTGCCCGTGTACACACACGGTATCTGTTTTATATGTCATGGGTAAATCCTCCTCAATATTTATTTGTAAAAACAGATTGTAGCTCGAAAAACTGGATTTTAAGTTATCCTGTTCGTTTCAATCCTTCATAGTCAGAAAAAAGCAGATCAGCAGCAAAAACCAAAATCTACTTCCGATATCCTACCATATTTCTATGAAAACCGTCCAATAACAAAGATAGATAAACAGTTATAGTATCAGACTATTAGGTACAGAAAAACAATACATAGAAAATTGGAAAAATCACAAAAATATTTCAAAATTCCCTTGACACTTTCCAGGGGTGGTGCTATTTTATACCTAGATGTTAGCACTCCAATTAAATGAGTGCTAACAAACAGAAGAAGAGAAAGGAGGCACCGGCGTGGAACTGAGCGAGAGAAAACAGAAAATACTGGATGCGATCATCCGTACCTATCTCGAGACAGGCGAACCGGTAGGCTCCCGTACGATATCAAAATATACCGACCTGAACTTAAGTTCCGCTACCATACGTAATGAGATGGCAGATCTCGAAGAGATGGGGTACATCGTACAGCCACATACCTCCGCAGGCAGGATTCCGTCCGATCTCGGTTACCGTCTGTATGTAGACGAAATCATCCGCAGTAAGGATCAGGAGGTATCTGAGATCAAACAGCTGATGATCAACAAGACCGACCGTATGGAAAAAATGCTGCAGCAGGTTGTCAAGGTCCTCGCATCCAATACCAATTATGCGACGATGATCACCGGACCGAGCCTGCACAACACCAAGCTGAAATTTATCCAGCTCTCCCGTGTACACGAGATGCAGCTTTTGGCCGTGATCGTCAGCGATGGCAATATCGTCCGCAATCAGATCATTGATCTGGACGAACCGGTAGATGAAGATCAGCTTTTAAAACTCAATCTTCTGTTAAATACCCGTCTGAACGGTCTGACCATCGAGGAAATCAGCCTTGGACTGATCACCAAGATGAAAGAAGAGGCCGGCATCCACAGCGGCGTGATCGCCAGCGTTGTAGATGCAGTGGCAGAGGCGATCTCAACGGAGGAAGATGAAGTTCCGATATACACAAGCGGAGCAACCAACATCTTTAAATACCCCGAGCTTTCCGATTCCGGAAAAGCCAGCGAGCTGATCTCAGCACTGGAAGAAAAGGAACCGTTAGTCAATATGATCCGAGAGGGTCAGAAAGCAGATGCCGACGATCCGGGAACCGGTATTCAGGTATATATCGGCGGAGAGTCCCAGATGCAGACCATGAAAGACTGCAGCGTCGTAACCGCAAGTTATGATCTGGGAAAAGGCATGAAAGGTACGATCGGTATTATCGGACCGAAGCGTATGGATTATGAAAACGTGGTAGATAATCTTAAAGTACTCCGGCAGCAGCTGGACAGTATCTTTAAAGATAAAGACAAATAGTCTATCCAATAGATACCTGGAAAGGTGGTAGAGCATGACTGAAGAAATGAAGAAAGAACAAACAGCCGAAGAAGCGGTAGCGGAAGAAACAACCGGGACCGCAGCCGACGCTGCACAGGAAACCGAGGCTGCTGATACAAAAGAAAAAACAGCCGAAGAAACAAAAGATACAGAGACCGCTAAGGAAAAGAAAAAAATCTTTTCCAAGAAAAAAGATAAAAAAGACGAAAAGATCGAAGAACTTACCGATCAGCTCAAGCGCCAGATGGCCGAGTTCGATAATTACAGAAAGCGTACCGAAAAGGAAAAGGCAAGTATGTATGTGATCGGGGCAAAAGAGATCGTAGAAAAGCTTCTTCCCGTTGTAGATTCCTTCGAAAGAGGGTTGGCTACAGCCACAGAAGAACAGCTCGAAGATCCGTTTGTAGATGGCATGAACAAAGTCTACAAACAGATGATGACCTGCTTCGATGAACTTGGTGTCAAGCCGATTGAGGCCGTAGGCAGCGAGTTTAATCCGGATTACCACAATGCGGTGATGCATGTTGAGGACGAAGATGCCGGCGAGAATATCGTCGTAGAGGAGTTCCAGAAAGGATATACCTACAAGGACTTCGTTGTTCGTCACAGCATGGTAAAAGTAGCTAACTAAGAGATTTTCAAATTTAAATATAGTTTGAGGAGGACACGATTATGAGTAAGATTATTGGTATTGACCTTGGTACAACAAACAGCTGTGTAGCCGTTATGGAAGGTGGACAGCCGACAGTTATTACAAATACAGAAGGTGCCAGAACGACACCGTCTGTCGTAGCTTTCACAAAGACCGGTGAACGTCTTGTCGGTGAGCCGGCAAAACGTCAGGCCGTTACAAACTCCGAAAAGACCATCTCTTCCATCAAGAGACATATGGGTTCTGATTACCGTGTAACGATCGATGATAAGAAATATTCTCCGCAGGAGATTTCCGCTATGATCCTGCAGAAGCTGAAAAGCGATGCAGAAGCTTACCTGGGTGAGAAAGTAACAGAGGCCGTTATTACAGTTCCGGCTTACTTCAACGATGCTCAGCGTCAGGCTACAAAGGATGCCGGTAAGATCGCCGGTCTGGATGTAAAACGTATCATCAACGAGCCGACAGCCGCTGCACTGGCCTATGGTCTTGATAATGAAAAAGAGCAGAAAATCATGGTATATGACCTTGGTGGTGGTACATTTGATGTATCTATCATCGAGATCGGTGATGGTGTTATCGAGGTTCTGTCTACAGCAGGTAACAACAGACTGGGTGGTGATGACTTCGACCAGAAGATCACAGAATAC
The DNA here is from genome assembly GCA_934394565.1 of uncultured Lachnospiraceae bacterium. Classification (GTDB taxonomy): domain Bacteria; phylum Bacillota; class Clostridia; order Lachnospirales; family Lachnospiraceae; genus UBA11957. Next base: position 98,262 of record CAKRQV010000001.1, read on the forward strand.
ATGCTTTCTGAGTTCAAGAGAACAGAGGGCGTAGACCTTTCCGGTGATAAGATGGCTCTGCAGAGATTGAAAGAGGCTGCTGAGAAAGCAAAGAAAGAGCTTTCTTCCGCTACAACAACAAACATCAACCTGCCGTTCATCACAGCTGTCGATGGTGTGCCGAAACATTTCGATATGAACCTGACAAAGGCTAAATTCGATGAACTGACCAGAGATCTGGTAGAAGCTACAGCTGAGCCGGTTCGCCGTGCCCTGTCTGATGCAGGTTTGACAGCTTCCGAGCTGAGCAAGGTACTGCTGGTTGGTGGTTCTACACGTATCCCGGCTGTACAGGATAAAGTAAAACAGCTGACAGGTCATGAGCCGAACAAGAGCCTGAACCCGGATGAGTGTGTAGCCCTTGGTGCTTCCGTACAGGGTGGTAAGCTTGCCGGTGATGCAGGTGCAGGAGATATCCTTCTTCTGGATGTTACTCCGCTGTCTCTGTCTATCGAGACCATGGGCGGTATCGCAACCAGACTGATCGAGAGAAATACAACGATCCCGACAAAGAAGAGCCAGATCTTCTCCACAGCTGCTGATAACCAGACAGCCGTAGATATCAACGTTGTACAGGGTGAGCGTCAGTTTGCCAAAGATAATAAATCCCTTGGCCAGTTCAGACTGGATGGTATCCCGCCGGCAAGACGTGGTGTACCGCAGATCGAGGTTACCTTTGATATCGATGCCAACGGTATCGTAAATGTATCTGCCAAGGATCTGGGCACAGGAAAAGAGCAGCATATTACCATTACTGCAGGTTCCAATATGTCCGATGCCGATATCGATAAAGCCGTACGTGAGGCTGCTGAGTTCGAAGCTCAGGATAAGAAGCGTAAAGAGGGTATCGATGCCAAGAACGAAGCTGATTCCATGGTATTCCAGGTAGAGAGTGCTATGAAAGAGGTTGGTGACAAGCTTGACGGTGCTGACAAAGCTGCTGTAGAAGCTGATCTGGATGCTCTGAAGAAGACTCTGGAAGCTGCTCCGGCTGATGGCAGCCTGACAGATGAGCAGGTAAACGACATCAAAGCCGGTAAAGAAAAACTGATGGAGAGCGCTCAGAAGCTGTTTGCCAAGATGTATGAGCAGACACAGGGTGCACAGGCTGGTCAGGCTGGCCCGGGTCCGGACATGGGTGGTGCTGCCGGTTCTTCTAATAACGGTGGAGAGGCAGGATATGACGATGTCGTAGATGCCGATTACAAAGAGGTATAAATCATAAACAAACAAAACGGATATACGGATATCCCGGGGCGAATTTCGTCCCGGGATGTTATAAGTAAAAGGATAGAGGTATTACATCATGGCCGATAAAAGAGATTATTATGAAGTCCTGGGAGTGGACAAAAATGCCGATGACGCGACATTGAAGAAAGCTTACAGAAAACTGGCGAAAAAGTATCATCCAGACATGAACCCGGGCGACAAAGAGGCAGAGGCCAAGTTTAAGGAAGCAACAGAAGCTTACAGCGTTCTGAGTGATGCCGACAAACGTCGCCAGTATGATCAGTTCGGTCATGCTGCCTTTGAAAACGGCGGCGGTGGAGCCGGTGGCGGCTTCGGTGGCTTTGATTTTGGTGGAGATATGGGTGATATTTTCGGTGATATCTTTGGCGACCTGTTTGGAGGCGGTGGCGGCAGACGCCGTGCCAACAATGGTCCGATGAAGGGAGCCAATCTTCGTGCTGCAGTCAATATCATGTTCCAGGAAGCTATCACAGGCTGCGATAAAGAGCTGGAGATCAATCTGAAAGATCCCTGCAAGAAATGTAACGGTACAGGTGCAAAGCCGGGTACTTCACCGGAAACCTGTAAGAAATGTAACGGCAGCGGACAGGTTGTCATGACCCAGCAGTCCATGTTCGGTATGGTACGAAATGTAACCGTCTGCCCGGATTGTCAGGGTACAGGTAAGATCATCCGTGAAAAATGCCCGGACTGCCGTGGTACAGGCTTTACGTCCTCCAGAAAGAAGATCCAGGTCAGCATTCCGGCCGGTATCGATGACGGACAGAGCATCCGTATTCGTGATAAAGGTGAGCCGGGAACCAACGGCGGTCCGAGAGGCGATCTTCTGGTAGAGGTACGTGTGGCCCGCCATCCGGTATTTGCCCGTGAAGATATGAATATCTTCTCCAGTGCCAATATCAGTTTTGCGCAGGCGGCTCTGGGTGGTAAGATTCGTATCCCAACAGTAGACGGCGATGTGGAATATGAGGTCAAACCGGGCACACAGCCCAATACCCGTATCCGTCTGAAAGGCAAGGGTGTACCGTCACTGCGTAATAAGAATATCCGCGGTGATCATTATGTTACTTTGACATTACAGGTGCCGACTAATCTGAGCAATGAGTCAAAGGAGGCTCTGCGTAAATTTGATGAGACGCTGGGCGGTAATGGTACAGCTCCGAAAAAGAAAAGTTTTAAAGAAAAGATTAAAGAAACTTTTGAGGGATAAGAGTATATTTTATATATAGGAAAAGAGCAGTCTGGAAATGAAGAAGTATTCATTTTCAGACTGTTTTTGCCTGTTGGAGTGATGAGAGGATATTTAATGCCGTAAAAAAACAGGTCTGGATAAAATCTGGCAACTTAAGATTTCATTTAGATTTCTTCATAATAAATTAGATGAAAAAAACATAAGCTATGGTATGATACAAAAGTCGAAAGTCATACAAGACAAAGGACAGAATATCCAAAAAAGGGGTGTTAATGATGAAAGCAAGAAAATGGAGAAGATGGATCTTTATGGCAGTGCTGCTGGTGGGAGTACTTTGTCTGCGTCAACCGGTACAGGCTGCAGAAAGTCAGGTTCTGGGAGATACCATGCGCCTTGCAGTTAAAGTAGCTACTGCACCGATCCACAGTGAAGCTTCCGGAGATTCAGCGGTTGTAAAAAACGTTGGCTTTGGGGAACAGCTGAAGGTGACCGAAAAAACAGGAAACTGGTATAAGGTGTCAGACGGCTATATCCATACATCCAAAGTTGTGCTGTATGATAAGAATAAGAAGCATATTGCACTGACCTTTGATGACGGACCCAGTAAGGCAAATACCAAGAAGGTTTTAGCCGCATTGAAGAAATATAATGCCCGGGCTACCTTTATGGTCGTAGGTCAGAATATCAACAGCAGGACAGGGGATCTGTTGAAACAGGAGCTGGAAATGGGGTGTGAGATTGGCAATCATTCCTATACACATGCCAATTTCAAAAAGATCGGTCTGAAAAAGGTGAAAGCAGAGATTCAGAAAACGGATAATAAAGTGAATCAGTATACAGGGACGACACCGACACTGATTCGTGCACCTTACGGCGCATTTACAAAGAGTGTTTTAAAGAGCTTTACCCGTCCGAATATTTTCTGGAACGTGGATACGCTGGACTGGAAATACAGAAATTCCAAACGGCTGATCAATTATGTGTCTAAAAATGCAGGGGATGGTAAGATCGTTCTGATGCATGATATCCATAAGACCACAGCCAATGCGGCAGACAGTATCCTGAAGAATCTCACTAAGAAAGGTTACGAGATGGTGACAGTCACAGAACTGTCCGCGATCAAAGGACAGAAGATGAGCGCAGGAAAGACCTATGCTTCATTTAAAAGTAAAAAATAGAATATGAGCAGTTGACAGGAGCTTTGTTGTGTAAAAACAGCAAAGCTCCTGTTTAGCTATGCAACGGTCAGTTTACCAGCATTTTTCCATGAAGCTGGCAGCTTCCTCTGTGGACAGAGAGAAATCCTGTGTTATTTTTTCAAGAGCAGTTTCTTTGGATATATTGAAATTTTTGTATGTTTGCAGCATGAGAGGAACACATTTGAGCTCTCCTTTGCGTTCGCATTTATTTTCCCAGTCAGTAATGCATTGCCATTGTTTCATTGTTGTATCTCCTTTCTGTTCTGCCTGTGAGGCATATTGTATAAGCTTTTTTGAACCAGTAACAGCGCCAACAGCAAGACCTAATTCCGTGCTAAAAGATTGTTCCTCATAAAAAGATATAATACTTTCGATATCCTGCTCATCCGGAGAAGCATAGCTTTTGTCCTGCCTGTTTCTGGCAGCGATTTCCTTATATTCTTTGTAATAGGTAATAGCATCTCCTATGAAATGGAGACGCATATACAGAAATGCGAAATCTCCATTTGTTTTCTTATAACAGGGGATTTCGATGACCGATCGGTCGGGGGAAGTTCCTGTGATAATGAAATGTTTTATTGATTGTATAATAACAGATTAAAATGTAAATGTAAAGATAGATACTATAAAATTAAACGATTTAATCTTCGGAGCCCACTTGCAAAAATAAGATTATTTATGAGGGAAAGTGTATCTTGCACTTTCCCTTTTCATCGTGTATGATTAATCTGATTTTTTATGCGATTTTGTTTATCAACTATATCATACAATGGTCCGTTGGACCGAGTTTCTTTACGTCAGGAGGGAAAAGCCCGTGAAATGGAATAAGGTTACAGTAAAAACAAAGACAGATGCCGAGGATATCATCATTGCGACGCTGGCAGAGGTTGGTCTGCAGGGGGCGGAAATCCAGGATAAGAAGCCGCTTTCAGAGGCAGATAAGGAAGCCATGTTTGTCGGTATGATGCCGGATATGCCGGAGGACGATGGTATCGCTTATCTGAATTTCTATGTGGATGAGGATCAGGATCTGGATGCGATCGTTGCTGATGCGCGCCGTGAGCTGGATGAGCTGGCTGAGTTTATGGATATCGGTGACGGTACGATTACCACGGGCGAGACCGAGGACAAGGACTGGATCAACAACTGGAAGCAGTTTTTCAAGCAGTTCTATGTGGACGATATCCTTATCATCCCGTCCTGGGAAGAGGTAAAGCCGGAGGACAAGGATCGTATGATCATCCATATCGATCCGGGTACAGCCTTTGGTACAGGTATGCATGAGACGACACAGCTGATCATCCGCGAGCTGAAAAAATATGTGAAACCGGGTATGCAGATCCTCGATGTAGGCACCGGCAGCGGTATTCTGTCCATCGTGGCTCTGAAGCTGGGCGCTGCACATGCGATCGGTACAGATTTGGATATCTGCACGATCAATGCTGTGGCAGAAAACAAAGAAGCCAACGCGATCCCGGAGGAGGATATGGAGCTGATCATCGGCAATCTGATCGATGATAAGGAAGTACAGGACAAGGTTGGTTATGAGAAATATGATATTGTTCTGGCAAATATCCTTGCCGATGTACTGGAAGCACTGACTCCGGAGGTCATTCATCAGATGAAGCCGGGTTCCTTATATATCACATCCGGTATCATTGACGATAAGGAAGAATGTGTCAAAGAGGCCGTTCTGAAAGCAGGTCTGGAAATCGTAGAGATCAACTACCAGAATGAATGGGTAGCTATTACTGCAAGAAAGCCGCTGTAAGTTTACGGAGGTTAATATGTATCGATTTTTCGTAGAAAAAGAGCAGATCGGAGACAAAACGATCCGTATCATCGGCACGGACGTCAACCATATCAAAAATGTTCTGCGCATGAAGCCGGGCGAAGAGATTCTGATCAGTGACGGTGAAAAGAAAGAATATCACTGTGAGATCACGGCACTGGACAGCGATTATGTTGAGGCCGGGATCATGTTTGTCAAGGAAGAGGGTCTGGAACTGCCGTCAAAGGTCTATCTGTTTCAGGGCCTTCCGAAGAATGACAAGATGGAGCTGATCATCCAGAAGGCTGTGGAGCTGGGCATCTATGCGGTCGTACCGATGGCAACGAAGCGTGCCGTGGTCAAGCTGGACGACAAAAAGGAAGCCAAAAAGCTGGCCCGCTGGCAGAGTATTGCCGAAAGTGCCGCCAAGCAGGCGAAGCGCCTGATCATTCCGGAGGTGATGCCGGTGATGAGCTTTAAGGAAGCCGTGGCTTTTGCAAAGGCACTGGATATCCGGCTGATGCCATATGAGCTGGCGGAAAATATGGCGTATACAAGAGAGGTTCTGGCAAAGATCGAGCCGGGGCAGAGCATCGGTATCTTTATCGGCCCGGAGGGCGGTTTTGCTGAGGAAGAGGTGGAGCTGGCCTTAAACAGTCAGATGGAGACGATCACGCTGGGCAAGCGGATTCTTCGTACGGAAACTGCGGGAATGACGGTATTGTCTATCTTGATGTATCTGCTTGAGCCCTGAAAAAATGGATAACTGAAAAATGTAAGTCTGTATAGCAGAAAACAAAAAGCAACAGAAAAGAGTAGAAATGGAAGCATATCTTGATAATTCAGCCACCACCCGGGTATTTTCGGAAGTGGTTGAGCTGATGGTAAAAACCATGTCCGAGGACTATGGAAATCCGTCCTCCATGCATACGAAAGGTGTGGAAGCGGAACAGTATATAAAAGAAGCAACAAAGACCTTTGCCCAGATCTTAAAGGTACAGGAAAAGGAGATCTACTATACCTCCGGCGGTACGGAATCCGATAACTGGGCACTGATCGGTACAGCGATGGCAAACCGCCGTACCGGGAATCATATTATTGTGACAGCCATGGAGCATCCGGCGGTCGGTGCAGTAGCGGATTTCCTCGAAAAGCAGGGATTTGCTGTGACACGGCTGTCTGTGGATGAACAGGGACGTATTGATCCGGAAAAGCTGCGGGATGCCGTGCGGGAGGATACGATCGTTGTATCCATGATGTACGTAAACAACGAAATTGGTGCGGTGCAGGATATCGCAGCACTGTCCCGGGTGATCAAAGAAAAGAATCCAAAGACCTATGTGCATGTAGATGCGATCCAGGCTTTTGGAAAGTATCACATCTATCCGAAACGTATGGGTATCGATATGCTGTCAGTCAGCAGCCACAAGCTGCATGGACCGAAAGGGGTCGGATTATTATATATCGATGACAAAGTAAAGATCGTGCCGATCATCTACGGCGGCGGTCAGCAAAAAGGCATGCGTTCCGGTACGGACAATGTGCCGGGGATCGCTGGCTTTGGTCTGGCAGCAAAGATGACCTATGACCATCTGGATGAAAAGATTGAAAAAATGTATGCCCTGAAACACCGTCTGGTGGACGGACTTATGGAAATTCCGGATGTACATATCCATGGAATGGCTGTAGAGGAAGGTGCGCCGCATATCGTGAGTGCCGCTTTTGTGGGGGTGCGCAGTGAGGTTCTTCTGCATACGCTGGAGGAACGGGGGATCTATGTATCAGCAGGAAGTGCCTGCTCAACACATAAGAGAAATGCCAGCCCGACGATGCAGGCCATCCAGGCCCCAAAGACGCTGACCGAGGCAACTGTCCGTTTCAGCTTTTCGGAGACAACGATGGAAGAAGAGATAGATTATGCACTTGGCGTGATCAGAGAAATCGTGCCGATGCTGCGCCGATATACAAGACACTGATGCAAGGCAGATAAGTCATGAGAAGAATTGTGTCGGAGATATATTTTTGTAGATAAAATCATGCACTGCGGATGTAAAAATGCAGTGTCAGATATGAATTGAAACGAGTAGAGAAAGGAGACTTGCCATGTTTCGTATGTTTCTGATCAAATATGCCGAGATTGGCGTTAAAGGAAAGAACCGTTATCTTTTCGAGGATGCCCTGATCGCGCAGATCAAAAGAACATTGAGAAGAGTAGAGGGCCGTTTCAGCGTCACAAAAGAAAGTGGCCGCATCTATGTTGAAGCAGTAACAGAGTTTGATTTTGACGAGACGGTAGCCGCATTAAAGACGGTATTCGGTATCGTGGGTATCTGTCCGGTTGTCCTTCTGGAGGACAAGGGCTATGAGGAGCTGTCCAAAGACGTTGTGGCCTATATGGACCATATGTATCCGGACAAGCGTAAAACCTTTAAGGTACAGGTGCGCCGTGCCCGCAAGAATTATCCGATGGATTCCATGGAGCTGGCCAGAGAGCTTGGCAGCGATATCCTGGATGCCTGTCCGGAGTTTTCCGTGGATGTTCATCATCCGGAAATCCTTCTGCAGGTGGAAATCCGCCAGCATATCTATGTATATTCTGAGATCATTCCGGGTCCGGGCGGTATGCCTCTGGGAACAAACGGAAAAGCCATGCTGCTTCTGTCCGGCGGTATCGACAGTCCGGTAGCCGGATATATGATTGCCAAAAGAGGCGTTGTCGTGGATGCTGTGTACTTCCATGCACCGCCGTATACAAGTGAGCGAGCCAAACAGAAAGTTGTAGATCTGGCAAAGCTGGTATCCCGCTACAGTGGACCGATGCGTCTGCATATCGTCAACTTTACCGATATTCAGCTGTATATCTACGACAAGTGTCCGCACGATGAGCTGACGATCATTATGCGTCGGTATATGATGAAGATCGCTGAAGAGATTGCCCGCAAGGAGGGTGCTGTGGCTCTGATCACCGGGGAGAGCATCGGCCAGGTGGCCAGCCAGACTGTACAGAGTCTGACCGTTACCAATGAAGTCTGCACGATGCCGGTATTCCGTCCGGTGATTGGTTTTGACAAGCAGGAAATAGTAGATATTTCCTTAAAGATTAATACTTATGAGACGTCGATCCAGCCATACGAAGACTGTTGTACGATTTTTGTGGCAAAACATCCGGTGACAAAGCCGAATCTGCAGGCTATCCGCCGTTCTGAGGAAAATCTGGCAGAAAAGATCGATGAAATGTTGAAAACAGCCGTGGATACCGCAGAGGTTGTGGAAATCGACGAGTAAATACGAAAAAGGACTGTCGGCAGCAGCCGGATAAGAGAACAGCTGCTGGCAGAAGCTTCAGGGAAGAACCTCAGGAAAGTGAATCCTGTAAAAAAAGATAAAAAAGAACTCCGCGGGAAATCCGCGGAGCTTTCTTGCAACATACCGCTCTGTCACAGGACAGATGTCAGAGGCAGATTATTTCTCGATAAGGTATGGGGTAAGCTTCTCCATAACAGCAGCCAGGCTGTCATCTTCAGCGTGTACATTCAGCTCGATCGGCTTACTCAGATCCAGACTGAAAATACCCATGATAGACTTGGCATCGATCACGTATCTGCCGGATACAAGGTCAAAATCGAAGTTAAATTTGGAAATATCATTGACAAAAGATTTAACCTTATCAATAGAATTAAGAGAGATCATTACGGTTTTCATGTTCAGCTATCCTCCAGAATGAATGTATATTTTTTGTGATAACCGGCGGCCAGAATGTTGTCGTTGGAACACAAAAATGATTACTTTTATCTTACCTGTAACAGGGGTAAAAGTCAAGGCGGAATGAAAATTTACGCAGACTTTACCGGCGGGGAAAGAGCGGAAAATGTCGAACGGAAAAGACCGTACAGCAGCGCTTTTTCAGCCATACAAAGCGGTGAAAAAACCGGAGAGTTCCGGCAGAAAAAGCCAAGAAGTAGAGAGGTGTATTATGAACAGAACAGCAGCCCTGCACAACCTTGGCTGTAAGGTGAATGCCTACGAGACAGAGGTCATGCAGCAGATGCTTACAGATGCCGGATATACCATCGTGCCGTTTCATGAAAAGGCCGATGTTTATATTATCAATACATGTTCCGTAACCAATATGGCAGACAAAAAATCCCGTCAGATGATCAGCCGTGCGAGAAAGACCAATCCAGAGGCTGTCGTAGCCGCTGCAGGCTGTTATGTGCAGGCTGCAGGGGATCAGCTTTTGGAGGAATTGTCGCTGGATCTGGTGATCGGTAACAACAAAAAGAAGGATCTTGTGGCAATCCTTGATGAATTCTTTGTGTCAAAGGGACATCAGTCATATATCGTGGACCTCATGCATACCAAAGAATATGAAGAAATGAAGATGGAGCGTTCTGCAGAGCACACCCGTGCCTATATCAAGGTGCAGGACGGATGTAACCAGTTCTGCAGCTATTGCATTATTCCGTTTACCCGTGGCCGCGTCAGAAGCCGCCGTCCGGAGGATGTACGGGAGGAAATAGAAGGGCTGTGTAATGCCGGATATCAGGAATTTGTTCTGACCGGTATCCATTTGAGCTCCTATGGTGTGGATTTTTCTGAAGATAAAAAGCCACACCTTCTGGATCTGATTCGGCTGATCGACAGCATCGATGGTGTAAAGCGAATCCGTCTGGGATCTTTGGAGCCGGGGATTATCACAGAAGAATTTGCCAGGGCTCTGCATGAGCTGGACAGCTTCTGCCCGCATTTTCATCTGTCACTGCAAAGCGGCTGCAATACAACGCTGAGACGGATGAATCGCCGGTATACAGCGGAGGAATATGCTGAAAAATGTGAGATCCTGCGAAAGGTATTTAACGCACCTGCACTTACTACGGATGTGATCGTTGGATTTCCGGGAGAAACAGTAAAAGACTTTGAAGAGTGCCATGCGTTTCTGGAAAAAATTTGTTTTTATGAGACACATATTTTCAAATATTCCCGTCGACAGGGAACGAAGGCTGCGGATATGCCGGATCAGATTCCGGAAAGTATCAAGGGAGACAGAAGCCATGTGCTGTTAAAGCTGCATGAGCAGAATAAGACGGCATATATCCGTCAGTTTATCGGTCAGCCGCTGGAAGTACTATTCGAGGAGAAGATCGAGGTGGATGGAGAAAGTATGTGGAGTGGATATAGTCGCGAATACATCCGTGTATTGTGGAAAACCACTGAAAATCTGGAAAACAAACTGTACAAAGTGACAGCACAGACAACCGACACAAAGGAAGAAGCATTAATTGTAGCAGAGGGAGAAACTCTGTAGACCAGGAAACAGGCTGTATCATTGCCGAAAACAGGGAACAGTATATGGCTTTTTGTCTGACAATTAAAAAACTACGTTGCACTTTATTCTAAAATATATTAGAATAGAAACGATAATAGGCAGAATTTTGTCTCCTGATCAGAGACGCATCTGCCAGATACAGGTTATATAAGGGTGTGAAATTATGACAAATATGAACAGTACACAGTATTTTAAAGTAAAATCCGATCCGGAGGTCCGCGTAAAGGAAGTTCTGGAAGTGGTATACAATGCCATGGATGAGAAAGGATATAATCCGGTAAACCAGATCGTCGGTTATATCATGAGTGGTGATCCAACCTATATCACCAGTTACAAAGGCGCCAGAAGCATGATCATGAAGGTCGAGAGAGACGAGCTTGTGGAAGAGCTTCTGAAAGAATACATCAAGAATAAATCCTGGGAAAGATAAGATGGAACGTATCATAGGACTGGATTTTGGTTCCAAAACAACAGGTGTTGCTGTGAGCGACCCCTTCGGCTGGACTGCGCAGGGCGTAGAGATCATCCGCCGCAAGGAAGAAAACAAGCTTCGAAAGACACTGGCCAGGATAGAAGAGTTGGTAAAGGAGTACAATGCGACGCGTATCGTACTCGGGCTACCGAAGAATATGAACAACACGCTGGGAGACCGCGCGGAAAAGTCGATGGCATTTAAAGAGATGCTGGAACGCCGCACCGGTCTTTGTGTTGTACTCTGGGACGAAAGACTTACAACCGTAGCAGCAGACCGCACGATGATGGAGGCGGGGATCCGCCGGGAACATCGCAAGGAGTATGTGGATGAGATCGCTGCTGTATTTATTCTCCAGAATTATCTGGATTATTTGTCATGCCACCCTGTAGATAATAATAACAATAAAAAGGAAGATGCCTGAAAACATGGAAAAAATCACTTTTATAACAGACGAAAACGAGAGCCTTACTTTTTTTGTGGAGGAGCAGACCAGAGTAAACGGTATAGATTATCTGCTGGTTTCTGACTCTGAGGATGATGAGGCCCAGGCCTATATCCTGAAAGATGTATCCGAGGATACAGACCCGGAAGCGAATTATGTATTTGTAGAAGATGATGTGGAGTTCGAGGCAGTGGCAAAGCTGTTCGAGCAGATGTTAGAGGATGTGGACCTCCAGGCATAGAAAGAAGGAGGACTTTTTTGAAGAAAATTGAAAATGCAAGAGTAAAGATCATTCCGCTCGGCGGTCTGGAGCTGATCGGTATGAACATTACAGCGATCGAGTACGAAGACAGCATTGTTGTAGTAGACTGTGGTTTGTCATTCCCGGAAGATGATATGCTGGGTATTGATCTGGTTATCCCGGATGTCACCTATCTGAAAAACAATATCGATAAGGTTAAAGGTTTTGTGATCACCCATGGTCACGAGGATCATATCGGTGCGCTTCCGTATATTTTAAAGGAGGTCAATGTACCGATCTATTCTACCAAGCTGACGATCGCATTGATTGAGAATAAGTTAAAAGAACACAATCTGTTAAAGACAACCAAGAGAAAAGTTGTAAAACATGGTCAGTCCATCAATCTGGGCGATTTCCGTGTCGAATTTATCAAGACCAATCACAGTATCGCTGATGCGTCTGCACTGGCAATTTACTCGCCGGCCGGTATCATTGTGCATACTGGTGACTTTAAGGTAGATTATACACCGGTATTTGGCGATGCTATCGATCTGCAGCGCTTCGCTGAAATTGGTAAAAAGGGTGTACTGGCACTGTTATGCGACAGTACCAACGCAGAGCGTCCGGGCTTTACGATGTCTGAGCGCACGGTGGGACGTACCTTTGACAATCTGTTTGCAGAGCATAAGGACAGTCGTATTATCATTGCGACATTTGCTTCCAATGTAGACCGTGTACAGCAGATCATCAATTCTGCATACAAATATGGCCGTAAGGTTGTTGTCGAAGGACGTAGTATGGTCAATATTATTTCTACGGCTGCAGAGCTTGGCTACTTAAATATTCCGGATAATACACTGATCGATATCGATCAGATGAAGAATTATACAAACGAGCAGATGGTACTGATCACGACCGGCAGCCAGGGCGAGTCCATGGCGGCTCTGTCCCGCATGGCAGCAAATATTCACAAGAAGGTTACCATCATGCCAGGTGATACGATCATCTTTTCTTCCAATCCGATTCCGGGAAACGAAAAGGCTGTATCCAAGGTGATCAATGAGTTGTCTGCTATGGGTGCTAACGTTATTTTCCAGGATGCTCATGTATCCGGACATGCCTGTCAGGAAGAGATCAAGCTGATTTATTCTCTGGTGAAACCAAAATATGCCGTTCCGGTACACGGAGAGTTCCGTCATTTAAAGGCACAGGCACTTTTGGCTGATAATCTGGGTATTGAAAAGGATCATATTTTTATCTTAAAAACAGGTGATGTGCTGGAACTGGCAGATGATCATGGTTACGTGACAGGTTCCGTACCGACGGGTTCGATTCTGGTCGATGGTCTGGGGGTTGGCGATGTCGGCAATGTCGTTTTGCACGACAGACAGCATCTGGCTGAGGATGGTATTATTATTGTTGTTATGACACTGGATCGTGGTGCCCATCAGGTGGTAGCGGGACCGGAGATCGTCTCCCGTGGTTTCGTTTATGTGAAGGAGGCCGAGGATCTGATCGACGGTGCCAGAGAAGCTGCCAGTGAGGCGCTTGACAAGTGTATGGACAAGGGGATTACCGACTGGTCAAAGTTAAAGATGGTAATTAAGGATGCTCTTGGCTGTTATGTATGGAAACGTACTAAGAGAAGACCGATGATCCTTCCGATCATTATGGAGACGGACTGGTAATCGGCAGATAACAAACGGATGAGGATGTATGTATGGCAGTGAAGAAACAGAATACCGCTGTGCGGACCGGTGCCTATATGGTGCGGACGACGATCCGTACACTTTTGTATGTTGTGGCAGCAATGGCAATACTGCGCGGAGCTACATGGTCCTACAGTTTTGGCTATGCGATCTTTTCCAACCAGACGATGGCAAAGGAAGGTGCCGGACGGGACGTATACGTCACGGTAGGTGCTGACGATACCGTAAAGGATGTGGCAAAGCTTCTGAAAAAGGAGCGTCTGATCAAAGATACGCTGGTCTTTGAGGTACAGGAAAAGCTTTCCACCTACAAGGATAAGATCCAGCCGGGCACATACATTTTGAATACCGAACAGACTGCAGAGGAAATGCTGGCGATCCTGTCGGGTACAGATACTGAAGGGCAGCCGGGTGCGGACAGTGAGAGCAGTACGGCAGAAGGGAAGAGTGCCTCATGATTGTAGATGAACGTTTCAGCTGTTATATGAATTCGTTGGATCCGGGGCACAGTCCGTTTCTGGAAAATCTTGAGCAGGAGGCAAAGGCTGCCTATGTGCCGATCATCCGTCGGCAGATGCAGAGCTTTCTTCGGATGTTCCTTACAATGCAGCAGCCAAAAAAGGTGCTGGAAGTAGGAACGGCCGTTGGATTTTCAGCGATACTGATGTGTGAGTATCTGCCTGCGGACAGTCATATTACTACGATTGAAAATTATGTAAAGCGCATCCCGATCGCACGGGAAAATTTTGAGAGATCCGGTTATGCAGACCGGATCACTCTGCTTGAAGGCGATGCCGCGGATGTGTTGCAGACATTGACGGACAGCTATGATTTTATCTTTATGGATGCGGCTAAGGGACAGTATATTCATTTCCTACCTGAAGTGCTGCGCCTGATGCATCCGGGCAGTGTGCTGATCACGGACAATGTGCTGCAGGATGGTGATATCATCGAATCTCATTTTGCCGTGGAGCGCAGAAACCGGACAATTTATAAACGTATGAGAGAATATCTGTATACACTGACTCACCATGAGCAGCTGGTAACGTCTATCCTGCCGGTGGGCGACGGGATCACTGTGAGTGTGTATCGTTAAAGAAAAGGAGTAAAGCATGAGAAAGCCAGAATTGCTTGTTCCGGCAGGAAGTCTGGAAGTATTAAAAGTGGCGGTTATCTTTGGAGCCGATGCCGTATATATTGGCGGCGAAGCGTTTGGCCTTCGGGCAAAAGCCAAAAATTTTACCTCCGAAGAGATGAAAGAGGGTATTGATTTTGCCCATGCACATGGGGTAAAGGTATATGTTACAGCCAATATCCTGGCTCATAACAGCGATCTTACCGATGCTGCGGCGTATTTTACAGAGCTGGCAGCTTTACATCCGGATGCACTGATTATTGCGGATCCGGGACTTTTTATGATCGCAAAAGATGTCTGCCCTGAAATCGATATTCATATCAGTACGCAGGCAAACAATTGCAATTACGGCACATTTTTGTTCTGGCATGAGCAGGGAGCCAGCCGTGTAGTGACGGCCAGAGAACTGTCTTTGAAGGAAATCGGAGAGATTCGTAAAAGAATTCCTGCAGATATGGAGATTGAGACGTTTGTCCACGGGGCGATGTGTATTTCCTATTCTGGTCGTTGCCTGCTCAGTGCCTATATGACAGGGCGCAGTGCTAACGAGGGTGCATGTACACATCCCTGCCGCTGGAAATATGCAGTTGTTGAAGAAAAACGACCTGGTGAATATTTCCCGGTGGAGGAAAATGAACGGGGAACCTATATTTTTAATTCTAAGGATCTGTGCATGATCGAGCACATACCGGATCTGTTTGAGGCGGGTATTGATAGCTTCAAAATCGAAGGCCGTATGAAAACAGCCCTGTATGTGGCAACGGTGGCCCGTACCTACAGGAAGGCCATTGATGATTATCTTGAAGATCCGAAGGTATATGAAAAGAACCTGCCGTGGTACAGGGAGCAGATCTCCCGTTGTACCTACAGACAGTTTACCACCGGATTTTTTTACGGTAAACCGGATCAGGAGAGCCAGATATACGACAGTAATACCTATATCCGTGAATACACATATCTTGGTATCGTGGGTGAGGTAAAGGACGGGCTCTGTGTCATCGAACAGCGCAATAAGTTTACCGTCGGTGAACAGATCGAAATCATGAAACCGAATGGTGAGAATATGGAAGTGACTGTACGTGCAATTTACAACGAGGATGGAGAGCGCATGGAAAGTGCACCGCATCCGAAGCAGAAGCTCTTTGTGGAGCTTGACGTACAGGCAGAGGTTTTTGATATTTTACGTCGGCAGGAAGAACTGCCGGAGCTTTAATACACAGTTTTTTTCAATTCTTGAGACATAGGAGCGGCTGATGCCCAGCCGCTTGGCTATGACTCTCTGGGTGGTTGGTGTCCGACCATATAATCCGTAACGCATAACCAGTAATTCTTTTTCCTGCGGTGTCAGACAGTTGTCCAGACAGGCATAGAGCCGCAGTATGTTTTCTTTTCGTTCGCAGCTTTTGGGGACGTCTTCGTCCTGACTTTCGAGAATATCCATCAGATGGATCTCATTGCCTTCTTTGTCGGTGCCAATCGGTTCATACAGAGACACTTCTTTTACATTTTTTTTTCGGCTGCGAAACATCATCAACAGTTCGTTATCGATACAGCGCGCGGCATATGTGGCCAGCTTGCTTCCTTTTTCCAGGTCAAATGTAGCTGCAGCTTTCAACAGTCCGATCGTACCGATTGAGATCAGATCATCCATTTCATCCTCGGCACTCTGATATTTTCGGGCAATATGTGCAACCAGACGGAGATTTCGTTCGATCAGCTGGTTGCGTGCGGCAAGGTCGCCTAGCCGGCTTTTTTCAAGAAGGGTACGCTCTTCGGAAGGTGTAAGAGGTTTCGGAAAGGTCTGCAAGGCGGCACCTCTGCAAAACGGGGTGTTTCTACATCTTATGAAAGTGGACAGCGGCAAGTGCATATCCCACAAAAAGAATAAAGAGAAAGTCCGTGGACAGGATATAACAAAAATGCAGCAGTCACACGCCGCAGCAGAAGATAAAGAACATAAATAACAAATCCAAGGAGGATAAAGATGTTTACAGAAGTAGGAGCAGCAACAATTCTGGGTGTAGAAGCACACAGGGTAGCCGTGGAGGCCGATGTCAGCGATGGCCTTCCATCCTTTTCCATCGTAGGGTATGTAACGGCACAGGTGCGGGAGGCCGGTGACCGTGTGCGGACTGCCGTAAAAAATACCGGTCTGTCCCTGCCACCCAAGCGGATCACTATCAACCTGGCACCTGCCGATATCCGAAAGGAAGGCCCCCGATTTGATCTGCCAATCGCGGCAGCGGTATTGTGTGCAGCAGGAAAGATCCCGGCAAAGCCGCTGAAAGCCAGTATGGTGCTGGGAGAACTGGGACTGGATGGTAGCGTGCGCAGTGTCAGCGGTGTACTTTCTTCGGTCATCATGGCAAGAAAAGAGGGCTTTACGACCTGTATCCTTCCGGCAGATAATCTGGAGGAGGCCAGAAATATCGATGGGATCAAGTTGGTGGGAATTGGTACGTTGCAGGAATTGGTGGAGTATTGCAGACATCCGAAAAGCTATACACCGCCGCAGACTGGTAACAGGGCAGCCTGCACAGCAAAAACAGTGCCGGATTTTGCCGATATCAACGGGCAGGAGGAGGTTAAAAGGGCAGCTGTGCTGTCAGCTGCCGGTTTTCATAATCTGTTGATGATCGGACCGCCGGGATCCGGAAAGACAATGACGGCCAGTCGGATTCCCGGATTACTGCCGGATATGACCAGGGAAGAGAGCCTGGAGGTAACACAGATCTACAGTGTGGCCGGACAGCTTCCTCCACAGGCGTCGCTGATATGCCATAGGCCGTTTCGGGCACCGCATCATACGATATCACCGCAGGCGCTGGCTGGTGGTGGTCGGATACCGACACCGGGGGAGATCACTCTGGCACACCGGGGCGTGCTGTTTCTCGATGAATTTCCGGAGTTTTCCACGACAAGTCTTGAAATCCTGCGTCAGCCCATGGAGAATAAAACGATCGTGATCTCCCGCAGTGCCGGTACGGTGACATTTCCGGCAGAATTTCTTTTACTGGCGGCAATGAATCCGTGTAAATGCGGGTACTATCCCGATATGAACCGCTGCAGCTGCAGCGCAAAGGATATTTCCCATTATCTGCACCGGATCAGTCAGCCCCTTCTTGATCGTATGGATCTGTGTGTGGAAGTTCCGGCCCTGTCCTACGACGAGCTGCGAAGCACTGGAAAGAGTACGCAGAATACAGCTGTAATGAAAGAGAAAGTACAGTCTGCTGTTACCATTCAGAATCGACGATATGCCGGTGAAACGTTTTTTTATAACAGTCAGATTCCGGCAGCCCGTCTCAGAGAGTTTTGTGAAATGACTGTAGAGGCCGAGGAGTTGCTGCGGCAGATGTTTGGCCGCATGGGTTTAAGTGCCAGAGGCTGTCACCGTCTGTTGCGCGTGGCCCGCACCTGCGCCGATCTTTCTGCCAGTGAAAAGATTGAGAAAGAGCATATTCTGGAAGCCTGCTGTTTCCGGAATGCAGGGAAAAAATTCTGGAACCAGTAAGAAACTTGCCAATAAAATATAAATTCGTTATACTGAAAAAAACAAAAGGGAGGATAGTACTGTGGATATGAATATGCAAAAAAGAAATGAACAGCTGGCAAAGACCGTGATCAAGGGGCTGCAGTCACGGAATATGTCTGGCTACTATGCAGCAGACAAGGAGGCGGCTGTAAAGCAGGCGCTGGAACTGATTGAAGAGGGCAGTACGGTCACTATGGGGGGCTGCATGTCCGCGCATGAGATCGGTCTGATCAAAGCCCTGGAAGAAGGTAACTATACTTACATCGACCGTGCGACACTGTCACCCCGCGACAGCCTTATGGCAGCCTACGATGCCGACGTTTTTTTATCCAGTGCCAATGCCATGACAAATGACGGTATTTTAGTTAATATTGATGGCAATGCCAACCGTGTTTCCTGTATCGCCCAGGGACCAAAGAAGGTCGTCTTTCTTGTTGGAATAAACAAAGTCTGTTCGGACCTTGACGAGGCTATGAAACGTGCCAGAAATATAGCTGCACCGGCAAATGCTCAGCGCTTTGATATTAAAACACCGTGCAGGGAGACCGGCAAATGCTTTGACTGCAAATCTCCGGATACGATCTGCTGTCAGTTTTTGATTACCAGATATTCCAGGCATGTCGGCAGGATTCATGTGATCCTGGTGAACGATACGCTGGGGTTCTAAGGATATATGGAGTGTTCAGAAAGCCAAAATGGGCATAAGAGCTTTTCTGGATCCCATAAATCGAAAAAAATTGCAAAACAGTCGGAGGTAAAATCCCCCGGCTGTTTTTTTCTCTTGCCAAAAGAAACAGAGAATGGTACTATACATATGGTACTACTATATTATTACATCCTGCCATTCGGCAAATCATAAGACCATGAGTTCTCATGGCATATTTCCAGGAAAGTACGAAAACAAAGCATCGATTCTTTTCGCTCTGTAAGAGGAGTGTTTATAGCATACGTTCTGTTTACAGATGCGGGGATCGCAGACTGCAAAAAAGGAGGAACATGATGCAGGAAACGAATAAACTGTATATCCGCACCTGCGATACACAGTTTCCGCAAAAATTGAAAAATATTCATCGGGTACCACAGAAGCTTTATGTGCGCGGAGCTCTGCCAGATCCTAAATTGCCTTCGGTGGCTATCGTCGGAGCACGGATGTGCTCTTCCTATGGCAAGTATCAGGCATATCGCTTTGCCGCGGAACTGGCCCGGTGCGGCGTACAGATCATCAGTGGTCTGGCGCTGGGAATTGACAGCATGGCTCATGAAGGGGCACTCAGTGTGTCCGGTGGCAGGACATTTGGCATATTGGGATGCGGTATAGATACAGTTTATCCGCGGCAAAATCGCAGACTTTACCAGCTTGTGGAGCAAAATGGCGGTCTGATCAGTGAATTTCCGGAACACACACCGCCAAAGGCCAATCATTTTCCACAGCGTAACCGTCTGATCAGTGCACTGGCGGATATCGTTCTTGTAATTGAGGCAAAGGAAAAGAGCGGTTCCCTGATTACTGTTGAGTGTGCGCTTGAACAGGGGCGCAGTGTCTATGCACTGCCGGGGCGAGTGGGCGATGCTCTGTCCCAGGGATGCAATCGTCTGATTGCCCAGGGAGCCGGGATTGCCTGCTCGCCCCAGATGCTTCTGGAGGAGCTTCAGATAGAGAGAAACCGCGCAGGAGATATGATAACGGAAACACCGGCGCAGCCAGTGAATGATCTGGAGGTTGTGTACCGGTGCCTGGATTTTGAGCCTCGCAGCGTGAAACAGATCCAGGAACTTTGTGGCATTCCGGTTCTGAAACTGATGCAGCTGCTTTTAGAACTGGAACTGAAAGGACTGGCAAAAGAGGTTATGAAAAGCTACTATGTCAAAAAAAACTGATTCTTTGGCAATCGTTATGTAAAAAACTTCATTTTGCAGGCAAACGGTCATACCTCTGCTTTTTTGAAAAAGTTTGGTCTTGCAAGCCCGGGGGAATTGGTGTATAGTGATTTCGATTTCGAGCCCAAAAATGGGATGAGATCGCAGAAACATCTATATAATAGGAAATAACCCGACAGGGTTTTACGATAAGGAGTATACCGTGGCAAAATATCTAGTGATCGTCGAATCACCGGCAAAGGTAAAAACAGTTAAAAAATTTCTCGGTTCCAATTATGAAGTACTGGCATCCAACGGCCATGTGAGGGATCTGCCAAAGAGTACCCTCGGGATTGATGTGGAACATGACTATGAACCTCATTATATTACGATCCGTGGAAAAGGTGAACTGCTTGCTACGTTGCGCAAAGCTGCAAAAAAGGCAGATAAAATCTATCTTGCAACCGACCCTGACCGTGAGGGAGAAGCAATATCCTGGCATCTTTCCAAAGCATTGAATGCCGAAGAGAAGAAGCTGCGCAGGATTACATTTAACGAGATCACTAAAGCAGCAGTAAAGGATTCGTTGAAGCATGCCCGTGATATTGATATGGATCTTGTCAATGCCCAGCAGGTGCGCCGTATCCTTGACCGTATGGTAGGGTACAAGATCAGCCCGCTTTTGTGGGCAAAAATCAAACGGGGACTTTCAGCCGGCCGTGTCCAGTCGGTAGCTTTACGATTGATCGCAGATCGCGAGGAGGAAATCAATGCTTTTCTTCCGGAAGAATATTGGACTTTAAATGCTGCACTTTTGGTAGCTGGCACAAAAAAAGTCTGTGAGGCCCATCTGCACAGCAAGAACGGGGAAAAGCTTGAAATTCATTCGGAAAAAGAGATGAAAGCCGTTTTAAAGGAGCTGGAAGGTGAGACCTATACCGTAGCAGATGTGAAGAAGTCTGAGCGGCAGAAGAAAGCACCGTTGCCGTTTACAACCAGTACGCTGCAGCAGGAGGCTTCCAAACAGCTCAATTTCGCAACCCAGAAAACAATGCGCATTGCCCAGCAGCTGTATGAAGGTGTTGAGATTAAAGGTTCCGGTACGGTCGGTCTGATCTCTTATCTGCGTACGGATTCCACGCGTATCTCCGATGAGGCAGATGCGGCAGCAAGAGCATATATCTCTTCGGCATACGGTGAACAGTACACAGGACAGGAACAGGACAGAAAAAGAGACAACCACAAGATCCAGGATGCCCACGAAGCGATCCGGCCGACAGATATTACGCGGACACCGGTCAGAATCAAGGAGTCTTTGAGCCGTGACCAGTTCCGTCTGTACCAGCTGATCTGGAACCGCTTTGCTGCCAGCCGTATGGCTGCAGCCGTTACTGAGACAACGACAGCGCATATTCAGGCAGGAAAGTATATGTTCAGCGCATCCACTTCCCGTACGGTATTTGATGGTTTTCAGGCCGTCTATAAGATGCCGGATGAGGAAAAGGTAGAAGACAGTAAGGCTGTTGGCGGTATGGAGGCTGGCAGTGTGCTGCCACTTAAAGAGATGAAACCGCAGCAGCATTTCACACAGCCACCGGCACATTATACGGAGGCTTCTCTGGTCAAGACAATGGAGGAACTGGGGATTGGACGCCCGAGTACTTATGCACCAACAATCACAACGATTCTTGCCAGACGATATGTGACCAAGGAAAATAAGAATCTTTATATTACGGAGCTTGGTGATGTGGTTAACAAGATGATGAAGGAAGCCTTCCCGAGCATCGTGGATGTCAATTTCACAGCAACGATGGAGGGACTGCTGGACGAAGTCGGCGAAGGCAAGGTCGAGTGGAAGACGATCGTACGTAATTTCTATCCGGATCTGGATGCCGCTGTCAAGGCTGCTGAGAAGGAGCTTGCAGAGGTTAAGATTGAGGATGAGGTGACGGATGTCATCTGTGAAAACTGTGGCCGTCATATGGTTATTAAATACGGACCACATGGTAAGTTCCTGGCCTGTCCCGGATTTCCGGAGTGTCGCAATACAAAGCCGTATCTGGAAAAAATCGGTGTAGCCTGTCCAAAATGTGGCAAAGACGTGGTACTGCGCCGGACGAAGAAGGGTCGTATGTATTACGGCTGTGAGGACAATCCGGACTGTGACTTTATGTCATGGCAGAGACCGGTGTCTAAGAAATGTCCACAGTGTGGAGGGTATATGGTCGTGAAGGGCAATAAGATTGCCTGTGCGGATACCAATTGTGGATATGTGGAAATTAATAAAAAAGAAGACGAATAAATCCAGTACAGTTATTTACGAAACGATGTACTGGGCTGTGTGGCCTGCCGGTGCTGGCTGCCCGCCTGTATATGTATATCTGCCTGCGCTCTGCCTGCGCCGGTCCGGGTCTTTTGTCCCGGACTCTTGCCCGGGAAAGTCACTTGGGAGATATACATATACGGGCAGGCAGCCAACACCGGCAGGTTTTGTACGTTTTTTGCGAAAACAGGTCAAGGGTAATAAAAATAATTTGAGAAAAGTCTGAATTTTTCAAAAAATTCCTTGATTATACAAAAAATTTATTTTATTATAAGAAATATAGTAAAAACGGCTTGATTAGCATGGAGGGAGGCCGACGATGAGCGTACAGTTACTGGATAAGACGAGAAAGATCAATAAGTTGCTGCACAATAATAATTCTACTAAGGTTGTGTTTAATGATATCTGCGAGGTCCTGGTTGAAACGCTGTCCTCCAATATCCTGGTGATAAGCCGGAAAGGTAAGGTACTGGGGGTCGGACTTTGCGATGGAGTGGATGAGATCACAGAACTGATTGTAGATAAGGTTGGCGGATATGTGGATCCGCTTTTAAATGACCGCTTTTTGAGCGTATTATCCACAAAAGAGAATGTGAATTTGGAGACGCTGGGCTTTGAGGGTGCAAATGTCCATGATTACGATGCCATTATCAGTCCGATTGATATTGCGGGAGAACGTCTGGGAACGCTTTTTATGTATCGCAGTAATCAGTCTTATGATATTGATGATATTATCGTCAGCGAGTATGGAACGACGGTTGTGGGTCTGGAAATGATGCGTTCTGTCAATGAGGAAAATCAGGAGGAAGCGCGCAAGGTACAGGTTGTAAAGTCGGCGTTTAATACGCTGTCGTTCTCGGAGATGGAGGCAATCACACATATTTTTGAGGAGCTTGACGGCAATGAAGGTATTCTGGTAGCCAGCAAAATTGCAGATCGTGTAGGTATCACCCGTTCAGTGATTGTCAATGCACTTCGTAAGTTCGAAAGTGCCGGGATTATTGAATCAAGATCGAGCGGTATGCGGGGCACATATATCAAGGTACTTAATGATGTGATTTTTGATGAGCTTAAGAAAATGAAAGAAAAGAAATAAATTGCCGGAATGTATCCGGTTTCAAAAAATGGTGTTGAAAATTATCTGCAGCAGAAAAGTGTAAATGAAGCAGATAGAAAAAGGAATCTCTGAACAGAGCAATATCTTTTATGGAAAAAGATATTGCAGGACAGAGGTTCTTTTTTTTGAAGTTTTACATATATAGGATAAGCGGGATAAAATAAATCACAAAAACAGAAAACGTGAGAAATAGAGAGGAAATAAAAGAAAATAAAAGAATAACAGAGATTATAATGAAAAACATAGGGAATCATATGTTTGATAAAACAGGGCAAAATCACTAATATATGCATTAGTTGAGTAGCACTCGATTGAAATGAGTGCTAATAAATATGACTACTATATAAGGAGGACATTCAAATGAAATTAGTACCTTTGGGAGACAGAGTCGTTTTAAAAAAAGTAATCGCTGAAGAAACAACAAAATCCGGTATCGTTCTGCCGGGCGCTGAGAAAGAAAAACCGCAGATGGCTGAGGTCGTTGCTGTAGGACCGGGCGGAGTTGTTGACGGTAAAGAAGTAAAGATGGAAGTACAGCCGGGAGATCAGGTTGTATATGCAAAATATGCAGGTACAGAGATCGAAGTTGAAGAAGAAAAATATATGATCATCAAACAGGATGATATTCTGGCTATCTTAAAATAATATTGCAGGAGGACAAACATCATGGCAAAGGAAATTAAATTTGGTGCAGAAGCAAGACATGCTCTGGAAGCAGGTGTAAATAAACTGGCAGATACCGTACGTGTAACACTGGGACCGAAAGGAAGAAACGTTGTTCTGGACAAGTCCTATGGTGCTCCGCTGATCACAAACGATGGTGTTACCATTGCAAAAGAGATCGAACTGGAAGACGGTTTTGAAAATATGGGTGCCCAGCTGATCCGTGAAGTCGCATCTAAGACAAACGATGTAGCCGGTGACGGTACCACAACAGCAACGGTTCTGGCTCAGGCTATGGTAAACGAAGGAATGAAAAATCTGGCTGCAGGTGCTAACCCGATCGTTTTAAGAAAAGGTATGAAGAAGGCCTGCGATACAGCTGTAGCTGAGATCGCTGCTATGAGCGAGAAAGTCAGCGGAAAGACACAGATCGCTAAGGTTGCTGCTATTTCTGCAGGTGACGAAGAGGTTGGACAGCTGGTAGCTGACGCTATGGAGAAGGTTTCTCAGGATGGTGTTATTACGATCGAAGAGTCCAAAACCATGAAGACAGAGCTTGATCTGGTAGAAGGTATGCAGTTCGACCGTGGTTATATTTCCGCATATATGGCAACAGATATGGAGAAGATGGAAGCAGTTCTTGATAATCCGTACATCCTGATCACAGATAAAAAGATTTCCAATATTCAGGAGATCCTGCCGCTGCTGGAGCAGATCGTACAGTCTGGTTCCAAGCTTTTGATCATCGCTGAGGATGTTGAGGGCGAAGCTCTGACAACTCTGATCCTGAACAAGCTGCGTGGTACATTCTCCGTAGTAGCTGTTAAGGCTCCGGGCTATGGCGACAGAAGAAAAGCTATGCTGGAAGATATTGCAATCCTGACAGGTGGTCAGGTGATCACATCCGATCTTGGCCTGGAACTGAAAGATACTAAGATTGAGCAGCTTGGTCGTGCTAAATCTGTCAAAGTACAGAAAGAGAATACAGTTATTGTTGATGGTGAGGGCGATAAAGCAGCTATCAGCGGACGTATTGCTCAGCTGAAGAGCCAGATTGAAGAGACAACATCCAGCTTTGATAAAGAAAAACTGCAGGAGAGACTGGCTAAACTGGCTGGTGGTGTAGCTGTTATCCGTGTCGGTGCTGCTACTGAGACTGAGATGAAGGAAGCTAAACTTCGTATGGAAGATGCCCTGAATGCTACAAGAGCAGCTGTTGAAGAAGGTATCGTACAGGGTGGTGGCTCTGCTTACATCCGTGCTTCCAAGAAAGTTGCCGAGCTGGTAGCTACTCTGGAAGGTGACGAGAAGACTGGTGCACGTATCATCCTGAAGGCTCTGGAAGCTCCGCTGTATCATATTGCCAACAATGCAGGTCTGGAAGGTTCTGTTATCATCAATAAGGTAAGAGAGTCCGAGGACGGTGTTGGCTTCGATGCTTACAAAGAAGAGTATGTCAATATGGTTGAAGAAGGTATTCTGGATCCGGCTAAGGTTACCAGAAGTGCTTTACAGAATGCGACAAGTGTTGCCGCTACTCTGCTGACAACAGAGTCTGTTGTCTCTACGATCAAGGAGCCGGCTCCGGCTATGCCGGCAGCTAACCCGGGTATGGGCGGCATGATGTAATCAACTGTATACTGTGATTTTTTCGGGGTGTCCGGTATCGGGCACCCCGATACTTGTTTTATACGAAATGCGGAGATATGATACCATCATGGAGAAGCCAGAATCTTGTTTTTTACATATGTCATAATGTACATATATAACCGTCGATAAGCTGTACAGATAAGTGTCAGAATACTCCGCACAAATGAATAGAAAAACCAGAAAAAACCGTAAAAAAGAGTTGGTTTTGCCAATTGACAGTACTCGACAGATTTGTTACACTATGGGACAAATCAGCAACAGAATACAACAAAGAGGAGGAGGCAAATATGGGTCAGATAATTGGCGAAGGCATTACATTTGATGATGTGCTGTTAGTTCCACAGTATTCAGAAGTAACACCGAATATGGTTGATTTGTCAACACACCTGACAAAGAAGATCAAGTTAAATATCCCGATGATGAGTGCCGGCATGGATACCGTCACTGAGCATCGTATGGCGATTGCTATGGCAAGACAGGGTGGTATCGGTATCATCCACAAAAATATGTCCATCGAAGCACAGGCAGATGAGGTGGACAAGGTAAAACGTTCAGAGAATGGTGTTATCACAGATCCCTTCTATCTGTCTCCTGAAAATACACTGGAAGATGCTAATAACCTTATGGCAAAATTCCGTATTTCCGGTGTACCGATCACTGAGGGCAGAAAGCTTGTCGGTATCATTACCAACCGTGATCTGAAATTTGAAGAGGATTTCACTAAGAAAATCAAGGATTGCATGACCAGTGAGAATCTGATCACGGCTCCGGAGGGTATTACACTGGAAGAGGCTAAGGCTATTCTGGCCAAGGCAAGAAAAGAAAAACTGCCGATCGTTGACAAGGACTTTAATCTGAAAGGTCTGATCACGATCAAAGATATCGAGAAACAGATCAAATATCCGTTGTCTGCAAAGGATGACCATGGCCGTCTGCTTTGTGGTGCGGCTGTTGGTATTACAGCGAACGTGCTGGAGCGTGTGGATGCACTGGTAAAGGCTCATGTTGATGTTATTGTTATCGACTCTGCCCATGGACATTCTGCAAATATCTTCAAAACGCTGCGCCTGATCAAAGAGCATTATCCGGAGCTGCAGGTAATTGCAGGTAATGTGGCTACCGGTGCTGCTACAAGAGATCTGATCGAGGCTGGTGCAGATGCTGTCAAGGTTGGTATCGGACCGGGATCTATCTGTACGACACGTGTTGTAGCAGGTATCGGTGTTCCACAGATCTCTGCGATCATGGATTGCTACGCTGTAGCCAAGGAATACGGTGTACCGATCATCGCTGATGGTGGTATCAAGTACTCTGGTGATATGACAAAGGCCATCGCTGCAGGTGGTAGTGTCTGCATGATGGGCAGCATGTTTGCCGGATGCGACGAGAGCCCGGGAGATTTCGAGCTGTATCAGGGTCGTAAATACAAAGTTTACCGTGGTATGGGATCCATTGCAGCCATGGAAAACGGCAGTAAGGATCGTTACTTCCAGTCGGGCGCCAAGAAACTGGTTCCGGAGGGCGTTGAGGGCCGTGTGGCATACAAGGGCCTTTTGGAGGATACCGTCTTCCAGCTGATCGGTGGACTTCGTTCCGGTATGGGCTACTGTGGTGCGCCGGATATTGAAACCCTGAAAGAAACGGGCAAGTTCGTTAAGATCTCTGCCGCTTCCTTAAAAGAGTCTCATCCGCATGATATCCATATCACCAAAGAGGCTCCAAACTACAGTGTAGAGCAGCAGTAATAGTGTAGTATATTAAGGCTGTCAGACAGGATTATCCTGTATCTGACAGCCTTTGTTTTGAAAAGATGACAGAAACAAGAAAGAGAAATACCGGTATGTCCGGGGCGAAGAAAAGAACAACAGAAAATACAAAAACTGCACACCGCAGTCATACATCCAGGAGGCGTCGCCGTAGACGGCGGATGGACCGGCAGGGTATTCTGCTCAGGATCATGCCGGTGATCATACTTGTCCTTGCTCTGCTTCTGCTGGTATCGCTGGTACAGAAAAAAAAGAGTGTTTTGCAGGCGGAACCGGTCAGTACCACAGCCTCCACAGATGACGGTATCGACTGGTTCGGAGCACCGGAGATTGATTTTCAGATGCTGACGGTCAATCCATACTCCCGGCCCGGAATCGCTTTGAAAGAGGTGAAAGGGATTGTTGTGCACTATACGGCAAATCCGGGAAGCTCTGCACAGGCAAACAGGAATTATTTTGAGGGATTGAAGGACAGCGGTGAGCGCAAGGTCAGCAGCCATTTTGTGATCGGCATCGACGGGGAAATCATCCAGTGTGTGCCGACAAAAGAAATTGCCTATGCGTCCAATAAAAGAAACAGCGATACGGTGTCCATTGAATGCTGCCATAAGGATGAGACAGGCGAATTTACGAAAGAAACGTATGATTCACTGGTACAGTTGACGGCATGGCTTTGTAAGCGTTTTTCTTTGGACGGCACGGATGTGATCCGGCATTACGATGTGACCGGCAAAGACTGTCCACGGTATTATGTGGCACATGAGGATGAGTGGAAACAGTTCCAGACAGATGTAGAGACAAAAAAAGAAGAAATCATACAGGAAGAAAAACAAAAGAGCTGAAAATGTGCGAAATAGATGAGAATTTCGACAGATATGGCGAAAAAGGTCAGGTGATGAAGCCAACTTGCAGTCAGAAAATAGAAATAAAACCTGAAAAACGGGTTGAAATGCCGAAAAAAGTATTGTAGTATACAGGTAACAGCTGTATAACTGGCGGAAGCAGAGATAAACTGCAGGGGAGTACAGCAATGTAGTATATGCCGACCGCCTGGGCAGCCCCTGGGGCTGACCAGGCGGTTTTTTTATATCGGTATATAAAGGTTTTCTTTTGTTACCAGTGTATTGTATAGGAGGAAAAAGCAATGCAGAAAGTATCTTTGGCAACAGAATTAAGCACCAACAGTTATCCGGGCCGCGGTATCGTGATCGGCCGCTCCGAGGATGGAAAGTATGCGGTGACAGCCTATTTTATCATGGGAAGAAGCGTTAACAGCCGCAACCGTGTCTTTGTGGAAGATGGCGAAGGTCTTCGCACCCAGGCACACGATCCATCCAAACTCAGTGATCCGAGTCTGATCATTTACGCACCGGTACGCGTGCTGGGGAAACAGACAATCGTGACAAACGGTGACCAGACGGATACGGTCTTTGATCTGATGAAAGAGGGAAAAACTTTCGAAGAATCTCTGCGTACCAGAGAGTTCGAGCCGGATGCTCCGAATTATACACCGCGTATTTCCGGTATCATGACGGTTGAAAACGGCCAGTATGATTTCGCCATGTCAATTTTAAAGAGTGAGGATGGAGATCCAGAGTACTGTATCCGCAATACCTTTGCCTATCCGAACTGCCCGGCCGGCGAGGGACGTTTTATCCATACATATATGGGCGATGGCAATCCGTTGCCGAGTTTTGAGGGAGAGCCGACCAAGGTGGATATCCAGGGTGACATCGATGCATTTACCAAGCTGGTATGGAACAATCTGAACGAAGACAACAAGGTATCTCTGTTTGTGCGGTATATTGATATTGAAACCGGCAAATATGAGACTCGTATCGTAAATAAAAATAAATAAGCATACATTACAGGCTGTGAAAGTCCACAGCTAAGACTTACAGATATACGGATTTGTAACTACATTGTTTCGAAAGCCAGAGCTTTGGCACACGAAACGAGAAAAAGTCAGGATCAGATAAACAGGAGAAAACAGATGAAAGAATTAGCATTAAAATATGGCTGCAACCCGAATCAGAAACCGTCCCGTATCTTTATGGAAAATGGTGAACTGCCAATCACTGTTTTAAACGGCAAACCGGGATATATTAACTTTATGGATGCTTTAAATGGCTGGCAGCTGGTCAGCGAATTAAAACAGGCAACAGGACTTCCGGCAGCTACATCCTTTAAGCATGTATCTCCGGCCGGTGCAGCTGTGGGACTTGCACTGAATGAAGTGGAGAGAAAGATCTACTGGGTAGACGATATGGGTGATCTGTCACCGCTGGCCAGTGCGTATGCCAGAGCCCGTGGTGCAGACCGTATGTCCTCTTTCGGCGATTTTGTATCATTATCCGATGTCTGCGATGTGGATACAGCCAGACTGATCAAGAGAGAGGTTTCCGACGGTGTGATCGCACCGGGATATGAGCCGGAAGCACTGGAGATCCTGAAAGCCAAGAAAAAAGGTAATTACAATGTAATCCAGATCGATCCATCCTACAGACCGGATCCGATTGAGCATAAGCAGGTCTTTGGTATTACATTCGAACAGGGCAGAAATGAGATGCCGATCAACGAAGCTTTCCTGGGTAAGATCGTAACCGAAA
This sequence comes from uncultured Lachnospiraceae bacterium, assembly GCA_934394565.1. Classification (GTDB taxonomy): domain Bacteria; phylum Bacillota; class Clostridia; order Lachnospirales; family Lachnospiraceae; genus UBA11957. The sequence goes on from CAKRQV010000001.1 coordinate 128,562, forward strand.
AGACGGAGATCTCCGAGGAGGCCAAACGTGATCTGATCATTGCGATGATCACACTGAAATATACCCAGTCCAATTCCGTATGTTATGTGAAAGGCGGACAGGCCATCGGTATCGGTGCCGGACAGCAGTCCCGTATCCACTGTACCCGTCTGGCTGGACAGAAGGCTGACAACTGGCTGTTACGTCAGTGCCCGAAGGTTCTGAACCTGCCGTTTAAAGAGGGTGTGGCAAGACCAAACCGTGATAATGCGATCGATGTATATATGAGTGAAGATTACATGGATGTGCTGGCTGACGGAGAGTGGGAGAAGGTATTTTCTGAGAAGCCGGAGCCGCTGACCCGTGAGGAGAAGAGAGAGTGGCTGAACCAGATGGATGGGGTCGCTCTGGGATCGGATGCGTTCTTCCCGTTTGATGATAATGTGGAGAGAGCGCACAGAAGCGGTGTGAAGTATATTGCGCAGCCGGGAGGATCGATCAGGGATGATCTGGTGATTGAGGCTTGCAATAAATATGGTATTGTGATGTACTTCACAGGAATGAGACTGTTCCACCACTAAGATTGACAGACGGACGAAAATCCGCCGGAAATAACGCAGGACCCGCCGGGAGGCCGGGGCCGTACTATATGTTTGCAAACAGTGCAACGATTTGCCGAGCTAACGGCTAACTGCATCTAACGCACTCGCATAAGCGAGCTCGTGCGTAAGATTCCGTAAGCCGTGGATCTCGTCAAATCTAAGAGCGCACTTTGATCGTTTGCAAACATATAGTACGGCCCCGGCCTCCCGGCGGGTCCTGCGCTATTTCCGGTGGATTTTCTGACATTGAAGTTTATAAAATGGAAGAAATGAAGTATACTGACCAGTAGATAAAAACGATTATTTTACGGAGGTATGGATAGATGGCACTGAAAAAGAGAGCTGAGGTGAATCCGGCGGATTGCTGGAGGCTGGAGGATATATATGCAACGGATGAGGCCTGGGAGGCGGATGTCCGGAAGGTGGAAGAGGAGCTGGAGGCGTTTCGTGGGTTTGCGGGGACGCTTGGAGATGGCGCGGAGGTGTTTCTTCGGGTTTTGAAAAAGCAGGAGGAGATGGAGCGGCGTGTGGAGAAGGTCTATGTTTATGCGAATATGCGCTGGCATGAGGATACGGCGAACGGAAGGTATCAGGAGATGGCAGGGCGCAGTGGGCGGCTGCTTAGTCAGGTGAGTGATGCACAGGCATTTCTGGAACCGGAGATCCTTGCGATGCCTGAAGAACAGTTGGCGGAATATATGGTATCATGCGAAGCCCTGAAATTGTATGAGCGGTTTATTGCGGAGATACGCAGGCAGAAGGCGCATGTGCTGTCTAAGGATATGGAGGCTTTGCTTGCAAAGTCGCAGGGGATGGCAGATGCACCGCAGCAGATTTTTATGAATTTCAACAATGCGGATCTGAAGTTTGGCGAGATCAGCGGAACGGATGGTGAACCGGTAACGGTGACGCATGGCAGTTACGGAGTGCTGCTAAAGAGCAGAGACCGTCGGGTACGACAGGAAGCATTTGATGCGGTGTATGCGGCGTATGAGAAGTATCAGAATACGCTAGCGGCAACGATGGATGCGAATACAGAGCAGAGCCGGTTTTTTGCTGAGGTGAGAAAGTATCCGTCAGCGCTGGCGATGGCTCTGTCAGGGGCACATATTCCTGAAGAGGTGTATGACGGTCTGCTTGAGGCGGTTCATGAGGGATTGCCATCGATGTACCGGTATATGAAGCTTCGAAAAAGAATTCTGGGTGTAGAAAAGCTGCATATGTATGATCTGTATGTGCCACTGACAAAAGCACCGGGAAAAAAGTACAGTTTTGACGAGGCGAAGACGATCGTAAAAGCTGCACTTGGTGTGATGGGAACCGAGTATACGGATCTTCTGCAGCGGGGCTTTGACGAGGGGTGGATCGATGTTTATGAAAATGAGGGCAAGCGAAGTGGTGCGTATTCCTGGGGATGCTACGACAGTCATCCATATGTACTGTTAAATTATAATGGAGCACTGGCAGATGTGTTTACGCTGGCCCATGAGATGGGACATGCCCTGCACAGCTTCTATTCGCACCAGGATCAGCCATATATCTATGCAGGCTACAGGATCTTTGTGGCAGAGGTGGCTTCCATTTGCAATGAGATGCTGCTGGTGCAGTATTTGATCAGGCAGGCGAAAGATACAGAAGAAAAGAAATATCTGATCAATTATCTGCTGGAACAGTTTCGGACAACTTTATATCGTCAGACGATGTTTGCAGAGTTTGAAAAGATCATCCATCAGAAAAAGAGTGAGGGACAGACACTGACGGCAAAGGCGCTCTGTGCTATTTATTACGAACTTAATACAAAATATTTCGGAAAGGATACCACGGTGGATCAGGCCATTGCCATGGAGTGGGCAAGAATTCCGCATTTTTACACGCCTTTTTATGTATATCAGTATGCAACCGGCTTTGCAGCGGCACTTTCCATCAGTCATAAGATTCTGACGGGGGAGCCGGGAATCCTGGAAAACTACAGGAAATTCCTTGGTGGTGGATGCTCTTTGGACTGTATCGATCTGTTGAAACTCTGTGGCGTGGATATGGAGAGCCCGGCACCGGTGAAAGAGGCTTTGGGGATTTTTGACAAATATCTGGACGAATTTGAAGAATTATTCTAAGGCTTTACAGGCATAAAACTATAAACAATGGCTTGAAAATGTCCCTACATGTGTTACAATATTGTTACGAAAAAATGAAGGTGATAGCATGAACAATTACGAAGCCATATTTGCACGTAAATCTGTCAGAAAATATCATATGCGGGAGCTTTCCGGTCAGTTGCTGGAACAGGTGGAACGCTGTTGTCAGGATACGACAACAACGCTGTTTGGTGATATGGAAGTGGAGTATCGCATTTTTAAATACAATGACCATGTGATCCGTACAGTGAGTCCTTTTACAGTCAAAGCGCCGTATTATCTTGCACTGTATATCAAGCCTCAGCCCAAGGCCGGGATGAATGCCGGATATATTATGCAGCAGATTTCTCTGTATCTGGTGACTATAGGACTGGGCAGCTGTTTTATCGGCGGTCGAATACTGAAAAAGAAGTACCAGACAGTGGGAGATAAAGAGCTGATGCTTATTCTGGCTTTCGGTGAAGCAAGGGAGCCCGTGACCAGAAAGCCGGTCGATGCCAGACGCTTGCCATTAAATGAGCTTTGTGTATACAAGGAAGTGCCGCGGCAGTGGATGAAGCAGCTTCTGGAAGCTGCGCAGATGGCACCCTCCAGTATGAACTCTCAGCCGTGGCGTTTTGTGGTATATGACAATCGGATTCACATTTTTTCCGTAAAAAAGATTTCAGAAAAGTTTAACCGCCTGGAAGAAGTGAATTTTGGTATTATGTTTGCCAATATGATGACTGTTGCCGAGGAATTGTGGCTCGATGTGGATCTGATCCGTCTGGACAATATCAGCCAGAAAAGCTTTCCTAATACGGAATATATCCTGAGTGCGATTTTAAAACCATAAGGGCAAAGTAACCGACAATACATTGATGGCGGATATGGTTTTACACTTTCCGTAATCGTGTAAATTATCGCAAAAAACAAAATAATTAAAAAAATTAAAAAAGTTGTTGACAAACCGCAGAACATCCTGTATTATACATATTGTTCGAAGCGAACAGCCAACAACATAAGCGCGAGTGGCTCAGTGGTGGAGTATCGCCTTGCCAAGGCGAGGGTCGCGGGTTCGAATCCCGTCTCGCGCTCTGAAGATAAGGAGTTTCCGTAAGGAAGCTCCTTTTTTTATGCAGGCAACGAGCCAAAGTCCTTGCCTGCACGAGACCTTGGCGACTGCCGCGATAACTTGAGAAACACGCTCCGCGAGTCTCTCATAGTTGACGGGAAGCTTTTCCGGAACGTTTTTCCGGAAACAGCTGTTTCCATGGACAAATTGTTTGCAATTTGCTATAGTAAGAAGCAGAATCTGTGAGAAATTCACAATACAATAGGAGGAAACCATGGGACTTATTCAGGAATTTAAAGAATTTGCTTTAAAAGGCAATGTCGTAGATATGGCAGTCGGTGTAATTATCGGTGGTGCATTCGGTACGATCGTTAATTCGCTGGTAGGGGATATCATGATGCCGCTCTTTGGTGTACTGACCGGAGGCACGGATTTCAGTAAGCTTGCGATAGAGCTTGGCCCGGAAAACTTCTTAAAATACGGAAGCTTCATCCAGAATATCATCAACTTCCTGATCATTGCCGGCTCCATGTTTGCCATGATCAAAGTGATGAACACTGTGACCGCAAAATTCAAAAAAGAAGAGGAAACAAAAACCGAAGAACCAAAAGGTCCGACCCAGGAAGAACTTCTGGCCGAGATCCGGGATCTTCTCAAAGAAAAAAACGCATAATAAAGGAGACTATACACAATGGATTTTCTTTTCAGCTCCAGTCTGGACTGGTTTATGGCAGCATTTATGGCAATCATGGCTGTACTGCTGTTACTTCCTGTGGGGGAGCCGATCGTAGATTACCTGACCCCCAAGGACAGTTTTAACAACAAACAGGTATTTAAAGGAGAAACACGGAAAAAATATAAGAATTCGCTGATTGTTTTCTGTGCGGTATTTGCGGTGATTGAAGTTACTGCGGCTTTGATCGTGCCGGTATGGTCGATGTATTCCATGATCTATGTGGTATTTATTCTGGCTGATCTTCTGGCGTTTGGTGCCTATGCAAAGAAGCTGAACCGTTAACATATGTATATATGCAGAGGGTAAAACAATGATAAAAGATATACAGCAGTTGGAAGCTAATTATGACGGGCTGCCACTGGAAGTCATGACGATTGCTCCGGATACAGATGTCCGGGCAGTCATGGTGCTTCATCATGGTATGTGCGAACATAAGGAACGCTATATCTGGTTTATGAAGCAGATGTCCGGGCAGGGCATCGCCTGTGTGATCGCTGATATGCGTGGTCACGGTGCCAGTGTCCGGGAAGAAAAAGACAGAGGCTATTTTAATGGTACAGATACAAAGGGCGTGATCTTAGACCTGCATCAGGTCATTTATTATGCCAAAGAGCTGTATCCCGGCCTGCCTGTCATCCTTTTCGGACACAGTATGGGTTCTCTCGTTGTCAGAGACTATATCAAAGCCCATGACTTTGATCTTGCAGGTGTTATTCTCTGTGGCGCACCCTGTAAAAATTTTGCTGCCGGTATGGCACATATGATGACCAGCCTGCTTGACCACGGCCCCGGAAAATACCATCGCAGTGGACTTTTATACAAAGCTGTCCTTGGCAGCTACGACAAGGCTTTTCGTCAGGAACGAAAAACCAACGGCTGGCTCACTGTAGATCAGAAGGTCTGTGATCTCTACGAAGCCGATGCCCTGTGCGGCATTCCCTTTACCATTGATGGTTACCGCTGCCTCACCGGACTCTTAAAAGAAGTCTATACTAAAAAAGGGTGGGACGTCACTAACCCCGAACTCCCCATCCTTCTCATTGCCGGTTCCGATGATCCTGTCATCGGTGGCGTCAAAGGCTTCCGCCATACCGTGCACTTCCTGCGCGGCCGCGGCTATTATACCGTCCGTGGCAAGCTCTACGTCGGCTACCGTCACGAGATTTTAAACGATCACTGCCGCGAGCAGGTCGTCAGGGACCTCGGCATATGGATCCACAATATGATCCTGTAGTGGCTTCATCAGTAAAGTAAATGAAAACGGGAGAAGGAACTAAGACCGGGCCTGTCTTAGCACCTTCTCCCGTTTTCTGCGTAACCCTCCGTTGCAATTCCTAACCGCCTATATTATAATAAAACATAATGCCCACAGTTCACAGGCTATGGGTACAAAAGGGAAAAGGAGAACAAAAAGGCATGAGTAAAGCAGATGTCATATTTAAAAAAATGTGCCGTGATGTCTTAGACAACGGCTGCAGCACCGAAGGAGAAAAAGTACGCCCAAAATGGGATGATGGCAGCTTCGCTTATACCGTCAAAAAGTTCGGAGTTATCAATCGTTATGACCTCCGTGAAGAATTCCCCGCCCTCACCTTAAGAAAAACCGGCCTCAAAAACGCCTTCGACGAAATCCTCTGGATCTGGCAGCAGAAATCCAACAACATTCATGATCTGCACAGCCACATCTGGGACAGCTGGGCCGACGAAAACGGCTCCATCGGCAAAGCCTATGGCTACCAGCTTGGTGTCAAACACCAGTATAAAGAAGGTATGATGGATCAGGTGGACCGCGTTCTGTATGATCTTAAAAATAACCCGTACAGCCGCCGTATCATGACCAATATCTACGTCCATCAGGATCTGCACGAAATGGGTCTGTATCCCTGTGCCTACTCCATGACTTTCAATGTCACGAAAGAAAAAGGCAAAGACAAGCTTACTCTGAATGCCATTTTGAATCAGCGTAGCAACGACATTCTGACTGCCAACAACTGGAATGTAGCCCAGTATGCCCTGCTTTTGATGATGTTTGCCCAGGTATGTGACATGGAAGCCGGTGAACTCGTACATGTGATTGCCGATGCCCATATCTATGACCGTCATATCCCGCTGATCGAAGAACTGATCACCCGAGAGGAATATCCGGCTCCAAAGGTATGGCTGAATCCGGAGATCAAAGACTTTTATAAATTTACGGTAGACGATCTGCATGTCGAAGATTATGTGACAGGCCCGCAGATTAAAAATATTCCGGTAGCTATTTAAATACAGCTGTCCTGTATGTATATGTCAGAAGCTGCGTTGGAAAAATCAAAAGCAACTGACAATATTGGACAGTGTAAAAGATAAGGAGATCCTATGAGAGCAATCGTAGCAGCAGACGAACACTGGGGAATCGGCAAGGACAATAAACTCCTCGTCAGTATTCCGCAGGATATGAAGTTTTTCCGTAACGAGACAACAGGGAAAGTGATCATCATGGGCAGGAAAACGTTAGAAAGCTTTCCGAATGCCCGGCCACTGCCAAACCGCAAAAATATTGTCCTTACCAGAGACATGTCCTATACGGTGAAAGATGCCACTGTTGTGCATAGTGTAGAAGAGGCTCTTGCGGCTGTCAGTGAGTATCCGTCAGACATGGTCTACTGTATCGGCGGCGACAGTATCTACAGCCAGTTTCTGGAGCATTGTGATACTGTATTCGTGACAAGAATTGGTTTTACCTATGAAGCAGATGCCTTTTTCCCGGATCTTGACAAGCATCCGGACTGGAAACTGGCGGGCAGCAGTGACGAACAGACTTACTTTGATCTGGAATATCAGTTTGACAGGTATGAAAAAGTAAAATAGATACCATATATAAAAGCATGTAATTCCTGCAATAGCAGGATGAGGTGCTGGTAAAATAAACGGGTCATACCGTTACAGACAGGAGACAGCAGGACAAACATATGGATGTTTTTAATATAGGAGACCAGATTTTAAACAGTGTACAGGATGCTGTGTCGAGCGGGGATTTTTCAGGACTGAACCGAACGATCCGCAATGTGATCAACAGTGGCGGGGATGCAAATTACTGGTCAGTGGACACAAAGTCAGCGGGAAATACCCAAGCCGGAAAGACGACGTACACCCATACGACGACAAAAAGCCGCACCACCAGCCAGAGCTGGCAGACAAAAACTGCACAGACGGCAGGAGCCGGATTTCAGGCCCCGTCTGCCTATGTAACAAAGGTTCCCGGCTCTACATCTGGTGTAATATTGCAGGCCATCGGCTATCCTCTGGCTGTGTTTAATGGCATCCTGATGATCGGCAGTGCCTTTGTGTTTGGAATTGCCGGTATGCTGACCGCCAGTGTGGTGACAACAGCAACGTTCGGCGCACTGACACTGGGCAGCTTTTGTATGGGACTGGCCGGATATTCTATGAGAAGCCGTGCCAAACGTTTCAAACAGTATGTAGAGCGGCTGTCCGGCAAAGATTTCTGCACAGTCGAAGAACTGGCCCTCAGCGTTGGCAGAAAAAAGGAGTTTGTGCTGAAAGATCTGGAGAAAATGGTACAGAAACGCTTTTTCCGGCAGGGGCGTTTTGATGAGAAAAAGATTACATTTATAGGAACCGATGCCGTCTATCAGCAGTATCTGCAGGCACGGGAATCCATGAAGCAGCGGGAAGAGCGGGAGGCCACGCAGAAAGCGGAAGAAGAAAAAATCTACCAGAATCCGAATATGACAGAAGAAAGCCGCAAGCTGTTAAAAGAAGGGCAGTCCTACATCGAGCATATCCGGGCCTGCAACGATGCGATCCCCGGCGAAGAGATTTCAGCCAAACTGTATCGCCTGGAACAGATTATGACGAGAATCTTTAAACAGGTGGAAAAACAGCCGGAACTGGCCAGCGATCTTCGAAAATTTATGAATTACTATCTGCCGACAACGGCCAAACTTGTAGAAGCCTACAAAGACCTTGACCAGGAAACGGTGGAAAGTGAAAATATCGCCCGGACAAAACGGGAGATTGAGGATACGATCGATACGATCAATGAAGCCTTTGAAAAACTGCTTGACAGCTTTTTTGAGGAAAAGGCATGGGATATTTCTTCGGATATTAATGTTATGAAGAGCATGTTAAAGCAGGACGGCATGACAGACAAGGATTTCTAAACAAACGTACACACAAGATTGATGGAGGTATGGTATGCAGGACGAATTTGATACACTCACAGCCACAAAGACACCCACTCTGAGCTTTGGAGCAGCACCGGAACCGGAGCTCCCGGCAGAAAAAGAAGAGACGACGCCAGTACAGGCAGAGCCGATGGACGACAGTATCCTGTCTGATGAGGAGAAAAAACAGGTTGAGGAATTTGCATCCAAGATTGACCTTGGCAATTCCGCCGGTATTTTACAGTATGGTGCGGGCACGCAGCAGAAGATGGCAGATTTTTCCGAAAAAGCTCTGGAACGTGTGAAAACAAAGGATCTTGGCGAGGTCGGCGGACTGATCAGCGGTCTGGTCAGTGAGCTCAAGAGCTTTGATGCGGAGGAAGAAGAAAAGGGTCTGTTCGGCTTCTTCAAAAAACAGGGAAATAAACTTACAAATCTGAAAAACAGATATGATAAGGCTGAAGTCAATGTAGATAAGATCGTGGACATGCTGGAGACTCACCAGGTCACGCTGATGAAAGACATTGACATGCTGGACAAGATGTACGAAGTCAACCTGATGTATTATAAAGAACTGACGATGTACATTCTTGCCGGTCGTAAGAGACTGGAAGAAGTAAGAAAAGGTGAACTGGCAGAACTGATCGAAAAAGCCCAGAAAAGCCAGCTGCCGGAGGATGCGCAGGCTGCCAAAGATCTGGAGAGCCAGTGCGACCGTTTTGAAAAGAAACTGCATGATCTGGAACTGACCCGCATGATCTCCATCCAGACAGCACCGCAGATCCGAATGGTACAGAGCTCTGACACCATGATGGCAGAAAAGATACAGTCAACGATCGTAAATACAATTCCGCTGTGGAAAAGTCAGATGGTGATTGCCCTTGGTGTGGAACATTCCACAGAGGCTGCCAAAGCACAGCGCGCTGTCAGTGATATGACAAACGAACTGTTAAAGAAAAATGCAGAAAAGTTAAAGACGGCCACGATTGAGACAGCCAAAGAGTCCGAACGTGGTATCGTGGATATGGAAACGCTCAAAGCAACCAATGAGAGCCTGATCTCCACGCTGGATGAAGTCATGAAGATCCAGACAGAGGGCAGAGCCAAACGGGCAGCTGCAGAAAATGAGCTTCGATCCATGGAAAACCAGCTTAAAGACAAGCTGCTGGAGATCCGTAAATAAAAGCCGAAACAAAACTTTATATGAGGGCTGTGAACTGTAGAAAATAAAGAAAAGAGGAACTGTGTCATGTATCGAGACCACACAAAAGTAATCCAGATCGGAAATGTAAAGATCGGTGGCGGTAATCCCATCCGCATCCAGTCGATGACAAATACAAAAACGGAGGATGTAGAGGCTACGGTGGCACAGATCCTCGCACTGGAAAAGGCCGGCTGTGAGATCATCCGCTGTGCCGTACCGACGCAGGAAGCTGCAAAGGCTATCCGGGAGATTAAAAAGCAGATCCATATCCCGCTGGTAGCGGATATCCACTTTGATTATACGCTGGCAATCGCTGCCATGGAAAACGGTGCAGACAAGATCCGGATCAATCCGGGGAATATTGGCAGTACAGAGCGCATCAAAGCTGTTGTGGACTGTGCAAAAGAAAGACAGATTCCGATCCGTGTCGGTGTCAACAGCGGTTCCCTCGAAAAAGAACTGGTGGAAAAATACCATGGCGTGACAGCCGAAGGTCTGGTGGAGAGTGCCCTGGACAAGGTGAAAATTATCGAAGACATGGGCTATGACAATCTGGTTATCAGCATCAAGTCCTCTGATGTCATGATGTGCGCAAAGGCTCACGAGCTGATCGCAGCGAAGACACCGTATCCTCTTCATGTGGGGATTACAGAGGCCGGTACACTCTATTCCGGCAATATCAAATCGGCCGTAGGTCTTGGCATTATCCTGTACCAGGGCATCGGCGACACGATCCGTGTATCCCTGACCGGAGATCCTCTCGAGGAGATCAAGTCAGCAAAGAGGATCTTAAAAACATTAAATCTTCGTACATCCGGCATTGAGGTCGTGTCCTGTCCGACCTGCGGCCGTACCCAGATCGACCTGATCGGTCTGGCCAATAAAGTAGAAACGATGGTACAGGAATTTGATCTGAATATCAAAGTTGCTGTTATGGGCTGTGTTGTCAATGGGCCGGGAGAAGCCAAAGAGGCCGATATCGGTATCGCCGGAGGAAAAGGCGTGGGACTGTTGATCAAACACGGGGAGATCGTCCGGAAAGTGCCGGAGGATGAACTTCTTGACTGCCTGTACCGGGAATTAAAGGCATGGAATGAGTAAATAATTTATGGAAAAGAAAATTTCAGATGTTTTTCCGAATCTGAAGCTTCCGGCAGGTATCGCTGATCTGATGGAGATCTCTGTGGTTACAAAAGTATCGATCAATCCGGACAATACGCTGTTATGTGTGTATCTGGACTGCCCCCAGTGGATCGCAAAGGCCGACATCTACCAGCTGGAAGATCTGATTGAAAAACAGCTGTTTCGCAACATAAAGCTGAGAGTGCATATTATTGAGCACTTTAAGCTGTCCAGTCAGTACAACGTACAGAATTTTTACGAGCTGTACCGCCCGAGTATCCTGCTGGAACTGGAAAAATATAATAAAGTGCTGTACAGCATGTTTAAAAATGCCGATATATCCTTCGACGATGAAAAGACCATGTGTATGGTGCTGCCGGATGCTGTGATCTCCCATGAGAGATATGAACATCTGGAGGACATTCTGGAAAAGATCTTTGCCCAGCGCTGTGGCCTTGATTTTACCCTGAAAAGCTCGTTCAAAGAGGTGTCCGGCGAAGAACGGGAACGGGAGAAGGAAGAACAGATCCACGACTATGTGGGACGGCTTCTGGAACATGTCCGGGCGGCAAAGGCAAATAGCCAAAAGGCAGCGGAGCTTGCTACGGAGAAAAAAGCAGACAAAGCCGGTGCGAAAGCACCCGCAAAGCAGGAGAAAAAGGACGGCACAACGCCTGCCTTTGGCAAGGGACGCCGTGTACCTGGTCCGGGCGGAGAGAGACGTTCTTTCCGTGCCATCAAAAAGTCGGATAACCCGGATGTGATCTACGGAAGAGATCCGGAGGAGCAGACCATAGATATCGAGACGATTTCCGGTGAGATGGGTGAGGTCACGATCCGCGGACAGGTACTGACACTGGAATCCCGCGAAATCCGGAATGAGAAGACAATCCTGATGTTTAATATCACGGATTTTACGGATACGATCACGGTTAAGATGTTTTTGGAAAATGATCAGGTGCCGGAGATCACAGCCCGTTTAAAAAAGGGTGGTTTTCTGAAGGTCAAGGGGCGCACAACGATTGATAAATTTGATCATGAACTGAGCATTGCCAGTGTACAGGGAATCAAGACAATCGCTTCCTTTGTGGAGGGACGCGAAGATCATGCGGCAAAGAAGCGTGTTGAGCTGCACTGTCATACAAAGATGAGTGATATGGACGGCGTATCTGATGCCGCGGCGATCATCAAGAGAGCCAAAGGCTGGGGGCATCCGGCACTGGCTGTGACGGATCATGGTGTCGTGCAGGCATTTCCGGAGGCCAGCCATACATATGATGCGATTGCAGATGACAGCTTCAAGGTTATTTACGGTGTGGAAGCCTATTTGGTGGATGATCTGAAGGATATTGTGTATCAGTCAAAGGGACAGTCGCTGGACAGTGATTTTGTTGTTTTTGATATAGAGACGACCGGATTTTCACCGGTGAAGGATAAGATCATAGAGATCGGTGCTGTTCGGGTGGAAAAAGGCGAGATCAAGGCCAGATTTTCCGAATTTGTCAATCCGAAGATCCCGATTCCGTTTAGGATCGAGAATCTGACGGGTATCAATGACGGCATGGTGGCGGATGCGTTGCCGATTGAAGAAATCCTGCCGAAATTTCTGGAATTCAGCGAGGGTGCTGTCATGGTAGCCCATAATGCCGATTTTGATATGAGCTTTATCATGCGCAACTGCGAGAATATGGGGATTGCGCGTGAATTTACCTATGCAGATACTGTGGGGATTGCCCGCTTTCTTCTGCCGGGGCTGAATCGTTTTAAGCTGGATACCGTGGCAAAAGCGGTAGGTGTTCGTCTGGACAATCATCACAGAGCGGTGGATGATGCCAACTGTACGGCAGAGATCTTTGTAAAATTTGTAAAAATGCTCAAAGAACGTGAGATTTTTACACTGGATGAGTTGAATGAAAAGGGAAAAATATCCCCGGATACAGTGAAAAAACTGCCGACATACCATGCCATCATTCTGGCTAAAAACGATGCCGGCCGGGTGAATCTGTACCGATTGATTTCTAAATCCCATCTGGATTACTATGCGAGACGTCCCCGTATTCCCAAGAGCGTATTTATGGAATACAGGGAGGGACTGTTTCTCGGGTCCGCCTGTGAGGCAGGCGAGCTTTTCAGGGCACTGGTCAGAGGAGCTTCCGATCAGGAAATTGCAAGGATCGTAGAGTTTTACGATTATCTCGAGATTCAGCCGGTCGGCAACAATGCTTTTATGCTTAGAGATGAGGACAGTCCGGCCAATACTGTTGAAGATCTGCAGGACTACAATCGCCGTATTGTGCAGCTGGGCGAGCAGTTCCACAAACCGGTCGTGGCGACCTGCGATGTGCATTTTCTGGATCCGCAGGACGAAATCTATCGCAGGATCATCATGAAAGGCAAGGGCTTTGGCGACGCTGACGATCAGGCACCGCTGTATCTTCGTACAACGGAGGAAATGTTAAAAGAATTTGCTTATCTTGGATCGGACAAGGCCGAGGAAGTCGTAGTGACCAATACAAACCGTATTGCCAATATGATCGACAATCTGTGTCCGCTGCGTTCTGGTAAATTCCCGCCGATCATCGAAAATTCCGATGGTATGCTCAGGGATATCTGTTATAACAGAGCACACGAAATCTACGGTGAAGAATTGCCAAAGATTGTGGAAGAACGTCTGGAACGTGAGCTGAATTCCATTATTTCCAACGGCTACTCCGTTATGTACATCATTGCCCAGAAACTGGTATGGAAATCCAACGAGGATGGCTATCTGGTAGGTTCCCGTGGCAGTGTAGGATCATCGCTGGCGGCTACGATGTCCGGTATTACCGAGGTAAATCCTCTGCATGCCCATTATTATTGTGAATCCTGCCATTATTACGACTTTGATTCCGAACTGGTCAAAAGCTTTTCCGGTCGATCAGGCTGTGATATGCCGGACAAAGACTGTCCGGTCTGTGGAAAACCACTGAAAAAAGAAGGATTTGATATCCCGTTCGAGACATTCCTTGGGTTCAAGGGAGATAAGGAGCCGGATATCGATCTGAACTTCTCCGGCGAGTACCAGAGTAAGGCCCATAAATATACCGAGGTTATCTTTGGCGCCGGGCAGACATTCCGTGCCGGAACCATCGGTACCCTGGCGGAGAAAACGGCTTTTGGTTATGTCAAAAACTATTATGAAGAAAAGGGAATACACAAAAGAAACTGTGAGATCGACCGTATCGTCGCCGGTTGTACGGGAATACACCGGACGACAGGCCAGCACCCCGGCGGTATTATTGTACTGCCTTATGGCGAGGACATTAACTCCTTCACCCCGGTGCAGCATCCGGCCAACGATCAGACCACAGATATCGTAACTACACACTTTGATTACCATTCCATCGATTCCAACCTGTTAAAGCTGGATATCCTCGGACACGATGATCCGACAATGATCCGTATGCTGGAGGATCTGACCGGGCTTGACGCCCAGAAGATTCCGCTGGACAGCAAAGAAGTTATGTCGCTGTTCCAGAACACGGATGCATTGCATATCACACCCGATGATATCGGCGGCTGTCCCTTAGGTTGTCTTGGCGTGCCGGAGTTTGGTACGGATTTTGCCATGCAGATGCTTTTGGATACACAGCCGACTGAGCTTTCGGACCTGATCCGTATTGCCGGACTGGCCCATGGTACCGATGTATGGCTGGGAAATGCCCAGACACTGATCAAAGAGGGAAAATGTACGATTTCCACGGCCATCTGTACCCGAGATGATATCATGACGTACCTGATCAGCAAGGGCATGGACAATGCCCAGTCCTTTACGATCATGGAGAGTGTGCGAAAGGGTAAAGGCTTAAAACCGGAATGGGAAACGGCCATGCGGGAACATGATGTGCCGGAATGGTACATCTGGTCGTGCAAAAAGATTAAGTACATGTTCCCGAAAGCCCATGCGGCGGCTTACGTAATGATGGCCTGGCGTATCGCCTGGTTTAAGATTTTTCAGCCGCTGGCATATTATGCGGCTTTCTTCAGTATCCGTGCCACGGCTTTTAACTATGAGCTGATGTGTCTTGGGCGGGATCGTCTGGAATATTATCTGGATGACTATAAAAAACGAAAAGATACTCTGTCCAAGAAGGAGCAGGATACCTTGCGTGATATGCGTGTCGTACAGGAAATGTATGCCAGAGGATTTGAGTTTGTGCCGGTTGATCTGTACAAGGCACAGGCACACCGCTTCCAGATCGTAGACGGCAAGCTGATGCCGGCGCTGGATACGATCGACGGACTGGGAGACAAGGCGGCTGATGCCGTGGTTCTGGCGGCGATGGACGGAACATTTCTGTCCAAAGACGATTTCCAGAACCGCACCAAGGTGTCAAAGACAGTCATTTCGCTGATGGATGATCTGAAACTGTTCGGCAATCTGCCGCAGTCCAATCAGATCTCGTTGTTTGATTTCACCGCGTAGAGGCGATGATATAAAGGGGGATTTTTACATGAATGCTATGGAGGTAAAGCTGCTGCAGAGACTGGCGGAAATCTATCCGACCATCGGTGCTGCTTCGACAGAGATCATCAATCTGCAGTCTATCCTGAATCTGCCGAAAGGTACGGAACATTTTATTACGGATATTCACGGTGAGTATGAGGCTTTTTCTCATGTACTCCGCAACGGTTCCGGTTCCGTAAAAAAGAAGATCAATGACGTTTTCGGTCATACCTTAAGCTATGCTGATAAGAAATCACTGGCGACGCTGATCTACTATCCACGCCAGAAGATCGCGCGGGTCAAAAAAGAAGAAGTACATATCCGCGACTGGTACAAGATTACCTTGTACCGGCTGATCGAGGTCTGCAAGTGTGTGGCCTCCAAATATACCCGCTCAAAGGTCAGAAAGGCTCTGCCGGAGGAATTTGCCTATGTCATAGAGGAACTGATCACCGAAAAGGCTGAAGTGACGGACAAGGGCGCCTATTATGATGCCATCATCAATACGATCATCGAAATTGGCCGTGCCGAAGAGTTTATCGAGGCGCTGTGCAGTCTGATCAAACGTCTTGTCGTCGACAGACTGCATATCCTTGGAGATATCTACGACAGAGGACCGGCACCCCAGAGTATCATGGACCGTCTGATGCGCTATCATTCCCTGGATATTCAGTGGGGCAACCACGATATCGTATGGATGGGAGCCGCAGCCGGCCAGCAGGCCTGCATCGCAACAGTGATCCGCAACTGTGCCCGTTATGGTAATCTTGACATTCTGGAGGATGGCTATGGTATTAATATCCTGCCGTTGGCTACGCTGGCAATCGACACCTATAAGGGTGATCCCTGTGAAAGCTTTTCCATTCATGGCAAGAAAGCCAACAGCTACAGCGAAAACCGTGTCAATGTCAAGATGCACAAAGCAATCACGATCATTCAGTTTAAGCTGGAAGGACAGTTGATCATGAGCCGTCCGGAATTCCATATGGAAAACAGGCTTTTGTTAGATAAAGTAGACTATGAACGCGGTGTGATCACGCTGGGCGGAAAAGAATATGAATTAAATGATACTAATTTTCCGACTATTGATCCAAAAGACCCGTATGCACTGACACCGGAGGAAACTGAGGTCATGGATCGTCTGACCTCTGCTTTTGTCAATTGTAACCGTCTGCAGTCCCATATGCAGTTTTTGTTAAACCGGGGTAATCTGTATAAAGTCTTTAACGGAAATCTGATGTATCATGGCTGCGTGCCAATGAATAAGGATGGAAGTTTTAAGAAAGTCAATGTATATGGACAGGAATATTCCGGCCGTGTGCTGTACGATGTGCTGGAATCGTATGTCCGTAAGGGGTTTTTTGCCATAGACAAAGAGGAACGAAAAAAAGGCCAGGACATCATGTGGTTTATCTGGTCAAGCCCGGACTCCCCACTGTTTGGCAAGGAAAAGATGGCAACGTATGAGCGGTACTTTATCAAAGATACCGAGACGCATGTGGAAGTAAAAAATCCCTATTACCAGCTGATCAACGATGAAAAGATCCTTGACCGTATTCTGCAGGAATTTGGCCTGTACAGTGAAGGCTCCCATATCATCAATGGTCATATGCCGGTGCGCCTCGTAAAGGGAGAATCCCCGGTGCGCTGCGGTGGCAAGCTTTTGATTATCGACGGCGGTTTTTGCAAAGCCTACCAGAAACAGACGGGTATTGCAGGATATACACTGATTTACAATTCCTACGGTATGACACTGGTGGCACATGAGCCGTTTTCCTCAACAGAGGAAGCTATCGAAAAGGAGCTGGACATCCATTCCGACCGGATTATGGTGAAAAAGGCAGACAGACGCCTGCTGGTCGGCGATACCGATAACGGTCTGGAAATGAAAGAACGTATCCGTGAGCTGGAAGAGCTTTTGAAAGCCTACAGAAACGGTACAATAAAGGAAAAAGTGTGATATGCCCGGATACATTATGCATCTGGCAGAAGGCAGACTGTTAGAACCTCATCTGGTACAGAGCGGTTTGTTAAAAGGGGAGAGAGCACTCTCCCTTTTTCAGAATGGTCTGCTGCTGCCGGACACGAAACGGAAGAAAGAAAAACAGATCTCTCATTTCTGGAACGAGAACGATCTGGATAAGCTGGCAATTGCACCGGATCTGGAATTGTTTTACAAAAAATACCAGAAGCGGCTGCATGAACCGGCTTTGCTGGGCTACTGGGCACATCTGCATCTGGACAATTGTTTTGTAAAGGTCTTCTGGCCGGACAATTTCTGCTTTCTGGATGAAGCTGGCAATGAACAAGAGCTCTGGGACCGTATCCGTCAGGTGAAATTGAAAAGGACCGGACAGATTGTGCCGGTCAATGATTTTTACAGCAAAGACTGGTACTATGGCGATTACAGCCGGATGAACAGCCGATTTATACAGGAATACAGCATTATAATCCCTGCTGTGGAAGACGGCTGTGCCGATGGAATAGAAGAGGTCAGCGCGCAGGATCTGTATATAGTGAAGACGGAACTGACAGAGCTTTGCACACACAGAGGGAAAAAAGAACCCCTGCGGGTGTTTTCACCCGAGGGGCTGGATGTGTTTCTGAAAGAAACGGCAGAAAAATTCCTGAAACTGTTATAGACAGCCTGTCTGTAAAGCCACTGCAAACGGTCAGTTTTTGGTATTATCATTTGCTGTAGTGGAAGAAGCTTTGGCAGAAGATGCTTCTTCATCTTTGAGCTGCTCTCGTTCTTTTTTATTCTGCAGATGCTGAAAAACGAGCATATTGGCGTAGATAAAGATCGGGATAATAAAGGTGCACATAAAAGAAGCCCGGAACAGCATGTTTGCGAGAGGGCTTTTAAACAGGGAAAAGATCAGAGTGAGTACATACATGGACACCAGCAGGACAACTCCTGCAAGCGCCAGAAAACGTTTTGCTTTTTTCATAAGAACCTCCGTTTATGTGTGGAATATCTGGCAGGGAAATAAAATCTATTTTATTATAGAGTAGAAAAAGGCAGAATACAAGGTACAGTTCGCGGGGTACATGTGAACTGTATCTATGTCCGGAGACGATATCCTGCAGCAGTTGGGAAAGGCAGGACAAACGTCGGCGTTTATGAAGTTTTTAGAAAAACTTCATGGAGGATAAATTGTATTTTACCTGCAAAACGTTTAGTATATCTGGTAAACGTAGAGAAAAAGACGATTTCTTATTCTGTGTATATCCACCGGGGATATAAGAAGAATATATATAACGTTCAGGAGGAAGATAAATATGAGAAGGTTTCGAAGCTGGTATGCCGGATTTATGCAGGGACGGTACGGTGAGAGAGGCATAGATGAGTATGGCCGTTTTTTAAATATTGTAACCATCGTATTCCTGATTCTGTCGATGCTGTTTCGGAAAATCAGCATTTTTTACTGGGTCGCGCTGGCGCTGCTGATCTATGATTATTACCGTATTTTATCCAGAGACTTTGCCAGACGCCGTCATGAGAATGACCGGTACCTGCAGATCCGCTACAACCACGGAGCTTTTATGGAGGATATGCGAAGAAAGCGCGAGGAAAGCAAAGTATACAGGATCTACCGTTGTCCGCGCTGTAAACAGAAGGTGCGTGTGCCAAGAGGCAAAGGCCGGATCGCCATTCACTGTCCGAAGTGCGGTGAAGAATTTGTCAAAAAGAGTTGACGCCCATGTTTGGATATCTGACAGTCTGTCGTGATGAATTAAAGATTAAGGACGAACGGACATATAAAGCATATTATTGTGGCATCTGCGAAGAATTAAGAAAACAGCATGGACAGATATCGCGGTTTTCTCTGACATATGATATGACATTTCTGGCACTTTTATTGCAGGGTGTGTACGAAGGACAGACACAAAGCGGGAAAAAGCGATGTCTGCCTCATCCAGTAAAACCACATCCCGTGATCACAGGAAAAAGTACAGCGTATGCCGCAGACATGAATGTGTTGCTCTGTTATTATGATCACCTGGATGACTGGGAAGACGAAAAAAAACCGTCCGGTCTGGTGATGAGCCATGGGATGCGGCGGACTTTTGAAAAGACAGCTGCCCGCTATCCACGGCAGATGCAGGCGATACAGACCTATCTGAAAGAACTGAAAAACTGTGAGGCGACAAACAGTCAGGATGTAGATCTGGCAGCAGGCCTGACAGGAAAACTGATGGCAGAGATATTTTCCCCGGAAGAAGATAGCTTTCGGGAAATTTTAGGGCGCCTGGGATTTCAGCTGGGGAAATTTATCTATCTGATGGATGCCTGGGAGGATATTGAAAAAGATCTGGAAAAGGGAAACTACAATCCATTTTTTATATGGGTGAAAGAACCGGAATTTGATAACAGGGTGCATCAGCTGCTTCTGATGATCGCTTCCGATGCAGCCAGAGCTTTTGAACAGCTTCCGATTGAGGAAAATGTAGACATTTTGCGTAATATCCTGTATTGTGGTATATGGTCAAAATATCAGATGACAATGAAACATAAAAAGGAAAAGAAAAAGTGACAGATCCCTATAGAGTGCTCGGTGTTTCACAAAACGCCGACATGGATGAAATAAAAAAAGCATACAGAAAACTGAGCCGTACCTATCATCCGGATGCCAATATCAACAATCCGAACAAAGAACAGGCCGAAGAAAAGTTCAAGGAGATTCAGGAAGCCTATAATCAGATTGTCAAAGAGCGTGAGCGCGGTACCTCCGGTGGTTATGGACCGAGCGGCTATGGACAGGGCAGCTACGGCGGCCAGTCTGCGCAGGATCCTTTTGGGTTTGGCGGGTTTGGCGGCTATCGCCAGCAAAGTCAGAGTGCAGAATACGACAACGGGCCGATCGAGCTGCGTGCTGCGGCCAATTATATTCACAATGGCATGTTTCAGGAGGCAATGAACGTTCTTCATAATATACAGGAGCGTCCTGCCCGCTGGTATTTTCTGCGGGCACAGGCCAATTATGGTATCGGTAATCAGGTGAATGCCATGGAGGATGCCCAGCGTGCCGTACAGATGGATCCGGGCAATCTGCAGTACCAGCAGTTTTTATCCCAGCTGCAAAATGGCGGTGCCCAGTGGTATCAGAATATGGGCGAGGGATTTGGCTACCAGACGACGAATGTCAACTTTGGCAACTGTTGTATGGAATGTCTGATGCTGAATCTGTGTTGTAACTGCTGTTGCCTTGGCAGGTGCTGTTAATATACAGTATATGCAGCGGAAAGGAAGTATCAAAATGGCAGTAAAAAGAGAAAAGATGGATGAAATCGTACCGAAAATCCAGCTCGGAATTATAATTGGGTATGTGGCGGTATATTTGCTTGGCAGCGTCCGGCATCTTGGAAAGACCATGCGAAAGCTTACCGACAAAAAGAAAAAATCTGTATAAACCAAAATGTGTATAAAATCGGAGGATACGGGCAGACTGCTACTGTACAAAAGAAACAGTACTTATCCTCCCCTTTACCCCTGTAAATGTGCGGAAAACCGCATGGTTACAGGGGCTTTTTTATGTGAAAAATGCTATGGGAAGCCTTGGCGGATGTTGCCGTTTTGCACAAAAAGGCAAGGTCAATGGACTTTTCATGTTTAATTATAAACAAAGTTAAACGTTTAAATTTAATTTCAATTTAAAATGGATTTTAAAGTCGGATATGGTATTATATATACAAGCATTGCAGGGCAGTCCGGCGTGTCTGTCCTGAACCGCGAAAACTTTACTACAAATGTTAGGGAGGAAACAACATGAAAAAGAAAGTTTTAGCAACAGTCTTAAGTGCAGCTATGGTAGCTACCATGATGGCTGGATGTGGCGGCAGCTCTTCCGCAGCTGAGGCTCCGGCAAGCACAGGTACAAGCAGCGCAGCAGAAGAGAGTACAGCAGCTCCGGCTTCCAGCGCAACAGAAGAAAGCGCAACAAGCGAAGCTGGTTCCGCAACAAGCGAAGCTGGTTCCGCAACAGGCGAGACAGCAGCTGCAACAGGCGAAATGCCGCGTATCGCTTTCGTTGGTAAAGTAGAAGGCCAGCCGTGGTGGGACAACGTTAAGAAAAACGTACTTGAGTGGAACGCTGATGTAAACTATCAGGCACCGGCAGAAGTTGATGCTGCAGCTCAGGTTCAGATCATGACAGACCTTGTAAACCAGGGACAGATCGATGCACTGCTTTTCAGCCCGAACGATCCGGATGCCTGCGAAGCTATCTGTAAAGAGGCTATGGACAAAGGCATCATCGTAATCGCTACAGAGGCTTCTGGTATGCAGAACGTTAACTACGATATCGAAGCATTCGATGAGACAGGTCTTGGTGCATTCCTGATGGATCAGCTGGCTGAGCAGATGGGCGAGGAAGGCGAGTACGTAACAATGGTTGGTTCTCTGACCATGGAATCCCAGAACAACTGGGCTGATGCCGCTATCGCACAGGCTGAGAAAGCTTACCCGAACATGAAATATCTGGATGAGAGAATCGTAGATGATTCCGATGCTGATATCGCTTACAACAAGACAAAAGAGGCTATTGAGAAATATCCGAACCTGAAAGGTATCCTTGGTACAGGTTCCTTCGATGCTCCTGGTGCAGCACGTGCCATCAAAGAGATGGGTCTGACAGGTCAGGTATTCGCTATCTCCGTAGCAATGCCGTCTGAGGTTGCTGACTACATCGCTGACGGAACACTTGGTTCTGTAGCTCTGTGGGATGCTGGTGTTACTGCAAAAGCTATGTGCGAACTGGCTGTACAGCTGTTCAACGGTCAGGAGATCGGTGCTACTGCAAACCTGAATGTTGATGGTTATACAGACTGCGCAGTTAACGACAAAGTTATCGTTGGTGACGGACAGATCGCCATCACAAAAGACAATATCGATCAGTGGATCGAGATCGGTCTGTAATTTGATCATCTGAGAAATTTACAAACGATGAAATGAAACTGAGGCAGAGGAGCTTGCTTCTCTGCCTTATGTATCTTAAATATTGCAGATGCTCTGCGGGTGAAGAGGGTATCTGCAGTGTTTAGGATAACTTCGCTGGCCTGTAGGGGTTAATTGATATCCGTGAAAACTGTCAAAGACAGGTGCTGCGGAAAACTAGAGAGAAGGAGTTTGCGTGTCTATGTCAGAATATTTACTTGAAATGTCTGGGATTTGCAAGTCTTTTGCGGGTGTTCACGCATTGGACCATGTAGATTTTAAAGTTAGACCGGGTAAGGTTATGTGTCTGGCCGGTGAAAATGGCTGTGGTAAATCTACATTAGTAAAGATCATTTCCGGTGTATACACCAGAGATGAGGGTACTGTTACATTTGAAGGAAAAGAAATTCCGAAGATCACTCCGGCTGAAGCTACTCAGCTGGGTATTCAGGTTATCTACCAGGATCTTTCCATTTTCCCGAACCTGACGGTTATGGAGAATCTGGCTATCAACTCGGAGATCACCTCCGGTAAAAAACTGGTAAACAAAAAACGCTGGGAGGCTACCGCCAAAGAAGCGTTATCTAAAATTGGCTATAATATCGATCTGAACGCCAGAATGGGTGAGCTGAGTGTCGCTGACAAACAGCTGGTTGCCATCTGTCGTGCACTTCTTTTTAATGCAAAGCTGATCATCATGGATGAGCCGACAACGGCCCTGACCAAAAAAGAAGTTGACGCCCTGTTCAAGACAGTTCGTCAGCTGCGTGACAGCGGTATCGCTATCATGTTCATCAGCCATAAAACAGAAGAAATCTTTGAGATCTCCGATGATGTCTGCATCATGAGAAACGGCCAGAATGTATATTCCGGTCCGACTGCAGAACTGAATCGTGACGATTATACATATTACCTGACAGGCCGTCGCCTGAAACCGGATTACTTCGTACCGAAGAACATCAGTAAAGAGCCGGTTCTTGAGGTAGAGCATCTGACACTGAAAGATCAGAAATGTCAGGATGTGTCCTTTAACCTGAAAAAAGGTGAGATCCTTGGTATCACAGGTCTGCTGGGATCCGGACGTACAGAGCTGGCTTTAGCACTCTTTGGTCTGGAAAAGGTGGCCAGCGGTACAGTTAAACTGAACGGCAAGGAAGTTAAGATTTCCAATCCGATCGCTGCACAGAAATTAAAGATCGGTTATGTGCCGGAGGATCGTCTGACAGAGGGCTTATGTCTGCAGCAGCCGATCGCAGATAATATTACGCTGTCATCCTTAAAACGTCTTTCAAACAAGTTCGGTATCATCAAGAAACAGGATATCATCGATGATGCCAATATCTGGAAAGAGAAATTCGCCATCAAGACAGATGATGTACGGAAGTTTGCCTCTACACTGTCCGGTGGTAACCAGCAGAAGATCGTTCTGTCCAAGTGGCTGAGCAACGATCTGGATGTACTGATCTTAAACGGACCTACCGTTGGTGTCGATGTCGGTGCCAAGCAGGATATTCACCATCTGGTACACGAACTGGCCAATGAGGGTCTGGCCGTTATCATTATCTCCGATGACCTTTCCGAGGTAGTTGTCAACTGTAACCGTGTTATCGTCATGAAAGACGGTAAGATTGTTGGCGAGATGGATCACTCGGATATTACCGAAGAAAACATTCTTGAGATTATTCGCTAAGGAGGAATGCGTAATGGATAAAGCTGCTTTAAAACGTTTGACAAAGCGTACAGAGTTTTATATCTTTATCGTTCTGATCGCTTTGTGTATTGTCATTCATATCGTATCCGGTGGACAGCTCTTAGTACCGGGTAAGATTTTCACCATTTTACGAGCTATGGTTACTGATGGTATCTTCGCCCTTTGCTGTCTGGTCGTTATGATATCCGGAGGTTTTGATCTTTCCTTCCCGGCGATCGCTGCACTGTCTTATTCTCTGGCAACGACACTCTGCCTGAATAATGGATGGTGCACGACCAACCCGGTAGTCGGTTTCCTGCTGGCTATGCTGATCGGTCTGGTGCTGGGTATGTTCAATGGTCTGATCATTGCAAACTTCAAGCTGGATACCATGCTGGTAACTCTGGGTACACAGACACTGTTTACCGGTATCTCCATGGGTCTTCTGCAGTTAAAAGAGATCACATCCAAGCTGCCGGTTGGTTTCAAAGGCCTTGGTACGGCAAAGCTGATGACGTATACCACAACCGTTGGTGAGCGTCAGGTCAGCTACGATCTGTCCGTAACAATCCTGTTTCTGATTGCTTTTTGTATCGTAACCTCTTTCGTCCTGAACAAGACCATGTTCGGACGTGCCCTGTATGCTATCGGTGGTAACGAAGTTTCCGCAGAGCGTGCAGGTTACAATGTAAAGAAAACCAAATTTATCCTCTACTCTGTAGTAGGTGTGGTAGCCGGTTTTGCCGGTATGCTTCGTGTCTGCCTGACAAGTCAGGCTATTCCGAAGGCTCTGGTAGGTAAAGAGATGACCATCATTCCGGCAGTTATCCTCGGTGGTGCCAGCATCTTCGGTGGTGAAGGTACAGTATTCGGTACCATGTGTGCTATGGGTCTGATCACCGTAGTATCCAACAGTATGCTGCTGATCGGTATTGATACAGCTTGGCAGGATCTGTTCAACGGTATCATCATTCTCGTAGGTATTACGATTTCTGCTATCCAGGCAAAACGTCGTAACGGTTAAGGAGGGCTGAAAAGTGAAAGTTAAAGAGTTTTTTAAGAAAAATCCATATACAGCCATACTGCTTGCCTTTATGGCCGCTGTACTGCTGATCTTCACCGTAACAAAGGGCGGTGTATTCTGGCAGCTGGGTACCTGGAAAGGTATCGTGATGCAGTTCCCGGAATTCGGTGTTATGGCCTTTGGTGTTATGTTCTGTCTGTTAATCGGCTGTATCGATATGTCCTTCGTTATGCTGGGCAACTTCGCTACGATCGTTGGTGTTTCCTTCATGGGAAGTGCTGTAAAGGACGGTATGAGCAATGCTCAGATCGGTCTGGTAATTTTTGAGGCATTTATTATTGTTTCCATTATCTGTGCTATCGGCGGTGTGATCAACGGTCTGCTGATCTCCAAGCTGGGTATCCCGCCTGTTATCGCAACAATCGCCATGCAGATGGTATGGCTGGGTGTTTCCACAGGTATCACCGGTGGTAAGACCGTATCTTCTGTACCGGCTCTGTACATCGAGGTTGGCCATTCCAACGTGTTCGGTTTCCTGCCGTTCCCGTTGCTGATCTTCATCATCGTATTCATCATCAGTGCTCTGATCCTGAAATACACAACCTACGGCGAGAAAGTTTACATGTGCGGTACAAACATGAAAGCTGCCAAATTCTCCGCTATCAATACAGACGGTATGGTTATCGGTACTTTCGTACTGGGCGACATCCTCTGTGGTATCGGTAGTATGCTGATGGTTTCCACACTGAACTGTGCAAAAGCCGACAACGGTGAATCCTATGTTATGAAGATCATCCTTCTGCTCGTTCTGGCTGGTATCTCCCCGAACGGCGGTGTTGGTAAGATCGGTAACATCATCTTCTCCGTACTGATCATCCAGATCATCACATCTGGTGTTAACATGTTCGGTAACCTGAATACATACCATGCAAGTATGATCTACGGTGGCCTGCTGGTTATCGTCCTGATCATCAGTACTTTCATGGATGGTACAAGTACACTGAAGCTTCCAAAGAAAAAGAAAGCTGCATAAGTGAAAAACTAAAGCCACTGGCCGTCTGGTCAGTGGCTTTTTACAGTAAAAACGGACCGCATACTGTCGAAAAAGACAAGTGTGCGGTCTGTTTTGTTATGAAAAATCAGCGGATCATCATACGCAGCGTATTCTGCTGGATATTATCGAGACACTGGGAGACAGCAGTGGTACTCTGCGGGAGCTTGCGCAATTCATCACACATGGCGGCTTCAAACTGATTCGGCCGCAGGTAGCCGTTCTGGGTTTTTAACGGATAGATTCGGGAGCGACACACTTCCATAGCATCTGCGGTGAGATCAATCCATGGATAGAGTTTTTTCAGCTCGTGGTTTTTGTACGGATATTCCAGAGCCGAGGCACCGCTCAAAATTGACATATAGTAGGAATTATGCCGTCCATGCAGCCAGTGGAAAAAGCGTGTTATATAGGGCATTTTCTGACAATTGGGCGAGACACCAAAATGCCAGCCAACATTGACCGGTGTGCGACCTGGAATCATGGCATAGCCGCATTTGTAGAGGTACTCTGAATGGGACTGACTCTGGATACGGGCCGCATACTCAGTAAAGGACACAATCATAGCCACATTACCCTTGGAAAATTCAGCAAAGACATCCTGATTCGAATACAGATCCGGCTGCGAATATTGCAGTGCCTCCACAAGATTGGAAACAGCGCGGGCATTCTGTGGTGAATTCATGCAGAAATGACCATGATTATCAAAAAAGCTGCCGCCATGGCTCCACAGGCGTGGCTCAAATTCCAGCGCCAGCTCTTCATTTAAACCCGTAGCGATAGCCGTACCATAAGCTGTCGGGGAGTCCGGATTAAATTTCTTAGTGAAGAAACGGGCAATTGCATTAAACTCTTTCCAGGTAACCGGTGGACGCAGGGAAATATGATGATCCCTTTTATAAGCCTGACACAGATCCGGGTCGCTGAACAGATCACGGCGGTACAGGAGAAACTGTGTGCCGCCGACCACAGGGAAACCGTAGATTTTCTGTCCGTCGGAGCAGTTTTCCAGATTTCGCTCGACAAAGTAGCGGCGCATTTCCGGCAGCGTGTAGACGTCATCCGTCAGATCCTTCAGACAGCCGGTATGTAAAAGGTACTGGAACCAGGAGCTGTCGTAGAGATACACATCATACATTGGTGTATTTCTGTGGGAATCCTCCTGGATTGCAGCGAACAGATCATGGAATTTCATGACGTGAAAATGCAGTCGCAGATGGTATTTGCGATAAAAATCAAGACTCACAGCCTCGATCGCCTGCATCGTTGGTAATTCAGTACAGGCAATGTTTAAAGTACCGATAGACAGATCCGCCTTTTCCAGATTCAGATTGCGTGGCATCGGCAGACGTAAAGGGTAGTCCAGAATACTGTCTCTGAACAGATGAAAACGGTTTTCCGGTTCTTCGGAACCTTCAATCAGATTGATCAGCGCCTGACATCCCTGCATGGCCAGCATGTAAGCGGGACGGGAGGTACGGATGATATTCGGGTAAAAGGAAGAGGTATTCCAGTTGTCAACACCAAGAGATAACAGGCAGATATCCTCAGGAATGCGAAGCCCCGAGATCTTACAGGCCTCGATTACACCCTGACAGATCGCCTGGGAAGTGGAGAGGATCGCCTGCGGTGGATTGTTGATCCAGGATTGCAGGGAAACCTTAAAGGCCCCTTCCTTGGTGGCGTCACTGGTCAGCACACGATCCGCAGTGTCGATACCGTTTTCCTCCAGTACTTCCTGAAAAGCGGTGGAGGCTTCTGTATCGGTAAAGACTTTACCGGGACCGCAGATCAGCAGGATGTCCCGGAAATTGCTGTTGATCAGACGACGGGTCAGATAGTGCACGGAGCTGTAATTGTCAAATCCAAAGTAGATCGCATCGATACGGCTCGGCAGACGGTCGAGGAATACGGTCGGTATGTCGTGCTTGATGATCGTATCCTGGAAAAACTTTGTATTTTCCGGCTGACAGGTCACAAGGAGAATACCGGCAACGCCCTTGCTGATCGCATTTTTGATCAGCTGCTGTTCTGTGGCTACATCATTATAGGAACAGGAAATATTCAAAGAATAATTCGCTGTTTCACACTGGATGATTATGCCTTTCAGAAATTCGCTGAAGCAGCGGTCCTCCATGTTGGAGAAAATCGCACAGATATCCCGGGAAGCTTTGCGCTTCAGATTGCGTGCCTGGGAGTTGGGAATATAGTTTAATTCCGCAATCGCTTTATTGATCTTTGCCCGGGTTTCGGGACTTAAATTATGTGAATTATTGATGCAGTAGGAGACGGTGGCGATGGACACGCCGGCTCGCTTTGCAACGTCTTTTAATGTGGCCATAGAAACTCCTTTATTCTTCTATATGCAGGTAACTGTCAGACAAAAAAGTCCGGTATTTCAGGTACAAAAGGATGTTTGTATTTTGATTCTGTCTATAGTTTGCCACGGAAAACAGGAAAAGTCAATGTTTTGGTTAAACGTTTAAATAAAGAAAAAAATCATGCTGTCATTTTGGAATACCGTTGCTTATAATAAGCTCATAAGGAAGCAAGACATCGGTCAGCTGAGACCGTTTATGAAAGGAGATTACATTATGAATAGTATTGAACGTTTTTACGCTACAGTAGAAAGAAAACCGGTAGACAGACCGGCATGCTGGATGGGTGATCCGACTCCGGAGGCTGTTCCGGGACTGTGTAAAGAGTTTGGTGTAGACAACATCAAAGATCTGAAAAGAGTCTGTGGTGATGACTTCTACGCTGTAGAGATCCCGTATCATTCAGAGCACTGCAACGCTATCTTCGCTGCATTTGACTGGTACCTGAACGGTTCCAATGTAGATACAGAGCATCGTACACTGACAGCTGACGGATGCTTCGCACAGTGCGAGGATCTGGAGGATGTTGAGGCTGTTAACTATCCGTGGCCGGATCCGGAAAAATACATCGATCCGGAGCTGTGCAGACAGCTTGTTGACGAAGCTCCGAAGGATAAAGTTGTTATGGGTATGCTCTGGGCCTGCCACTTCCAGGATTTCTGTGCCGCTTTCGGTATGCAGACCTGCCTGATGAACATGGTTGCTGAGCCGGAGATGGTTCACTATGTAGATGATCATATCGTAGCTTTCTATGAGAAAGCATTAAAGATCTTCCTTGAGGCTACAAAGGGTAAAGTACATGCTGTCCTGATCGGTGATGATATGGGTAGCCAGAGAGGTCTGATGATCAGCCCGGCTCTGATCAAAGAGTTCGTTATCCCGGGTGCCAAGAGACTGATCGATATCTGCCACAGCTATGGTGTTAAGGTTATGTACCATTCCTGCGGTTCTATCGTAGATGCTATCCCGCTTCTGATCGAGGCTGGTGTAGATATCATCCATCCGATCCAGGCACTGGCTGTTGGTATGGATCCGGCTAACCTGAAAGCTAAATTCGAAGGTCAGGTTTGCTTCTGTGGTGGTGTTGATACACAGGATCTGCTGCCGAACGGTACACCGGAGCAGGTAGCTGCCAAGGTTAAAGAGCTGAGAGGATACTTCCCGACAGGACTGATCCTTTCCCCGAGCCATGAAGCTCTGCAGCCGGATGTTCCGCCGGCAAATGTAAGAGCTCTGTTTGAAGAAGCTGACAAAATTTACGAATAATCCGGGGTAAAAGTCAATGGGTGAAGTAAGAAGATTTGGACAGATGATCAAAGTAAAGCCGGAAGGAAAAGCATCCTACATTGCACATCATGCCGATCCGTTACCGGGTGTCAACGAAATGATCAAAGAGTGTCATCTGAAAAATTATTCGATCTACTCTCTGGGTGATTATTTATTCACCTATATGGAGTATGATGGCGATGATTTTGATGCTGACATGGAAAAAATGGCTGCTGATCCGACCACACAGAAGTGGTGGGATATCGTAAAACCGCTGATGCAGCCGCTCGAAGACCGTAAGGAAGGCGAGTTCTGGTCAGATATGACTGAGGTTTATCATCTGGATTAATCAGATATTTGGGGGGAAGGCTGCCGCTTAGTATGCGGCAGCCTTTTTTGCGCGTAAAAAGGCTTGCCAAATCCGGGGGAAATCCTTACAATAAAGAAGGAAAACTGTAGGCTTGTTTGACTTGTAAACCAGGGAGGGACTACCATGGAAGCAAAGAAGGAAGCAGCAGAAGATACCAGAAAAAAGAAGATGCCGAAAAAATGGCATTGTGATACCTACTGCCGGAATGTGCGTTATATCAACTGTGAAGGAGCAAAGGGGATCGATCCTGAAGCGCCGGATCTGTGTCCGTACTACGATGAGATGCTGTACTGACGTATCTTGCGGCCGAAGGTGGAAAAGAGGAAATTTTCATGGAAAGAAAGGCCGTATTTTTTGATGCGGATGGTACTGTCAGTCACCTGATCAAGGGTGTGCCGGCCAGTGCCGAGGCGGCGATCCATGCCCTGCAGGATAAAGGTCATCTCGCTTTTCTGTGCACGGGGAGAAGCCGTGCGCTGGTGGATGAACCGCTGGAAAGGATCGGATTTGACGGTATTATAGCGTCTGCGGGTGCTTATCTGGAAAAGGACGGCATCGTATTGTATAATCAGGAGCTGTCCTGCCAGGACGCAAAAAAGGTGTTACATATTCTGCGGGACTGTGGACTGGTGCCGGTCATGGAGGGCCGGGAATATATGTATTATGATCCGGAGGAGTATACCAACGAGGTAGACTGGTATGCTGAGGATATTACCCGTATTCTGGGTCGGAAATTTAAGAAAATCCGCGGCAATGAGGACAGGCTGTTTATTAATAAGATCAGTGCCAAAGCTATTGCCGGCTGTGACGCGAAGCGGGCTATAGAGGAGTTGAAGCCGTGGTTTCATGCCGTGGTGCATGAGTCGGATGGTTTCGCCGGAGGAACGATCGAGTTTGTGCCCACAGGGTATTCCAAGGCGGTCGGCATTGCGGTGGCCTGCAGACTGTGGAATATAGCGAAAGAGGATACGATCTGTTTTGGCGACAGTAATAACGATATTGAGATGTTTGAGTATGTCCATACAAAGGTAGCGATGGGCAATGCCTCGCCGAAGCTGATCGAGATGGCAGACTACGTGACGGGAGATATGTTCCATTTTGGCATCCGCAACGGACTGCGCCATCTGGGACTGATCGACTGATTATATCGTTACACAGTGGCGCTGCACGAAATACCGGGATCTACAGACCGTGGATCTGTAAAAAAGAGAAAAAGGAGAATCTGAACCTATGAAAAAAATTGCAAGCTTTACGATAGATCATATTAAGCTGCAGCCGGGCATCTATGTGTCCCGCAAGGATTATGTTGGCGATGAATGTATTACCACCTTTGACCTGCGTATGACATCCCCGAACGAGGAGCCGGTCATGAATACCGCCGAGGTGCATACGATCGAGCATCTGGGTGCTACGTTTTTGAGAAACGATCCGGATATTGCAGACAAGATCATCTATTTCGGACCGATGGGCTGTCGTACCGGTTTTTATCTTCTGATGGCCGGGGATCTTTCATCAAAGGACATCGTGGATCTGGTACAGCGGATGTACATCTTTATCCGGGACTTTGAGGGTGAAGTGCCGGGCGCTTCTCCGAAGGACTGCGGCAACTATCTGGATATGAACCTGAATATGGCGAAATATCTCGCCGGAAAGTACTATGCGGAGGTACTGGACGGTATTGGCGAGGATCGTCTGGTTTATCCGGAATAAAGGCAGACAATAAAAGAAACCTCCACTGGAGTTCTCTTTTATATGCTAAGACAACGAAAATCGATCCGATGGATCCGATATGGATATACAGGAAAAAGCAGGGGGAGCTTTGATAAGCTCCCTTTTTCTGAAGAAAGGAAAAGGTAATGAACAGAAAAGAATTTCAGCAGCTGGCAAAAAACAGAGTGCTTTTATTAGATGGTGCGGCAGGCAGTAATTTCCTTCTGGCAGGTATGCCGGCAGGTGTATGCTCGGAGTTATGGCTGATCGAGCATCCGCAGGCACTTCTGGATCTGCAGAAAGCCTATGTGGAGGCCGGTACACAGATTCTCTACGCGCCGACCTTTGGCGGCAACCGCTTTATGCTGGAGGAAAAGCATGTGACGATGCCGGTGGAGGAAGTCAACCGCCGGATCGTAGAACTGAGCAGGGAAGCAGCCCAGGGGAAAGCCCTGATCGCCGGAGATATGACGATGACCGGAAGACAGCTGATCCCGAATGGTCAGATGTCGATCCACGAGGCTATCGAGGGCTACAAGGAGCAGGCAAAGGCGCTGTATGAGGCCGGAGTGGATCTTTTCGTTGTGGAAACTATGGTCAGCCTGCAGGAAATGCGGGCAGCTGTGCTGGCGATCCGTGAGGTGTGTGATCTGCCGGTGCTGGCTACTTTTACTGTAGATGCCAATGGTTTTACCTTCCTTGGTACGGAGATTACCGCGGCTGCGGTTACGCTTGAGCGTATGGGCGTGGATGCTGTGGGTCTGAACTGTTCCATGGGACCGGATCAGATGGGACTGGCTGTGCAGAAGATGAAACAGGCGGTTCATATCCCGGTAATCGCCAAGGCTAATGCAGGACATCCCGAGCAGGAGGATGGCCGTACGGTATACCGCATGACACCGGAAAAATATGCGGCATGTGCAGATGCACTGCTGGATGCGGGTGTAGACATGATCGGCGGCTGCTGCGGTACGACACCGGCTACGATCCAGGCTGTGTATGAGCTTTTGAAAAAACGGGGACAGTATGCAGCGCTGGATGCGGAGGCAGAGAAAGCTGTTGAGGAGAGCGAAACAGCGCATATATATGACAGTGCGCTGACGAGTGCCAGAAGTATTTTCAATGTGGAAGAAGCAGAAGAGATTTCTTATGCCGGATGCACAGCGGAAAATGAGGAACTGGCAGAGTGTCTGAAAGAGCAGGCATACGAGGATCTGATTGATGCGCTGGAGGATGCCGAGGACTGCGATCTGCTGTTTGTGGATGTGGACAGCCTGGGCGAAAACAGCGTGGCCTGCATAGAACCGCTGATGGGGACGATTGCCAGCATGAATCTGCCGGTATGTCTGCGGACAGAGCGGATGGATGTGCTGAAGGAGGCTCTTGTTAGTTACTGTGGCAGTATGGCTGTGAAAAAGAACGAACTGACAGAGTCAGAGGAAGCAAGGACATGGCTGATCTCCTGTGGCGCAGTGGTTATGGAGTAGTACGGTATATATGGAGAAAAATAACCTGCCGGTGGGAATCACCGGCTGTGCGGATTATGAAAAAAAGCATGTAAGAAGTGCGATGGAAGCTCTGCTGGAACAGATAGGTGGTCTGGACTGGTTGCAGTCAGGCATGACGGTTGCCATCAAGACCAATCTGGTTTCGGCTGCAGCCCCGGAAAAGGCGGTTGTTACGCATCCTGTGGTGCTGACGGTGCTGACGGAGCTTTTAAGGGAACGGGGTGCCAGAGTGATCATCGGTGATTCTCCGGGTGGTCTTTTTACGGAAAACGCTCTTGGGCACAATTATCGTCTGTCGGGGCTTTTTATGGCCCGGGATGCCGGAGCTATACTGAATATGGATACATCTTCACAGGAACTTACGCATCCGGAAGGCAAGGTGCTGCACCGCTTTACCTGTACCTCATGGCTGTTACAGGCAGATGCGATTATCGACTGCTGTAAGCTCAAAACGCATGGTATGATGGCAATGTCGGCAAATATAAAAAATATGTTTGGGGTGATCCCCGGGACGATGAAGCCAGAGTATCATTTCCGCTTTCCAAAGCATACGGATTTTGCAGATATGCTGATCGACCTGAATACGTGCCTGAAACCGGTGCTGTATCTGACAGATGCCATTGTAGGGATGGAGGGAAACGGGCCGACCAGCGGTACACCGCGGCACATCGGTGCGTTACTGGCTTCCCAAGATCCCTATGGACTGGATCTTCTGTGTGCGCATCTGATCGGCCTTTCACCGGAGCAGGTGCCGACGATCGTAGCTGCGGCAGAAAGAGGGCTTGGCAGTATGGCGCTTTCAGATCTGCAGATCATAGGAGATCCCGCACCGTATGTAGTGCCGGATTATCAGAATATCACAAAGCCAGACAGTATCGAGTTTTCGTCGGTTGTGCCGCAGTTTGCCCTGCCTTTTGTGCGACGAATTCTGAAAGCCCGGCCCGTACCGGAAAAGAATACGTGTATCGGCTGTGAGAAATGCCGTGAGATCTGTCCGGCAAAGGCAATCCATATGCAGGAGAAGAAGCCGGTGATCGATACAAAGAAATGTATCCGCTGCTTCTGCTGTCAGGAATTCTGCCCGGTGGGTGCGATGAAGGTGCACCGTTCATGGCTGGCCAGACGACTAAGCTGACAGTAAGGAGATCACAGTAAGTACATCTGCACCGATGGAACAGACATACAGGAAGAGGCTTTGTGGCAAACGATGGAAAACAAAGAAAAACGGCGGAAAATCCCGCAGAAATCACGCACATTTCAGAGTGCATACATTGTGATTTTACATGGGGTATGGTAAAATAACTATAAGCTATGTTTTGCATCAAGGAGGGCTTTTAGAATGAGCGAAAGATATGTAGCGTATGTGGGGACATACACACATGGCAGCAGTATTGGTATTCATATCTGTGATGTGAATGTGGAGGAGGGCACGCTTGTTGAGCGTAAGGTTGTGCCGATCAACAATTCGTCGTATGTTGTACAGTCCAAAAATAAAAAGTATCTGTATTCGATTGCAGATGAGGGTGTAGCAGTATTTCGCATTCTGAAGGATGGCGATCTGGAGCTGATCAATAAGGTAGATATAGATGGTATGCGGGGATGTTACCTGTCTGTGGATGCAGAGGGACAGTATCTGAACGTGGCCGGTTACCATGACGGTAAGGTAACGGTCGTACATACGCATAAGGACGGCCGTCTGGGCCGGGTTGTAGCCGGTGTGTTCCATAAGGGGCTTGGTTCTGTCGCAGAGCGTAATTTCAGACCGCGTGTCAGCTGCGTTGTTCCGACGCCGGATAACCGTTTTATCTGTGCCGTAGATAATGGCATTGATCAGGTCAAGGTTTACAAATTCAATAAGTCAAAGGACAAGCTGCTTCTGGTGGATATCCTGCGCTGTGATCTGGAGTCGGGACCGAGAGAGCTTGTGTTTGACAAGTCGGGTAAATTTGCGTATGTGATCTGTGAGCTGGCCAGAAAGATTGATGTATACCGCTATGCCAGTGATGATAAGAATGTTTACTTTGAGCGTATCCAGAGTGTGAGTACGATTCTGGGCGAGGTGGATCCGCGGCATGATGCTGCGGAGGCGATCACGCTGGCACCGGACGGAAAGCATCTGTTCTGTACGACGGCGGGTATCAATTCAACGACGATGTTTGAGATCGATCAGGAGACTGGTATGCTGACACCGGAGTTCTGTCTGCCGACGAGTGGAGCATATCCGAAGGATATTATGATATTCCCGGATGGAAAGCATATGGCGGTGGTGAATCATGAGTCGAACAGTATTACAACGTTTGCGATTGATTATGAGAATGATGTGATCATGATGAAGGGAAAACCGCTGGAGATTGAGACACCGAACTGTATTTTGATTACGAAGCTGGAAGATGAATAAATTTTGAAAGACGGACGGATGAAAACGGCAGTGGCCGCTCGTCCGCAGAAAAGGGGTAGATATCCTCTGCCAAACAAGTGCAACGCTTTGCCGAGCTAACAGCTAACTGCATCTAACGCGCTCGCAAAAGCGGGCTCGCGCGTAAGATTCCGTAAGCTGTGGATCTCGTCAAAGCTAAGAACGCACTTTGATCGTTTGGCAGAGGATATCTACCCCTTTCCTGCAAACGAGCGGCCACTGCCGTTTTTATCCTGCTTGTGGCTGGACAGAATTTGAATTGATTTGTAAAACTTATTAGTTTTGTTATAAAAAACAACAGATTACAGGGATTCACTGTAATCTGTCGGAGGTTGGCCTGAGCTATTTGCTCCAGATTTTCTTTACGTTGTCCAGTTTGGCGCTCATGCCCATAAGGAGGGCGTCGGCGATGACGAGGGAGGTCATGGTTTCTACAACGACTACGGCACGGGGGACGATGATGGGGTCGTGGCGGCCTTTGATCTCGCAGGTGATGTCTTCGCCCAAGCGGTTGACGGTGTGTTGGGCGGAGGCGATGGACGGTGTAGGTTTGATGGCGGCGCGTAAGGTGAGGCGGCTGCCATCAGAAATACCGCCGAGTATGCCTCCGGCATGGTTGGTAAGCTTTTCTACGGTACCATCTGTAGTCATATGGAAAGCGTCATTGTTGGTGGAACCTTTTGCTGCGGAAACGGCAAAGCCGTCACCGATTTCGAAGCCTTTGACAGCGCCGATGGAGCAGATGGCTTTGGCAAGGTTGGCACTGAGTTTCTCGAAAACAGGATCGCCAAGGCCGACAGGAAGACCATCGACAGCACATTCAATAATACCTCCGACGGAATCTTTCTGTTCCATGCAGGCGTTTAAGTAGTCCTGTGCGCGGGCAGCAGCTGCGGCATCGGGCATGTAGAGACTGTTGTTCCAGATCTCTCCGGTGGCGAAAGTTTCACAGGTGACAGGTCCGATGGTTTTGGTATAGGCCTGTAGCTGGATGCCGAGCTCACCGAGGAGCTTTGCAGCTACAGCTCCACCGGCTACGCGGCCGATGGTCTCGCGACCAGAGGAACGTCCTCCACCGCGGTAGTCACGGAAACCATATTTTTCATCGAAAGTATAGTCGGCATGGCCGGGCCGGTAGTAGGAGGCAATCTCAGAATAATCCTGGGAACGCTGGGTTTTATTGTATATGACCATGGAGATCGGTGTGCCTGTGGTACGACCTTCAAAGATACCGGAGAGGATTTCCACGGCATCGTCTTCTTTACGTGGAGTGGAAAATCGGCTCTGCCCCGGCTTGCGTCGGTTCAGATACTGCTGAATATCTGCTTCGGTGAGGGGCAGACCTGCCGGACAGCCGTCAACGACGACACCGACACCTTTGCCGTGGGATTCTCCCCAGGTTGTGATACGGAAAATATTGCCAAATGATGAACCTGCCATAGGTCTAAAATCCTTTCTTAAATAAAAATAAAATGCATAAATGATCTGTTAAAAAGTATACTGAAAACAATAGAAAATGTAAAGCGTACGCAAAAAAATTGACAAAGCCAGAGGGCAATCGTATAATATCTCTATTGTGGTAAAAACGTTGCGACAGTGTATAAAAGTTAGAAAATCTGTGAAAATGCTGCATATATATGCAAATCCGCAGGAGAACAGGCAAAATGGCTTACGTGGTCGTTTTGCGGTATGCCTGACAAAGCAAAATCTGGAGGCTGTATGAAACTGTTAAATAAAATGGAACGAAAGTTTGGTCATCTGGCGATCCGTAATCTGACACTGTATATCATTGCCACGTACATTCTGGGCTATATCCTGGAATTTGCAGGTGGTAATCTGACCACGTATCTGTATCTCGACCCGTATTATATTCTGCATGGCCAGATCTGGCGTCTGGTGAGCTGGCTCTTGGTACCGCCCTCAAGTCTGAATATTTTCACGGTGATTATGCTGTTTTTCTACTATTCCATCGGTACATCGCTGGAGAATACCTGGGGTACTTTCCGGTATAATGTATATATTTTCGGAGGTATCCTCTGGACAGTCATCGGTGCTTTTATTCTGTATGGAATTTTATGGATCATGTATGGACAACCGGTAGCGTTTGGAATGTTTGGTTCAGCTTTCTCTACTTACTATATCAGTCTGTCAATATTCCTCGGGTTTGCAATGACCTATCCGGATATGCAGGTCATGCTGTATTTTATCATACCGTTGAAGATCAAATATCTGGCGTGGCTGGATCTGGCATATTTGCTTTATGATATGGTCAGGGGGAATTTTGCAACGCGTATCGTAATAGTATGCTCACTGATGAATGTGCTGATCTATTTCCTGATGACGAGAAATTACCGGCGTGTTGATCCGCGGGAGATCCACAGAAAGCAGCAGTTTAAAAAAGCGGTCAATATGGGCAATGCTGCCCGTGGTAACGGACCGATACACCGCTGTGCAGTGTGTGGCCGTACAGAGCTTGATGATCCAAATCTGGAATTTC
The DNA here is from genome assembly GCA_934394565.1 of uncultured Lachnospiraceae bacterium. Taxonomy (GTDB): domain Bacteria; phylum Bacillota; class Clostridia; order Lachnospirales; family Lachnospiraceae; genus UBA11957. Next base: position 166,896 of record CAKRQV010000001.1, read on the forward strand.
GATACTGTTCCCGCTGCAAGGGTAATTATGAATATTGTCAGGATCATTTGTTTACGCACAAACATGTAGAATAAATTGTTTGTCCAGAACGAAGAATAGATGTTATTCAGAGAATATCCATCCAGAACAATAAAAATGTTATTTTCGTTTATGGTGAAAACTGTAAATATTGATAAAAGGCAACCAGGCAACCAGGCAACCAGCAAAAGAGGAGAAAATTATGAAAAAAGTACCATTTGTCACCAGGGAGAAGCTCGAAGAGATTATCCGTGAAGTTCCGACACCGTTCCATATCTATGATGAAGCAGGTATCCGTAAGAATTGCGAAGCCATCAAAAAGGCTTTTGCATGGAATCCTGGATATAAAGAGTATTACGCAGTAAAAGCCTGCCCGAATCCGTTCCTGATTGACATCATGCGTGAATATGGCTGTGGCTGTGACTGCTCTTCCCTGACAGAGCTGATGCTGTCCCAGGCTATAGGTGCTGTGGGAGACGATATTATGTTCTCCTCCAACGATACACCGGCTGAAGAGTTCCAGTATGCAAGAAAGGTCAATGCGATCATCAATCTGGACGATATTACTCATATCGATTTTCTGGAAAAAGTAACCGGCGATCTGCCGAAGAAGATCAGCTGCCGTTACAATCCGGGTGGAGTATTCAAGATGAGCAATGGGATCATGGATAATCCGGGCGATGCTAAATATGGTATGACAACAGAGCAGATTTTTGAAGCTTATCGTATTCTGAAAGCAAAAGGCTGCGAAGAGTTTGGTATGCATGCCTTCCTGGCCAGCAATACCGTAACCAATGAATATTATCCGCAGCTGGCAAAGCAGCTGTTTGAGACAGCTGTTGAGATTAAGGAAAAGACCGGTGTGAAGCTGTCCTTTATCAATCTGTCCGGTGGTGTGGGTATTCCGTACAAGCCGGATCAGGAGCCGAACGATATCATTGCCATCGGTGAGGGTGTCCGCAAGGTATATGAGGAGATCCTTGTACCGGCAGGTATGGGTGATGTGGCTATCTATACGGAGATGGGACGTTTCATGACAGGCCCTTACGGTGGTCTGGTAACAACAGCGATCCATGCAAAGCATACACACAAAGAGTACATCGGTGTGGATGCCTGTGCTGCCAATCTGATGCGTCCGGCAATGTATGGGGCTTATCATCATATTACGGTCATGGGCAAGGAGGATGCACCGTGTGACCACAAATATGATGTGACGGGCTCTCTGTGTGAGAATAACGATAAGTTTGCTGTGGATCGTATGCTGCCGGAAATCAAGAACGGGGATGTGCTGTTTATCCATGATACAGGGGCACACGGCTTCTCGATGGGATATAACTATAACGGCAGACTGCGTTCGGCGGAGGTATTACTGAAGGAGGATGGCAGTTTTGAGGTGATCCGTAGAGCGGAGACACCGAGGGATTACTTTGCTACGTTTGATCAGTTCCCGATCTTTGAGAAGTTTTTCAAAGAAGTTTAATATAAGGACAGTGGCTGCTGTGTTGAAAAATACAGCAGCCTTTTTAACGGAAAATATGGAAAAAAATGTGGATAAGTTAGAAAATATGATGCATTCCTGTGTATTGTGTCCGAGGCGGTGTGGTGTGGACAGAGTGGCCGGGGAGAGAGGATTTTGTGGTGCTGCAGGGGAGCTTTCGGTGGCGAGGGCGGCTTTGCATTTCTGGGAGGAGCCTTGTCTTTCGGGAACGGAGGGCGCAGGGACGGTGTTTTTTACGGGATGTAATCTGCGGTGCGTGTTCTGTCAGAATTATGAGATTGCGGGGGGCGCGCATGGAGCGTATGTTTCGGTGGAGAGGCTTTCGGAGATTTTTCTGGAATTACAGGAAAAGGGAGCCAATAATATTGATCTGGTGACACCGACGCATGAGGTGGCATCGATCGCGAGTGCTCTGGTGATGGCGAAGGAGAGGGGACTTTCGATTCCGGTGGCGTATAACTGCGGGGGATATGAGTCTGTGGAAACACTGAAACTTCTCGAGGGGCTTGTGGATATCTGGATGCCGGATATGAAGTATGCGGAACAAGCACTGGCGGCGGAGCTTTCCCGGGCGGCGGATTATTTTCCTGTTGCCTGTGATGCGCTGGCGGAGATGGTGCTGCAGCAGCCTGAGACTGTATTTGATGAGCGGGGAATCATGAAAAAGGGTGTGCTGGTGCGTCATCTGGTACTGCCGGGGCATGTGAAGAACAGTAAGGCCGTGCTGTCGTATCTGTGGGAAACCTGTGGAGACCGTATATGGCTCAGTCTGATGAGCCAGTATACACCACTGCGCAAATTCCCGGAGCATCCCGAGCTGGAAAGAAGCGTGACGAAAAGGGAGTACGAAAAGGTGGTCGATTTTGCGCTGGAGCTTGGTTTTACAAAGGTGTATATCCAGGAAGGCGGCGTGGACAAGGAGAGCTTTATCCCGGCGTTTGATCTGGAGGGGGTGCTGAAACCGGCTTCTGTGCACGAAAGATGAATATAATGAAAACATGATTTTGTATGCATATTCGATAAAAAGCAGTAAAAATAATCTGTTAAATATAGAGTATTGAAAATATTAGAAAATGACAAAACAGGAGAAAGGGTAAAGTCCTTTCTCCTGTTTGGCTTCATGCCATGTTAGATTTCAGGTTATGCTTGTCGTATATTTTCCTACTTGCTCGACGTGACTGTAACGTTTTCGTAGACGGTACGATCACTGCCACAGTCGGCAAAGGAAATGACATAGTTTCCAGTTTCCGGAGCAATAAAGGAAATGGCCCCTTCTTTGTCACGTATATGTTCGAGGCAGGTGAAGTTTCCATTTACCAGATATCCGATGGATGCACTTGGATTTCCTGCTTCGCTGCCCTCTAAGGCACTTCGCTGCTGGAAAGATATGGTAATCTTCTGGCCTTTTGCAAAATGCAGACCATCGCCGGCGGCATCTCGTAATTCGGCAAAAGCACCGCTATCCAGATAAAAGGTTGGAATTAAGTACTGATCATTCTGAACCGCATATGTAAATGTAAACATATCTTCCAATCCAATCCCATCTCCGTTGAGATCATAGGGATTAAAGTACCACACAGAAGAGTCAGGTTCAGCATCTTGACCTGGCCAGTCAGTGATTTCCGATGTAGACGGATCTACTATCTCTTCGGAAACACAGATCTGTTCCTCTGAGATATCTTTTTCATTATCTTTCGTCACTAATCCGCCAAGTGGCAGCAGACCCTTGGCAATAACCGTTGTTCCTGTTACAACTAGCACAATGGCAAAGACAGCAGCGGCTGTGCGGGCATAAAAGAAAATGCTCTTTTTATGTACCGGTTTTGTCTGTGCTTTTTTCATGACAGATTGTTTTACTTTGTCAAAGTCAACTTCCGTGCCGGCAGATGTCAGAGTTTCGTTGCATTCTGCAGTCTGATCCATCATATCACTGATTTTTATTTCCATAAGCAACCTCCTTCATTCACTCATTTAATCCATAGTCATCCATAAGAACCCGTTTCAGAAATTTACGCCCTCTGGCCAGACGGCTTTTGACCGTCTGTTCATTCATAGCTATCTGCAGGGCAATATCGGAAACTTTCTCGTAATGATAGTAGTAGCGGATAAATATATCTCTGTCCTCAGCAGAAAGCCGGTCAAGAGCTTTTTTTACAATAGTCTGCTGTTCCTTTTGCAGAAACTCTTTTTCCACGCTATCTGAAAAAACAAGAATATCGTCATCCAATGCCAGCGTTGCGAGCTTTTTCTTACGCAGAAAATCCTTGGCCTTATTTCTGGCTACCGTCCCCAGATACCCTTTCAGACTGGAATACGTTGTAAGATCAAGCCTGTCCGAAGCATTCCATACTGCCAGAAAAACATCTGCCATCAACTCCTCCACATCCTGTGCCGTACCGTATCCCTGTAACAGCTGGCCGATAATACCTGCGACATACCTGCCATATTGCTCCATCAATTTCGCCAGAGCATCTGTATTTTTCCTCTTTAATCCACGGACGATCTTTTCATCTGTCAACGGCTCACCTCCTTTGTGCAAGAACATGTTCTTATCTATCTATACGAGTGATCTTGTCTATTGGTTGCATATTTAGTATAAAACAGCGGAAAGAAGTTCCGTTACAAAAAAAATCCCCTGCTTCCCAAAAGAAGCAGAGGATTTACATTTCTGTGCTTTAGAACATCTGCACCGTTCTCTTAATGATATCATCCTGCAGGGACTTGCTCAGCGTAGTAAACAGAGCACTGTAACCTGCAACGCGGACAACCAGACTTCTGTATTTCTCCGGATGTGCCTGTGCATCCAGCAGAGTCTCACGGCTGACAACATTGAACTGCATATGCATACCTTTATTCTCAAAGAAGGTGCGAACCAGCTCGACAAACTTCTCCAGACCATCCTGACCGGCCAGAGCGGACGGATGGAACTTCTGGTTGAACAGCGTACCGTTGGATGCAATCATATGATCCAGACGGGATACGGAGTTGGCTGTGGCTGTCGGTCCCTGATTGTCGCGGCCCTGCATCGGTCCGACACCATCGGCTACCGGTGTATTGGCCAGACGGCCATCCGGCGTGGCTCCGGTCTGGGCACCCAGCGGAACATTGGCAGATACCGGATACAGACCTGCCTGATACTGACCGCCACGCGGATTCTTATATTTCTCCAGCGGCTTGGTGTATGTATAGGCCACATCACGGGCAAACAGATCGACATCTTCCAGATCGTTACCATATTTCGGTACTTCCTTGATCATCTCAAGAATCTTGTCATAGTGTGCTTTATCAGCATTCTCAATACTGGATTTATAAACTGCCTGACAGATACGGGAAGCATCGGCTACATCGACCGGATGACCCTTCTCCAGCATTTCTTTCATGATTCCTTCGGTAACCTCTGTGCACTTCTGTACAGAAAGTCCATGACCAAAGTTATTATCAATGGCATCCTTGTACTCAGCCAGAGTCAGCTTATGCTGATCGTACACCAGAGTCTTGACCGCCATCAGGGAGTCGGCTACGTTGGCAATACCAAAGCCCTGCGGACCGGTGAAGTTGTAGATCGCACCACCCTCCTGCAGAGATTTGCCTTTGCCGATACAGTCATCGATCATACAGGACTGGAACGGCAGCGGACAACGCTCGGCATGGGCTACGTCGATACTGTTATCTGCATTGACCAGCAGCTTGATGAAGTAATCCATCTGCTCCTTGTATGCATTGTAGAAATCATCAAACGTGCGGAAATCGGAAATTTCGCCTGTACGCGGACCTACCTGCTCGCCACCCTCCATACCATTGGAGAAGACAAGCTCGAGCGGACGGCACATATTGAAGAATGCGGCATCATGCCAGCCATCGGTCTTACCATGGGCCTGCGGCTCTACGCAGCCGATGATATTGTAGGTACGGGCATCCTCAAGGGAAACACCACGGCTCATCATGGCCGGGATGATCACTTCATCATTATAGTATGCCGGAAGTCCGGATCCGATACGGGTCAGCTTGGCAGCCTTGATCAGGAAAGCGTGCGGGCTCTTGTTCCATACACGGACGGAGAAGGACGGCTGCGGCAGACGGACATGCATAGCGGCCTCGATACACATAAAGGAGAGGTCGTTGGTGGCGTCCATACCCTCGGCATCCTGTCCGCCTGCGATCAGGTTCTGGAACAGGGAGTAACCGGCGAAGCCTTCTGCAGAAGCAGCGTCACGGCATTTGTTCAGATCATTTAATTTAACCCAGATACAGTCCATGTATTCCTGAGCCTGTTCACGGGTCACCTTACCGGCCTCGAAATCAGCTTTGAAATACGGATACATATACTGGTCGAAACGTCCCGGAGAGATCGAATGACCACTGGACTCGGTCTGCAGAAGCTCCTGTACAAACCAGAAGGACTGGCAGGCCTGATAGAAGCTCTGGGCCGGCTTGGCCGGAACCTGTGCACAGTTCTCTGCAATCTGCAACAGCTCACGCTGTCTGGCAGGGTCGGAGCACTCTTTGGCTTCTTTGAGGGCCAGCAGGGCATAACGCTTAGCATACAGAATAGCAGCGTCACAGCTGATCTTGACAGCCTCAAGGAAAGTGGCACGTTTCTGGTAATCCGGATCGGTGCAGTCGATCGCATCGAGAGCAGCCTGGGCTTTTGCCTTGATACCTTCAAAACCGATGGCCAGTACCTCTTCATACTTTACGGTGAAATGACCGATACCGTTGTAGAAGTAGTTGCCCGGTGTGAAGATATTGTGTTTCATGGCAAGCAGGGTCTCGTCTGTCATGTAAGAGGTAGCCAGATCACTGGTGGTCTTGCCTTTCCAGTATTTGTATACCTCGTGTAAGGTCTTTTTGGTCTCTTCGGAGATATAGAAGGGATCGGCTGTACGTGTAGCTACGGTGTCAAACTCGGCTTCCATCCACTCGAAAGAATACTCCGGGAATACCTGACATCCGCGGGGAGCGATGGTATTGCTGCCGACGATCAGCTCGTCCGGACGGATGACCATCGGAAGCTTTTCGCAGATCGCATAAAAAGCTTTGGCACGGCGGAGAATGATCGGCTCATCCTCGGTGGCCTTGTAGCTTTCCGTCAGGATCACAGCACGGTCAGCCTCGATCACCGGCATATTTTCGTACAGGTGGTCGATCAGACGCTGGATACGTGGACTCTTGGCGATTTCGCCATCATAAAAGGTCTTCATATGTACCTCCATCTGTGTAGTTTATTTTTGAAAAGCAGGGCGCAGTACACCCTGAAAAACACTCTGACTGTATTATAGTATAAATGAGGGCAAATAGCAATTCGATATTTAAGAATTTGGTAAAGAAAATGTTAAAAAAGAGACATGAATCCACGGGGAAACCACAAAAAACCACATAAAACAAATGACAAGAGAAGATGAAGCAAGGTAAAATAAAAGAAAAACGACAAAAGCGGAGCTAATGAAGAAAAAAAGAAAACCGCCGTATCTGTTATTCCGGAATACGGCGGAAAATGCACGAATGTCAAGATGTTCAGAATCTGTCTGTCAGCAGCGCATACAATGCATCCACAGCGCTGGAATCCTTGTTGCAGGCATAGGCATACACCGGCACCTGACTACAGAAACTCTGCAGCTGTCCACCGGCACGGACAATATCCTGCTGACACCACGGGCGCAGTACGATCTCCTGCTTTAGCTGAGAAAAGCTGTCAGCTACGTCAAGACGGCTGCCGTGATTATGTACGGACTGGGAAAGCAGTACCACAGCGGCTACAGGTGCCTTGCAGGGGCTGCTGATGCCGGAGCTGCCGGACATGGGCCAGCCACAGGCGAACCACTGTCCGTTCACAACAGAAAGCAGGGCGCGGTCCCCATTGACGATTCGGCTGCCCCGGACATCCTGCCACAGATGGGCCTGGGTAGACTTTCCCGTGCCGGACGGTGCGGCAAATAAAATCGCTTTCTCCTGATCCAGAATAAAGGACGAGTGCAGGATCAGATCGCCCCGGACGATCATACGGTACTCCAGTGCCGACAGGTAAAACAGCGTAGCATTACCGGACAGATATTCCTTGAAATCACGGAGATACGAAATAGTAAAATGCTGGTCGGATTCTTCCCTGCAGGAGGCATAAATCTGTCCGTCCGGGAAAGTGTAATACCAGATTTCTCTGCCGCGATCTGCATATACGCTGAAAAAACGTGTCTGGCGCAACAATGTACCATGACAGCCTTCGATGCGGTCAGTCAGTGTAACGGTATAGATAAAATCAGAAGCAGAACCGTCGGATGGTGCAGCAAAAACAGACAGTCTGTCATCCCACGGAATAAAGCTGTCTGCCAGAAAAGTCACTGTTGTATGGCCGAGCCTGAGTCGAAGCTGCATGGTAAACCTCCGGTAAAATATAAGCTGTAAAACAGTATAGCCTTTTTTTGAAAGTTTGACAAGCCATGTATAATCCGGGACAGGCTTCATATATATTATGTACGTGAAAGAGGCGGAGGTAAAGGTGAAAGGCAAAGAGTGTGCCATGCTTGTCACAATCGGAATCCTTCTGTATATCAATGCCTGTCTGGAGGCAGAAAGACCAACAGAATACAGTCCGTTGCCGGTGTTTCTCAAAGAGGAGGCTTCTTCGGAAACAAAGACCTGGGCGGATGCGGCAGATACAAGGATCGTATCGGACAGAGAAGGCAGCTGCAGGCTGCGGGTACGTGTGGAATTTAAAGGCACTAATGCCGGGGATGCAAACAGGCATGCAGCTTTTATTGTGAATAAAAAAAGCTGGATTGACGGCAAAGACGGATGGTTGTATTATCGGGATATGCTTCAAAAAGATGAAACCGCAGATCCAATCTGTCTGAAAGGCTATCTGGACAGACAGGGATCCCAGGAGAAGGTATATGCAACTTTGGTGTGCGACTGGCAGCCGGCAGATAAAAAGGCATGAAATACGACGGACATTTCTTTTGTTGCCTTAGCATAAAAGAAAGCATCGGCGGTGGTACCTTTTGTCCATAAAGCAGCCGCCGGCCGGATGCTCTGGAAAATGTGGACAAAAACACACTTCGTTCACATTTCAAACAAAACTGCATAACATTTTCTCTGTAGTATGACAGCATAAAGAAACACAGGGAGGTATATACAAATGAGCGATATGTATTATGGCTTTTCAGAAAATACAGATCCAGTAAACAACGGGTATTCACAGGAATCGGGAAACAATAACAGCTATGGTTCTCCGGCGGAACCACCGAAAAAGAAAAAAGGCGGCAGCGGTAAAAAGGTCGTAAAGCTGATCGGCAGTGGTGCTGTATTCGGACTGACCGCCGGGCTGGTATTCTGGGGTGTTTCCTCAGCCACTGTATTTAACCATTCTTCCAGCACTGCACAGATTCCATCTACGACACTGGAACAGCAGGAGTCTTCGGACACTTCTTCGGAAACTGTGGAAAGCTCCACGATATCCGATACAGTCAGCGGTACAGCAACAGCGGCGACAGATACGGCCGGAGCCGTTTCCGCAATCGCCAAAGAGTGTAAATCTTCTGTTGTAGCGATCACGACGACTTCCGTTGAAGAGGTACAGAGCTTCTTCGGCACACAGAGCTATCAGACCCAGGGTGCCGGCAGCGGTATCATCGTGGCACAGAACGATGACGAGCTTCTGATTGCCACCAACAATCACGTTGTCAGCGGTGCACAGACCCTTTCTGTATGCTTCGACGACGACAAAGATCAGGTCTATGAGGGTGCGATCAAGGGCACAGATCCGGACAATGATCTGGCGGTAGTAGCTGTCAAATTGTCCGACTTAAGCGATACCACAAAGAGTTCGATCAAGATTGCCACCATGGGAGATTCCGATAATCTGGAGGTCGGTGAGCAGATTGTGGCTATAGGTAATGCTCTTGGCTATGGACAGTCAGTAACAACGGGTATTGTCAGTGCTTTAAACCGTGAGGTAACGATCGATAATACGACATCTTCCCTGATCCAGGTTGATGCAGCCATCAACCCGGGCAACAGTGGCGGTGCACTTTTCAATATGAAGGGTGAACTGGTCGGCATTAACTCTGCAAAATATGCCTCAGAAGAGGTCGAGGGTATGGGCTATGCAATCCCGATCACCAAGGCAAAAGATATTCTCGACGATCTGATGACCCGTCAGACCAGAACAAAGGTCGATGAAGCCAAGAGAGGATACCTGGGTATCAGCTGTCTGGATGTTTCTTCAGATGCCTCACAGATGTATAATCTGCCGTCGGGTGTCTATGTTAAGGAGGTCGGTCAGGGTGGTGCCGCAGAGGCAGCCGGTATCAAGGCCGGAGATATCATCACCAAATTTGACGGACTGTCTGTAAGCAGCAAGGAAGCACTTGTCAGCACGCTGGAGAATTATGCCGCAGGCGAGACTGTAGAGGTCGTTGTGGAGAGAGCCAGCGAGGATGGCTATAAGGAAATCACCCTGCAGGTAACACTGGCAAAGCAGGTAATGTCAGATTCCTCTACACAGAACAGCCAGGGAGGACAGAGCCAGCCGGATGCAGGAAATGACAATGATTCCCAGAACCAGGATACTCAGAGCAGTCTCGGTGACCTGTTTGGCTTCAAACGCCAGAAATAAAAACAGGATAGTCCGTAAAATAAAAAATTCATAAAATACAACAACTCTTGAAAGCTGCTGTCCGGTGCAAAGCCAGACAGCAGCTTTTCTCTCTACAAACAGTCATGACTTCTCGTGGAAACCACGAAAAAACTTAAGAAAAAAATAAGAAAATTAGTGTCTTTTTTGACACAGAGTCGTGTATAATAAAAAATGCTCTGCCATGTCAAAAACAGACAGTGGCAGACCTGAAAAATGTAAGAGATACATGAAATAGATAAGCGGGTTATTACAGGGGGAAATGTAATTGAAAAAAAGAAAGAAAGACAATACCTATGGTTCCAGCCTGGAAAAAGAGCTGGATTCCATTCTGGGTACGGATGTACAGCTCAATCCATCCGAACCGTCCGGGAAGAAAAAAAAGAAAGCGAAAAAGAAGAATGGGCAGAAAACCGTAGCAATCGTAGCAGGTGTTACGTCGGTGATTCTGGTGGTTGCGGTAGCAGGCTTCGGCGTATATCTTTACCATGCCCAGCAGTATAAGACCGAATTCTTCCCGGGTACAACAATCAATTCTATCGACTGCAGCAACAAGACCGTCGAGGAAATCGAAACCATTATTAAAGAAAATGTTGAAAAATATGCACTGACTGTGAATTTCCGTAATGGCCAGGTGCTGACGATCGATGGCAGTGACATTGACTATACCTACAAAAATGGCAGTGATATTCAGGACCTTTTGGCTGCACAGAACATTATGGACTGGTACAAACAGTCCAAAGAGACCAGAGAATATACTGTGGACAATGCCACCACCTTTGATGAGACCAAGGTGGCAGCGATTCTGGATGCATCCGAGGAGCTCGATCCGATCCATCAGACGGCTCCGGAGGACGCCTATATGGAGTTTGCGGATGGCAAATTTACGATTGTTTCTGAAAAAGAGGGAAATAAGCTGGATGCAGATATACTGGAAAATGCAGTGATCGAAGCCATCAGCAATGGTGAGACAACGTTAAATGTTGATGAGACCGGTGCCTATGCCAAACCTGCAGTGACTTCCGAGGATACAGAGCTGGTCACCCAGGTGGAGAACCTCAACAAATACGTTGGTGCCAGCATTACCTACAAGCTGCCGCAGGGCGACAAGGTACTCGACGGCGAGACGATGGTCGAATGGCTTGATAAGGATGAAAATGGCAATTACACAAAGGATGACGATACTTTTGCAAAGAAGATCAAAGAATATGTAGCTGAGCTGGCCGAGGAAACCGATACCATAGGCTCCACAGCGAGCTTTAAGAGCACCTACGGTACGGTAGTCAAGGTCAAAACCGTAGATACCGGATGGAAGATCGATCAGGCCGCTGAGGTCAAGGCACTTACAGCCAATATCGAGGCCGGTGATACCGTAGAGCGTGAGCCGGAATACAAGAGCAAGATGTCTACGACAGAAAATGGTGGTTTTGGCGATACCTATATCGAGGCCGATCTGACATCTCAGCATGTATATTTCTACAAGAATGGCAAGGTTGTCTGGGAGAGCGACTGCGTATCCGGTAAGATGACCAAGGACCGTTATACACCGAGCGGTGTTTACCTGCTCGATTACAAGACCAAGGACCGTGACTTAAAGGGTGAGAAACTGCCAAACGGCGAGTATTCTTATGTGTCCCATGTCAATTACTGGATGCCGTTCCACGGTGGCTATGGCTTCCATGATGCTACATGGCGCAGTAAGTTTGGCGGTACGATCTACAATTACGGTGGATCTCACGGCTGCATTAACCTGCCAAAGAGCAAGGCGGCTACCCTGTATGATCTGATCGACAAGGAAGTGCCGATAGTAATCTTCTACAGAACGGATGTGACTCTGCGTCCGGCAGAGCCGAAGAAAACTTCTGACGGCGAGGGATCTTCGTCGAAGAAGGATGAATCTTCGTCAAAGGATGAAGAATCCAGTTCGAAGAAGGATGAATCCTCCTCCAAAAAAGATGAGTCTTCTTCCAAGAAAGAGGAGTCTTCGTCAAAGAAGGACGAATCCAGTTCTAAGAAAGAAGAATCTTCTTCGAAAAAGGACGAATCAAGCTCCAAGAAAGAAGAATCCTCGTCAAAGACAGAGACTCCGGCTCCGCAGCCGGATGCACCGGAAGCAGCAGGTGAGGCAACAACAGAAGAATAAACAACAACAGTAAGAAGAATGCCGATGAAAAAGATATTTTTTACCGATCTGGACGGTACATTATTGAACAGTAAAAAAGAGATCACATGCGAAAACCGCAAAGCGATCGAAAAAGCCCGGAATGCCGGTCACAGTATTGTGCTGGCCACCGGTCGTTCCACTGTCAATATGCTTTTACAGGTCAGACGGCTGGGGCTTGATACACCCGGCTGCTATGCAATCACATTTAACGGTAGTTGCGTGATCCGTTGCGATACAGGGGAAGTACTGCGTTGGGAGACTCTTTCGATGGATGTGGTGCGGTATCTGATGGAAGAAACCAGAAAGTGGCAGATCCATGCGCAGGCTTATAGCCGTACAGAAACGATTGCCGAAAAGCAGACTCCCGAGCTGACAAGATATGACAGGAACAATGGTGGACATTCCAGGCTGGTGGCAGATATTCCGTCGTCACTGACACAAGAGCCACCAAAGATCCTGCTGGCTGATTTAAATGACAGAGAAAAGCTGGAACGCTTTCAGAGGGAGCATGCCGATGCACTGCAGGGGCGTGCAGATTCGTTCTTTTCCTGTAAGGAGTATCTGGAGTATGTTCCTGCAGGTGTGAACAAAGGCTCAGCTATCCGCTGGCTGTGCCGGTATCTGGGGGCTGATCTTTCACAGACGGTGGCGGCCGGAGATGCGGCCAACGATCTGTGCATGCTTCAGACTGCGGCTGTAGGTGCGGCCATGTGTAACGGTGAAGAACAGGTAAAAGCCTGTGCTGACTATGTTACAGAGCGGGATAACGACCATAGCGGTGTGGCAGAGATCATAGAGAAGTTTGTTCTGGAACAGTAAAAAAAGGGGCAGCAAAAGACAGCTGCCCTTTTTCGTTGCCGTGCATATGCAGAAATGATCCGGTGGATCATTTTTGCGTATCTTCATAGAATCTTCATGGCAATCCGGTTGCATTTTTCAATGAACTATGGCATGATGAGAAAGGTGAACTATGTTAGATAAAATCGTAACGCCCCTGCTTTCCTGGTATGACAGATACCACAGGAATCTGCCCTGGAGAGCAGAGAAAAATCCTTACTATATCTGGATCTCGGAGATCATGCTGCAACAGACCCGCGTGGAAGCTGTGCGGCCATATTTTGACCGTTTTATCACAGCACTGCCCACAGTGCACGATCTGGCGGTATGCCCGGACGACCAGCTGTTAAAGCTCTGGGAGGGGCTTGGCTATTACAATCGTGCCCGTAATCTGAAAAAAGCAGCGCAGCAGATCGAAGAGTGCTATGATGGTGCACTTCCGGCTGATTATGAGAAACTTCTGGGACTGCAGGGTATCGGAGCCTACACGGCAGGTGCGATCGCTTCAATTGCCTGGGATATTCCGGTCCCCGCGGTAGACGGTAATGTCCTGAGAATCTGGGCGAGACTGACTGCCTGTGATGAGGATATCCTGAAAGACAAAGTACGAAAAAGAGCCCAGAATGAGCTGGCGGAGGTGATGCCACGCACCAGAAGCGGGGATCTGAATCAGGCCTTTATGGATCTGGGATCGTCGCTTTGTCTGCCAAAAGGACAGATCGGTTGTGAGAAGTGTCCGCTTGTCTTTGCCTGTGAGGCCAGAAAAAGAGGACTTACCGAGGTCTTGCCGGTGCGCAAAAAGCCAAAGGAGCGCCGGATCGAAGAGCGTACTGTACTGATCATCCGCGACGGTGAGCGGATCGCCCTGCATAAACGGCCCGAAAAGGGGCTGCTGGCCGGACTGTATGAACTTCCGGGAATGGCCGGGTATGCCAGTGAGACGGAGGTTTTGGACTATATACAGGAAAAACAGCTGCTTCCTCTGTATATTGAACCACTGGCAGAAGCAAAGCATGTTTTTTCCCATGTGGAATGGCGGATGAAGGGCTATCTTATCCGTGTAGCCGCGCTGGAAGAACAAAAGGCCGGTGACTGGCTGTTTGCAGATACGGATACAGTACAGCAGCAGTTTCCACTGCCCTCGGCGTTTCGTGCCTATACGTCGTTTGTCAATATACACCTTGGTGCTGGCAGAGACCAGACCGGGCAATAGTCCGGGAAACCAGGCAGCAGATCCCCGAAGACGGGGAATGGGAGGTTATTTATGAAATTACTTACTGTAGCAGTACCCTGCTATAATTCAGAAAGCTATATGGAACACTGTGTGGAAAGCCTGCTTCCGGGCGGGGATGAGGTGGAAATCATCCTTGTGGATGATGGTTCCAAGGACAATACCGCAGTGATCGCGGACCGTCTGGCAGCAGAGCATCCGGGTATCGTTAAGGTCATCCATAAGGAAAATGGCGGCCATGGCTCCGGGGTCAATGCCGGTATAGAGCATGCGACCGGTCTGTACTACAAGGTTGTGGACAGCGATGACTGGGTAGATAAGGAAGCGTATCCGAAGCTTCTGGCAAAGCTCCGCGAGTTTGCCGGTATGGAAGAAAAACCGGATGCCATCATCAGCAATTATATCTATGATAAAGAGGGTGCAAAGCACAAGAAAGTTATGAAATATACCGGCAGCCTGCCGCAGGACCGCATCTTTGGCTGGAACGATGTAAAGAATATGGGTCTTGGCCATTATATCCTGATGCATTCCCTGATGTACCGCACCCAAGTGCTGCGTGACTGTGGATTACATCTGCCGGAGCACACCTTTTATGTGGACAATCTTTTTGCCTTCGTACCGTTCCCGTACGTTAAGAAAATGTACTATATGAATGTGGACTTCTATCATTATTTCATCGGCAGAAGCGATCAGTCCGTTAATGAGACTGTCATGATCTCCCGTATCGACCAGCAGATCCGTGTCAACAAGCTGATGATCGATTGTATGGCAGCCCAGAGTCACGAGCATACCAAGCTGCGCAAATATATGCTGAATTATCTGAGTATCGTAACGACCGTTACCTCGATCCTCCTGATCCGTATGGACAGTAAGGATGCTGATGCGATGAAGGATGAGCTTTGGAAATACATGAAGAAAAAGGATCCGCTGACTTACACGACCCTGCGCCGCGGCCTTCTCGGCATAGCCATGAACATGCGCTCCAAAGTCGGACGCAAGATCGCCGTAGCCGGATATAAGCTATCACAGAAGATTTATGGATTTAACTAGAATATGGTAAAAAGTATCCGTTTTCCCTGACAGAATCTGGTTCCGGGGAGAACGGATGTTTTATTACTGCAAGAGAAAAGCAATGGCAGCTGTATTTGCTGACTGTACGGAAGCTAAGCTGAGCAGAGGAATATCTGCGAGTCTGGCTGCAGAAGGTTTTGTCTTCAAAAAACAGGTTACGGCAGATACATATCTACTGTATCTGCAGAGCTTTCCACCGTGAGCTGATCAAAGAAGCCCCAGACTTCACCGTCCGTATGGATGCAGGCCGGTGCAGAAAAACGCAATACTGCCTTTTTGGCTTCCTGTAAAGCGATATACTGTGTGAAAGCAAGATGTCGTCCGGCGTGGGCCAGAGGAAAGAGCAGGGGGATCCGGTACAGGGGCAGATCGTGGATGCAAAACAGCTGCAGACCGTCCTTTTTCGGATCTGCCGGGGGACAGAATTTAAAACCGCCACCCTCGTAGGCACTGTTAAAGGCGGTGATAAACGTAATATCTTTAAAGGACAATGAAGTCTCGCCGCTGTCACAGGATACTTCTGCAGAAAACAGGGTACGAAACAAAAGCTTTCTGACCGAGATAAAGCCATAGACGAGATTGCCAAGAAAGATGCGGTTAAAGAGCTTTTTTAATTTCGAGTAATGCACGGCACGACAGACCTCGCTGTCAAAACCGGCTCCGCAGCTGATCATAAAGCGTCGTTTATGGCGTCCGGCACTCATATGACCGTAGTGGACAGGCACGGGGTTTTGGTGAAGAATCAGTTCCAGTGCCTTCCCCGGGTCTCTGGGGATTTTCATGGCTCTGGCAAAGTCGTTGCCGGAGCCGGAGGGGATCAGTCCCAGAGTGACAAGAGCAGGATCAACGATGCCGTTGATGACCTCGTTTAATGTACCATCGCCACCGATGATCAAAAGCGTGCAGGGCTTATTCTGACTGGTCAGCTCTCTGGTCAGCTCCTCGGCATGGCGGGGATGGTCTGTGGTATGTAAGATAAAGGGCAGAGAACGGACCTTTAACTGTGCCAGTACAATGCGGCAGACATCCTTCCCCCGGGAGCCCTTGCTTTTGGGATTGAAAATAATATGATACATGGCGAAACTCCATTTCCTCTTTCGTATGGCTTTATCTTAGCAGTATTACCGGCAGGACACAAGCGGCAAATCCATCATATACTGTCATAAAGGTGTAAGGAGCGCAGACTATGGCAAAGAGTATAGTTCTGGATGCCGGCCACGGCGGCAGAGATAATGGTGCGGTATATGAGGATCAGATCGAGAAAAATGACAATCTGCGGATTGTGCTGGCTCTTGGGCAGGAGCTGGAGGACCGGGGGATCGAGGTATATTATACCCGGACGACAGATGTCTTTCAGACACCCTTTGAAAAGGCAGAGATCGCCAATGAAACCGGTGCGGATGCTTTCTTAAGTATTCACAGGAATTCCTCACCAAATCCCGCAGAATATGCCGGGGTAGAGGCGCTGGTATATAAAAAGGAAGGGCTGGCACTGGAATTGGCTGATAATATTGTCGGAGCACTGGGACTGGTGGGGTTTGAAGAGATTGGCGTCAGCGAGCGGCCGGGGATCATTGTTCTGCGAAAGACAAAGATGCCGGCGGTGCTGGCAGAGATTGGATTTATCAACCAGCCGGAGGATACGAAGCTCCTGGAAGAAAATTTCACGCAGGTGGTCGGAGCACTGGCAGATGCTGTGCAGGGATCGCTGGAGCCGGGGATGGCAGCTTCCGGCACAGACAGCTTTTACAGGGTGGAAATTGCGCGGACTACAGAACGAAAGACGGCCACGGAAGAGGCCAGACGGGCGGTGGAACAGGGGTTTCCCTCCAGTATCGAAAGAAAGGATGGACGTTACAGTGTGTGCATTGGCCGATATCAGGAGCTTGACAATGCTGTGCTTATGGAGCGGGTGTTAAAAAGCCGGGGCTATGTGACCCGGATACTTGGCTGAACACACAATGTTCAGAAAAAAGCATTGGGCAAAGTGGACATCACATGGTATGATAACGGCAGAAAAAAACACATGCACAGAAAGGATTTTATATAATATGAAGAAAAAGCTAGTACTTGCAGCAGCGGCTCTGGCCGCTGTGAGCATGACGGCCTGTGGCAGTCAGAGTGAAAATGTAGCAGCAAAGGACTATAAGGCCAGTGATTATGTGACGCTGGGCACTTACACCGGACTGGAAGTCCAGCAGATCCGGGAAAAGACCGGGCTGACTGATGAGGAGACGCAGAGTGCCATAGACGATGCCCTGGAGCAGGACGCCACAGAGCGTGAAATCACAGACCGTGTGTCTGAGGAGGGCGATTATCTGGATATTTCCTATACCTGTACCCAGAACGGCGAGGTGGTGGATGAGACCGGGGACAGTGATGTGGCGATGCAGCTGGGCCAGTATGAATATTTTGATGAGGATGGCGAAAAGCAGCTGCTTGGCACAAAGGCCGGAGATACCCGCACGATCGTTGTAGATGGTGGCGAGGAAGAGGATCCCCAGAGCTACACCTACGAGGTTACGGTAAAACGGGTATACACCTACGATATACCGGAGCTGACCGATGACTATGCCAGGGAACAGGGCTATGATTCCGCCGAGGATATGAAAAAGGATGTGGCAGCGGATGCTCTGGAGAGTACTAACGAGGATTATGTGTCCTCGGCAAAGGATGAGCTGTTGCAGGATGTGGTCAGCAACAGTACGAATGACGGCTATCCGCAGAAGCTGTACGATGAGACACTGAAGCAGCTGGATCAGTCCTATCAGGATTTCTTCGGTATTACGGTCGAGGATGCCTTTGACGGGGATGAGGATTCCCTGCGCTCCATGGTGGAGGATACGCTTTTGCAGGAACTTGTGGTGGAAGCGATTGCTGAAAAGGAACATATCGTTGTGACACAGGATGAACTGGATACATACAAACAGCAGGTTGTAGACCAGTACGGTTACGACGATATCAGCAGCCTGGAAGCGGAGTATTCGGACGATACGATGGCGGAGTCCCTGCTGAACGAAAAGGTGCGGGATTTCCTGTACGAAAAGGCAAAGGTAACATATGTGAGTGAAGAAGAGTACTATGCGGCAGAGGATGCGGATACAGCAGATCCGGATGACAGTATGGATTCTGATACCGAAGAGCTTTTTGAGGATATTGTGGATGAGATGACCGATGAACAGGAGTAAGCTGATCCGGACATATACAGATTTTATCTTTGTGGAGGATGCGCCTGTCAGGGCGGATATCCTGCTGATCCCGGGCAGCCCTGTGGCGGCGCTGGGGGAAAAGGCGGCAGCGCTGTACCGGGAGGGCTTTGCACCGAAGATTCTGGTGTCCGGCAGGTACAGTATCTGTGAAGAAGGGCTTGTGATCCCAGAGGCAGAGCTTTCGGCATATCCGGGCAGCTATGCGACGGAGGCACAGTTTCTGGCGGCGGTGCTTGAAAAAAACGGAGTGGCGGCCGAAGATATCTGGCTGGAGGAGCAGGCAACCTATACATATGAAAATGCCATATTTTCCAGAAAACTGCTGGATAAAAAGGCGTATCCGGTCAGACGGGCGATCCTTTGCTGCAAGCCGAGCCATGCCAGACGCAGCCTTTTGTACTATCAGCTACTGTTTCCGGATCAGGAGATCCTGGTCTGCCCCTGCGAACATACGATTACGGCAGACAACTGGTATCGATCGCCCGAGGGTATTGAGACAGTGCTTGGCGAAATCCGGCGGTGTGCAGAGCAGTTTGGCGATATTTTAAAGAGCGCTCTTACGGTATTGCCGGAAGAAACATAAAAACAGAGATATTTTCCGCGGTACATTCATATAGTAGAAGCATGAAAGATGCGATGCCATTGACGATTTTATTCCGGATGATAAAAGCCCTGATGATCGCAGGCCTTATGACGGTGCTTTCCCTCGCTTTACTGTCCTTCTGGATGTATAAGAGCGATCCGGGAGAGAAAGTTTTCAACCTTGCGTTCATATTGACTTATATTGCAGCTGGCTTTCTTGGCGGCCTTTATATGGGACATAAGATGGACAGAAGAAAGTTTCTATGGGGTATGAGTACAGGGCTTTGCTATTATCTGGTACTGACTATACTGGCGGTATGGGTGGTGCCGGGGGAAATGGAAAGTCCGGCAAAATGGCTGTCGGTCGGCCTGCTGTGCCTGATCAGCGGCTGTATTGGCGGTATGCTGGGGTGAAAGATCCGGATTCCTTAAAAAGAAAAACAAGGTTTTCCGAAAAAAATCTTTAAAAAGGATGCCCCCTATGCTATAATGAACAAAAATTCAACAGGAGGAGTTCGCAATGAAACACATCAAGACTTTAAATACAAAGAGCTTACAGAATACTGTGAAGAAAGGCGGCTGCGGCGAGTGCCAGACATCCTGCCAGTCTGCATGTAAGACATCCTGCACAGTAGGAAACCAGACCTGTGAGCAGAAATAAGACTTTTAAAGAGGCCGGTGCTTTTGCATCGGTCTTTTTAAAACGGGGAAATGGTTTACAAAACGCTCAAAATATGATAATATGCCAATGATTATACCCCGGAATAGATATACTTCCAGGGAAAAGGGCAGCAGTTCGTCCTCGCGCCTGCGCAGAGGACGATTTTTCGTTGCCATGAAGGGAGTTTTAGCGTGATACATCAGTATAAAAACAATGATATCCCGATCGTGCTTGACGTCAACAGTGGATCTGTGCACGTGGTGGATGCTGTGGTCTACGATACGGTAGCCCGCATGGACGAAGGAAAGACTCTGGAACAGACCCTTGCGGAGCTGAAAGAGAGCTACGATGAGACAGATATCCGCGATGCATGGGCGGAATGTCTGGAGTTAAAGGAACAGGGGATGCTGTTCACACAGGACATCTACGAAAATGCGATCGAACATTTCACTGACCGTCCGACGGTCGTAAAGGCACTGTGCTTACATATCGCCCACGACTGTAATCTTGCCTGTCGTTACTGCTTCGCAGAAGAGGGCGAGTATCATGGCCGCAGAGCTTTGATGTCCTATGAGGTCGGTAAGAAAGCACTGGATTTTCTGATTGCCAATTCCGGTTCCAGACGCAATCTGGAGGTGGATTTCTTTGGTGGTGAGCCGACGATGAACTGGCAGGTGGTAAAGGATTTGGTAGCCTACGGCCGCAGCCAGGAAGAGGCACACAATAAAAAGTTCCGTTTTACCCTGACGACTAACGGAGTCCTGTTAAATGACGAGATCATGGAGTTTGCCAATAAGGAATGTGCCAATGTTGTCATGAGTGTGGATGGCCGTAAAGAGGTCCATGATTTTATGCGTCCGTTCAGAAACGGCAAAGGCAGCTATGATCTGATCATGCCGAAGTTTAAGAAATTTGCGGACAGCCGTAACCAGACAAATTACTATGTACGAGGTACATTTACCCATTATAATCTGGACTTTGCAAAGGATGTCTTAAGTCTTGCGGATATGGGATTTAAACAGATCTCCATTGAGCCTGTTGTGGCTCCGCCGGAAGCGGATTATGCGATCCGCGAAGAAGATATCCCGATGATCTGTGAACAGTACGATCTGCTGGCAAAAGAGATGATCAAGAGAGAAAAAGAAGGCAGAGGATTCAATTTCTTCCACTTTATGATCGATCTGACCGGCGGACCCTGCGTATATAAGAGACTGTCCGGCTGTGGTTCCGGTACGGAGTATCTGGCTGTCACACCGTGGGGAGATCTGTATCCCTGCCATCAGTTTGTAGGAAACGAGGATTTTCTTCTGGGCAACGTAGATGAGGGAGTTGTAAAGAAAGATATCGTCAATACCTTCAAACATTGCAACGTATACGCAAAAGAAGACTGTAAAAAGTGCTTCTCCCGTTTCTACTGCAGTGGCGGATGCGCAGCCAATGCCTATAATTTCACCGGCTCCATCAATGGCGCCTATGAGATTGGCTGCAAACTGCAGAGAAAACGTATCGAGTGTGCATTAATGATCAAAGCTGCTCTGGCAGACTAAGAGAAAGGATAGTATCATGAAGAAAAAACAGGGAATTGCAGTCCTGGTTCTCACTGTTGTTCTGATCGCACTGCTGGCTTTTACATCCGCAGTTGGCTTCGGACCGACAGGAACAGGTTCTGCACGAAACATCATCACCGGTCTGGATCTGGCCGGCGGTGTCAGCATCACCTATGCGGCAGACGAGGATATGCCGTCCACAGAGGATATGGACGACACCGTGTACAAGCTGCAGCAGCGTGTTATGAGCTACAGTGAGGAAGCAAAAGTTTACAAAGAGGGTACCAACCGTATTACAGTTGAGATTCCGGGCGTTACAGATGCCAATAAGATTCTGGAAGAGCTGGGTACACCGGGTACGCTGTACTTCATCCGCCAGACGGATGATGACGGCAATGCCTGCTACAGCTACAATTCTTCCACAGGTAAATATGAACTGAAGTATACGATTGATGAGCTGAAAGAAAAGAACTGTATCGTACTCGAGGGTTCTTCTGTTACCAACGCCCAGGGCGGTGTACAGCAGGATAATTCCGGAAATGGCAAATATGTCACAGAGCTGGAGTTTGATTCCGAGGGTACAAAGGCTTTTGCGGAAGCTACCGAGCGTGCCTATAAAAACAACGAAACTATCGGTATCTACTATGACAATGAATTTGTCAGCGTACCGAGTGTAAACTCCGTAATCACAGCCGGTAAAGCTGTCATCGAGGGTGCCAACAGTATCGAGGATGCCAAAGCACTGGCTACGACGCTGCGTATCGGCTCCCTGACACTGACTCTGCATGAAATCAGTTCTCAGGTTGTCGGTGCCACACTGGGCAGCAGCGCCATCCATACCAGTCTGATCGCAGGTGGTATCGGTCTGGCTCTCGTGATCATCTTTATGATCATCGTGTATGCACTGCCGGGTCTTGTGGCTGGTCTGGCTCTGCTGATCTATACAGGACTTGAACTTGTCATGTTAAATGCCTTTGATCTGACATTGACCCTGCCAGGTATCGCAGGTATCATCCTGTCCATCGGTATGGCAGTTGATGCCAACGTTATCATTTATGCCCGTATCCGTGAGGAGATCGCCGCAGGCAAATCTGTCCGCAATGCGATCACGACCGGTTTCCAAAAAGCATTTTCTGCGATCTTTGATGGTAATATCACAACTCTGATTGCAGCCGCTGTTCTTGGCTTCCTGGGTACAGGTAGTGTACAGGGCTTTGCCATGACACTGGCTCTTGGTATTGTGCTGTCTATGTTCACAGCACTGGTCATCTCCCGTCTGATCGTCAACGCTTTCTATGCTGTCGGATTCAGAGATGAAAAATTCTATGGCAGAGCCAGAGAACAGAAAACAATCGATTTTGTAGGAAAGAAAAAGATCTTCTTTACAATTTCTCTGATTCTGGCTATCCTCGTACCGATCGCCGGCATGGGCGGATTCAAAGCAGCCACAGACAAGAGTTTAAATTACAGCCTTGAGTTTATGGGTGGTACTTCTACTACAGTAGAGTTCAATGAAAATATGTCCATGGAACAGCTGGAAAAAGAAGTAAATCCGAAGGTAGAGGATATCACAAAGGATGCCGACGTTACCTGTGTCAAAGTCGTTAATTCTAACGGCGTTACGATCAAGACCAGAACATTAAGTGTAGATGAGCGTGAGGCTCTCGAAAACATGCTGGTTAATGATTTTGGTGTGGATAAATCTACGATCACATCCCAGAGTATTTCCGCGACTGTATCCAATGAGATGCGCCGCGATGCGATCGTTGCCGTTATCGTAGCAGCTATCTTCATGCTGCTGTATATCTGGTTCCGTTTCAAGGATATCCGCTTTGCCTCCAGTGCCGTTCTGGCCCTTTTACATGATGTACTGGTTGTTCTTGGCTTCTATGCGGTATCCCGTGTAACCGTAGGTACGACATTTATCGCCTGCATGCTGACGATCGTTGGTTACTCGATCAATGCGACGATTGTTATCTTTGACCGTATCCGTGAGAATCTGGCTACAGGTCTTGGTAAAAAGAAGGATCTGGCTGAGGTGGTTAACTTAAGTATCACCCAGACCCTGACCAGAAGTATTTATACTTCCCTGACAACCTTCATTATGGTATTTATACTCTGGATCATGGGTGTATCTTCCATCCGTGAATTTGCCCTTCCGATCATGGTGGGTATCATCTGCGGTGCATATTCTTCCGTATGCGTGACAGGTCCGCTGTGGTACACGATCAAGACGATGGCAGGAAAGAAAACAAAGAAAAAATAAAGACAGAGAATATGGTTCTGCCGCATGCAGTGAAGGCTGCCTGCGGCAGTTCCTTTTTACGCGAGCAATGAGCCAAAGTCCGTGCTTGCACGAGACCTTGGCGACTGCCGCGATAGCTATGCGAAACTCGCAAAGTGTGTTTCGTATAGTTTACAGGAAAAACTGTCAGCGTACAGTGCTGCTTTTCCTGGTATGGAGAGAAACATGGAGACAACGAAGAAGACAAAATGGCTGGTGATGGCAAAACGTGCGGATTTTGCTGCGATTGCCGCAGAATTTCATATAGATCCGGTGACGGCAAGACTGCTGCGCAACAAAGATCTGACAACAATGGAAGAGATGAAACGTTACCTGTACGGCAGCCTGGATGATCTGTATGATGGCAGTCAGATGAAGGACATGGAAACGGCGGTTTCTTTGCTGGAACAGAAAATTCAGGAACATAAAAAAATCCGCATTATGGGAGATTATGACTGCGACGGCATCATGTCAAGTTATATTCTGCTGAAGGGACTGACCGCTCTTGGTGCCCAGGCAGACGTCGTGATCCCGGACAGGATACAGGATGGCTATGGCCTGCATGATACGATGATCGAAGCAGCAAGAGATGCCGGTGTGGATACGATCGTAACATGCGACAACGGTATTTCAGCTGCAGATGAGATCGCACTGGCAAAAAAATATGGCATGACAGTGATCCTGACGGATCATCATGAAGTGCCACAGCAGATCACAGATGGCGTAAAAAGCGATGTTCTGCCACCGGCAGATGCCATCGTTAATCCGCACCGTGCAGACTGTTCTTATCCCTTCAAGGGGCTCTGTGGAGCCGGTGTAGCATATAAGCTCATCGAGCTTTTGTATAGGAGAGCCAAAAAAAGCGGCAGTGAGGCGTTTATTCCCTTTGCGGCTATGGCAACCGTGACGGATATCATGGAACTGGTGGATGAAAACCGGATTCTGGTGCGGGAAGGCCTGAAAATGTTTAAAAATCTGAAAAATCCCGGGCTTCTGGCATTGATGAAAGCGACAGGCATAGCACCGGAGAATGTCGCATCCTATCAGATCGGTTTTATTCTGGGTCCCTGTCTGAATGCGAGCGGCCGTCTGGATACGGCTGAGCTGGCCCTCAGGCTGTTGGTGACGGAGGATGCTTTGGAGGCGGAAGCGATTGCAGGACAGCTGGTATCTTTAAATGACAGCCGTAAGGCCATGACCGAACAGGGTGTGCGCGAGGCGCAGGTGCTGATTGAGACCGGGGAACTGAAAAACGACCGGGTGCTGGTTGTATATTTGCCGGACTGTCATGAGAGCATTGCCGGGATTATTGCCGGGCGTATCCGGGAAAGATATTATCGTCCGGTATATGTACTGACCGATGCCAGGGAAGGACTGAAGGGTTCGGGACGGTCGATTGAGGAGTACGATATGTACAGTCATCTGGCCGGATGCAGTGAGCTTCTGGAACGCTTTGGCGGTCATAAAATGGCAGCGGGAATTTCCTTGAAAAAAGAGAATCTGGAAGCTTTTCGGCGGAAGTTAAATGATAACTGCGGACTTTCGGAGGAAGATCTGACAGAAAAGATCCGTATCGATGTGCCAATGCCGTTGTCGTATGTGACACCGGCACTTCTGGAAGAGTTTTCCATGCTGGAACCCTTTGGCCGGGGAAATGCCCGTCCGGTATTTGCGGAGAAGAATGTGCAGGTGCTCAGAAAGCGACTGGCCGGATCCAATAAAAAGACGCTGTTTGTACGGATACGGACACAGGATTATTTTGAGACAGATGCGGTGTGCTTTAACGAGGGGGATGTGCTGTATCACTGGCTCGAGGGGCGTGACAGAATGTCGATTCTGTATTCTCCTCAGTTTAATACTTTCCGCGGCGTGACATCGATCCAGTTTCGTATCAATGGGTATTGTTAAAAAAGGGATCCTGTATACTGGGTATGGGACAGTAGTGTCAATTCGGATTTGAACCCGGCAAAAAACTTGTCAAAAAAACAGGACGATGCTATACTGAAATTTATGATATTACTGCGAATATGCAGGCAGACAGAGGACTTTTTCAAAAAAGAAAATGCTGTCTGACAGAGCTTTAGATTCCAGGGGGATAATAAGATGAAAAAAAATATAGAAGAATATGTAACCAGTATTCCGGATTTTCCGGAACCGGGAATTATTTTCCGTGATATTACCTCAGTACTGCAGGATGCCGATGGCTTACAGCTGGCGATTGACCTGCTCGAAGAAAAGATTAAAGACGCTGATCCGGACGTGATCGTTGGGCTGGAGTCCAGAGGGTTTATTTTCGGTATGCCGCTGGCCTATAATCTGCACAAGCCGTTTGTACTGGTGCGTAAGAAAGGCAAACTGCCGAGAGAGACAGTAGAGATGAGCTACGATCTGGAATACGGCAGTGCAACGATCGAGATGCACAAGGATTCCATCAAACCGGGACAGACGGTTGCTGTGATCGATGATCTGATCGCTACAGGCGGTACAGTATCCGCCGCTGTTAAGCTGGTAGAGGAACTGGGTGGCAAGGTTGTAAAGATTGCTTTCCTTATGGAACTGGCAGGATTAAAGGGCAGAGAAAAGCTCAAAGGCTATGACGTGGAGAGTGTAATCTGTTACGATGGGAAATAAAGATAACGTACTGTGGAAGTGTACAGTTTGCGATAGCCGTACACCTTGATGTAGATCCAGAAACAGCAGTACGAAAAACATCTGACGGAGAAGAGAGAGAATGGGAACAGAAAACCTGACGGCCGAAGAAAGAAAAAAACAGATCGAAGAGGCAGAAAAAAGTGTCAAGGCCATGGACGATTTTACGAGTCCGGAGAAGCTTTATGATGAGCTGATCGCCAGTGTGCGCAAATATCATCCTTCCGATGATATCAGTATGATTGAAAAAGCCTATCAGATTGCAAAAAATGCCCATGAAGGACAGCTCAGAAAGTCCGGGGAACCATATATCATCCATCCGCTGTGCGTGGCGATCATTCTGGCAGATCTGGAGATGGATAAGGAGACGATCGTAGCTGGTATTCTTCACGATGTCGTGGAAGATACAGTCATGACGGACGAAGAAATCACAGAAATCTTCGGACCGGAGGTCGCTCTTTTGGTGGATGGTGTCACCAAGCTGGGACAGCTGAGCTATTCTGCGGATAAACTGGAAGTACAGGCAGAGAATCTGCGTAAGATGTTTCTGGCCATGGCCAAGGATATCCGGGTCATTCTGATCAAGCTGGCTGACCGTCTGCACAATATGCGTACGCTCAAATACATGCGTCCCGAAAAGCAGAAGGAAAAAGCCCGTGAGACGATGGACATCTATTCCCCACTGGCGCAGCGTCTGGGTATTTCAAAGATCAAGACCGAGCTCGATGATCTCTCTTTAAAATATCTGAAACCGGAAGTGTACTATGATCTGGTGGAAAAGATTGCCCTCAGAAAGAGTGAACGGGAAAAGTTTGTCAATGGTATCGTGGAAGAGGTCAGCGCCCATCTGAAAAATGCCCACATCGAGGCACAGGTGGAGGGACGTGCCAAACATTTTTTCAGTATTTATAAGAAGATGGTCAACCAGGACAAGACGCTCGATCAGATTTACGACCTGTTTGCCGTGCGTATCATCGTGGAGACGGTCAAGGACTGTTATGCGGCTCTCGGTGTGATCCATGAGATGTATAAACCGATCCCGGGACGTTTTAAAGACTATATCGCCATGCCAAAACCCAATATGTACCAGTCGCTGCATACGACACTGATCGGACCAAACGGCCAGCCGTTTGAGATCCAGATCCGTACCTATGAGATGCACCGGACGGCTGAGTACGGTATCGCTGCCCACTGGAAATATAAGGAAGCATCCGATGGCAAGAAGGTACAGGGCAATCAGGAAGAGGCAAAATTAAGCTGGCTCAGACAGATCCTCGAATGGCAGCAGGATATGTCTGATAATAAAGAATTCTTAAAGCTGTTAAAGAGTGACCTAAACCTTTTTGCAGATAATGTATACTGTTTCAGCCCGGCAGGTGATGTCAAGACTCTGCCAAGTGGATCCACGACGATAGATTTTGCCTACAGTATACACAGTGCCGTCGGTAACAAGATGGTCGGTGCCCGGGTTAATGGCAAGCTGGTGCCCATCGAGTACCAGATCCAGAACGGTGACCGGATAGAGATCCTGACAAGCCAGAATTCCAAAGGTCCGAGCCGGGACTGGTTAAAGATCGTAAAGAGTACACAGGCCCGTAACAAGATCAACCAGTGGTTCAAGCAGGAACTGAAAGAAGACAATATCGTCAAGGGCAAGGAGCTGTTAAATAATTACGCCAAGATGAAAGGCAAAGTCCTTGGTGAATATACAAAACCACAGTATATTGAAGCTGTACTGCGTAAATACGGTTTCCGTGACTGGGATTCTGTGCTGGCAGCGATCGGACACGGCGGCCTGAAAGAAGGACAGATCCTGAATAAACTGATAGAGTCTTATGATAAAGACCATGCGCAGCTTCTGACAGATCAGGACGTTTTAAAGAGTATGTCCGAGGATAAGGACAGCGCAAAAACCGGCAAGCACAAAGGCGCGATCATGGTCAAAGGAAGCCATGATGTCAGTGTGCGTTTCGCCAAATGCTGCAATCCGATTCCCGGTGATGAGATTGTTGGCTTTGTCACGAGAGGACGTGGTGTGACGATCCACCGTACAGACTGTGTGAATGTCCTGAATATGGACGGTATAGACAGAGAGCGGATGATCGAGGCGGAATGGCAGCCGGAGGAGACAAACGGTCAGTTGTTCACGGCAGATATCACCGTATATGCCAATAACAGAACCGGTCTGGTGGTGGATATCTCCAGACTGTTTACCGAGAAACAGATAGATCTGGCTTCCATGAATGTGCGTACGAGTAAGCAGGGAACAGCGACAATCTCGATGAGCTTTGATGTGCACAGTATCGAAGAACTCAATTACCTGATCGAGAAGGTCCGTCAGGTGGAGAGTGTGCTGGATGTCAAGAGAACGACAGGGTCATGATAAGGAGGAATACAGATGAAAAATGCAATCATACAACAGAGAGTGCTTGGCATGGTATCTACAAATGTCTATGTCTGTATGCATGCCGAAACAAAGGAAGCATTTATTGTTGATCCGGCAGATGATGCGGACGAGATCATCCGTCTTGTATCAGCCATGGGGGCAAAGCCCTGTGCGATTCTTCTGACCCATGGCCATTTTGATCATATCGGTGCGGCAGATGCCCTGCGAAAACGTTACGAGATACCGGTATATGCCGAAGAACATGAAAAAGAGCTTTTGTCATCCCCGGCCTTAAATCTTTCAGGAGGATGGGCTGACAGCCTGACACTGACAGCGGATCATCTGCTGAAGGATGGC
This sequence comes from uncultured Lachnospiraceae bacterium, assembly GCA_934394565.1. Taxonomy (GTDB): domain Bacteria; phylum Bacillota; class Clostridia; order Lachnospirales; family Lachnospiraceae; genus UBA11957. Next base: position 196,019 of record CAKRQV010000001.1, read on the forward strand.
GATATGCTTAATATCGCAGGGTTTACGATCCGTGTGCTTCACACACCGGGACATACGCCGGGGGGCTGCTGTTATGAGCTGGTGGGAGAAGATATTCTGTTTTCAGGAGATACCCTGTTTTATATGTCCGTTGGCAGAACAGATTTTCCGGGTTCAAGCGGTGCGGCCATGCGGATGAGTCTGCACCGGCTTTTAGAGGAGCTTTCGGAAGATACGCAGGTACTTCCGGGACATGGTGAGTCCACCACAATAGGATACGAAAAGAGGAACAACCCATATGCTTAATATAGGCATAGAATTTAACCTGCATGACTTTGAATACGACGTATATTCCCTGGTCAAGGCTTTTTATCCGGCTGCGGAAGTGAAAAATTTCTATACCGGTGAAGAAACTGCCGGGGATTTTTCAATTTTATTGCGGATGGTGTATGAAAAGGACAAGATCACAGCCATATTGCTGGAAAAGGACAGTGTCGTTGCCAGGCAGTCTGCAGAGATAGACTATGAAAAAGATCGAAAAGAAACAAAAAATGTACTGAAACAGCTGGTCTATACCATGTTTTCTGACTATACAAAGCAGACATTGCCCTGGGGCACGCTGACCGGCATCCGACCGACAAAGATCCCGATGCATCTGCTCGAAGAAGGATGGAAAAACGTAGATATAGCAGACTATCTGCGAAAAACCTACTTTGTCAGCAACGAAAAGACGTCTCTGGCGATCAGTATCGCCAACCGGGAGCGGGCACTTTTACAGCAAATGGATTACGAAAATGGCTACAGCCTGTATATCGGTATTCCGTTCTGTCCGAGCATCTGTCTGTATTGCTCGTTTGGTTCCCATCCACTCAAACAGTGGGAAAAGAGAGTCGATGAGTATCTGGATGCCCTGATCAAAGAGCTGGACTTTTCGGCAAAGGCCTTTGCGGATAAGAAACTGCAGAGTATCTATATCGGCGGTGGTACACCGACTACGCTGACACCGGAGCAGTCCGACCGTCTGTTACAGGCAGTGACGACAAAGTTTGATCTGTCCCATGTACTGGAATTTACCGTGGAGGCAGGACGTCCTGACACGATCACTGCAGAAAAGCTGGCGGTACTGAAAAAGTACCCGGTGACAAGGATTTCCATCAATCCGCAGACCATGAACCAGAAGACGCTCGAACTGATCGGGCGTAAACATACGGTGGAGGAGGTCTGTGATGTATTTCATATCGCCAGAGATCTCGGCTTTGACAATATCAACATGGATCTGATCATCGGACTTCCCGGTGAAGGCTATCCGGAGGTGACCCACACACTGGAAAAGGTCAAAGAGCTGGCACCGGACAGCCTGACAGTGCACTCTCTTGCGCTGAAACGTGCCACCCGGCTGAATCTGTTCAAGGACGAATACACAGAGATGTCTTTTGAAAACAGCCAGGAGATCATGAGCCTGTGTGAACGCACGGCCATGGAGCTTGGCATGGGTCCGTATTACATGTACCGTCAGAAAAACATCGCCGGAAATTTTGAAAATGTGGGTTATGCAAAGGTTGACAAAGCAGGAATATACAATATACTGATTATGGAAGAAAAGCAGTCCATCATTGCCTGCGGTGCAGGAGCATCGACAAAGTTTGTCTTTGACCACGGTGCCCGTATCGAGCGTGTGGAAAATGTCAAATCCGTAGAACATTACATTCAGCGAATCGATGAAATGATCGAGCGCAAGAAAGCAGGAATAGAAAAGTGGCTGAAATAAAAAACAGTCGGCAGACAGGACATCTGCTGGATTATACCCTGCTGGAACAGCTTGACCATGGCCTGACAGTCAGTCATTTTGCAATGGCACTGGCCAGAAAACTTGGCTTTGATGAGGATTTCGTACAGACACTTGGTCTTGCCGGGCTTGTACATGATATTGGCAAGATTCGCCTTGGACGCTATGTCGAGGACGGTAAATCTATGACAGTGGATGAGATCAAGTATGTCCGGATGCATTCGATGTTTGGCAGTGAGTTGCTTAAGCAACAGGGATTTTCCGAAGATATACAGCAGATGGTGCTGTATCATCATGAAAATTATGACGGCAGCGGCTATCCACGCAACCTGCAGGGCGAAGAAATCCCCAAAGGAGCCCGGATTCTGCGGGTGTGTGATGTATATGCGGCACTTTTGTCGGATCGACCCTATCGCAGGGCATTTGACCGGGATACGGCGATGGCCCTGATGATTGAAGAAGTAAAGAATTTTGACATGCAGATGTTTCTGGTTTTTCAGAGACTGGTGCACGAAGAGGGGCTTACCCCCATCGTGTGGCTGCAAAAGCTGCCTGACAGTGCGCAGGCGGCGCTTCTCGGGGAGCTTTTTCCCGGATTTGTGCAGACAGCATGTGAGAAATAAATACAGATTCCAGGAGGAAACTATGGCTTTAAAGAAAAAACCGGTAACCGGCATGAAAGATATTCTGCCGGAAGAGATGGTCATTCGTGATTATATGATCCGTCTGATCAAAGAGACCTATGCAACGTTCGGTTTCTCATCTATTGAGACACCATGTGTAGAGCATATTGAGAACCTGTCCAGCAAACAGGGCGGCGAGAATGAAAAACTGATCTTCAAGATCTTAAAACGTGGCGAGAAATTAAAACTGGCCGAGGCAAAGGAAGAGGCTGATCTGGTAGATGGCGGTCTGCGTTATGATCTGACGGTGCCGCTGTCCAGATATTATGCAAATCATGCCAATGAGCTGCCGAGCCCGTTCAAGGCATTGCAGATGGGCAGTGTATGGCGTGCGGACCGTCCGCAGAGAGGACGTTACCGTCAGTTTATGCAGTGTGATATTGATATTCTGGGTGAGCCGACGATCCTGGCAGAGATCGAACTGATCAGTGCCACCACGACGCTTCTTGGAAAGCTGGATTTTAAGAATTTTACGATCCGTATCAACGACAGGCGTATCTTAAAAGCTATGGCAGCTTACAGCGGGTTTGCACCGGAAAGCTACGATACGGTCTTTATTATTCTGGACAAGATGGACAAAATCGGTCTGGATGGTGTCAGAAAAGAACTGATCGAAGAGGGCTTTGAAGAATCCTGCGTAAGCAAATATCTGGAGCTTTTTGAGCAGGTAACACCGGATACGGCAGGTGTAAACTTCTGTAAAGAAAAACTGGAAGGATTTTTAGACAGCCAGTATGCCGACGATTTAATGACAATCATGAATAGCGTGGAGCAGATCAAGGGAGCCGAGTTCAAGCTGGCTTTCGATCCGACGCTGGTACGTGGTATGTCCTATTACACCGGTCCGATCTTTGAGATTTCCATGGATGAGTTCGGCGGCTCTGTAGGTGGCGGTGGACGTTACGATGAGATGATCGGTAAATTTACCGGTCAGAGTACCTGTGCCTGCGGCTTTTCCATCGGTTTCGAGCGCATTGTCATGCTGCTGATGGAGAGAGGTTTCAAGGTGCCGGGATCTTCCCGTAAGGTTGCCCTGCTTGTTGAGAAAAATATGCCGGCAGACAAGATGATCACTGTACTGACAGAGGCTAAGGCCTTAAGAGATGAGGGTGTACAGACGACAGTCGCTGTGATGAAAAAGAACAAAAAGTTCCAGAAAGATCAGATGACTGCTGAAGGTTACACTGAGTTTAAAGAATATTTTACAGATAAAATGTGAGACGTCCCGGCATATCCCGGTAAAAGTCCACAAAGCGCAAAGCTTGAAGGAGGAAACTATGGCAGAATCCATGAAAGGTCTGAAGCGTACCTGCCGTTGCGCAGAAGTGACAAAAGCTCAGATCGGAGAAACCGTTACCCTGATGGGCTGGGTACAGAAAGCCCGTAATAAAGGAGGCATCATTTTTGTCGATCTGCGTGACCGTTCCGGTATCATGCAGCTGATCTTCGAAAACGGAGAAATCGACGATGCCGGTTTTGAGAAAGCAAGTAAATTAAGAAGCGAGTTCGTGATCGCCGTGACTGGCCGTGTAGAGGCCCGTTCCGGTGCAGTCAATACAAATCTGGCTACCGGTGAGCTGGAGATCCGCTGTGGATCCCTGCGGATTCTGTCTGAGTCTGAGACACCGCCGTTTGCTGTCGAGGAAAATTCCAAGACCCGTGAGGAAATGCGTCTGAAGTACCGTTTCCTGGATCTTCGTCGTCCGGATCTGCAGAGAAATCTGATGGTCAGAAGCCGTGTGGCACAGCTGACCCGTGCATTTATGGCAAATGAAGGTTTCCTTGAAATCGAGACACCGGTGCTGATCAAGAGTACACCGGAAGGTGCCCGTGACTATGTTGTACCGAGCCGTGTACATCCGGGCAGCTTTTATGCCCTGCCGCAGTCTCCGCAGCTATTCAAACAGCTGCTGATGTGCTCAGGTTACGACCGTTATATCCAGATCGCAAAATGCTTCCGTGACGAGGACCTTCGGGCAGACCGTCAGCCGGAGTTTACCCAGATCGATATGGAGCTGTCCTTTGTCGATGTCGATGATGTCATTGACGTTAATGAAAGGCTGCTGGCGTATCTGTTCAAGGAGATCCTTGGTGTCGAGGTACAGCTGCCGATCCAGCGCATGACATGGCAGGAATGCATGGACCGTTTCGGTTCGGACAAGCCGGATCTGCGTTTCGGCATGGAACTGCACAATGTATCCGATGTTGTGAAAGATTGTGATTTCGCTGTATTTAAAAATGCTCTGGCAGCCGGTGGTACAGTCCGTGGTATCAATGCCAAGGGACAGGGCGGTATGCCGAGAAAGAAAATTGACAAGCTGGTTGACTTTGTCAAGGATTACGGCGCAAAAGGTCTGGCTTATATTGCAATTGCAGAGGATGGCAGCTTCAAGTCTTCTTTTGCAAAATTCATGAAACCGGAAGAGATGGATGCGTTGATCAAAGCCATGGACGGACAGCCGGGCGATTTGTTACTGTTTGCCGCTGATAAAAATACCATTGTATGGGCTTCTCTTGGTGCACTGCGTATCGAGCTGGCCCGTCAGATGGATCTCTTAGATAAGAATGAATACAAATTCCTGTGGGTAACCGAGTTCCCGCTTCTTGAGTGGTCCGATGAAGAGCAGCGTTTTATGGCGATGCATCATCCATTCACCATGCCAATGGAAGAGGACTGGGACAAAATCGATACAGATCCGGGCAGCGTGAGAGCAAAAGCCTATGATATCGTACTGAACGGTACGGAGATCGGTGGTGGTTCCGTGCGTATCCATCAGGATGATATCCAGGAGAAGATGTTCGAGGTGCTTGGTTTTACCAAAGAGCAGGCTTGGGAGCAGTTTGGTTTCCTGTTAAATGCCTTCAAGTATGGCGTTCCGCCGCATGCCGGACTGGCTTACGGACTGGATCGTCTGGTCATGCTGATGGTACAGGCAGATTCCATACGTGAGGTTATCGCATTCCCGAAGGTAAAGGATGCTTCCGACCTGATGACAGAAGCACCGGCAGCTATCGATGAAAAACAGTTAAAAGAGCTGGGCTTGCAGATCGCTGCACCGGAAGAAGCGTAAAGAAAAGATAAAAAGGGGTTACTAAAAGAGGAGGGTATGTCTATGAAATGCACGAAGTGTGGATTTGAGCTGGATAAAAATGCTAATTTCTGCAGTAACTGTGGTACACCGGTCGTACATGAAGCAGCATCGGAAGCTACATCTGCAAAAGAAGCATTGCCGGAAGAGACGAAAGCTACTGTGACAGAAGAAGCAGCTGATACACCGGAAATTTCTGAAAAAACAGAGGATAAAGCAACGCTGGATGAAGAGCTGGATGCACTGCTTGAACAGCTGGATCAGGAGTCCGGGGAGAAAACAGACGAAGCAACGGGCGAAACAGGTAAAAAGACGCCAGTATATGCGCATCTGGATGACGATGATGACGACGAAGATTACGATGATTTTGCCTATGAAGAGCGTAGGGCAAAAAGACAGGCAAGAAAGGCAAGAAAGGCCAGAGATAAGGTGATACTACTGGTTCTGGTCGGTGTAATTCTGGTTGGTGCGGTGGCATTTGTGGTTATAAAGAGCCTTTCCTCATCAGATAATAAAAAACCGCAGAGTTCGGTTATACCGTCAAGTCAGATTGTATCCCAGGCACAGGAGTCACAGAGCGATGCAAGTGCTTCTGTAGCTCCGGCAGAAGATCCGAATAAGCTGTCAGCAGAGGAACTGGAAACCGCTGTCACGACCGTAGAGCAGCAGTATCAGGATATCCAGTCCAAGAAAAGTGCCGGTGAATACAAGGCCAGCGCCTACAAGACAGGTATCACTGCTTACTGGGACGGTGACAGCCGCATTTCTGCAATTGTGGCAGACAGCGGTACAGAAGGGTCCCAGTATACCCGCTCCTATTATTATGATGAAAATGGCAATCTGATTTATGCGGATCTGATGGGGGCAGATCAGTATCGTCTGTACTTCAAAGACGGTGAAATGATCCGTTTAAGCTATGCCAAGGATGCGGCAAACGCTTCCGACGTAACGAATTATGACCAGGCCGGCACACAGGAATACACAGACTGGCAGGCAAGTGCCCTCGATTACAGCACGACACTGATGACGGAGGCCAAGGCGGCAGGTATCGTAAAGAGCGAGGAAGAGATCGCCGCTGAAAAGGCTGCCGAGGAAGAGCGACAGAAAGAAGAGGAAGCCAAGAAGAAGGAAGAAGAAGCAAAGAAAAAAGCTGAAGAGGAAAAGAAAGCCGAAGAAGAGAAAAAGTCGGAAGAAGATACAAGCTCTTCCAAAAAATCCGGTGGCTACATCTTTGCCGACAGTAATTCTGAATATATTGCCGAATCTGATCTTAAAGATCTGTCAAAGACCAAGGTTCGTCGCGCATTGAATGAGATCTATGCCCGCCGTGGTGCCAAATTTGACAGTAAGTCTAATCGGGAATATTTCGAGGGCAAGAGCTGGTACAAAGGCACCTGTTCCAAGTCAGAAGCAGAAAAGAAATTCAACAAGTATGAAAAGAAAAATGTGGATACTATCGTAGCGTACGAGAAATCCAAAGGCTGGAGATAATATGCAGAACTGGGAAAACAACATTCGCCGGGTCGTACCGTATGTACCCGGCGAACAGCCAAAACTGAAAGATATCGTCAAATTAAATACAAATGAGAATCCCTATCCGCCCTCACCGAAGGTAACCGAGGCGCTGGAGGTACTGGATACGGCTGACCTTCGTCTCTATCCGGATCCGTCCTGCGAGGTACTGGTACATGCTATTGCTGCATATTATGGACTGTCGGATGAGCAGGTATTCGTGGGAGTCGGTTCAGATGATGTGCTGGCTATGGCCTTTATGACCTGTTTTAACAGCAAAAAGCCGATCCTGTTTCCGGACATTACCTATTCCTTCTACGATGTATGGGCCGACATGCTCAGAATTCCGTATGAGCAGATCCCGCTGACAGAAGATTTTACGATCCGTAAGGAGGACTATTACCGGGAAAACGGTGGTATCATTTTCCCAAATCCAAATGCACCAACCGGTGTGGAGCTGGGACAGAACGATATCGAGGATATCGTGAGCCATAATCCGGACAGCATTGTGATCGTGGACGAAGCGTATGTGGATTTTGGTGCGGTTTCCGCCCTGCCACTGATCGAGAAGTATGATAATGTGCTGGTTGTACAGACGTTTTCAAAGTCCAGATCTCTGGCCGGCATGCGCATCGGCTTTGCCATGGGAAGTAAAAAGCTGATTGCATACATCAATGCTGTAAAATATTCGTTTAATTCCTACACCATGGACCGTACGGCTCTGGCAGCAGGGACAGCGTCCATAGAGGATAAAACCTATTTTGAACAGTCGACAGCCAAAGTGATCGCTGTTCGTGAATGGACAAAGGAGCAGTTAAAAAAACTGGGCTTTGTGTTCGGAGATTCCAAGGCAAACTTTATCTTTGCCGCGCATCCGAAATATCCGGCAAAGGAGCTTTTTGCTGCATTGAGAGAAGCGCATATCATCGTACGTTACTTTGATAAGCCGCGCATTGACAATTATCTGCGTATCACGATTGGTACACAGGAAGAGATGCAAAGACTTATTGCTTTTCTTGCAACCTATTGTAAAGCATAACAGATGGGAGAGTAGATGGATTCAATCGTACAGTGGTTTACTGCAAACCTTGGACCCTATGTTTCAAAAGAAACGCTGATTTTTATAATTTCATTGTTTCCGATCCTGGAGCTGAGAGGCGGTCTTTTAGCGGCCTCTCTTCTGAAGGTCAATTACATGACCGCACTGCCTCTTTGCATATTCGGAAATATTCTGCCGATTCCTTTTATCCTGCTGTTTATCCGGAAAATCTTCGGATGGATGAAAAAGAGCCGTATGCTCCGGCCACTGGTGGAAAAGCTGGAAAACCGTGCCATGGGAAGAAGTGACCAGATCCAGAAGTATGAATTTTTAGGATTGCTTCTGTTCGTTGGTATACCGCTTCCGGGTACCGGTGCATGGACGGGAGCACTGATTGCGTCTCTTATGCAGATCGATATCAAAAAATCTTCTGTAGCCATACTGGCCGGAATCGCACTGGCAGCGGTGATCATGTCCATCGTTTCCTACGGTGTACTGGGAAATCTGCTGCACTGATCAATAGAAAACAGACTGCTGTGATACAGAAAAACATTTCTGCCGCAGCGGTCTTTTGTTGCATGTATCGACAAAATATAAAAAAAGAACGTATGAATACAAATCCAGAGATATTATATGAAGATGCCCATATCCTCTGTGCCGTGAAACCGGTGGGGCTCGCCGTGCAAAATGCTTCCTTCGGACGGCCGGATATGGAAAGTATTTTAAAAAATTATCTGTCACCAAAGGCCGGGGGAAAAATCCCAAAGCTGTATGTGGTGCACAGACTTGATCAGCCGGTAGAGGGCATTTTGGTGTTTGCCAAAACAAAGAAAGCCGCAGCCAGGCTGCAAAATCAGATCACAGAACAGAGGATGCAAAAGCAGTATCTGGCTGTGGTTGAAAAAGAAATACCGGAAGGAGACAGACAGCAGCTGACGGACTGGCTGAAAAAGGACAGACAACAGGCTGTCGTCACAGCACCGGGGGATAAAACAGCGAAAAAAGCTGTGCTGGAGTGGAAAGCTGTGCAAACGGAAGCGGGCAGCAGTCTGTTGCAGATCCATTTAAAAACCGGCCGGTTTCACCAGATCCGCTGTCAGCTCGCCCATGTCGGTATGCCGATCGTGGGGGATGTGAAATATGGCGGGCAGCCGCTGACCGGCGGACAGGGGATTGCCCTGTGTGCATTTTCACTGACCTTTACCCATCCGGTGACAGGAAAGAGCATGGCCTTTGTCCATTCACCGGCAGGTGTGGCATTTACAGTATTTCAAGATAAAATCGCAGAGCTTTGCGGCCGTTAATCGGGGCTTTGGACTGCGAGGGGAGTAAATTTGGAGGTTTGAGTGCAGATGAAAAAGGTTTTACTGCGTATACCTGTTCTGCTGATCGTTTTTCTGGCATCGGTTTTTCTGTTTTCCAGCGTGTTTAACCGCGGGGAGACAGTGAGTACGACGGATTTCTCATCGGCGAGCTTGCCGGTTTTATATATGAAAACGGCAGATACCGTTGTCAATCCGATGTATGGCTATACAAAGCGGATGCAGGAGAATACGATCCGGGATGGTATTACCCCGATGGATACAGACCGTAAGCTTGGTGTAGTGATCGACATCAACAAGGCATCCATCCGTGAGATCGCCTATACTGTAACGACACCGGATATGCAGACCACAGTCGAAGAACAGAAGCTGAGTCTGCCGGCAAAGATGGATACCACAGCAGAGATTGAGTTTTCTTTGCAGGAGCCGATTCTGATGAATCAGGAGTATCTGCTGCATTTTACAGTGACCTTAAATAGTGGAGAAAAGCTGTATTATTATACCAGACTGTTGCAGCGTGCCGGTTTAAACGTCACACAGTATCTGAATTTCGTTACGGATTTTTATGAAAAATCGATCAATAAGGAGACGGCCAAGGCTATCACAACCTATCTGGAATCCGCAGGGGATACCAGCAACAAGGATCTGGCCAGTGTGGATATTACATCTACATTTAACCGTGTCACATGGGGAGACTTAAATCCTCAGATTGCTAAAAAAGCGGTGCCCGTGATCCGGGAAATTAATGAGACAACCTGCAGTATCACGATGGACTATGTGATCTCGTCCATGGATGATGCACAGCAGACGGCATATTTTTACGTAACGGAGTTTTACCGGATGCGATATGCCAGTTCCCGTGTCATGCTGCTGAATTTTGACCGTAATACAAAGCAGCTGATGCAGATGGATCAGGCTTTGGTGAATAAAAACGGTCTCTGCCTTGGTATAGGCAGCGACGAAGACGAGGTTGTGACTGATGCCAATGCAGATGTGGCAGCTTTTGTACAGGCCGGTGAACTGTACACCTTTCACAGGACATCGAGTCGTCTGACAAAGATCTTCAGTTTCCGCACGAGCGATGAGCTGGATCTTAGAGAACTCAATCAGAATCACTATATCAAAGTGATTCGTGTTGAAGAGAGCGGTGCTGTGGATTATCTGGTCTATGGCTATATGAACAGCGACCGTTACGAAGGACAGAATGGTATTGCTGTATACCATTATGATCCACAATCGAATATCAGCAAAGAGCAGATGTTTGTGCCCTGTGATGTGTCTGTGGACTGCCTGAAGCAGGAGCTGGAGGATTTTTCCTATATTACGACAGATAACCAGTGGTATGTGCGGATCAACAATACGCTGTATCGCATCAACCTGAACGATGGTACGGTGGAAACCATGCTGGAAGGAATTCAGAATTCCTGTTTTGTAGCATCAAGCACCCACAAGACAATTGCCTGGGCAGATGAAATGGATCCGGATAGCTCCAGATCGGCAACCATCCTTGATCTGGAAACGGGAAATACACATAAAGTCAGTGTCGGAGAGGGAGATAATCTGCGTGTTCTTGGCTTTTTGAATGAGGATCTTGTATATGGTGTTGCGCATCAGGGTGACATTGCCGACGGAATCTTTGCAATGCATACTGTCTACATTGAGAGCTTTTCAGGAGATATCGTAAAGAAATACAGCGAGGAGGGTTACTGGGTATCTGGTGCAGAGGTGTCAAAGGAATATATTGAATTCAGCCGGGTAAAGAAAAATCCGGAAGGTGTCTACACCCAGGCGGAGATGGACCGCATCATCAACAACGCAGAACTGACCAGTGAAAACGCTTCTCTGGTCAAGAAAAGTGATGAGCATCTGGGAGAGGCACTGTATCTGACCTTTTCACAGACTGTCAAGGGCGAAGATGTGGTGCAGATGGTCAGCAAGTATTCCAGCTATGCGGCCAACCAGGAAATGAAGGTGGATTTCAATGGTTTTGGCGAAGGCATGTACCAGGTCTATGCCCATGGTCAGCTACTGGCCAGTCTGGCAGATCCGAAAGAAGCAATCCTGCTGGCTGATGAAAATATGGGTACAGTCCTGAATGCCAATCAGCAATATGTCTGGGAACGCGGCAACAAGCGGGAGACTGCGCCGCCCAGTCTGAAAAATCTGCCACAGAATATTTTACAGATTCCGTCCAGTGCAGAGGAATGCAGTACGCTGCTGGGAGAGGATTATACGTCTATGGATCTGACCGGCTGTACACTGGATGAGGTGCTGTACTTTGTCAGTGAAGGCCGTGCCGTTTCAGCAAAGACCAAGGACGGCTATGTGTTGATTGTTGGCTATGATTATTACAATGTACTGCTGTATGATCCTGAAAAACAGGAGACATATTACGGAGGAATGAATGACAGCACGGCACTGTTCGAAGCGTCGGGCAATCATTTTATCACCTATATAGAAAATTTTAAAGAATGAGGGAACGAAACATGATGAACTTAACAACCGTCAGAGAAATCTACAGAGACAGAGAGAGCTACTATGACAAAGAAATCCAGATCGGTGGCTGGGTACGCAACAACAGAGGATCAAAAAACTTTGGTTTCCTTGTGGTACACGATGGTACATTTTTTGAGACCATCCAGGTTGTATATGCCAATACGATGGAAAACTTCGATGCACTGACCCGTTTGAATGTCGGGACAGCTGTCATCGTCCGCGGTACACTGATCGCCACGCCGGATGCAAAACAGCCGTTTGAGATCCAGGCCGCTGAGATCACAGTAGAGGGCGAGTCCACACCGGATTATCCGCTGCAGAAAAAACGTCACAGTCTTGAATATCTGCGTACGATCGCACACCTGCGTCCGCGTACCAATACTTTCCAGGCTGTATTCCGTGTAAGATCTCTGATCGCTTATGCTATCCATCAGTTCTTCCAGGAAAGAGGTTTTGTCTATGTGCATACGCCACTGATCACAGGCAGTGACTGCGAGGGTGCCGGTGAAATGTTTAGAGTAACGACTTTGGATATGGATAATCTGCCGAAAACAGAGGATGGAAAAGTGGATTACAGCCAGGATTTCTTCGGTAAAGAGACGAACCTGACCGTTAGCGGCCAGTTAAACGGTGAGACCTTTGCCCAGGCTTTCCGTAATATCTATACTTTTGGACCGACCTTCCGTGCAGAGAACTCCAACACTACCCGCCATGCAGCTGAGTTTTGGATGATCGAGCCGGAGATCGCTTTTGCTGATCTGAAGGACGATATGATCCTGGCAGAGAATATGCTGAAATATGTAATCCGCTACGTGCTGGACAACGCACCGGAAGAGATGAGGTTCTTTAATTCCTTTGTAGATAAAGGACTGATCGAGCGGTTGGAGCATGTGGCAAATGCCGAGTTTGGTCATGTGACCTATACAGAAGCCATCGAGATTCTTGAAAAACATAACGATGAGTTTGACTACAAGGTATCCTGGGGCTGTGATCTGCAGACAGAGCATGAGCGCTATCTGACAGAAAAGATCTATAAACGTCCGGTATTTGTGACAGATTATCCGAAGGAGATCAAGGCTTTCTATATGAAACTAAACGATGATGGCAAGACGGTGGCAGCTATGGACTGTCTCGTACCGGGCATCGGAGAGATCATCGGCGGAAGCCAGAGAGAGGATAATTATGATATCCTTGTCAATCGTATGAAGGAGCTGGGTCTGAAAGAGGAAGATTACGGTTTCTATCTGGATCTGCGTCGCTACGGTTCCACACACCATGCAGGCTTTGGTCTTGGATTTGAAAGATGTGTCATGTATCTGACCGGTATGGGCAATATCCGTGACGTCATTCCGTTCCCGAGAACCGTAAATAACTGCGAACTGTAAGCGCAGTAACAGAACCTGTCGGATATGGACTTTGGTATAGAATTTGCGTAATTTGACTGCCGGTGACAGAATACGATGTATGATGGTATTCTGTCATGGGCAGTTTGTTATTGCTATGTATATAAGAATGGTCGGACGGACTGTTTTTGCATAAGGAGAATATATGTTAACTATAGGATGTCATCTGTCTTCAGCAGGAGGATTCCTTGCCATGGGAAAGACAGCGATAGAAATCGGAGCCAATACCTTTCAGTTTTTTACAAGGAATCCCCGGGGCAGCAAGGCGAAAGCCATTGATCCGGAGGATGTTAGAAAGTATCACGAATACGCTGCGGAGCATGGGATCACAAAGATCCTTGCTCATGCACCATACACCTTAAATCCCTGCTCGAAGGATTCACGGGTGCGGGAGTTTGCGCTGGAAACGATGGCAGATGATCTGAAACGCATGGAGTATGTGCCAGGGAACTGCTACAATTTCCATCCGGGCAGCCATGTTGGGCAGGGTGCTAAGGCAGGTATCGCCATGATCGCAGATACCTTAAACCAGATCCTCAGACCGGAGCAGACAACAACAGTACTGCTGGAAACCATGGCCGGTAAGGGCAGCGAGGTCGGACGGAGCTTTGAAGAACTGCAGGAGATCCTGTCCCGCGTGGAATTACAGGATCATATGGGCGTATGCCTGGATACCTGTCATGTGTATGATGCCGGATACGATATCGTTCAGGATCTGGACGGCGTACTGGAAAAATTTGATCAGTGTATCGGACTGGATAAGCTGAAAGCAATCCATATGAACGACAGCAAAAATCTGTTTGCCAGTCACAAGGATCGCCATGAAAAAATCGGGGAGGGCAGTATTGGTACAGAATGTATGGTGCGGATCATCAACCATCCGGCATTGCAGGGTATCCCGGTGTATTTGGAAACTCCGAATGAGCTGGACGGGTATGCGGCGGAGATTGCTTTATTAAAAGCAGAATACAGGCAGGGGCAGATGGGATAAAACAGACAGGCAATTACAAGGTGCCGGATCTGCAACAGCGCATAGTTTTGTGGAATGAAAAAATATATATCTGCATATGGCAGGAGATATATTTCGGTAAAAAAATATATCTCCTGCTTTTTCTGTTTTATAGCTGTAAGAAGCTTCGGATTACAGCGTTTACATAGTCGCTAGTCAGAGCGTACCGGTCACTGTCAGTGTGCTGACACCAGGTGTTATGCTGTAAGCACCGGTGGTCGGATCCTGCACATAGGTGGCAGCCGGAACGGTGATCTGATTATCCACTGTAGTGAACAACCCAGTTGTGGTATCGTAGGTGTAATTTGTCGGTGACGTCCATGTCGTGCCGTTGAAGCTGACTGCTGTGATATTCAGGATCGGCTCAAAGGTGTCACGGATCACTGCACTGTCAGTGGTGGTGATTGGCACATTGCCAAGATTCTGGATTGTAAAGGTATAGGTTACAGGGCTGCCTTCGGTGATCATAGATGGTGTGATCTCCTTGAGAATACGAAGCCTTGCTCCCGTTGCCGGTGCTACGTTCTCGCTGACTGTGATATCTGCGGCCACGCCGTTTCCTGAGATGACGGCTTCGTTGCGGATGTTACTTTCTACACCGAGCGGTGCATAGCTGTTGGGGCGTGCCTCATACACGATGACTGCATTGCCGCCTGCAGGAACTGAAATGCCGGAAAAAACAAGTGGTGGTCCTTCTGTAACAGTGACCGTACCCTGTAATGTACCGTTTACATAATATTTTGCAGATCCACTGATATAATCCAGCGGAATCAGCACCCTTGCGCCGAAGTTATAGGCACCGAGATTATCTGTGATGGTCAGACCTGTGTAGGCCGTATCGCTGGTATTAACGAGACTGATCACATAGGTGACAGACTCTGTGTCATTGTAGGTAGGTCTTGTGGCTGTTTTTGCCGCATTCAGCATTTCTACGAGTTCTCCTGTGGCAATATTGGATGTGGTGCTGACACCGTTGTAAGTCAGCGTTGCCTGATTGTATATGGTTGCCATACGCATTCTCCCTGAAATGAAGTCGAGGGATATTCCCTCTCTATAGTATATGAGAGGGAGTGCATGGCGATACAGAGGAGTGTAAAGTTTGTCAGAAAATGTAGATTATTTGAAAAACGTATGCTGGCAGATTAATGTTCCGCAGCTTTTTTTGCATATTTGGTGGTTACAAGCTCACTGTATTCGGCCCTGGCCGGAAGCTCTCCGGCAGAATCCAGGATATCCTGCAAAAGCTCAAAGCTGTCTTTCTCAAAGATAAGGGAATCTTTCCAGGTATCCTGTGCACTGTAACGACGCACGATCGCTGTCAGTGTGTCGATATCATTTTCCGGAAACTGCGGCGCGATCACAGCAGCGATCTCCTCCGGCGTATGGCTGTCGACGTAATCCATACCGTCCTGCAGAGCATCCGTAAAACGCTGGATCAGATCGGAATGTGCCTGGATATAGCTGGATTTGGCAGAGAAGGAGGTGTATGGTACATAGCCGGAATCCACACCAAGAGAAGCCACAACATATCCCTCACCGGCGGTCTCCAGAGCCGTCGCTGACGGTTCAAATTCTACCGTATAGTCACCCTTGCCGCCGGTAAAGGCAGCAGCCGTAGAACCAAAGTCGATACTCTGGTCAATCGTCAGATCCGTCAGGGCAATGCCATTCTGTTTCAGGATATACTCAAATACCATCTCCGGCATGCCACCTTTTCGTCCGCCAAGAACAGTTGTGCCTTTCAGTTTATCCCACGTAAAGCTGTCATCCGGCGTCCGGGATACGAGAAAATTTCCCGCACGCTGCGTCAGCTGTGCAAAGTTGATGACCGGATCATCGGTCTGTTCCAGATATGTGTAGATCGTGGCTTCTGCTCCCATAAAGCCAATATCCGCTTCCCCGGACAGCAGGGCAGTCATCGTCTTATCTGCACCGTAACCAGTCACCAGATCCAGATCAATACCATGGTCCGCAAAGTAACCGTTTTCAATAGCCGCATACATCGGCGCGTAGAAAATGGAGTGTGCTACCTCGTTTAAGGTGACCTTCTCGTTTGCAGCCGTCTGGCTCTCGCTCTCCTGACAGCCAACACAGGCCAGAAGCAGCAGAACAGGTGTAAAAGCTGTGAGGATAATTCTCTTGATAGAATGCATAGTAAAAAGAATCCCGGGATTTTTCTTGAAATCAGTATATGCAAAGAAATGGCACAGGGTGAAAGCACAGAGGATATCGCTCCGGAATGGAATACGGATATCTACAATACTTTCCCGGGGAGAAATAAGACCAGAGAAAAATAAAAGAGCGGCGATCTGAGACAGAAAGCATATGCTGAATGGTGGAAAATGTGGTATACTCTATACAGGAAGATACAGTAATGCAAGTCGCTATCTTGATGTAAGGAGGTAAGTCAATGAAGAAAAATATCATTACCATCAGCAGACAATTTGGCAGTGGCGGCCGCTTTATCGGAGAAGAAGTGGCAAAGCAGCTGGGAATTTCCTATTATGACAAAAATATCATCGAAAAGATCGCTGAAAAATCCGGTCTGGCTCCAGAGTATATTGAGAAGAATGGTGAGCTTTCCCCGGGCAGGGGAGTGTTCTCCTATGCCTTTTCCGGCCGTGATCTGACGGGAAAGTCTGTTGAGGATGAGTTGTATGAAGTACAGCGAAAGATCATCCTGGAACTAGTCCAGAAAGGTCCGTGTGTGATTATTGGCAGAAATGCAGACTATATCCTGCGGGACAGAGATGATGTAGTGAATGTATTCATTTGCGGTAATCAGCCGGAAAAGCAGCAGAGGATCTGTAAGCTTTACGATGTTTCAGAAAAAGAGGCCATAAAGCTGATGAAAGAGGTCGATAAGCGACGTATGGCCAATTATAATTTCTATACCGATCAAAAATGGGGACAGGCATCCAATTATTCTCTGTGTCTGAACAGCTCGCAGCTTGGGTACGAGCTGTGCGAGAAAATCATCAGGGAATGTGTAAAATAAAAAAGCGACAGGCGATAGATATTTTCGCAGACAGCAGAAAAAATAAGGCACAGTATCACCTTCCGGGCCTGTTTGAACACTATGAATTTTATCAAGTATTTCTGCCGCTGTTTTATGAGCACAGAGAATTTTTCTATGAATGGTGTGATATAGGATCTGTGTATGGTGCACCGAAGGACTGTATCTGGAGCGGTGGCCGTGTGGGATTTGGAACAGATGATCCACAGGAAGTGTTTGATTTTGTACAGCAGTATGGGATTTCGGCACGGCTTACCTTCAGCAATATGCTGTTGAGAAAGGAGCATCTGGCAGATCAGCGTTGTAATACACTTTGCGCTTTACTGGAGAAAGGGACGCAGGTTCAAAACGGAGTTATTGTGGCTTCAGATCTGCTCCTGTCTTATATCCGGGAAACATATCCGGGGCTATATGTGGTTTCTTCCACAACAAAAGTGATCACAGAGTTTGAACAGTGTCTGACAGAGTTGGGGCGGGAAGAGTTTCGGTATGTTGTGCCGGATTTCCGGTTAAATAAGAAACTGGATCGGTGGGGCATGCTTTCCCCTGGACAAAAAGAAAAAGTAGAGTTCCTGATCAATGAGTGCTGCTGGTTTGGATGTAGAGAACGCAGGCACTGCTATGAGACAGTCAGTCGTCAGAACCTTGGTGAAGACTGCCCGGATCATCGCTGCACGGCACCGGGCGCGGAGGATGGATATCTGTTTTCAAAAGCTATGAGAAATCCCGGCTTTATCAGTCTGGAAGATATACAAAACGTGTATCTGTCGATGGGATTTTCAAATTTCAAGATAGAAGGACGAAGTCTTGGCAGTGCGTTACTTCTTGAATTTATCCTATATTATATGACAAAACCGGAGTACCAGCTGCAAGTGCGCGAAAAAATATATCTGGATAATATGCTGGATCTGTTTTAAGACGGGACAGAGGAAAACAGTAAAAGAATGAAGTCATAAAAAATATATTGTTGATATGTAGAAAATATGTTACTTTTATATACAACTGCGGGAGGAACGAGATATGGAAAAATCTACGGTTTATTTTACGGATTTTCGCTGTCCGGTGGGAACCAGCCAGCTGGATAAGCTGAAAAAGCTCTGTATTGCGGCTGGTATTCATACCATCGACATGGAGAGCAAGTTTGTTGCAATTAAGATGCATTTTGGTGAACTCGGAAACATGGCTTTCCTTCGTCCGAACTATGCAAAAGTGGTTGCAGATCTGTGTAAAGAACAGGGTGGTATGCCGTTTCTTACGGACTGTAATACATTGTATCCGGGAAGCAGAAAAAATGCGCTGGAGCATCTGGACTGTGCCAATATCAATGGGTTTAATACAATCACTACGGGATGCCAGATTATCATTGGTGATGGGCTCAGGGGAACGGACGAAGTAGAAGTTCCTGTTGTAAATGGTGAATACTGTAAGACAGCCCTGATTGGCCATGCCATCATGGACGCAGATATTTTTATCAGTCTGACACATTTTAAGGGACATGAAGCCACCGGATTTGGCGGAGCATTGAAAAATATCGGTATGGGCTGCGGCAGCCGTGCAGGAAAAATGCAGCAGCACGCCAGCGGAAAGCCGGCAATCCATGAAGAGGTCTGTCGTGGCTGCCGTCGCTGTGCAAAAGAATGTGGCAGCGATGCTATTACATATGTAAATAAAAAAGCAGTGATCAACTATGATAAATGCAAAGGCTGTGGCCGCTGTATCGGAGCCTGCAGCTTTGATGCTGTCTATAATCCAAACAGCAGCGCCAATGAACTGCTCGACCGCAAGATGGCAGAGTATGCACAGGCAGTCTGTCATGGCCGACCGCATTTTCATATTGCACTGGTGCAGGATATCAGTCCGAACTGTGACTGCCATGGAGAAAATGATGCACCGATTCTTCCGGATATCGGTATGTTTGCCAGCTTTGATCCGGTGGCTCTGGATCAGGCCTGTGCAGATGCCTGCCTGAAGGCAACACCGATCGCAGACAGTCAGCTCGGAGAGCATCTGGCCGAGCCGGGATGGCAGTGTCATCATGACCATTTCAAGGATTCCAATCCGAACATCGAGTGGAAAGCAACACTGGATCAGGCAGAAAAGGTTGGTCTTGGCACACGGTCCTATGAGTTGAAACGAGTGAAATAATTATCAAGCTGGCTGCAGGGAAACAGAAAGTGGTAGTGCGACTGGACGCAATCGGAACTACTTAAACCGCTTGTAAAAGCTGATGACTTCTGCGATGAAATGAACGCAGACAGTGTCAGCTTTTTCTGCGTATATGAGGAGAGATTTTATGTTATTAAGTATTTCACTGATCCTTATTCTGGGCATGTGCATGGGATGGTTGTGCCAGAAAATCAAACTGCCGGGTTTGCTTGGTATGCTGCTTACCGGCATTATTTTGGGACCATATGGGCTCAATCTGTTGGATGACAGTATTCTTGGAATATCTGTGGAGCTTCGCAAAATAGCCCTGATCATTATTCTTACAAGAGCAGGTCTTGGACTGAATCTGTCCGGATTGAAAAAACTGGGACGTCCTGCAGTTCTTATGTGCTTTGTACCTGCGTCTTTTGAAATGGCAGGTGTGATTTTACTGGCACCAAAACTGATGGGATTAAGCGTATTGGAGGCGGCTGTTATGGGTGCGGTACTGGCTGCAGTTTCCCCGGCGGTTGTCGTTCCCCGGATGGTCAGACTTATGGACGAGGACTACGGCGTAAAAGAAGGAATTCCACAGTTGATCCTTGCGGGGGCATCCGTTGACGATGTGTATGTCATTGTTATGTTCTCCACCTTTGTTGGCATGATGCAGGGCGAGGGGGCTTCTGTATTGAAGTTTGTAAATATTCCGGTTTCCATTTTCCTGGGAATTGCGATCGGCCTGTTCTTTGGCGTTTTGTTGGCATATTTCTTTAAGAAAGTGCATATCCGGGATACGTCAAAGGTACTGCTTATCCTGAGTATCTCGTTTTTACTGGTGGTAATTGAGGACGCATTGACAACCGCCGTTACATTTTCCGCATTGATTGCGATTATGTTTATCGGCGTTGGCTTACTGAAAAAGAGAGAAGTCGTTGCGAAAAGACTTTCTGCGAAATATGGGAAATTATGGGTTGCGGCAGAGGTTTTCCTGTTTGTGCTTGTAGGAGCAACGGTAAACATTGGATACCTTGGAAAGGTCGGAGTCAAAGCTCTGCTTGTTATTGTGGGTGCACTGATTGTCAGAATGGCTGGTGTATTTGTATGCCTGCTGGGAACAGGTTTTAAAAGGAAAGAAAGACTGTTCGCAATGCTGGCCTATACGCCGAAAGCTACGGTTCAGGCTGCCATCGGAGGAATACCGCTTGCTGTAGGACTTTCCTGCGGAGATACGGTGCTTACCGTGGCAGTCCTTGCCATCGTACTTACGGCGCCGTTGGGAGCATTTGTCATAGATCTGTCGTATAAGAAATTGCTGACCAGATAGGCCTGATCAGAAAATGCAAATGACAGCTGACAGATTTCCAGCCCGATTTGGCAGCAGGTAACCTGAGAAATCGATATAATACGTGCATAAGCTACAGAACTGGTGATTGCTGGTTGGAATAGTCTGGAATAAGTAATACATGACAATAGAAAAACGCCGTCAGGAAGAAATGAGTTGCTTCCTGACGGCGTTTTTCTGCGTCGTATATGGGATTATCTCCAATTAAACGTCACAATGCCGTAAATATAAATGGCAATAATGATCACCGGCACAACGTACTTAAAGATCGGCTTCTGCCAGGCCTGTACCTTCGGACCGATACCTGTGTTGGTTTCTTTGATAAAGTTATCCCAACCCCAGCCAAACTTAGTGCAGCAAAACAGTGCCAGTACAAGTGAACCGAGTGGCAGGATGTTGGTGGATACGATGAAATCCCAGAAGTCCAGCCAGGTCGTACCTTCGGCAAACGGCTGGAAGTGGATCAGGTTAAAGCCAAGGGCTGTTGTCAGAGCCAGGGCAAAGACAACGATACCGCAGACCAGGCTTCCCTTAGGACGGGACCAGCCGGTCAACTCACGTACCATGGCCAGAATATTCTCACATACGCCAAGAACCGTGGACATGGCAGCAAAAATCATAAACAGGAAGAACAGGGAGCCCCAGATCCGACCACCGGACATATGGTTAAATACAGCAGCCATCGTATCAAACAGAAGGCTCGGCCCTGCATTGACTTCCAGACCGTAGGTAAAGCAGGCCGGGAAAATGATGATACCGGCGAGGATGGCCACCAGTGTATCCAGTGTGATAACGTGGAGTGCTTCGCCCATCAGGGAACGTTCTTTGCCGATATAACTGCCAAAAATCGCCATGCCGCCCATACCTGTGGACAGTGTAAAGAAAGCCTGGTTCATGGCACCAACGATAACGGATCCATCAATCTTTGAAAAATCCGGTTTCAGATAGAAGGTCATACCTTCTGCCGCGCCTTTTAAAAAGAGACTGTGGATGGCCAGCACCAGCATCAGCACCAGCAGAGCCGACATCATAAATTTGGTAATGCGTTCCAGACCACCCTGCAGGTTGAAGGAAAGCACGATAAAAGCTACTACAACAGTGACCAGAAGAAAGACGACATCGATCACTGGATTGGAAATCATGGCAACAAAGCCAAGGGAGTCGTTCTGCCCGCTGATAAATTTGCAGAAATAGTAGATGAGCCAGCCGCAGACTACGGTATAAAAAGCCATCAGGGCGAGATTACCGATCAGGCAGACCCAGCCAAAGATACCCCATTTCTGTCCCGGCTTTTCCAGCTTCTGGTACATATACAGCGGGCTGGACTGTGCAGCTCTTCCGATGGAAAATTCCATGGTCAGTGCAGGAATGCCCAGGATGATCAGGCAGATGATGTAGACCAGCATAAAACTGCCACCGCCGTTCTGACCACACATCCATGGGAACTTCCATACATTGCCACAGCCGATCGCGCATCCGGCTGACAGCATGATGAAGCCTAAACGGCTTCCAAGTTGTTCTCGTTTCATTATCAATTTCCTCCCGTGTCATGGTCAGAAAACAGGATGCAACTTCAAAATTTGAAGAATGGTATTGCGCTTAAAAATACAAATATCCAATCTGACCGTAAAATATAAATTCATCATAAAAGAAAATACAGAATTTGTAAAATTGATGATTTCGTGATACACTAACGAAAATATCGTTTGTACAGGAGGGTAATACGATGGATACAAATGTGTTACGGACATTTGTCGCGGTATGTGAGTATTCCGGGTTCTCTGCTGCGGCCCAGAAGCTGGGGTATACGCAATCCACCGTATCATCGCAGATCCGGCAGCTGGAAAAGGAGCTGGATACGGTGCTGTTTGACCGGTATTATCACAAGATCGAACTGACCTCGGATGGAGAGATTGCGCTGCGCTATGCCCGGAGTATTCTCGAAGTTCATGCAAAGATGATGGCTGAAATCCGGCAGCAGGAGCGGATCGAGGGGACGATCCATTTATCCATGTCCAGCTCGGTGTGTAACCGTTATTTTAAGGAAGATTTTCTTCGCTTCCGGCAGCAGTATCCGGGGATTCATCTGATTGTTTCGGAGAGCATTACGGAGAAGATGTTTGATATGTTGCAGAAGAACGAAACTGATCTTGTCTTTACACTGGACAGCCATATTTATAATTCAGAATTCAGAATCTGTGCCGAGAGGGAGGAAGCGGTGCATTTTATTGCAGCAGCCGACCATCCTCTTATAGAAAAAGGGAGTCTGACGCTGAAGGATTTGTGTACAGAGGAATTTGTTCTGACGGAAAGCAATATGAGCTACAGGAAGCTGTTAAACCAGGAGCTGGCCACCAGATCCATAGAGATCCAGCCGGTGCTGGAGATTGGCAATCCGCTGCAGATCTGTGAAATCGTCAAAAACAGCTGTCTGCTTTCCTTTTTGCCGGATTTCATTTCACAGGAATATGTGCAATCCGGCCAGCTGAAAACGTTGGAGGTCACAGACTGTCCCATCAAGGTCTGGACACAGCTTCTGATCCATAAAAATAAATGGCAGTCTCCGGCATTGCGGGCGTGTATTGATTTTTATAAGGACATTATGCAGGGATGAGCCGAAATTGGAGAAAAAAGCAGATGAAGTATACTATTTTACAGGAAGAAGTTTGCTTAAACTTCCCCTGCCATTGACATTCCTGCGTGCAGAACGTAAAATTGACACGAAAATAATGTGTGAAAAGGAGAAGTACACATGAGAATTGGTATTTTAGGATATGGAAACCTGGGCAGAGGTGTTGAGTGTGCAATTAAGCAGAATCCGGATATGGAGCTGGTGGCTGTATTTACCAGACGTGCGCCGGAAACTGTATCGATTTTGACAGAGAGTGCCTCCGTCTGCTCTGTAAATGATGTGGAGCAGTGGAAAGACAAGATTGATGTCATGATCCTCTGCGGAGGCAGTGCGACTGATCTGCCGGAGCAGACACCGAAATATGCAGAAATGTTCAATGTAGTAGACAGCTTTGATACCCATGCCAGAATCCCGGAGCATTTTGAAAACGTAGATGCGGTAGCGAAAAAGAGCGGCCATGTCGGCATCATTTCTGTTGGCTGGGATCCGGGTATGTTTTCCCTGAACCGTATGTATGCCAATGCGATCCTGCCGGAAGGTAAGGATTACACCTTCTGGGGTAAGGGCGTCAGCCAGGGACATTCCGATGCGATCCGCCGTGTCGAGGGTGTAAAGGATGGCAAACAGTACACGATTCCTGTAGAAGCAGCGCTGGAAGCTGTCAGAAATGGTGAGAATCCGGAGCTGACAACGAGACAGAAGCATACCAGAGAATGTTTTGTTGTCCTTGAAGAAGGTGCAGATGCAACAAAGGTTGAGAAAGCCATCAAGACCATGCCGAATTATTTTTCTGAGTATGATACGACGGTACATTTTATCAGCGAAGAAGAATTAAAAGCCAACCACAGCGGCATTCCGCACGGTGGTTTTGTGATCCGGTCGGGAAAAACCGGATGGAATCTGGAAAACCAGCATGTGATCGAATACAGTCTGAAGCTGGATTCCAATCCGGAATTTACTTCCTGCGTGATCGCAGCGTATGCCAGGGCAGCTTTCCGTCTGTACAAAGAGGGACAGATCGGCTGCAAGACCGTGTTTGATATCGCACCGGCTTATTTAAGTGCAAAGGACGGTGCAGAGCTTCGCAAGAGTCTGCTGTAAGCTGTTATGACAGAAAAATACATTCCTATATAATATGGAAAGGATGAAAAATCCATGGGGGAACATACACAGACAGCGCAGGATGACGGTTTACAGGGCAATGAGCAGATCGAGAAAGCGATTCTTGCTCTGCAAAAGGATCCTACAGAGGAAAGGCTGGCCCATGCATTGACGGTCATCCGACGCCGGATGAAGGCGGGTGGTCAGTGGATCGTGGCCGTGGAGCCTTCGTTGGACTGCAGCCAGCTGAAGCTGGCAACGGTAAAAACAGAGAATGGTGATCTCTGGTGGATGGCATTTACCAGCTTTGAGGAAGAGATGCATGGCGCAGATCAGGTGAAATCGACATTCCTTGCAGATATAGATCAGCTTTTTACAGCTGCCCTGACAGTACCGGAAGTCAAAGGAATACTGTTGAATCCGTGGAACCGGACGATCATGCTGGACAAAACACTGATCCGTATCATTAAACCGGAGTAAATCGCATACTATTTTGAAGAAAAATGACCTGTATTTTTGTATTATACGCAAAATACAGGTCATTTTGCATATAAAAACCACTGGAAAAAGATATTCCAAAAAATGTAGGTCTGGCATGCAAAAATCTATTGACTTTTTCGAACAGGATGTGTACACTACGGATATAACGATTAAACAATCATTTAATCGTTCGGAGAGAGATATGCCAGACTGCTATAGCTGTTCACTTTTACGAAAGGAAAGATTGTGATACAGTGTGGGGCAGAGGAAGTGCTGGTTTTATCCACAAGGTGTTATAGATAGGTTTTAAGGAGGTTTTTTATGAGCAGAGAATCGGTTATTCAGCTGCTGATGCATGGTCATGATGACAGCTGCGGCTGTGGTCATGATCATCATGAGCACGAAGAACATCATCATGATCATGAAGATGCGTGCGGCTGTGGCCACGATCATCACGAGCATGAAGAAGATGAATACCATGACCACGATCATGAGCATCATCACCATGATCACGAAGACGAGTGTGGCTGTGGCCATGATCATCATGAGCACGAGCATCATCATCACGACCACGAAGATGAGTGTGGCTGTGGCCATGATCATCACGATTACGAGCATCATCATCACGATCATGAAGATGAGTGCGGCTGTGGCCATGACCATCATGAGCACGAGCATCATCATCACGACCATGGCGATGAGTGCGGCTGTGGCCATGATCATCACGATCACGAGCATCATCATCACGATCATGAAGATGAGTGCGGCTGTGGCCATGACCA
>CAKRQV010000002.1 GCA_934394565.1 uncultured Lachnospiraceae bacterium
TAGGCATAAACCGGCGGCAGCTTGCTGTCTGCAATGCTTCTTGCCACGCCGAACTGTCCGCCGAACATCGTTTCGGTCAATTCCAGCAAAATTCTGTCCTTGGTAGGAAACAGATTCAAATAGCTTCCCCTTGCCACACCTGCCTCGTCCACAATCTGACTGACAGTGGTGTTTTTATACCCCTGTTCCAGAAAGAGACGGACGCACACGGTCAGTATTTTCCTCTTTGTTTCACTGCTGTCTCTCCGCAAATATATCACCTCTCTTTAACCATATTAGTATATATACTAATAATATCATAGCAAGTAAAAAAAAGGCAAGTGGAATTTGAAACTTTACCTCCGTAAATTGTGACATTTCCGCAAACGCTGGCTTCTTCCATTACTCACGGAACTTTATGACTTCTTGAATACTACCCGCAAAGAAAAAGCCGCCGTCTGTTGACAGCGACTTTTCTTACTTAGTATTAACAGTATATAAGCTCACTCGAAACGATTTCCATAGCAGCGCTACGGATGTTGTTCATTCTCTGTACCCACAGCATTTGATTTTCCACTTTGAGGGCTTCCGTAACTCCCTCTTTTTCGAAAAGCTGCTTTACCAGCCGAGAGAACAAGAGAGAGAACTTCCTTACGAAGCCTCTCCCTTTCGTGACCTTCTTTTTATCTCATCCTTTAAAAGAATTCTACAGATGTATGTGCGGAATCAATAAATCCCGTCTTCACCTCACAGCCAAATTCCTCCGCCAGAAACTTTGCCAGCTCCGCTGTAGCCCGCTTAACATTTTCCAGATTGGCATCCACGAAACCATCGATCGGATAGAAAATATAGCCTGTCTTCTCATCGATCTTGCCATCATCACTCTGTCTCCAGATCCAGCGGCGGGTTTTGACCGTATGATTGCTGACATATACCAGCTCTTGATCCGGCATCTGTTCAGCCTCGTTCTCTCCCATCGGCAGAAAATAATCCTCCGTCGT
Organism: uncultured Lachnospiraceae bacterium; assembly: GCA_934394565.1. Classification (GTDB taxonomy): domain Bacteria; phylum Bacillota; class Clostridia; order Lachnospirales; family Lachnospiraceae; genus UBA11957. Next base: position 981 of record CAKRQV010000002.1, read on the forward strand.
AGAAAAACGAACCGTCATATCTCCATCCAGCTTCTCAATATCATGTGCCCCCATCGGCAGACAATATTTCAGAGACAAAGCATTACCCAGATCCACGATCGGATTGATATTCGGCAGGCGATTTCCCTTCTGCACACGCTTGGAAAGAGCCTCCACCGAACACATAAACTTATTTGGATTCATACCCAACGACAGAAAAGCATTCCTGTACGGTTGAATTCCCGGATACTCCTTAAGATTGACACCTACCATACGCTGCACAAAAGCATCCATCTCATCATTCATCATCTGCGTCACTTTAACATTGGCTGTACCATTGTCCACACCACGGGCGACAACTACACCCAGGCAGTAGGTCGGCAGTTTTTCAAACACCTCTGCTGCAACTTCAAACTTACTCATCCTGTCCGTATCTCCTTAGCACTCCACACCGTATTCTTCACGTACAAACTTCTTAAATACCGGAATGGAACGTTTTACTTTCTCAGTATCAATACAGTAAGCCATACGGAAATATCCAGGACAGCCAAAATTATCAGCCGGAACAAGAATCAGGTCATACTTTTTAGCTTTCATACAGAACGCATTCGCATCCTCTTCCAGAGCCTTCGGGAAGATATAGAAAGTTCCACCCGGTTTCACAACAGTAAAGCCCATCTCTGTCAACGCATCATACAAAAGATTCATATTTGTCTCATATACAGACAGATCACTCGTCTGGTCGATTACCTTTGCCACAGCCAGCTGGGATGTGGAAGCCGGGCAGTTGTGTCCGATACCACGGCTGATCTGTCCCATGATCGTTGTCAGGATATCCGCATCCGTTGCTCTCGGATTAACAGCTACATAACCGATACGCTCACCCGGCAGCGACAGACTCTTGGAGAAGGAGTAGCAGGACAGTGTATTGTCATAGAATTTGCTCGGATACGGAGAATCAGCGCCCTCAAATACGATCTCACGGTACGGCTCATCGGAGATCAGGAAAATGTCATGGCCATATTCTTTCTGTTTGGCTTCCATGATCGCAGCCAGCTTTTTGATTGTCTCTGTGCTGTAAGCGATACCGGACGGATTGTTCGGTGTATTGATCAGAACAGCCATGGTCTTTTCGTTCAATGTCTCTTCAAATGCCTCGAAATTAATCTGGAATGTCTCGGTGTTTGCCGGAACCACACGCATCACAGCACCTGTACGTCCAATGTACTCATGGTACTCCGGGAAAAACGGTGCAAACACAATGATCTCATCCCCCGGCTGTGTCACCAGACGGAACGCATGGGCCAGTGCACCTGCAGCACCGATAGCCATGAAGATATGTTTTGTCTCATAATCCATACCAAAACGGCGGTTCAGACTCTCTGCAACAGTCTTTCTGACAGACTCGATACCCAGAGACGGACTGTAGCCATGGATAGCCATCGGATTTTCATTTTTATACATGTCGATCACTGCATCTGTATAATCCTGTGTACACGGTACACTCGGATTACCCAGGCTGTAATCGAATACATTCTCATAACCAATCTCTTTACCACGCTCTGTCGCATACTCGCTCAGTTCACGGATGATAGATTTACCCTGCAGCATTTTCTTATAGCTTTCATTGATCATTGGATCTGTCCTCTTTTCTGTGAGATTTTATATAAATACAGTTACAGTTCACACTTTCAAAAAGTTCTCTGCAACATGTTTTCATATGCCTTATGCTTAAACTAACCTTTTAAATTATATTTCATATACCCGGCAATATCAACTGCCATATATCCCGGATTTTACACATCCCATCTGTTGACGATATGTTCCGGTTTTTCTCCGGCTTCGATCTTTGCGATATCCGACCAGATCATCGCATAGCCTCTCTTGAAAGAAGAAGCGGTGATTCCGCCCACATGACAGCTGTAAATGATCTTGTCTTCTACTGCTTTTTCTGCTTTCAGAATCACATTATCAGCCTGTACAGGTTCTCCGGCCACACAGTCAAGACCAGCACCCGCAAGCTTTCCGTTCCGGATAGCCTCAACCAGAGCCTCAGAATCTACCAGTTCACCACGGGCTGTATTGACAAGATAAGCACCTTCTTTCATCTTTGCAAGGAATCCGCCATCCACCATACCGGCTGTCTGCGGTGTGACCGGCAGATGCAGACTGACGATATCGCTGACTTTCAAAAGCTCATCTACAGACATAAAGGTTGCTTTGTATTCTTTTTCCACGGCTTCCGATGCACGGAAGATATCATAATATACGATCCTGGCACCAAAGACATCTGCCATCTTTGCAGCGGCCTTTGCAATATCGCCAAAGCCCATAAAGCCGATCGTGCAGTCGGCAAGCTCTTTTAAGTCTCCGGTCAGCATATGATTTTCCTTGACTTCGATCTGACGTCCCTCACGTACGGCCTGATCGCCGGTCACAATACCACGTAAAAGTCCAAGCATCAGAAGGATTGCCTGCTCTGCCACGGCTGTAGCGTTCATTCCCTTGCAGTTGCAGACATAAACCTGCTTTGCACTGGCTGCAATCGTATCCACACCCTGGAAGCCAACACCCTCGGAATGGATCATTTTCAGCTTCGGCATATTGTTGATCACATTGGCAGATACCTTTCCCATGGCATCTACGATGATAACCTCCGCATCCTTACCTGCTGCAAGGATCGTCTCATCGTCCGAACCATTCGGCACATAAGTGAACTCATGTTTAGCATAAACGGCAGGATCTGCATTATTCTGCAGTCTGCCTTCTTTTCCGATTACAAGAATCTTCATTTCCCTGTCCTCCGTTACATATTCTTTCCTGAGTATAACACGTTAAATTATAAACGTAACTACCTGATAAAAAAACCGCATATTCAACAATTGCTTCTGTACAGATTCTGTCCGTCCAGTATCGGAAATTTCCAGATACTGCCAAGACTTACGGCACTTTTTGCTGTCGCCAGCACAAAGCCATTGTTTCACTCTGATTGTAGATTAATCGACATTTTCGTTTATGCAACTTTCTTTTTTTGTGACTGACGCTATACTTAAAATATCGACAATGAAAAAACACCCGGTATGCTTTTTGCGGTCACTACCCGACCGTCAGATTTCCCTTTTGTAGCATATCTGGTGTTTTTCTCTGTTTATATATCACACTTTTTGAGCAGTCACTATCGTGTTTCTTTTTTTCGGCGTTTTTGGCTCCTACGCTTTCTGCTCTTCCACAAATTCCCGCAGTTTTTCTCTTTCCACTACACGGATCTGACCGTATCCACAGCTGATCCATTTTTTCTGGTCAAAATACTTGAGCACAGAAGTCACTGTCGTCCGGTTCAGTCCAAGGGAATCTGCCAGTTCGCCGTGCGTATAGGGCACGATCCCTCCTAACGTACCTTTTTCCTCGGACTCCACTGAGGTTACATCAAGCAGATAACTGGCTGTCTTTCCATAACGGTCCAGAAGACACTGCTCTTCCACCCGGTTCATCAGACGGTCCATACTGTCTGAAAGCATCTGTAAAAGATGCAATGCCAGTGTCGGATGCTGCTTCATTTGCTCAGCCAGCACTGTCATTTTGATTACGATCAATGTCGCCTCTGTCACTGCCTCCACATTGACGGGCCTGGTAGACACGCCACTGAACGCAGATTCACCGAAAATATGCCCCGCCTCGATCACATCAACTGTGATTTCACGACCGGAGGGCACATTATCATAGATGCGGACACGGCCTTTTTTGATATAGTACAGTCTGTCCGCCGTATCACCTTTCATATACACAGAATGTCCACTCTCTACTCGCACCGGCGTACCAATGTGTTCCAAAAGACGGCATTCCTCTTCTGTCAATCGTAAAAAATTTATTTCTTTTTCACTTTTCCCCTGCATGTTGTTACCTTTATCCTACGTGCAGATTATGCACATTTTTTTACAATGCTTATCTGTATACTTTCAGTTTTACAGCGATCTTCACCAGATAATTTCCTCCCGGGAAGCGTCGCAAAAGTTCTTTGGAAGGATGCGCAATATACAGATATCCCAGTCCATACACAACTACAGCCACCAGGATCGCAGGCAGCAGGCAGATCACATTGGAAGAAATCAGCCTATGCAGTCCATAATAGACAACGACAGCAGCTCCCCCCATCAGAACTGCAGCAGCCAGAGGCCGCAGAAACGTATTGGAAATATCCATATGATAATCCAGATGCTTTGTTACGCTACGTCCATTCAGAATGCACATAGCCAAAGAATAGGCAATCGTAGCAATCATTACGCTGTAAATGCCAAGCGGTGTGAATTTTGTCAGAACAGCCAGCACAGCCACATTAATGACCAGGGACAGTGCCGCATGACGTACCGGTAAAGACGGCTTGCCAATTCCCTGCAATACACCATTCGTAATCGTAGACAGGGAATAAAAAATAACAGAAACCGCCCCCGCCATCAGAAGTTTTCCGGCCAGTGCTGTCGTAGACGGGAACAAAAGATGCATGATCGGATCTGCCAGCACACACATACCTACAGCCGCAGGAATACACAGAAACATCGTCATCTGGATCGCCTCATTAATCTTATGACGGGCTCCTTCCACATCCCCGACTGCAAAATTACCGGATACCGATGGCAGTACTGCTGTCGAGGCTGCATTTGCCAGCGCAATCGGAATATTGATCATAACCATATACTGTCCGGAAAAAATACCATACTGGATCGTAATATCGTCCGCTTTCCAGCCATTGGTCATCATCAATGGCGCAAAAAAGGACTGATCCAGATAAGAGCTCAAATTATAAATGCATGTACTGAAAATTACCGGTGTTACCATCATCAGGATTGTCCGGAAGATTTCTTTATAGCTTTCCACCTCCACGGTATAATCGTTATCTATCCGTCGCTGAATTTCTTTACGATTGACCATAAAAACAAAAAACATAAACAAAAGTCCTGCCACAACGCCTGCGCCAGTACCCAGCGTACCACCGGCCGCACCGTAGATAGCCTCCTCTGTCTCATTTCCGGCAAACCATTCAATAAACAGCCACGCAGCACCGACACTGACGATCGCATTGATCAGCTGTTCTATAATTTGACTGATAGAGGTTGGCACCATGGTATTATGTGCCTGAAAATAGCCACGCAAAACACCGAGAATTGCACAGAAAAAAATCGTCGGTGCCAGCATTTTCAATGCAAGGACTGCATTTTCACCACCAGCCGGTAAAAGCAGTCTGCCCCCAAACCAGGCAAATAAAGCTGCTGCCCCGCCCACAACGCAGGCATATACCAATGCCCCCTTAAACAGACGGTTGGCATTTTTATACTGTTTACGTGCAATACGCTCTGCCATCAGCTTGGAGATTGCCATCGGTATACTGTAGGAAGATATCAGCAAAAGAATACTGTATACCGTATAGGCATACCCATAATATCCGTTACCCAGATCTCCGATGATCTCCCGCATAGGGCTTCGGTATAAAAGACCGATTACACGTACGATCAGACCTGCAATCATCAAGATAGAGGCCTGCTTTACAAAACTACTGGATGTTTTCTTTGACATACAACTACACTTTCTATTTCTTTCCTTTTATCGTTTTACCGATTTTCTATCTGCCAGTCGATCGGCGTCAGTCCATGACTGACCAGATAATCATTTGTCCTGCTGAAAGGACGACTTCCAAAAAAGCCTCGATAGGCCGACAGCGGACTGGGATGGGGAGATTCAATGATCAGATGCTTTGTCGGATCAAGATACACCTTCTTTGACTGTGCCGGCTTGCCCCAGAGAATAAAGACCATCGGTCTCTCCTGCGCCGCCAGAATTTTTATTGCCGCATCAGTAAACTCTTCCCAGCCGATCCCACGATGGGAATTGGCCTGATGTGCCCGTACCGTCAACACCGTATTTAAAAGCATCACACCCTGTCTGGCCCACTTTTCCAGATAGCCATTATTCGGAATGTAACAGCCCAGGTCCGATTCCAGTTCTTTGTAGATATTGACAAGGGATGGCGGAATCTCCACATCCGGTTTCACAGAAAAGCACAGGCCATGTGCCTGCCCGTCTCCGTGGTAGGGATCCTGACCGAGGATCACGACTTTGACCTGATCCAGCGGAGTAAAATGGAACGCATTAAAAATATCATCCGGATCCGGAAATATCTGATGTGTACTGTATTCTTCTTCTACTTTTTTGAAAAGTGTACGGTAGTAGGGCTTTCTGAACTCGTCTTTGAGCGCATCGGCCCATGCTCCGGTGATTGGTGGCATATTCTTCCCTCCCTGTTTTTTCTGTACCTGCCTGTTTATTTTTACAGGCGGACAGATACACCTTTATCTCTGAGATAAGTTTTTACCTCTCTGATCTCCAGCTCCTTATAATGGAACAAAGAAGCTGCAAGCGCCGCATCCGCACTTCCCTCTGTCAGTGCCTCATAAAAATGCTCCATCGTACCGGCTCCCCCGGAAGCGATCACCGGAATCTTAACAGCATCCGCAATCGCCCGGGTCAGTTCGATATCATATCCGGCCTTTGTACCGTCACAGTCCATACTTGTCAGAAGGATTTCTCCCGCACCCAGACTTTCCACACGCTTTGCCCATTCCAATGCATCCAGACCGACATCCACACGACCACCGTTTTTGTAAATATTCCAACCACTGCCATCAGCACGCTTTTTGGCATCAATGGCAACAACAACGCACTGACTGCCAAATTTCAGTGCCGCGTCATGAATCAGCTGCGGATTCATAATGGCAGAGCTGTTGATAGAAATCTTATCCGCGCCTTCCCTCAGCAGCATTCTGAAATCATCCACTGTACGGATACCACCGCCCACAGTAAATGGGATAAAGACATTGGCAGCTACAGCCCGTACCATATCCACAACCGTATTCCGGTTATCCGAAGAAGCCGTGATATCCAGAAAAACCAGCTCATCCGCACCTGCGGCATCGTAGGCTTTTGCGATTTCCACCGGATCTCCGGCATCCTTTAAATTGACAAAATTCACACCTTTGACAACCCTGCCATTATGTACATCAAGACAGGGAATAATTCTTTTTGTAAACATCTTATACCTCCCTGCCGATCGCTGCAAAATTTTTCAGTATTTCCAGTCCCCAGGTGGAACTTTTTTCCGGATGGAACTGGCAGGCAAAGACATTTCCCTGTTCTACAGAAGCATGGATCTGTGTACCATACGAACATACTGCTTTAACGATGGACGGATCCTCTGCATGCAGATAATACGAATGCACAAAATACACATAGGTATCTTCTGGAATATTGGCAAACAGTCGTCCCTGGTTTTGCAGATGTAAAGAATTCCAGCCCATATGCGGAATCTTCAGACCCTCTGTTTCCGGTATGCGCAGTATTTTACCTTTCAAAATGCCAAGACCTTCTACACCCGGTGTTTCCTCGCTGCTTTCAAATAAAAGCTGCAAACCGAGGCAGATACCCAGAAAAGGGATCTGTTGTTTGACAACCTCACGGATTACTTCCACAAGACCGTATTTTTCAAGATTTGCCATAGCATCGCCAAAAGCTCCCACACCCGGGAGAATCACATGGTCTGCCGACAGAATTGTATCTCTGTCTCTGGTCAGTACAGTCTCCTCTCCCAGAAGCTGCAGTGCCTTTTCAACGCTTTTGATATTTCCGGCATCATAATCAAGTATTGCTATCATTTTTCTCTCCGTTATTCTTTGTTCCGGTCAAAGACAGTTATCGGCCGCCCCGGCGGATACCTTTTATTCTTCAGGATGTTCCCTGTGTTCTAGCGTAAACCAGAACTCTACACCATTCGCATAGTTTTCCACACCACACTGCTGCCGCATGGAATCCATAATAGCTTTTACGATGGACAGTCCGATACCACTGCCACCGTATTCTCTGGTACGGGCTTTATCTACCTTATAAAATTTGATCCAGATCTTGTCAATATCTTCTTTTGGGATCTGCTGGCCTGTATTAAACACTGACGTACGTACGATGCCATTTTCGACTTTGCAGCGGATATCAAGGATCTTATCACCGTCGATATGATTCAGTGCATTGGATACATAATTGGTGATGACCTCTTCCACGCGGAATTCATCGCCCCAGACATACAGCGGTTCCTGCTGATGCAGTTTGACTGTAACGCCCTTTTGTTCAATCAAAAGTCCGGAGGACTGTAATACCCCACGGATCAGCGCTGTCAGGTCAAAGCATTCCATCTCCACAGGATCGTTGCCAAATTCCAGATGATTTAAAGACAGCAGCTTTTTGACCATCTCATTCATCTTACGGGCTTCGTCCACAATCACATCGGCATAAAAAGCCCGGCTCTCAGGATCATCGTTGACATTGTCGATCAGGCCCTCCGCATAGCCCTGAATCAGAGCGATCGGTGTCTTTAATTCATGGGATACATTGGAAAGGAACTCTTTACGCATCTCATCGATTTCTTCCTTTTTCTGAATGTCCTTTTCCAGCTGCAGATTGACAGATTTCAACTCAGATATCGTCTTTTCCAGCTGATCGCTCATGCGGTTGAAGTTTTTACCGAGAACACCTATCTCATCTTTACCTCCGCTGGTATAGCGGGCTTCAAAATCAAGATCCGACATGCGTTCTGACAGTTCGGTAAGCTCCTGCACCGGCCGGGTAAATCTTCTGACCCAGAGCCCGGCGATAATTCCCCAGAACACAGCCATACAAACTCCAATGATCAGGTAAAAGCTGTTGGCCAGACTGGCGCTTTCCTTGATGCTGGCCACCGGTGTACGGATAATGAAGCTGTAACCGCTCTGCAGCTGCCCCCACAGTTCCATATACATTTCTTTGCTGAAAAAGTCGCTGTTTTTCTGTAAAGTATACGAAGATGTCTGTTCTATGATCTCCGGCTTTGCCTTATCAATGCCGGCATTATAGCCAAACAGACGGCCACCGATTTTACTGGCCTCCCGCTCTTTCTGGTTCGTACTGACCACAGTCTGGTCGGCATCCATAACCAGATACAACAGATTATTCGACTCGCAGTACTGCTTTAGCTGTTCTGAATTTTCATCATCCGGCATTTCCTCCGGATCCGTACTTTCTGTCATTGCCTGCTTGAGTGCAGTGAAATCAATATTCTCCAGAAGGTGCATGGCTTGCTTCAGTGAATCACCCTTATGGTCTGTATAATACTTTTCCATAAACATCAGGTTCAGGCAAACCCCGCCTGCAATAATCATAAAAACCATGCAGATAGTTGCCAGAACCAGCTTTGTGCGAATGGAATGTTTCACGGGAACTTTTGTTTTCGTGGATGTTTCTTGTTTTTTCATAACTTACTCCACTTCGAACTTGTAACCCATACCCCAGATGGTACGAATCAGATCACCCTTGTCCCCCAGCTTGCTTCTTAGCTTTTTGACATGGGTATCGATTGTACGGGCATCCCCAAAATAGTCATAATTCCACACATGGTTCAGGATTTTTTCTCTGGAAAGTGCAATTCCCTGATTTTCCAGGAAATAGCTCAGAAGCTCAAACTCTTTGAAGCTCAGCTCAATCTTTTTTCCATCCACACTGACCTCATGGGCTGTCTTATTGATTTCAATACCGCCTGCAGATAAAAGCTGATCCTCCTGTCCCTTGCCACTGCGGCGCAGAATTGCTTCCACACGCGCTACCAGAATCTTCGGGCTGAATGGTTTGGAAATATACTCATCCACGCCAAGGTCAAAGCCTTTCAGCTCATCCTGTTCATCCCCTTTGGCTGTCAGCATGATGATCGGTACTTTGCTTTCCGCACGAATTTCCCGGCAGGTCTGCCAGCCATCCATCTTTGGCATCATCACATCCAGAATAATCAGTGCCACATCTCTGTTTTCATAAAAGAGATCCACGGCCTCCTCACCGTCTGCTGCCTCGATCACCTGAAAGCCCTCTCTTGCCAGAAAGTCTCTGACAAGCTTTCGCATACGGCTCTCATCATCCACTACCATGATCTTTATATCCTGCATAACCTATGCCTCCCGTCCGACGTTTACTTTCGCCTGTTTTCATTTTTTCACTTTAACAGAAGAATTTGTCTGTTTTGTGAAAAAATAAAAACTTTTCGGTATGCTTACCGCTTAAAGATTTCCAGGATTCTCTTGAAACCATCGCCCAGGTATTTACCGATATTCATGCTGTTAAGCTTTTCGGATACACGGCCAAGCCATTCACCAAAATGGTCGACTGACGGCAGATACTGTGTGATACCCTTAAACATACCCAGTGCGGAAAATACAAACTCCAGGACAAAGAGGATCACAATCAGAATCACGATCACCAGTCCGATATTGAGTGCCTTTTGCAGACCGGCAGCCACTTCCGGCTCTGCGTTTTCGTCGTCCTCGTCATCGTAGGCATCATAAGCTCTTTCTTTTTCCATATAGGTATCTTTTTTCTTTTTCTTCTTTTTCTTTTTAACCAGTATCGGCTCTTCTGCGCGCCGCGCCGTCTTTTGTTTTCCGGTACTCTTTTCTTTTTTCTTTTTTCTGAGCATTTCCTTCTCGATCTGGGCTACCTGACTGTGGGAAAAAATCATCGTCTTTCCTTCCACATCCTGCGCCGGTGTATCTGCCTGACCTGTGCCCTCAGGATCTTTAATACAGCTTTTCAAATCCTGCACCAGATCATCCATGTTCTGATAGCGGTCATCCATACGCCGGCTCATGGCCTTTAAAATGATCGCATTTAAGTGCAGCGGTATATCCTCATACATATCCTGTGGTGGAATCACCTTGCCTTCCATATGGTGCATGGCAATTTCCACGACTGAATTTCCCACAAAGGGAAGTCTGCCGGTACACATCTCATACATGGTCACACCAAGGGAATAAATATCGGTTCGCTGGTCGGAATACCCGCCGCGCACCTGTTCCGGTGAACTGTAATACACCGAACCGCAGGCATCGATCGTCATCGTATCCGAAGTCTGCATCCTCGCAATACCAAAATCTGAAATTTTGACATTGCCCTCCCGGGTAATAATGATATTATCCGGCTTGATATCCCTGTGAATAATGCCGGCTTTATGTGCCGTACTTAAAGCATCCGCCGCCTGCATGGAAATGCTGATACATTCCGTACTGCTTAAGCGAACCTTGTTCTGTATATACTGCTTCAGTGTCACACCGTCGATCAGCTCCATCACAATAAACCAGTGGCCCTGATCCTGATCAACATCATATACATCGACGATATTGGGATGCGTCAGCTTTGCTGCTGCCTGTGCTTCACGGATAAAACGTTTAAGATAACTCTCATCCCTTTCGAGGGTATCCTTAAGCATCTTAAGTGCAGCCTGCTTATGCAGGGTATGATCCATGATACGGTAGACAACGGCCATACCACCCCTGCCGATCTCGTCGATGATTTCGTATCTGCCTTTAAATATCGTGCCTGACGAAATCATATGGTCACCTCTTTCTTATCATGCATGATGACAGACACATACGATATGTCCATGATGCTCGCCGGTGATCCAGTCGACATCGTCGGTCAGCCAGCTCATAATCCCCAGCATATTGTTTTCCCAGGCAATCGTGGACTGCTTTTCTTCCTCTGTCATCGGATGTTCCATGCTGGTATCGATCTCATCATAGCCAAAGATATAGCCGCCTGCAGACCAGATGGAAAAATTGCTGTCCGGACCCGGATCTACTTTACCGTTTCTGGCCTCTACGAGGGCATCATGGCGTCTCTTATATTCTTCTTCAGAACCCGGCACCAGCTTTGTGATAAATACGCGGTGACGGATCATTTCCTTATCCTGACGCACGATGCCAAAATCATGATACATCAGCCGCATGGACTCCCACGGTGTGGAGATCCAGTCATAGGTCTCGGACAGATAGCGGTCGTAGGTCTCCAGCATTTCTCTTTCGTTGCCCTCGATCTCATAGTCACCCTCTGTCTCGCAGTAGCCAAACAGCATGTCTTCTACATTCCATACGCTGAAATTGCTGATTCCGCTCATATCCAGGATCTCCGTCAGATCCGGCCAGATTTTTCCCAGACGGGCACGGTATTCCCCGCCCATACCTTCTTTGATTTTCATGGCAAATGCATGTCTTTTCATTGTCTGCCTCCATTCTTATCTATGTATAATGTGTTTAAATCTCATAATCTTTTTTATTATAGCATGACACTTCCCCTGTGCACAACTGCATTTCTTCCGTAAACTTGAATTGTTACTGTTCAGATGCGTATGAAAGCAATTCAGGTGCGAGGGTTCAGTTTTTAACACATAATCATTAAAAATTTGTGAAAATCCAAAAAATATATTCACTTTTTTAAATCTTGTGGTATACTGACGCAAAAAGGAGGTGGCAATATGACATTTGACTACTCGATTCTGCAGAAAAATTTACATGATCTGCGTGTTGAAAACCGCATCAGCCAGGCCGATTTGGCCAAAGAGCTGGGATTTTCACGTCATACTTACCTGAATTATGAGACCGGCATACGCATCCCGACCCTGGACGCCATTCGCCACATCTCAGCTTACTATCAGATATCTATCGACGATCTTCTGGAACGTCCGCAGATTCTCAAAGTACAGGAGCCGTTAAAACGCGGCCCCAAAGCAAAAAAGAAACCGCAGCAGTAAAAAAAACACAGAACCTTCCGTTTAATCAGAAGGTTCTGTGCTTTTTTATTCATCTGCCATCAGACCGCCCTTTAAAGCCTTTGTCCAGTACTCTTCTCGTTCTTCGTACTGGGCATTGAGCCAGGTATGGATCTGATCGAGACCTTCCTCACTGTAGGGGAAGGTTTTTCTTGTCTTTTTTTCTTCGGATGTATGTTCAAAATTATAGGGCTCCGGGAACGTAAAGACTTCAAATACCGCATCATCTTTACTTTCCCCCACAGGGCGGAGCAAAAAGCGCATTCCTTTATAGCTGCCCGTATAACGCTTTTTGATCTCCAGCTTGTCCCGCAGGTTATAATTTTGCATATGTCCGATATCTACACGCTGTATCACGGCTTACTCCATACCCAGATACGTGTAATCGCAGTCAGCCACTGCTTTTTTAAACAGCTCCTCCGGAACATCCTTTTCCAGTGTCACTACAGCCTGCTTTTTCTCATGGCTGGCTTCTACTGCAGTCACACCATCGATAGCCATCAGTGCCTTTGTTACATGCGCCTCACAATGTCCGCACATCATCCCATCAATTTTAATTGTTTTTGTCATAGTTGTTTTCTCCTCTCTGGATACATGATTTTCAGACAGTACTGCCTGATGTTTTAATTTTTTATCTTTATGTGCATCGTAGATCCTGCAAAGATTTAAACGAAGCGCATTGGATACTACACAGAAGCTGGACAGACTCATGGCCGCAGCAGCAAACATCGGATTTAAAGACAGGTGAAACGCCGGATACAAAGCACCTGCTGCCAGCGGAATACCGATACAGTTATAAAAGAATGCCCAGAACAGATTTTCATGGATATTGTGCAGGACGCTGCGGCTTAAACGAATCGCAGCAGGTACATCCAGAAGATCCGATTTCATCAGTACGATATCTGCTGCGTCCACAGCCACATCGGCTCCTGCACCGATGGCGATACCTGTCTCTGCCCTTGTCAGCGCCGGGGCATCGTTGATACCGTCTCCGACCATAGCTACTGTATATCCCTGCTCCTGGAAAGAACGTACAACTGCTTCCTTACCGTCCGGCAATACACCGGCGATCACATCATCCGTCCCCACCTGGGCAGCGATGGCTCTGGCCGTACGCTCATTGTCACCGGTCAGCATAATAACACGGATACCCATATTCTGCAGTTCTTTTACAGCCTGCGGACTGGTCTGTTTGATAACGTCAGCTACAGCGATAATACCCAGGAGCTGTCCTTCCTTTGCAAATAACAGCGGCGTTTTTCCTTCACCGGCATACTGTTCTGCCTGTCGTTTTACATCCTCCGGCACAGTAGTCATGCCGGAAATATACTTCACACTTCCACCGTAGCATACACTGCCGTCCACCGTAGCATACAGTCCGTGACCCGGTGCTGCCTGGAAATCGGTAGCCTGGGCATAGGAAATCTGTTTTTCTGTACAATAATGCATCACGGCCCGGGCCAGCGGATGCTCGCTGAAAGCCTCCAGTGCAGCGGCCGTCCTGATCAGGGAAGCTTCATCACTGCCCTTTGCCGGATAGATATCCGTTACCTCCGGACGTCCCTCTGTGATCGTACCGGTCTTGTCGAGCACGATCACCTGACTCTTACCTGCAGCTTCCAGAGAAGCGGCTGTTTTAAACAGAATACCGTTTTTGGCTCCTACACCGTTACCGACCATGATCGCTACCGGCGTAGCAAGCCCCAGCGCACACGGGCAGCTGATAACCAGCACTGCGATACCCTTTCCGATGGCAAAGCCAAAGCTTGCACCGGAAATCAGCCAGATCACCATGGTCAGAATCGCCAGCGTAATAACCACCGGCACAAACACACCGGATACCTTATCGGCAATCTTGGCGATCGGTGCCTTTGTTGCAGACGCATCGCTGACCATCTGGATGATCTTGGACAGTGTAGTATCTTCTCCGACATGGGTCGCTTCACAGGTCAGAAAACCGGACTGATTGATCGTTGCGGAAGCTACCGTGCTGCCCGGCTCCTTATCCACCGGAAGACTCTCGCCGGTCAGCGCCGCCTCATTGACAGCACTCGTTCCCTCCCGGACAATACCGTCCACAGGTATACTTGCACCCGGACGTACGACAAACAGATCGCCCTTTTGTACCTCGCTGACCGGTACTTCAACCTCCTTACCGTCCTTTAATACAACGGCAGTTTCCGGAGCCAGCTTCATCAGGCTCTTTAAAGCATCTGTCGTTTTCCCCTTGGAACGGGCCTCGAGCATCTTTCCTACTGTGATCAGCGTCAGGATCATGGCTGCCGATTCAAAATACAGCCCGTGCATATACTGCATCGCCATTTCATGATCACCCGTTTCCAGGTAATATGCCAGCAGAAAGGTAACGACAGTACTGTATACAAAAGCTGCGCCCGAACCAAGTGCGACCAGCGTATCCATATTCGGGCTCTTGTGCAGCAGGCTCTTTGTACCGCTGACAAAGAATTTCTGATTAATAATCATAATGATTATAGCCAGAAGCATCTGGGCCAATGCCATGTTTACATGACTGTCTGCCAAAATCGGCGGCAACGGCCAGCCCCACATCATAAAGCCCATCGAAATATACATCAACGGACACAGTAACAGAACAGAGGCGATCAGACGTTTTTTCATCTTCGGTGTCTCGGTATCCTTCAGACTGTCCAGAGATACACCACCGGCATTTTCCGCCTTTTTTGCACCCTTTTCGCTGGCACCGTAACCTGCATCTTCGACTGCCTTAATTACTGCCTGCGGGGATGCGCTGCCCTCCACCTGCATACTGTTTGTCAACAAACTTACACTGACCTGCTCAACGCCGGCTACGCCTTGCACTGCCTTTTCCACGTGAGCCACGCAGGAAGCACAGGTCATTCCAGTCACTGTATAGTGCTGCATCGTATATCACTCCTTACTTCATCAATTTCTGGATCGTGCATACCAGCTCATCCATCTTGTCGTCCTTGCCGCTGCGGATATCGTCCGCCACGCAGGTACGGATATGATTTGCCAGAAGCACTTTGTTAAAACTGTTTAATGCGGCATTGGCTGCCGATACCTGCCGTACGATATCAATACAGTAGGCATCCTCCTCCAACATATTCTGGATACCGCGGATCTGGCCTTCGATCCGTTTCAGGCGGTTCAGAAGATCTCTGTACTCCTTGTCCTCTCTGTGCTTTTTCTTACAGCAACAGCATTTTTCTTCATCCATAGTATGTCTCCTCCGCATAGTATTATACCCTGTAGGGGTATTCCTTACATCTGCAAGAATATACCCCCACAGGGTATTTGTCAATCCTTTTTTCCGATTTTTTTCTTTCTTTTTTTCAGAACTGCACTGCAGACAATGCAAACCACTGTTAAAACGGCCAGCGTCAGATTTATCTGTAAAAGACGTTGTCGTGTTTGCAGGCTTTTTACCGCCTGCGCATTGCTGTGCGCCGCAAATGCTTCTGTAAGCGCAGCTTTGCAGACAGCACAAAAATCATGTTCCCTGCCAAGGTACTGCATCTTACAGTCCTGCGAAGGTCTGTACCAGCTGTTATTACTTTCCGGGAAAGGATACACACCGACACCGTCCGTTCCTACAAGCTTTGCCCAGGGTACCAGCGCCGGCTTTGACTGTCTTGTCGTATTTGGCGTCTCCGTAATCTGATCAGCCCCCGGCCAGTATTCATCTCCCAGCCCGGCAATCGTATGTCCCAGCTCATGCAGCACGATCTCCAGAGACTCCTCATGCAGGGACGCCACACATACCTCACCGCCACTGCCGCCATAAGCCGTGGCATTTACCAGCAATATACTGTAATCCACGTCCGGCACGAACTGCCTGGAAAGCAGTTTTGCCTTCTTTTCGTCCTCCTCCGGCATGGCCAGAAGCCGCTGTACGCCGTCCGTCCAGTAACTGCTGTGATAAAAGGTATCCCGCCGGTCAGCCAGCGCTTCCTGTAAAGAAGACGCCTGTTCTCCTCTGGCTCCCGATTCCGCAGAAGGTTCAAAAACACCATAGAATTTAAACAGCTCCTTTTGTTCCCTGTAAGGGGAAGTGCCGAGTATATACTCCGCTGTTTGCTTCGCCTGCGAAAAGAATGCCGTCTGTTCGCTTTCTGTAAATCCATCACCCAGGATCACAAAGACAAAGGCATCGGTATCCCGCAGGGCTTTGTTCCCTGCCAGAAATTCCATTTTCTGCGTATCCTCGGCCGCGGCACAGGGCACAGTCTTTAACAGCAGTATGACCAGAAGCAGCAGAAAAAATCTCCTCTTTCTTCTATTTTTCACGCTTTTTCATCCTCACTGGCTGCAGCCAGTGCCTGTATCCGGGCAAATACCTCAGGAAAAGCTTCGCCTGTTTTTTTACAGACTGCAGCCACATCATCATATTCCGGGAAACATCTCACCTGACTGCCAAAGTGGCATTCCTTAATGTGTACTAACCCCCAGGGGGTATCTATCTGCCGTATTTTCCGCGTCTGCACTGTGCGTTCCATACGGCACCGCCGAATACCGATCGTCGTTGTTTCGCGGAAAATGACAGCTTCCAGCGTTTCTCTCAGATCGTCCGTACAGATAACCTGCAGCTGATAGGCCGGACGGTTTTTCTTCGTAAAGACCGGCAGATAATGCGCTTCCCTTGCCCCTGCTTTAAACAGACAATCCAGACAGTACGCCAGTGCTTCGCCGCTGCAGTCGTCAATATCCGATTCCAGCTTCCAGACGGTATCCTTTGTATCCTCTGCGGTCTCAATCTCCATGATCCGCAAGATACCCGGAAGTTCGTATTCCCGCTTGCCTGCGCCGATACCACAGCGCACGATCCGATACGAATCCGGCAGCTTTTCTTCTGTCCGAAAGCATGCCGCAATGGCCGCTCCCGTCGGTGTCACCAGCTCCCCCTGCACACCGGTATAGCGAAGCGGCAATCCATACGTCTGCGCCACCGCAGCCACCGCCGGTACAGGTATCGGCATCAGGCCATGCTGACAGCGGATCATGCCCTGACCTTCGCTCAAAGTTGGAAGGATCACGTTTTCGATGCCCAGGCTGTCCGCGCAGACAGCGACCGACAGGATATCCACGATAGAATCGATCGCTCCCACCTCATGAAAATGGACGTGGGCAAGATCTGTGCCGTGGGCCTTTGCCTCTGCTTCACCAAGGATTGTAAAAAGCCGTACCGCCAGCACCCGGGCATGAGCCGTCATATCTGCCTTTTCGATGATCGCCAGCACATCCTGATAGCCTCTGTGGGTGTGGGCATGTCCGGCATGGGCAGAATGCTCATGCGAATGTGTATGCTCTCCATACAGCCACTGCATATCATGATCGTGGTTTTCATGCGCTGCATCCAGGATCACATCGAAATCACATGCATCCAGCCCCGACTTTAACACTCTTTTGATCTCCACCCGGAAATTCTGCTCCGGCAGACTTTTTAACATGCGTTCCAGCGCCGCGCGGTCCGCACCGAGATCCAGAAGGGCTGCCACCGTCATATCGCCGCTGATACCGCTTAAACATTCAAAATAAAACATTCTACTCATAATGGTTCACCGCCAGTCTGTTGATCTGTGTTGCAATATACCCTGCACCGTAACCATTGTCGATATTGACCACAGAAATCCCGTTTGCACAGGAATTGATCATCGTCAGAAGTGCCGAAAGGCCATGGAAGCTCGCACCATACCCGACCGACGTCGGCACAGCGATCACCGGCTTATCCACCAGACCGCCCAGCACACTGGCCAGTGCGCCCTCCATACCAGCCACAGCAACTACACAGTTGGCGCTCTGAATCACATCAAGCTTTGACAATACCCGGTGGATGCCACTCACCCCTACATCGTATACACGCTCCACCTTACTGCCAAAGTACTCTGCCGTCTGTGCTGCCTCCTCGGCCACCGCAATATCCGCTGTTCCCGCCGTACATACCACAATCCGGCCGATCAGCTCCTCTTTTCGCTCCGGCAGGATCTTTAAAATACGGGAAAGCGGATCATACTGAATCTCCGGGATCTCCTTTCTGACCAGCTCGTACTGGTGCTCACTGGCTCTCGTACCAAAGACACAGCCATCTGCCTCATACAAACGTTTTACAATGTGCACCAAAGGATCATCCGCCTTATTGCTGCAGTAGATCACCTCAGGAAAACCGGAGCGCACCTTTCTGTGCATATCCAGCTTGGCATATTCCATATCCTCAAATGGCTCCTGCCGGAAAAACTTTTCGGCTTCGTCCAACGAGATTTTTCCTTCTTTAAACCGTTCCAATACTGCTCTTGTGTCCATAGGTTTTCCTTTCCCGGAACCGTTACACATGTTCCGCACATATATAGTATCCGGTTGCATACCAGATGCGATATACCAACCGGTTTATTTCTGTCTTATCATACAAAATTTCCGTTCTTCTGTAAACCTCCCACCTGTGTACCTTTTCTTCCTGCCAAAAATCTCTTCTGGAACTATGCCCCAAAATACAGTATAATAGGTACATCTGCCCATCCGGGCTTACTAAATATACAGAAAGAGTGATATTATGAATAAAAAAGAAATCGCGGAGATCCGCCGCCATTTTACCCTGAATAACTGTACAGCCACAAAGATCTGGGGCTGCTACGTTGATCATGAAAAAAACAAGAAATTCGAAACCAAGGAAGCCTTTCTCTCCCTGCCGGAGGAAGAAGAATTCAAATACTTTGATATTTTCAAACGTACTCTGGGCGGTACACTGGGCAAGAATCTCTTAAATCTGGAATTCCCCCTTGCTCAGGAAATGGAAGGCGGCACACAGGAATTTCTCTACCGCCTGCGCAATACCGGTCTGGACAATGAAGATCTCGTCCACGAGTTTTTTGACAAGATTATCGAAAACTTTGACTACGCAGAAAATTACTACATAACCCTGACCCACTCCGTCTACGACGTTCCCGGCAAGACTTCAGACAGTCTCGATCTCGACGACGCTTCCGAAGAAGTCTACACTTATCTCCTGTGCAGCATCTGTCCGGTCAAAATGTCCAAGGCCTGTCTCTCCTATAATGCCGAGACAAACTGCATGGAAGACCATATCCGTGACTGGCTCGTGGAAATGCCGATCACCGGTTTCCTCTTCCCGGCCTTTAACGACCGCAGCACCGATCTGCATGCCATGCTGTATTTCAAAAAGAAGCCGGAAGATATCCAGGATGCACTGGTGGAAAATGTTTTTGGCGCAACTGAGCCCATGACCCCGAAAACACAGCAGGAAACCTTTATGGCCGTGCTCGAAACCTCCCTCGGCGAAGAAGCCGATTACGAGACAGTCAAATCGGTCTATGAAAATATTTCCCTGCTGGTGGCCGATACCAAGGAATCCCCGGATCCCCTGACCTTCACAAAACCGGAGGTACAGCGTATCCTGGAGGACAGTGGTATGACAGATGATCAGCTGACTACCTTCAGTGCCTGTTATGACGAAGCCATCGGTGAACAGACCTCCCTGCAGGCAGCCAACCTGACCAACACGAAAAAATTTGAAATCAAAACGCCGCACATCCGCATTCAGATCGATCCCGAATGTACCGGCCAGATCGAGACAAAGATGGTTGATGGCCGTCAGTGCCTTGTGATCGCCGTTGACGACCACGTGGAAGTGAATGGTATGGAAGTGAAAACGCTGGTCAAGACAACCGAATAAATCTACATAATAAAAGAGAGACCACCCAGAGGTATCATCGGGAGTATCCCAAAGTTTGTGTAAACCTCCAAACTGATGTAAGATAAAATTACTCAGTTTGGAGGTTTACACAAACTTTAGGATACTCCCTTATCTGTGATATTAAAAAGAACTGTTGCCACTGCTCTATTTCAACACATACTGTGGTACAACAGTTCTTAATATGCTCTTTATAAACGTAATGCCGCCATAGCTACATCCAACGTCTCTGTATCACCACCGGACTTTCTTATATCCTCTGCCTTTTCTCCATTTCGTAATCGCTGCATCATTTGTAACAGCCCTTGCCTTCCTTCACGTTCTCCTGTTACCCGCGCTTTCTGTAATTCTTCTTCGATTTCATCTGCCATAAGTTCCCTTAACGCCTGACACATAAATTGTTCTCCTTTCAACTTTTCAAAAATTTCTTTGTTATTTGCCATTGCCAGCTGCAACACAGAGTCTGCCCATTCTCTTTCATCTGGATATTCCAATTCTTGCATTTCCAGAACCAGTACTTTTGCATGCTCCAGCGAAATTTTTCGCTGTAATGCAGTTACCCAGATATGCTGTCTCCATTCCATCTCCCGCAATACCAGAATCTGCACAGGGAACAGTAGTTTGTCTGTTCCAATCTGATAAATTCCCGACGCACATTCTGCTATATCATACATCGTTTCTAACTCTTTCAATAACTTTTCTGGCTTTCGCTCACGTATCATTGTAATAGAAATCTCCGTCCGTGGAATTTCACCTGTCCGACTTTCTTGTGCTTTATACAAGCATCCGTATGCCAGCGTTTTATAAAACACATCTAAATTCAGTTCATCGTCCGGTGATTTAAATTCAATAATATTATGCTTACGGAATCCCATTGTGATCTCGTCCAGTGCCCAGGCTACTTCCCCTTCTGCTCTGGCCAGCATATCAATCTGCAATGGTTTCGTATTTAATATATACTCCCCATCATACCGATATCCCTGTCGGTTCTGCATAAGTTCCAGTCGCATCGAGCCAAAATATGGTCCATGCCACTGCTTTCTTTCCAGCTCCGTTGTTCCAGATACTACAGAAACTGGATTGCCTGTATTATCCTCCGTGTTCCTTGCTTTCTTCATAGAGATGTCCCTTCCGTAAAGTCAGTACGCCCTGAACATTCCTAAAACACGCTTAATATTTCAATGATAAAAATATGTCCTAACTCTACTTTCTTATTTTCATATGGGGATCGGTGACCGACTGGTCTTATGAACTTTCCCAGATATGTATCTTTACTATACCAAATAGCATTCGTACTGTCAATAGATAGTCTATAATTTTAATCTTATTTTCTCAAAAAAAACAGCAGACAACCGTCTGCCATTTTTTTGTATCGCCAATTAGTCCTGAGCGATGATTTCTTTTTTGTTGTAGGATCCACAAGCTTTGCAAACTCTGTGCGGCATCATCAGGGCGCCACATTTGCTGCACTTAACAAGATTCGGAGCGCTCATTTTCCAGTTTGCTCTTCTCTTATCTCTTCTACCTTTGGATGATTTATTCTTTGGACAGATGGACATTACTACACCTCCTTAAAATTACTGAATATTTCTCTGAATGCTGCCATGCGCGGATCAAGACTCTCCTGATCGCAGGAGCACTGCCCCTTGTTCAGATCCTGCCCGCATACTGTGCAGATCCCCTTACAGTCCTCCTTGCAGAGCACTCTAAGCGGCCAATGGATAAGAATCTCATTATGCACCAGTCGGTCGACATCCAGACATTTTTCTTCCGTGATACAGTTTATCATCTCCGACTCATCTTCGTCTTCGTCGAGATGCATCACATCCACACGATGCTCAAAGTCCAGATCGATAGCCACTCTGACAGGTGTCAGGCAACGGGCACAGGCCGCTGTTGCTGTCACCGAACACTGTCCGGTGATATGAAGCACCTGATCTTTCTCATGCTCAATCGTGAGCCACACAGGTGATTTCTCGATGAGTTTATACTGCTCACCCTTTGCACGTTTGAAATGCGTCAGTTCCAACGGAACTTCCATCTCCTGTGTTATGTTTTCCTGAGATAAAATCTTTGTCAGATCAATAAGCATAATCGTCTCCTAATCACACTTTGATTAGTATAGCGTCAGTTTTTCGCTTTGTCAAGTAATTTTTCTTGATACTTTGAAAGAATAATTGAAAACTCCGTACGGCCTGCACCGTACGGAGCAAATATTACCTTATCTTTCCGAAGGAACAGCGATTATTTTACCAGTGCCACAGTATCACGGCAGATAGCCAGCTCTTCGTTGGTCGGGATAACGGCAACTTTAATCTTGGAAGCGGCTGTAGAGATCAGGTTGTTTTCGCCACGTTTCTGGTTAGCTTCTTTGTCAAGCTCTGCACCCAGATAGCCCAGACGATCCAGAACCCACTCACGTACCAGCGGAGCGTTCTCACCGATACCTGCGGTGAAAGCGATTGCGTCTACACCGTTCATGGCTGCTGCGTATGCACCGATGTATTTTGCTACGTTGTAGCAGAATACCTGCAGTGCATCTTTACATCTCTCGTTACCCTCTTCCATACCCTGCTCCAGGTCACGGAAGTCGCTGGATACACCGGAAATACCCTGTACACCGGATTTCTTGTTCAGAACGTTCATAACACCTGTGATATCCAGATCTTCTTTCTTAGCGATGTACTCCATGATAGCCGGATCGATATCACCGCAGCGTGTACCCATAACCAGACCGGCCAGAGGTGTCAGGCCCATGGATGTATCGATACATTTGCCGTTCTTTACAGCGGAGATGGATGCACCGTTACCAAGGTGGGCAACGATGATCTTGGAATTGTTGATATCCAGTCCCAGGAATTTGGCAGCCTCTTTGGATACGAAGCTGTGGCTGGTTCCGTGGAAACCATAACGGCGAACGCCGTATTTCTCATAATATTCATACGGAAGACCATACAGGTAAGCTTCCTTTGGCATGGTCTGATGGAAAGCTGTATCAAATACACCTACCATCGGTACATTCGGCATCAGCTCTTTACAAGCATTTACACCGATCAGGTTGGCCGGGTTATGCAGCGGAGCCAGATCGTTGCAGGACTCTACAGCTTTGATCATCTCATCATCGATCACTGCGGAGCTTGTGAATTTCTCACCGCCGTGTACCATACGGTGACCTACAGCACCAACCTCAGCCAGGCTCTTGATCGCACCTGTCTTGTCATTTGTCAGGGCATCCAGTACCATCTTGATGGCTTCTTTATGTGTCGGCATCGGAGCTTCTGTGATTTCTTTGTCAAGACCGGCTTTCTGGTATGTCAGACGTCCATCGATACCGATTCTCTCGCAGAGACCCTTTGCCAGTACTTTCTCGCTCTCGGAGTCGATCAGCTGATATTTCAGAGAAGAACTACCGCAGTTGATAACTAATACGTTCATTGTAAAAATCCTCCTGATTTTTATATCATTTTTATATAACATCCTGCAGGATCTGTTGATACGATCCTGCAGGATATAGGAATCTTATCTATGTAGCTGAATTATTTGGCAGCCTGGCACTGTACGGATGTGATGGCAACAACACCAACGATATCCTCAGCGGAGCAACCTCTGGACAGGTCATTGACCGGAGCAGCGATACCCTGTGTGATAGGTCCGTAAGCTTCTGCCTTGGCCAGTCTCTGTGTCAGCTTGTAACCGATGTTACCTGCATCCAGGTTCGGGAAGATCAGGACATTTGCTTTACCTGCAACATCGCTGTTCGGAGCTTTGGAAGCACCTACACTCGGAACGATGGCTGCATCCAGCTGGAACTCACCGTCAAGTTTGAGCTCCGGATTCTGCTCTTTTGCGATCTTGGTAGCCTCAACAACTTTGTCAACCAGTGCATGTTTTGCACTGCCCTTTGTGGAATGGGACAGCATAGCAACAACCGGCTCTTTCTGTACCAGAGTCTGGAAAGAATCTGCGGAGGAAGCTGCGATAGCTGCCAGCTCTTCCGGATTCGGATCCTGATTTAAGCCGCTGTCTGCGAATACGAATGTACCGTCAGCACCAAATTCGCAATCCGGCACTACCATCAGGAAGAATGCGGATACAAGCTTTGTGCCCGGTTTTGTTTTCAGGATCTGCAGACACGGTCTTAAAGTATCTGCTGTGGAGTGGCATGCACCGGATACCATACCGTCTGCATCACCCATTTTTACCATCATAACACCGTAGTACAGATACTGGTTTAAAAGGATCTCTCTTGCCTGCTCCGGTGTCATACCTTTTTTGCTTCTCAGTTCAACAAGCTTCTCAACGTAAGCGTCTGTTCTGTCAGATGTAGCCGGATCAACGATAATTGCACCAGTCAGATCCAGTCCCTCGCTGCCTTTTTTAACAGCCTCTTCGGAACCTACTAAAACGATCTTTGCGATACCCTCTTTCAGTACCTGTGCTGCTGCTTCATATGTTCTTCTGTCTTCTGTCTCCGGAAGAACGATTGTCTTAATGTCTGCTTTAGCTCTTGCTTTAATTGTGTCAATAAAACCCATTGTTTATGACTCCTTTCGTATATAATCCGTCCATAGGGGCATACGGTCAGCCCAAATGCCCGTATAGTAAAATTATACCCCTATAAAATCACTTTCGCAAGTCAAATGTACCGGAAAATTCACCACGTATCAGCTTGAACTTGTGCATTTTTCCGTACAATGCTATGATACTTGTAATTACAGTTGCAGGAGGTCATCATGAAAACTGCCGGTATCATTGCCGAATACAACCCATTTCACAATGGACATGCTTATCATATAGAAGAAACCCGTAAGAAAACAGAAGCTGACTATATCATTGCCGTTATGAGTGGCTCCTTTGTCCAGCGGGGTACACCCGCCATCTGTGACAAACATCTGCGCGCCGAAACGGCACTGCAAAACGGTGTCGATCTGGTGCTGGAGCTTCCCGTATCTTATGCGGTCGGAAGTGCCGAGATTTTTTCCCGTGGTGCCGTGGAAATTCTGGACAGGCTGGGGATTGTTGACACCTTAAGCTTTGGTGCCGAAACAGACGATATTGAAGAGCTGTCCGCCATCGCCGATTTCCTCCTGCAGGAATCCGAGGAATACAAAGCAGAACTGCAAAAGAATCTCGCCCAGGGACAGAATTTTGCCAAAGCCCGGGCGGCGGCCATTCCGAAAATTCATGCCGAAATCTTTTCTTCACCCAATGCGATCCTCGGCATCGAATATCTGAAAGCCTTAAAACGCCGCCACAGCCGGATCGAGCCATTCGTCATCCAACGAAAGGGGGCTGGATATAACGATCATAAGCTTTTTACACCGATAAAAGAAACCGGTTTTTCCAGCGCCAGCAGTATCCGCCAGGAACTGTTTAAAACGCAGGGCAGAGACAGTGCTCCGGTCTTTCTGTCCGAAGCCGTCCCCGCCGACATGCAGACTGCGCTTGCCGCCCTCTGTCAGGTAAACGCCCTGCTGTCCGAGGATGATTTTTCAGAACTGCTGCACTATAAAATACTGACGCAGGCAGAAGAAGAACTTTGCCTGTGTCCCAGTGTTTCCCCCGATCTGGCCAGGCGCATCAAACGCCACCAGTACCGTTTTAAAACTTTTTCCACATTTGCCGATCTGGTCAAATGTAAAAATTTCACCCACAGCCGCATCCGCCGTGCCCTGTGTGAGATTCTTCTGGATTTAAAAGAGCCGGAACCAATCCGTCATGTGCGTGTACTCGGATGCCGGAAAAATGCTCTACCGCTGCTGTCTGCAATTGCCGAAAACGGAACGATTCCGCTTGTGACATCTCTTTCCAAAGAGGACTGTTTCTGGCAGAGTGACATCGTGTATGAAATGGTTCTTTCCCACAAGAAAAAGGCTCCGATGATGCCGGAACCCTCCAAAGGAATGAAGATCGTTGAACTGTGATACCCCAAAAGGCCTCGTAGTGACCATACGATTTCATGCGTTTTTTAACACATGATACGCAATGACCGGAAGCTCTGCATTAACAGAACTTCCGGTCATATCTTTATTGCCGTGCATACGAAAAAAATCCCGTAAACCTTTTTTATGTATTTCTCAGCTTCAGTTTTTAATTATCCGACCGGGAGAACGCATTTTTCATCTTGCCGCTGGACGCAAACAGAATCTTTTGCAGCAGCCCTTGTGTCTCTTTCTTCGCCATATCCGCGAACTGCTGATTGCATTCTTCCAGATAAGCAGACACATCTTCCGGTTTCTGTTCTTTGTACGCCCGGTCAAACGTATGCAGCATCTCATGCCCCAGCGACCGTACCTTCAGCTGGTACCGTTCGATATGAATACTGCAGGTATTGAAATGCGGATCAGCCAGTGCTGCGATCAGACGGTTGTTCCAGTAGAAATTGTCCGTTGTAACCTCTGCTGTCGTATTCGCCAGATACTCCGGTGTCGTATTGACATTGCCATAAAACGGCACCATCTCATTAAATGCATTCGATCCGACAGCGATCCATTCAACGGCCCGGATTTCTTCCGGCATATACGGACGCAGCTGTGTGATGGCCACAAAGTTATTGCGGTTGATACCGATCGGACGGTATTTACCCTGCAAACGCTTGTCGGCATGGCTGTCATACGGATCAAAATCCGTACCCTGATAATAGGAGGACAGTACATACTTGATATCCTCCGGTGTGATCTTTCTCTCCGGCACCATGCACCATGGCAGGAAATCCGACTCCGGCGAAAAGTCCGCATCCGGCCCCTCCCAGATAAAGGTATTGGGATTTAACGTTTTCAGCATATACCAGGCTCTCGGCGTATTATAGACATGATCCGAATCGTCATGGCTGCCAAAGGCCCCGCGCACATCAAAGTCCGTATTTTCTGCCGGATCCATACCATCCATGGACAGATCCAGATGGTAGTCCCGGATAAAATCGAGCAAATCCGCCGAACACATATGTGATTTTTTCTCGCCAAAAGCATCCACAAAATCAAAGCTGTCAATGCCCTGCTGGTTTGGCATCACCACATACGCATCGTCCGGCACACGTTTGGCAATCCAGTGATGGCCGCCGATGGATTCCAGCCACCAGATCTCCTCCAGATCCTGAAAACCAATACCATTGATCTCATATGTACCATACTGCTCCAGCAGTGCACCCAGACGAAGGACACCCTCCCTCGCGCTCTTGATATACGGCAGCACGATTGTCAGCATATCTTCCTCTCCGATGCCTCCCTTTACCAGCGGATCCGCACCAAGGACACGGGAATTGCTTGTCAGGGTTTCTGTCTCGCTCATTGCCACATTACATTCATTAAATCCGGCCTCTCCCCAGATACCTTCATCCGGCAGGGCATTCGGCATTGCCGTATAGCGCATCGGGTCATCCGGCAGATCAATTTCTACTTTTGAGATCACCGATACATAATGGCGGGGCTGTTTATCCGGTGTCACAACGATAAATTTCTTCGGATCAAAAGAACCTCCGCCGGAATCCTCGTTTCTCGCCATCATCGTGGAGCCATCGTAGGTCGCCTTTTTGCCGACCAGTATTGTTGTACAGGGCATAATATGTCTTCCTTTCTGCTGTTTCTCTATTGTATGCAAAGCAGCCGGGATGCGCACATCACGCATATCCCGGCTGCACACTACACTCATTATGCACTTTTTGTCAGAAAATGTAAATAGACAGGTCACCTGCCACAGATCCCCCAGACCGCTGCAGGCGGTGATAACCCCCTCAATGCCGAACAGAATCAGATAAAAACCGACCAGATACGAAAACACCCAGAAGTAAAAAAAACCTCTTATCTTTCGATAAGAGGCTTTCATGCGGAAGATGGGACTTGAACCCACACGAGCGCAATGCTCACAAGATCCTTAGTCTTGCTCGTCTGCCAGTTCCGACACTTCCGCATATCTGATCGGTAACCCGAACGACAAGTAGTACTATACCATCAGTCGCGGAAGTTGTCAACATGTTTTTTGAATTTTTTTATGTTTTCTTATTTTTTTAAATTTTTGTTTCTATTCAGACAATTCGTCATATTCCTGTGTGCCCATAAACTGGTACAACGTCTGATCCAGCATCTGCAGATTGACTGGCTTGGACAGATGCGCATTCATGCCGCTGGCCAGCGACTGTTTCACATCTTCCGCAAAAGCATTGGCACTCATCGCTACGATTGGAACCGTCTGGCAATATGATCGTTGCATCTGTCGTATGATTTTTGCAGACTCCAGCCCATTCATTACCGGCATCATAATATCCATGAGGATCATATCATAATAGCCATCTACGCATTCCTTCATCCGTTCTACAGCTTCCTGGCCATTCATGGCCTCCTCCACCTGGATCTGCCGTTCCTCCAAAAGTGTACGGATGATCTCCATATTCAGAGCATTATCCTCTACCACCAGAATCCTTCTGCCCGGAAAGCTGATCTGGACCGGCAGTTCTTTCTTTATGTTCTGTTCATGTGTGACAGGCTGCAGCTGTATCGTGAAGCTGAAGGTGCTGCCCTCTTGCGGTTCACTCTCCAGCTGAATCTCAGCATCCATCATATGTACCAGACGGCTGCTGATTGCCAGTCCCAGACCTGTTCCCTGCTTTCTGGCCTGTCGCGAATCATCGGCCTGCTCAAAGCTCTTAAAAATCAGTTGTTGTTTATCTTTTTCAATACCAATACCATCGTCGGTCACTGCGAAATAAATACTCGAGATCTCCGGTGTCTGACAGGTTTCTACAACCTTTAGACACACATGTCCACCGATATGGGTATATTTAATAGCATTGCTCAACAGATTGACCAGAATCTGGTGCAGTCGCAGTTCATCACAGACAAACCAGGTATGTATCAGCTCAATCTGCTGCGTATAATGAATCTGTTTTTCAGCTATTTTGGCTTCCAGAAGTGTCTCCAGTTCTCCCAGCAGCCCGCTAAGATCATGTTTTTCCATGACAAGACGCATTTTGCCGCTTTCAATCTTTGACATATCGAGAATATCGTTCAAAAGCCCCAGCAGATAATTGGAGGAGCTGCGGATCTTTTTCAGGCATTCCTCCCGCTGCTTTTCACTCTGTCCATCTTTTAATGCAATCTCTGTCATGCCGATAATTCCATTCATCGGTGTACGGATCTCATGGGACATACGGGCCAGGAAGTCTGATTTTGCCTGTGCCGATTCATCATGGCGTTGCAAATTGATCCGGTTCTGTATCACAGAAGCCATCTCTGTAAACTGCTTGTGTTCTGTCTCTTCTGCAAGTACAGCTTCATCTATACCGCAAAACAGAATCGAACCGGAATACACTCCCTGATCCGTCATATGGAATAAAACACCTTGTGTTCCCTCAGCAAAAGCTCCCAGTGTCGGATCCTCCCACAGTGTTTCATCATAACCCAGTATTTCATGCATGTGCTTACTTTCCACATAGTTTTGATACTGCGATCCGGAACAGTGAAGAATGTCCACGCTGTTTTTTTCCGGATACCAGCTGTACAGCAGACTGTTTGCCAGAAATTCCCGGTTAAAGTGGGTAATGACCAGATTTTCAAGACTGTATTTTTCCCGTATCTTTACTGCCAGCATATCCAGTACAACAGCCAGTTCCCCGCCATGGTCAAACATATTGATAGCCAGCGAAGTCAGTCCCAGCTGACACATCTGTCCTGTAGAAATGACTTCATCCAGCACAAGACTGCATCTTTCCTGTTTTTCTTCCTCTGTCAGATTTTCATATACCGCACTGAATTCACGACGGTGTCTGGCAGCCAGAAGTGCCGCTTTTATGTGGGAAAGTCCCTCATATGTCGAGAGCTGTCTGTCATAAGCAGCTACACCAAAACAAAGCGATAGTGCAAGATACCCCTTACGGACAAGTGTAGTAAACTGCCGCTGGATCTGTGAAGCCAGTTGTTGTGCACAGGGCACATCACAGGCCGGAATCCACAGAAGAAGCTGTGATGCCCCTGCGCGGATACCGATCATCTTTGCAAATCCAGCCTGCTGACAGCTGTTTTTACAAAGCACCGCCAACTGTTCCAGCAGAATATCACCAAAAATCAAACCATACTGTTCATTAATATAGGAATACTCCCGGATCTCCAGCAGTACCAGAGCTCCTCCATAATGTTTCCGTGTATCCGACCGAATCGCCTCCAGACCATATTTCAGTCGATAAAACTCTGTTACCGGATCGTAGAACTGCTTCTGCTGCTGTTCCCTTTCCAGAAGCTTTCTCTGCTGGATATCATGGACACAACCAACCAGCCGTGTCTGCTCACCCTTCTCATTCTGAAGCACCGTGCCATACAAATTGACCCAGCGATACTCCTCGCTGCGATCCACCCGCACACGAAATTCCAGATCAAGCTGATGCTCTGCAGCCCTGATTTCTCTGCAAACACGTTTTCTGTCTGATGGGTGTATCAGGCTGCCATCAATATACTCGGGATATATCCTGCAATCCCAAATGCCGTCATATGTATCACTGTTTACAATCTCCAGCACCTGTGCTGTATTATCCAGCGTAAAAAACATATCCTGCGAACTTTCGACAGCAATGCGGTACCGTTCCTTTTCTTCCAGCAACTGTTCCTGCGTTTTTTTCTGTGTATCTGTCAGATGTTCCACAACATCATGCAATTCATCGATCTCCTGAATACCGGATTTTTTAAAATCATGGATTCCTGTCACACCGCCACGCACGCTCTCCATCAGATGATATATCGGATGTATGGTTTTTTTCACCAGAGCATAGACAGCCACCGCTGCCATCACCATGGCACAGCAGATGGCAATCAGCAAACGTACAAAGATTTCCTCTCCCAGACCATAGATTGATTTTTCGGTCACCAGGCCACAAAGCACCCAGGCTGTATCCGTATACGGCACATTTGTACTATACAGATCAAGTGGTTCTACGACACCATAAATCGCCTGTTTTCCCTGTCTGGCATTTTCCACAAGGTACAGATCATCTTCTTCCTGTACCGCAAGAGATATCCTTGTCTTTTCTCTGGTTACGGTATCATATAAGACTCCTTTTCCGGCAATACTTTCGTATGTTCCATCCTCACCCTGTATCATCAGGGCATATCCCGCATTCAGATCTGCGTCCAGATCTTTCACAGCAAAATAATCAGAAAGATAGCTGACAGCAATCTCTGTTCCCAGAACGCCGTATACTGTATTATCATAGACAAGTGGCATGGAGTAGGTAATCATCCAGTGATTATCAGTATAACTTTCTTCCAGGACAAAAGGCTTCGACCAGTAACCAAGGTTGACCATAGCCGTATCCATATGATCCCCGGCCGCCTGCAAAGGTTTGTAAAAGAAATCATCTGCACTGCGTACACTCTCTCCGGCGAAGGAAAAATCCGTTGACCACGGCGTATCCAGCGGAATATTGTTGCCCTGGGACAGCTGTTTGTCGCCCCGCTCCAACAGCAGATCCGTATTATTCGCCGTACGGGACTGGGAATCCGAATCCCTCACAAAGAAACCATGGTATTTACCCGCTTCTTTTGGCGAAGAGGTATTGGAAAGCACCAGAAAAAGACCAGAGGTCTGATCTCTCTGTAACGCATCTATCATTTCCGGGAAAACGTCAGAAAGATATGCATTCTGCAACTCATCCGATTCCAGAAACGACTGTATATCCGTCTGCTGTTCTTCCAGAAACGACGACAGTTTCTGCAAAAGCCAGCCTTCTTCTTTGTATACAGAACCCCAATGTTCCACCATTTCGGTTTCCAGAAGAACCTGTCTGTTCTGCACGGTATGTCGGTCCATACGGATCGCATTTTCTTCCAGCTTTTTCTGTAATCCTGTAGAAAAAAGTGTCAGAAACGTCACACTGCCCTGTAGCAATACGATGATCAGAATCGGTAAAAGAAATATCCTGAGCAATGTTTTTTTCTTTTTCTTTTTCTTCATCCGTTCCCCCTGTTACTCCTGGCTTAACTTTGTTGCTGTTTCCAGAGCTTCACAAAATTGTGCGACCACTGTTCAAAAGTCTCGTCAGCAAGATATGGTGCCAGTGTCTCTCATTCCCAGCTGATATTGTCCGGGATATCACTCATCTCTTCTATTTTCTGCTTTACACGCTCTTTTTCTTTTCCCTTCAGTATTCTTGGTCGGTAATCGTTCTTCTTTGTCGAAGAAGATAAACTACAGGGCAGAATCCGCACCTGGTCATCGTCAAGCAGATTACCGCCTTCAAAGGTGAAGGTCTGCTGGAAGATCATTGTATCCTTATCCGAAGGATTCCTGTTACCGCCAAAGCAGAAATTGCCAAGACTGTAGCAGATATATCGTCCATTGTACTTTTCTACCCCCTGCAGAACATGGGGATGATGTCCCAGTACAAGATCTGCACCGGCATCGATAGCCGCATGAGCTGCTGTTTTCTGGTATTCTAACGGCGCATACTGGCGCTCCTTCCCCCAGTGAAAAGAAACAATCACCAGATTGCCGCCCTCAACCTTGGCCTTTGCAACACTTTCTTTCATCTGTTCTATGGTGCTTTCCCTTTTTGACAAAAGATTGTACCCCAAAAGAGTTACCTGCAGATCTTTCATTTTCATTGTTGCCGTGCGTTCATAGCCAAAATTTACGATTCCGGCCGCATCCAGTGCCTCAATCGTATCCGTATAGCCTTTTTCTCCATAATCCCGGCTATGATTGTTTGCCAGATTCACCGCCTCTACAGAGCCTTCTGTCAATATATCCGCATAGGCCGCATCTGCCTTAAAATTGAAGCTTTTCTCCACAATAGTATCAGACTCTGTCAACGTGCCCTCCATATTGGTGATTGTCAGATCATCCCCTTCAAATACGGATTTCACATCTTCCAGAAAATACGAAGCACCCCGCGCATCATAAAAAGCATTCAGACTGGTAGCATATGCCGCTGCCTTATCTTTGCCAAGCGTGCAGTCCCCTGCTGCACTGATTGTGAGCTGCACGGTTTCCGATTGCGTCGAGGTCCCGGGCTGTTCACTCTGGCTTTCAGATCCAGCCGCCGTATGTCCGGCATCATCCGCCGGTGTTTCTCCCACGGTACTTTCCGCAGATGCCACAGATGAGACTATTGTTTCCTTTTTATTTTCTGTGGTCTTCGCTGTTTTTTCCTGCCGTCCAATCTGTGAAACGACAGCAAGCACAAGAAGTAAAGCCACTATCACGCTGATTTCTATCCGGGCCAGTATTTTTTTCTTTTGTTTCATCTTTTTTCATATCCTCTGTAAAATGACCGCCCATATTCAGCTTTTCTTCGCCATACGCAGCTGTTCCAGAAGCAGTTCCAGAGTCTTCTCAATACCATGACGTCCTTCGTCCACAGTAATATCTGCATATTTTTCATACAATGCACAACGTTCATCATATATCGAACGCAACGTCTGTCCATCTCTGAGCACTACACCACGGCCTTTCAGATCACCAAGTCTTCTGGTCAGTCTTTCATAAGGACATTTCAGATAAACTACGCAGGCAATCTCTTTAAGGTGTTCCATTGCCTCACGTCCGTATACTACACTTCCTCCTGTTGCAATAACCGATTTCTCAGTTTTGATGGATGCATTGACATCGTTTTCCACCTGTAAAAAGCCATCGATACCATCTCTGGCGATAATGTTCTTTAACAGACAGCCTTCCCGTTCCTGGATCAACAGATCAGAATCCATAAACTGATAGCCAATCTCCTTTGCCAGAATAACACCAATGGTACTCTTACCTACACCAGGCATACCGATCAATACAATATTTTTCATTTTATCTCCTCTTTTGCATTTTTTGCGGTTTTCTCTTATGTATCTCGACAAACGAACAACATACTTCCCTCTTTCCCAGAGTCCGTATATTCTTAACTTTGATTATAGCAAAGCACTTCTCAATATACAATAATGAACCTGTTGCAGCTTTTAAAAAAAAATGTTATACTATTGGCGTTCTACAAGTAATTCGGGGGAACGATTTGGAGGAAGAAAATGAAGATTCAGGAATCAGCAGAAAATTATCTTGAGACCATTCTGGTACTGCATAACCGTAAAGGGTATGTCCGTTCTACAGATATTGCCAATGAGCTTAGTTTTTCCAAACCAAGTGTCAGTGTTGCTATGAAAAATCTCCGCACAAACGACTATATCGTCATGGATGAAAATGGCTTTATATCTCTGACAGACAAAGGCTTGAAGATTGCCTCCTCTGTCTATGAAAAGCATACCGTTCTTTCCAAATGGCTCGTATCTCTCGGTGTCGACCCGACCACCGCTGCTGAGGATGCCTGCCGTATGGAACATGTCATCAGTCAGGAGAGTTTCAACTGTCTCAAAGATCATGCAGAGAAATGCCACTTCAACGAAGTCGGTGAGAACAAATAAATCAATTTGTCCTACACAGAAAAATCCATCTTTCGATGGATTTTTCTTTTGCCTAAAAAACTCACTTCTCTGTTTCAGCCCACCAGCCATTTATACTTCGCCACACTGTACAATGGCACAAACGGCAACAGAATCGGTGTCTTCTTCACATATTTCTGATACTCCGGATCAGCCCCATAATTCCGGTTCTGCCGAAGCTCCAGTCTTCTTGCACTGCCAAACATGATATAGACGATCGCTATATATCCCAGAAGCGCCGCCAGCCATTCCCAGAAACCATCCAGAATATTCACAGCCGACCAAAAGACGCCCGTCCATACCAGCACCTCTCCCAGATAATTCGGACAACGCACCAGTCTGTAAAGCCCCGTCCGGCAAAATGTATGCGGAGCCAGAAGCTTCGCCTTCGCCTTCTGCAGATCCGCCACAGTCTCCAGGACAATCCCACACAGCATGATCACAGCACCAACCCAGGTCA
Source organism: uncultured Lachnospiraceae bacterium (assembly GCA_934394565.1). Classification (GTDB taxonomy): domain Bacteria; phylum Bacillota; class Clostridia; order Lachnospirales; family Lachnospiraceae; genus UBA11957. The sequence continues at coordinate 36,182 of CAKRQV010000002.1, forward strand.
CACCATCCGCGCCATAGCCATTCTCCAGCCGGAAATACACCGGCGAAACCTGCAGCGCATACAAAAGCGCACAGCAAAACCAGATCCCGACCTTCGCACTCAGCTTCTTATCCGAGCCGTCCTTGATCTCCTTCACCATCACACGCTGATACGAAGCACTGTTTCTCTCCCTGACCAGCAGATATCCCCCAAGCCGGCATCCATACACAATCAGCAAAAGACACATCACCACCGTCGCCGGTTCCAGATCATCACGGTAGATCAAAAGCAAAACAACACCCTCCGCCGCGATCGAAAAACCATATCCCAGAGAAATAAAATACACAAACTTCTTAAACCCAATCGAACTCACCACAAGACAGACCAGAAGCAGGATATAAAAATGCACAGTAAAACTGTCCGTAAAACCCATAGCCAATACCTCCTATACTTTATATCGTCTACCTATACATCATACACCCTTTTCCATCTTATGCCAACACAAAAAATCTATGACTACTGCCATTAAACAGATGAGAGCCGCCAGGCTGTCCCTGCCTGTGTATCCGGGCAAAACCGTAAAGCGAGGGCGAGCAGCTTCTTAGCTCCTGCGGTATCAAAAAAGCAGGACAGATGGCGTCTCCCAGACGACATCTGAGGGTGGTCTGAGCATCGTTTTCATCAGAAAACGGTGCGAATCCACCCGATGCCTGATTTTTTGGTAACGCAGGAGCTTAGAAGCTGCCGCCTAGGCGTCCGGTTTTGCCCGGATACACAGGCAGGGACAGCCTGGCGGCTCTCATCGTCCGTCCTCCAATCAAAGAAACCTCCACCGGAGCTTTCTTTGATATGCTAAGGCAACAAAAGAAACGGACAGCCATAAGCCATCCGTTTCCCCAAAATCCATTATACAATTCAGGCTTTCAAACAAGCCACCATATGCCCGTTTCCAACATCCTTCAGCGGAATATCCCCCTTCGAACATTCCTCCGTAGCATACGGACATCTCGCCGCAAACCGGCATCCCGGCGCCGGATTGACCGGACTCATAACCTCACCCCGCATCAGCTCATGCAACTTACCGCGGGAGGTTGCACTCGGTACCGGAATCGCCGCCAGAAGACCCTGCGTATATGGATGCAGCGGTCTTGCAAAAATCTCATCATAGGACGCCTTCTCCACACAGCATCCCATATACATAACCATGATCTCATCGGAAATATGTTTTACAACCGACAGATCATGTGTAATAAACAGATACGACAGATTCATCTGCTCCTGCAGATCCATCAGCAGATTCAGAATCTGTGCCTGGATCGAAACATCCAGAGCAGACACCGGCTCGTCACATACCACCAGCTTCGGCTCCAGAATCAAAGCCCTGGCCACACCGATACGCTGACGACGGCCACCATCCAGCTCATGCGGATACGCATCCGCCAGACGCTGTGCCAGACCTACCGTTTCCATCATCTTATCTACACGTTCCCACATCTCCTGCTTTGACTTGCAGACACGATTGACGATCAGCGGCTCCGCGATCAGCTGACGTACCGTCATACGGCCATTCAGACTGGAAAACGGATCCTGAAAGATCATCTGCATCTTTGGCTGTACGGCCTTGAACTCATGCTTGCCCATCGTCGTCAGCTCCTTGCCATCAAAGACAACAGAACCAGACGTCGGCTTATTCAGCATTAAAAGTGTACGGCCCAGTGTAGACTTACCACAGCCCGACTCACCGACAATCCCCAGCGTCTTTCCCTTTTCCAGTGTCAGGGATACCCCATCCACCGCATGCAGCTCACCGGCAGCCACGTTAAAATATTTTTTCAGATCTTTTACTTCCAGAAGCTTCTCACTCATGCCTGCACCTCACTTTCTGCTGTTCCCGGTTTGAAACGGTGACAGCGAATACAGTGTCCGTTCTTCTCATATACCTGCGGTTTTTCCTCACAGCAGGCTTCATGGTACGGACAGCGTGGCGCAAAGGCACACCCCTTCGGCAGATTGGTCGGATCCGGTACCATGCCCTCGATCGGATGCAGACGTTTCTCATCGTCTGTCAGACTCGGGATGGAGGCGAACAATCCCTGGGTATACGGATGGTGATTCTTTGTCTTATCAAACAGATCCTCCACCGTACCGTATTCCACAATCTCGCCGGCATAAACAACGCCAACCTTATCACTTGTCTCAGCAATAACGCCAAGATCATGTGTGATCATGATCACAGAAGTTCCGTATTTTCTCTGCAGCTCACAGATCATTGTCAGGATCTGTGCCTGGATCGTTACATCCAGCGCCGTTGTCGGCTCGTCTGCGATCAGAAGTTCCGGATGGCAGATCAGTGCCATGGCGATCACGACACGCTGCTTCATGCCACCGGAAAACTGATACGGATACTCATTTTTACGGGTTTTCGGGATACCGACAAGCTCCAGTGTTTTTTCTACTTCTTTATCCAGCTCATCTTTGGACAGATTTTCCGTATTATGCAGATACAGTGCCTCACGGATCTGGTCTCCGACACGTACGACCGGATTTAAGGCCGTCATCGGATCCTGAAAGATCATGGCGATCTTCTGTCCACGGACTTTTTCCATCTGTTTATCATTTAACTGTAACAGATCCTGTCCTTCATACTCCACTTTACCACCTGTCACATGACCTGTACGCTCCGGCAAAAGCCCGAGGATTGCCATAGCTGTGGTTGTTTTTCCTGCACCTGTCTCACCGACCAGACCGATTGTCTCGCCCTTGCCAACGGAGAAGCTGAGTCCATTGACCGCATGTACTGTCTCCGCATCTGTGCGGTATTCTACCTGCAGATTTTCTACATTTAATAATGTTTCACCCATCGTCTCTCTCCTTTTAATCCTTCAGCTTCGGATCCAGTGCATCCGTCAGACCATCACCCACAAGGTTAAAGCTCAGGGCTGAAAGGATGATAAAGATACCGGGGAACAGTAACATATACGGTGCCGTAAACATATAGGCTTCCGCTTCGGATAACAGCGCACCCCATTCCGGTGATGGTGGCTGGATACCCATACCGATAAAGCTTAAACCTGCAGCGGAAAGGATCATACCGGCAATACTCATCGTTGTATTGACGATGATCGGTCCCATCGCATTCGGCAGCACATAGCGGAAAATAATACGGGCTTTTGACGTACCATAGGAACGGGCCGCTTCAATATAGTCCTCTTCCGCTACCGTCATAACGACCGAACGTACCAGACGGACATTACCCGGAATACAGGATACCGTAATGGCAATGATCAGGTTCCTGAGGTTTGCACCCAGGGCTGCCACAACAGCCAGGGACAGTAAGATCGGAGGTACGCATAAGAATACATCCGTAATACGGCAGATGATATTATCGACAACACCGCCAAAATATCCGGCACTTGCACCAAGTACAGCGCCGACGATCAGGGCGATCAAACTCGTTGCCACACCAATGAAGAGAGAATATCTCGCACCATGGATGACACGGGCAAACAGATCACGTCCATACTCGTCTGTCCCGAACCAGTGGGCAGCACTCGGAGCTAACAGTCTCTCAGAACCAGACTGTGCGATTACCTTTTCATAGGGAACGATCAGATCCGCACAGACAGCCAGCAAAACGATCACCGTCAGGATGATCAGACCGATAACAGCGGCTTTATTCTTGCAGAAGCGACGCCAGATTTCTTTTCTCATATGTCCTTTTCTTGTTTTATCCACGACGTCCACCTCCGTTCTTATATTTCGCCATGATTCTCGGATCGATAAAGGCGTACAGAATATCTACCAGCAGAATGATCAGGCTGAACAAAAATGCCAGAAACAGCGTAGATCCCATAACGACCGGGATATCTTTCTGACGGATCGCTGTTGTGATCAGCATGCCCATTCCCGGCATGGCGAAAACAGTCTCCGCAATGATCGCACCGCCAAGGGAGGCGCCAAAGTTTGTACCCAGTGTTGTAACAACCGGCAGCATGGCATTTCTCATCGCATGTTTCCAGATGATACGTCTTTCAGAAGCACCTTTGGCTTTTGCCGTCTTGATATACTCCTGTCGGATTGTCTCCAGCATGGCAGAACGGGTCAGTCGCAGGATACTTGCCGCTGATCCCGCCGCCACCGTGATGGTTGGCAGAATAAAGTGGATCAGGTCATCCGCGCCAAAGGATGGCAGGATGCGCAGCTGCAGGGCAAACCCCATGATCAGCATCAGTCCCAGCCAGAAGCCCGGGATGGAAGCAAATACAAGGGCTGTGATCACACAGAAGTGATCCAGTACGGAATATTTGCGGACAGCGGAGATAACGCCCAGCGTAATACCGATAATTGCAGATACTGTCATGGACAGAATCGTCAGTAACAGTGTATTCGGGAATCTGGCCGCAATATCTGTAATCACCGGTTCACGGGACTGATAGGAAGTCCCAAGATCCAGATGACAGACAATACCACGGATATAATCAAAAAAGCGGAGCAGGAATGGCTGGTCATAGCCGAATTCATGATTTAATGCTGCGATATCATCCGGAGATGCTGTCACGCCCAGAATGATCGTACCCGGATCGCCAGGTGTCAGTGACAGGATAGCAAAAACTAAAAATGCTACACCAAAAAGCACCAGGATCATATATAACAGACGTTTTCCTATATATTTGCCCATCTTTAGTTGCCTCCTTTCTGACTATCCCAGGAGAAGTCATAAATATAATAGAATCCTTCATAACCGATCTGGCTGCAATTCAGCTCCCGGTTATGGGCAAACAGCTGATACGGGTTACAGATCGCACCGTAAACGGCCAGCTCCTGTACCTTGGAAAAGATCTCATTATACAGTTCTTTTCTTTCCTCCTGATCATTACTCTCTCCGGATTTTTTAAAAAGCTCATCAATCTCCGGATCAGAGAAACGGGCATTGTTCGCCATACCGATATAATCGGTAGTCAGAGCCAGGGCCATCTGCTGGGTATCGCCCTCCAGCGTCATATTCAGAGCCGTGATACCGTAGTTGCCCTGCGTCAGGTCACTGATATAGGCATTAAATTCCTTAACCTCAATCTTGACTTCCAGACCGACTTCATGCAACTGACTCTGTACAACAGTGGCGATATTGGAATACCGTTCCGGCACAAGCATGGATCCCAGATCGTACGGTGTCGTAATGCCGGCCTCTTTCAGTAGCTCTTTGGCCTTTTCCGGATCATAATCGTATTTTTTCTGCTCCTCGGTATAACCAAGACGCTCCTTTGAACACAGGTTGGAGTTGACTTCTGCCTCCCCATCGTAACAGATATCCGTGATGGTCTGACGGTCGAGTGCATAGTTGATGGCCTGGCGCACCAGCTGGTTGTCGTATGGTGCTTTTTCCAGATTCATGGATACATATGTAAAACTGGAACTCTGGATACGCTCGATATCTATACGGTCATTACCTTTCAGGGCAAGGATACTTGAAGAGTCGATCACACCAAAGTTTACCTCACCGGTCTGCAGAGCAATTGCCTTTGTCGTAGCGTCCGGAATGATTTTGAACGTTACATGCTTGATAGCTGCTTCGCCACGGTAATACTTCCCATAAGCATCCAGGATGATTTTGCTTCCCTTTTCCCTGCTGACAAAACAGTACGGACCACTGCCCATCGGCTGGCTTGCAAAGGTATCCGGAGAAGTTTCATAATAATTTTTGGAAGCGATATGTACACGGCTCACGCCCAGTAAAAACGGGGAATATGGATGCTGCATATGACAGATTACGGTATAGTCGTCAGTGCTTTCTGCAGAATCCAGGCCGTCTACATAGCCGTTCTGGTAATTGGAATTCTGGTAGAGTTCCAGAGAAAATACAACGTCCTGTGCGGTCACCGGTGTGCCGTCATGGAAGGTCGCATCTTTTCTCAGATGGAAGGTATAGGTCATACCATCGTCAGATACATCCCAGGTCTCAGCCAGACGGGGTTCAGGATCTTTGCTTCCGCTCATATCCATATAGAGCAGCGTATCATAAACCTGATCCAGGATCTGGGACTCAATATTTGTAGAATAATCGGAAGGGTGCAAGGAATCGACATCCGCAGCCAGAGCTACGGTAAGGCTCTCTTCTTTTTCGGCTTTTTCGATGTAGTTTTCACCACAGCCGGTAAATAAAAGCATCAGTGCAGCAGTAAAAAGGAGGTACAAAAGCAGCTCCTTGCCGCCTTTTGTTTTTTTCTCGTTCATCAGCTTTTCTCCTGTGTCTGCAGCAGATATCTTTCATAGGATTTCCATGACATTTTTTCAAAATTCCAGACGAAAGATATCTTTCGCAGTATTCTTTTTTCAGCCGGCAGTCTCACTTTCCTGTCGGACAGACAGCTCTTATTAATAGGTAAATTCGTATGCGGCAAATGCTGCGCACAGACGTACACCTGCTTCGATATCACGAAGAGAGGCCACACAGCTCTGGCAGTGCGGATAACGGGTAGATACAACCACACCACCGGCACGTACACCGTAATGGGATACATTCATACTTGAAGCATCCGTGCCCCCCTGGTCAATGACTTCACGCTGGTACGGGATATCCTGTTTTTCACAACAGTCGATCATCGCTGCTACCACATGACGGTCACAGATAACCGAAGGATCACAGATTTTGATACCTATCCCGGCATTGACTGTATTGCTGCCTTCAAGATCACATGGATAATCATGGGCCGGTGTGATATCTACAGCTACACCGATATCCGGTTTGATGGCTGCAGCTGACGGTTTGGAACCACGGCACCCCAGCTCTTCCTGTACTGTAAATACATAGTAGATATCGTTCGGACCTTTGCCGTCATTTTCCTTCAGTGCTTCGATCAGCTGGAAGCAGCCGATACGATTGTCCAAGGACTTGGAGCATACAAGATCATTCTGCATATGCAGGTACTCACCGATATAACCGATCGGATCGCCGAGTTTTACATATTTTTCTGCATCTGCCTTATCCTTGGCTCCGATATCTACAAACAGCTTGCCTGCTTTGTTGTTGGCCTCCTCGATCGGACCGTTGCAGCCGACAACACCTGTCATACCATTGGCAAACTGTACTCTGCCATTATAGGCAGAACCCGTCCAGTTCCATCCCAGGTTGCAGACCTGTAAAGTACCGTCCGGCTGGATCTTTTTAACCATAAAACCGATCTCATCCATATGAGCCGCAAACATGATTCTCTTTTTATGCGGACTGTCCACACCCTTTTTCAGGACGATCAGGTTACCCATGGCATCTTCTGTGATCTCATCGGCATATGGTGTGACCTCACGACGGATGATTTCACGGACATTATCCTCAAATCCTGCAACACCAAAAGCCTGTGTCAGCTCTTTTAATAAGGCTTCGTTTCTTACTGGTTCCATAACATTTCCTCCCACTGCGACATCTGTGTTTTTGTACAGCTGCCATATGTTTATTTTTCCTTCGGTTCCGGTTTGACCGGTACGAATTTGGTTCTGTTCATTACCGGATGCTGGATACGGAGTGCGCCCTTTTTCGGACAGACCATCACGCATGCACCACAATAATAACACTCTCCCGGATACATGACGATCGGGTGTTTGCCTTTTTCCGGATTTGGCAACAGAATATCACACTGGCAGATCTCTGCGCAGGCATTACAGCCGATGCATTTCTCTTCATCATAAATCAGCGGTGTGGCACTGCAGGGAATGACTTCAGCGGTCAATTTATTCATCATTTTGCTTCACCTCCGATATAATCCTGGTTTCTCTTCTCGTACTCTTCTTTCAGATCACCAAAATAGTCTTTCGGTACGGTTCCACGAACCGGCACACCATGTTCCTGACGGATTGTGATAAAGCAGTGATCCTCTGCCGGATCCATTTCCGGATAATCACTTCTGTAGAAGCAAAGCTGCTTAGAGCTTGACTTACGCATCAGGCAGGCATTGAGGATCATCTCAGACACATCCAGAATATCCAGCACCTCATGCGTACGCATCAGTTCGTGCGGATTATGGCAGTACAGCTGCGGTACGATCTCTTCGCGGTAGCTCTTTAACAGATCCAGGCCTTCTTTTAACAGGGCTTCACATTTGACACCGCCACAGTAATTCTGCATGCATTTGGAAATGGCAAAATTCAGCTCTTTCCATGTCACGCCCTCGGTGCGGTACATCGGTGCATACAGTCTCTCGCGCTCGGCATCGACATCAGCCTGGGTGACTTCTCCCAATTCTACTGTACCGCTGTAATCTGCTGCCTTACGTCCTGCATAATAACCGGTCGCACAGGCAAATCCGGCACAGTCAGAAGCAAACAGCTGGTCACCGGCAGCATAGATACCATCGATATTTGTCTTTAAATCCCAGTCATGCATGATACCACCCGGTGCACCAAACAGCTGTCTCTCCTGTTCAAGGAAAGCTGCGGACTGCCAGCCTGTACCATAGCTCTGGAACATATATTTCTCAGGATCAAAGCCTTTTTCTGTATAATACTGCAGAACCGGGATTTTCGTTTTTCCTTCTTCACCGACCATCATACCCCAGATGACTTTTCGCTCCATCTCCGGCATGCGGCTTAAATCTGCATAGAAAGGCAGCTGATAGCCACGTCTGATCAGCTCATCAAATGGCATAGTCTCCGGTCCCCTGTATTCATACTTCGGCTCGTCGATAACGCCACCTTTTAAGAAGAATTTCTGTCCCTTTACCGGGTAATATCTCTCGGATACAGTCTTTAAAACATTGCCGTCACGGTCGAGATACGGGATTTCTACGCCTCTGGCATCGACCATTGTAGCCGCATACCAGGTGTTGTGGTTATTACCCGTACTGTACGGCGGGAAACTTCTGCCGGATGCAGAGAACTCACCTTTAACTGATTTCTCCATCATCGTAAACTCAACACCAGCACGCCATCCCATTGCATGGCCACTGCCGATGGACTGCATCGGGCGGAATTCGCAAAGTCCGGTCAGATCCGGATTAAACAGCCATACACGGGCCGGTCTGGACATCGTTAATGTCGTAGCCTTGGCACGAAATACCATGAGTTTTCCTGTATGTACATTCATACCGATGGCTCCGATACCGCGTTTTTTACCGTTCTTTTCTTCCACCAGAAGGGCTGTTGCCTCGGTACGGTCATAAATTTTGACCCCCAGACGTTTCATCTCTTTATACAGAGACGGTTTAAATGTGGAACCCCAGACACGCAAAGTGAATTTGTTCTTATAATCATAGGCAAACATCAGCTTTGTTTCGTCATCCCTGAACTCTGCGCCCTTAAATTCATCCTCTGTATCTCGGATCTTGCCGCCGAAGCTCTCCATATCAAGCATACGGTCGTAACCCTCACGGCATTCAATATAATGGGCGATACCGTTGCTGTAGTGATCCTGCTCATCTACATAAGCATTGGCGATCTCTTCCGGTGTGACACCGGAACACGGGTTTGTACAGGCGGATTCCCAGTGATCAAATCCGGTACCTCCTGAACCGCTTCGTTTGGTAGCACCTTTCTCTACCAGCACTACTCTTTTGCCTTTTCTGGCAGCTGCGATCGCAGCGTAACATCCGGCCAGTCCACCACCAAGAACCAGGACGTCTGATTCGACGGTCTCTGTCTGGTTAAACTCGTCCGGATATGGCCATGCATATTCTGCCATAGTTTTTCTCCCTTCTTTTATCTTTGCCATTGGTGTATTGATTCACCACAGCTTATACACTTTTTGCAAAAAAGGTACATAAAGGGACCGCCTTTATGCACCTTTGCATAATCTGTTACTGTTTCATTTTGTATTTTGCAAAATGTTTATTACAAAAGTAACTATAGCACTTCTATGTACGCTTGTAAATACAGAAAATGTAGTTTTTCTTACTTTTTTCCCAAATAGTTTATAAATTTCATGATCATTTTCTAAAATGCACATAGTTTTGTCACATTCTTGCGGTATTCTATTAACTGTCAGAGGGAAAACTACAAAAGCTTACCTGAAGACATTGATACAGATATTTCCCCACTGTAAAAAGTGCGGATGACATATAACCGAATTTTTTCTCTCTTTCCTTTCAAACGAAGAGCCGGCCAATAAGGGACGGCTCTTCGTTTGTGTGTAAAAAGATGTGGAGGTTGTGAGGCCTCTGTGAGCACAGCATATACTCCCTCGGAAAACGCAAACCGTTTTTGAACGTTTTCCGGGGGAGTATATGCTGCACTCGCAGAGGCATGAACGGTTATGAGATTTTTTTACACAAAAACTCACCGCAAGGAAGTGAGGGGATTTAGGTTGTGGCGACTGTAAGGGTGATATCTTTATAGAGTGTTTTTCAAAGCTTGCAGGGTGGTGAAGCCCAGGTATCCGGGTTCGTGGTAGATATCGGAGGTGTTTTGGTAAGCGATGAGGGCTTGCCTGGTTGTATCATCAAATACTCCTGTTATGGACAAATCGTAGCCTGATTCAAGCAGAGCATGCTGCAGCCATTTCACCTGATCACCTTCTTCTCCGGGCAATAGTATAGCTGTCGGTATTGGATAAATATTGGGACTCGGTGCACTTCCGGAAGGCAGCGGTTCCGAATAGGTAAAATCCTTCAAAAGCAGTCCATGGGTAAAACCGCGACCTGCAATCTTTGACAGACAACAGCCATGCTCCAGACCGCGGGATTCTATACAGCAGGGCGCGTTATCCATATACCCGATAAAGACGGCCACATGTCCCTTTTTCCAGAGAAGTGTTCCTGCCGGAAATTGATCTATTGTTTCAACAGGCATACGAAGACTGGCACTGGCATAGAGCTGAGCTGTGCCAAATGAACGGCCTGTGTACCCGGCAATAAGTCCGGAACAGTCGCAACAGACACGTCCGGGCAGTCCTCTGCGTATGGCTATCTCCATATATTGCTCCGTTACAACAGACGGATGTTTCCTGTGCATAGTCTGCATAAATTCTTCCGTAAGCGGCTGCATCTTCGCTCCGAAGAAATAGGGTGTTCCGAGTTTTTTTCTCGCATAGTCACAGAGTCCCTCACCTGTCTTCTCCATAGACTGTTACCTTTTTCTTTATTATATGTTGCCGCTGCAACTATAAGAAACACGCTTTGCGAGTTTCTTATAGTTATCGCGGCAGTCGCCAAGGTCTCGTACAGGCACGGACTCTGGCTCGTTGCCTGCGTAAATAAAAAGCCGATAACAGTTATTGCATTTTGCTGCAAAACCATTATCGGCAATAAACATGCTTATACTTCCTTTTGCTCCGGCCATACGGCCTGTGCATATACAAGAGAATGCATCAGATGCGCTTTCATCTTTGCAGCGGCTTCTTCAGCTTCTCCCCTGGCAAACGATGCAAAGATAGCTCTGTGCTCCTCATAAATATGAGATCTGTTGTCCGTCTGCTGTTCGTACTGATAGGAAGCCACAGACAACTGAGAGCGCAAGCGCTCTGCCGAATTCTTGAGACGGGAATTATCGCAATATTCGTAAAACAGCAGATGGAACTCATCAGACAGCTGCAGTAGCTTTTTGGTGTCAGTTTCTTTTTTACAGGCTTCCAGATTTTCTCTCAGTTGATCTGTCAGTGTATCCCGTTTGGCATGCTCTGCCGCATACCGCACAGCCAGCGCATCCAGATCTCCCATAAACTGAAAAATTTCCCGAAGATCCTGTGATGTAAATTCAAGCACACGCACACCAATGTTGGAATAGTAAAACATCAGTCCTTCTTCCGAAAGGCGGGTCAGAGCCTCACGAATCGGAGTTGAGCTGACCTCAAAGCGTTCCTGCAGGACTTTCAAAGTCAGTTTGGTGCCACATTTGATTTTTTGTGTAAGAATATCCTGTCTGAGTATCTCATAGATCTGCTCGGACAGTGTCTGTTTATTTAAACGCATAGATAGTAAAGTTCCTTTTCTTCAGGGTATTTCGCAGCTGATGTTTATCCTCTCCACCTGTTTCTCTGGCGACTGCGTTTCAGACTGGCAATCTCCTGTTCTTTTTTCTCAAGATCAGCCTCTAACTGCGCTATGTATCTGTCTTTTTCCCCCGGGAGCAGATGCTTTTCTGCCACATATTCTTTCGCTCTCTGAATACTTTTATTTACCACATCTTTTAATTCCATTGCGGCCTCTCCTTTTTCACGAAATATACAGCATGTCTGACCGACAACCCGTACCAAGAATTAGTATACACCCGTGATATAGAAATTACCATAAAAAAGTCCTTTTCCTCCACGCTTTACATCCGATATTTATACGTTTTTTCAAATCATACCCGCTTTTTAACAGTCGCGGCCATGGGAACTGCATATATATCTGTGTTGGATCCTTTGTACAATAAAAATACCGTAAAACAACAGGATTCCTGTTATCTTACGGCACATAAAAACGTATGGTAGCGCATCATGAAATTCCCAGATATTTCCGTATCGCTTTGATGTAGCTTTCTCCCATACGGCTGAGCAGAATGTTTTTTTGTGTAATATATCCGATCTCCATCACACTGTTCGGATTTTCTTCATCGGAATGAAAAGGCACGGCACGGTAATCACTGCCATTTAACTCCTCGCAGATGATACCGGAACACAGCGTATAGCCGTTTAACCCCACCATCATATTCAGCATCGTGGCCCTGTCATTGGCTTTGATGACCTGGGAATATTCATTCGTTGACAAAATTTCCTCCGCCAGATAAAACGAGCTGTTATCTCCCTGTTCAAAAGACAGGCAGGGATAACCTTCCAGCTGTTCAAAACTGATGGATGCTTCGCCCGCCAGCGGATGATGTTTCCACAGATATACATACGCCTGACATTCAATCAGGTGATGAAACTCCAGATTTGCTGTCTTTAACAGCTTCTGGATGGCCTTTCGGTTGTAATCGCTCAGATACAACACACCAATCTCGCTTTTCAACGTGCTCACATCACTGATGACCTCAGCCGTCCTCGTCTCCCGGATTGCAAATTCATACTTGGACATATCAAATTCTTTTGCCATATCCACAAAGGCCTTGACCGCAAAGGAATAGTGCTGGGTCGAAACACCAAATTTCTTTTTATAATTGCCGTTTTTCCCATACTTTTCCATGACATTTTCATACTCACCGTAAATCTGGCGGGCATGCAAAAGGAATTCTGCCCCATCGTTTGTCAATGTCACACCCTTGCCGCTGCGAAAAAACAGCGTGATACCCAGCTCCTTTTCCAGCTCTTTGATCGCATTTGTTAAAGACGGCTGTGCAACGTAGAGCAGCTCTGCCGCCTTATTCATGGATTTTGTCTCCGCGATCGTTATCACATAATGGATCTGTGTCAGTGTCATCTTCTGGTCTCCTCTCTGGCTGCGTTTCGTGTCATTTTACGCTCATAAAACTATCCGGGATCATCCGCCTGCAGCTTTTTTTGCCACCGCTGTGTATTTATCCGTGTCCTGTCATTTCTTTTTGTGCATCCTGTCACAAAATATGTAACAGAAGCATATTACAGGCTGTTCCGGCTCCAATGGAAAGAAATGTATTGCATTTCCATTTATAGGAAACAATCACCACAACTGTTGCCACCAGATGTGGTATCGTATCTTTGCCCCGGCAGACCGGGTGTTTTATGATTCTATCATATATATCTTTGCTATGGTAGCACTTTTTTCTCTTAAAGTCTATATAGTTACTGGGAATTATATGGATTAATTTTGACACATACAAAAAAAGCAGGAAAAAAACGACACAACCTTACCAGTCTTTCATCTATTCCTGCCAGTACCAGTCCTGTAGTCTAAAATAGCTTCTCCATTTTTCTTCCACTGTGCTATAATAGATAAAATATGTTTTGTCCGGTATCCGTGTTTTCGCCCGGATGACCGTCGAACGGCTATATCCCTATGTACACTGTCTGTGTACCATATAAAAACCGAGGAGGTTCTAAACAAGCCATGGCAAACGAAGCCCTTCCCCACAATCACGGTACATTTTCCGCATCAGAACAGCTAATTGCAAGAATAGCCAAAACTGAAGATTTTCAGACAGTCGCCGAATACTTCAAACAGCTGTCTGACGGCAACCGGCTGCGCATCTTTCTGCTATTATGCCATTGCGAAGAATGTGTCATCAACATATCGTTGTTAATGGACATGAGCAGTCCCGCTGTCTCCCATCATCTGAAGCAGCTAAAAGCGATCGGTCTGATTTCCAGCCGCCGTCAGGGCAAAGAGATGTACTACAAAGCATCCGATACACCGGAGGTACAGCTGTTACATAAAGCGATCGAACATCTGATGCAGATCACCTGCCCCGATGAATAAGCAGCTTTTGCTTTATCCATACGAGAATATGCCATACATGCATCTATAAAAAACTGCCATACAGCAACTCTGTAACCTGCTTTTTGAAAAACGGCAATTGCCAGTCTGCTATCCATCTTTTTCAAAAGCAGGTTATTAGTTGTCATATGGCAGTCTTTTTGTTACTGCGAACTGCAGCTTTTTTGTATCTCTCTTTACATTTCCGCAACCAGCACACCGCATCCCGGAAGTACAATGCAATCCGCCTCTACTTCAACCGGCTGATTAAACAGCAGTACCTGTTTTACCGGCTGCTGCACAGGTAAAACGACTTCCGTTTCTCCGAAATTGGCAGCCACCAGTACTTTTTTTTCATCCAGTATTCTGGTATACGCCATGATATGGTCCATTTCACCATATACCTGAGTGAATTCTCCATATGTGAAAAGCTCGCGATACGCTTCTGATTTTCGCAGTGCAATCAGTTTTCTGTAATACTGCAGCACAGAATCCGGATCTTTCTCCTGAGCAGCCACATTGATGGCATGGTATTTCTCGTTGACTTTCAGCCAAGGTGTTCCTGTCGTAAAACCGGCATTCTCCGTATCTGACCACTGCATCGGCGTACGGGCATTGTCACGGCTCATTTCTGAACAGACCTTCAGAGCTTCGGCATCTGACAAACCTGCCTTTCTGGCTGTCTGATACTGGTCGATCGTATTGATATCATTAAACTCCTCCACACTGTTCCAGACAGCATTCTGCATACCGATCTCCTGTCCCTGGTAAATAAAGGGCATACCCCGAAACAGCACACTCACCGTTCCGAGCATCTTTGCACCCGCCGCATTCCTGGCATAGGACGGAAGAAATCTTGAAACGCCCCGTGGTTCATCGTGATTTTCAATGATATTTGCCTCAAACCCGACCTTCTGCACTCTGCGCTGAGAATCGCACAGTGCCTGTCGCCATGCCTCAAACGTAATCGGCTTTGCATCGTACCAGCCATGTTTACCATCACTGAGCATGTGGGCACTAAAATCAAAGATTGTAGAGAAATGGCCATTGTCCCCGATAAAGTCTGCCATTTCGTCTTCTTTCATGTTGAAAACTTCTCCGACAGTAAAAGCATCCCTTTTGGCAAAGGTATGTGCTTTCAGATCCTCGAGCATCTCACCGACACCGTCCACACGTTCCACCATCTTCCAGCAGGCCGCCAGTCCGTCTGGGCCATCCGGCTCAAGATCAGGAAAAGCAAGATCTTTTTTGATATTGATGATCGCATCAATACGAAAACCTGCCAGTCCCTTATCCAGCCACCAGTTGACCATCCTGTAGACACTCTCACGCACTTTCGGATTTTCCCAGTTTAGATCCGGCTGTTCCTTGGCAAACATATGAAAATAGTAATAGTCGGTACCTTTTACCGGCTCCCAGCAGTTCCCACCAAAATAGGAACGGTAGTTGCTTGGCGCTCTACCGTCCTTTCCCTTACGGAAATAGAAATACTGGCCATATTCACCTTCCGGATCTTTCAGCGCTTTCTGAAACCACACATGCTGGTCAGAACAGTGATTGACAACCAGATCCATGATGATACCGATGCCACGTTTCTTTGCCTCAGCCAGAAGCTCATCGAAATCTTCCATCGTACCAAACTGCTCTGCGATCGCATAATAGTCGGCAATATCATATCCCTGATCTACAAACGGGGACTTATAGATCGGTGAGAGCCAGAGGATATCAATGCCCAGTGCTTTCAGATAGTCCAGCTTGGAAATAATACCTTTCAGATCACCGATACCATCTCCGTTACTGTCACAAAAGCTTTTCGGATAGATCTGATAAGCTACTTTGTCATGCCACCATTTTTTTTGCATTTTACTTCCTCCCACCCCGTAATATAAGAATCCCCGGATCCTGTGACCCGGGGATAGATTATCTTATATAGCGGAAATTATTCCTCAACATCCTCTTCAGCATCTTCTGCAGGAGCTTCCAGAGCTTTCATGCTCAGGCTGATTTTCTTATCTTCGCCGTTGAAATCAACAACTTTAGCTTCGATAACCTGTCCGATGGACAGTACATCAGACGGTTTCTCTACATGCTCTCTGGAAATCTGGGATACATGCAGCAGAGCATCTACACCCGGCTCCAGTTCAACAAATGCGCCAAAATCTGTCATACGGGCTACTTTACCCTCAACAACATTGCCCACAGCATACTTATCGTCAGCTGTCAGCCACGGATTCTTGTCTTCAAATTTCAGACTCAGAGCGATCTTCTCACCCTTGATGTCTTTGATCAGAACCTCAACCTCGTCTCCAACCTTGAAGACCTTCTTCGGGTTCTCTACACGGCCCCAGCTCATCTCAGAGATGTGCAGCAGACCATCTGCGCCGCCCAGATCGATGAATGCACCGAAATCTGTAACGTTCTTAACAACACCTTTGACAACATCGCCAACATGGATTCTTGCGAACAACTCTTCCTGCAGTTTAGCTTTCTCAGCGGCTACCAGCTGTTTTCTGTCACCAATGATTCTTCTTCTGCGCGGGTTGAACTCTGTGATCACGAACTGGATCTCCTGACCTGCATATTTGCTCAGGTCTTTCTCATAAGTATCAGATACAAGGCTGGCCGGGATGAATACTCTTGTTTCTTCAACAATCACACTTAAACCACCTGTCTTAACCTGATCAACTTTGGCTGTCAGAACCTCATGGTTCTCGAAAGCCTCTTCCAGTCTCTTGTTGCCTCTCTCAGCAGCAAGTCTCTTGTATGTCAGAAGAACCTGTCCCTCACCATCGTTCACTTTCAGGACTTTAACTTCCATCTTATCACCAACGTTTGCTACAGTTGTCAGATCCACGCTGGAATCGTTGCTGTATTCGTTTTTGGTAAGAACGCCATCTGCTTTATAACCGATATTTAAAATGATTTCTTCGGGTTTAACACCGATGACTGTACCCTCAACCACATCTCCGTTTCTGATAGTTTTGAAAGAATCTTCCAACATTTGCTCAAAGCTTAATTCTGACATATCTTTGAACCTCCTCAATTATTTTGTTTGGGGTGGAAGCCCCTGCTGTAATACCTACATGACGAAAAGATTGAAAAGGCTTAATGTCCAAATCAACGAGTGTCTGTATATAGTAAGTATTTTCACATGCATGCCTGCATATTTCAAATAGCTTCTGCGTATTCGAACTGGAACGGCCGCCGATGACGATCATCGCATCAACTCTGGAGGCAAGTGCAACCGCCTCTGTCTGTCGTTCTTCTGTCGCACTACAGATCGTATTTAAAACAAGTCTATCATAACGCTTTTTGTCAAGAATTTCAACTATATCTTTAAATTTGTTGTAATTAAATGTCGTCTGGGACACCACACAGATGGGTGTGCCCTCCGGCAGGTCAAATTTCTGTGCCTCTTCCACGGAACTGATCACAAAGGGTTCTGTTTTGCTCCAGCCTTTGATGCCCTCCACCTCCGGATGATGGTCATTCCCGACAATCACGATCCGACGGCCTGCGGCGCTGTGCTTCTCCACAAGCTTATGGATTTTGCGCACATAGGGACAGGTGGCATCTGCATAGCGTATCTGTTTTTCTTCCAGCAGACGATACACCTTTTCCGGCACACCATGGGAGCGGATTACAACGATGCCGTCTTTCACAGTGGCCAGCTCCTCCAGGGAATGCAGCACCGTCACACCCTTTGCTTCCAGATCCGATACAACTTCTTCATTATGAATGATAGGGCCATAAGTATAGACCTTGTCCTCGGTGTCTGCCAGCTCATAAACCTTATCCACAGCCCTGCGTACACCGAAGCAAAAGCCCGCTGTTTTTGCGAGTGTTACTTCCATACTGTCCTCCTACGCCTTTTTCACCAGATTAAGGATTGCGTCAACTACTTCCTCAATCGTCATATCTGACGAATCCACCAGTACGGCATCCTCCGCCTGGCAGAGTGGTGAGATCTCCCGGTGCATATCGCGATAGTCACGTTCCTCGATATCCGCCTCGATCATTTCCAGTGATTTTGAGGTATCTCCCTTTTCCTGAAGTTCTTTATAACGACGCTCTGCACGCGTATGTGCACTGGCCGTCAGGTACACCTTGACCTGCGCATCCGGAAGAACGCAGGTACCGATATCTCTTCCGTCCATAACAACGTTTTCTCTGTCTGCAAGATCCTTTTGCAGCTGCGTCAGCTTGACACGCACCTCCGGGATCGGCGAGCTTTTGGATGCCATATTGCCCACTTCCTCCTGGCGGATAAAAGGTGTGACATCCTGATCATTCAGAACAACCTTCTGTTCCCCGTTTTCATAGCGGATTGATACATGCGCACCACCGACCGCCTCTTTGATCTTTTCCGTATCATTTTCTTTCAGGCCAAGCTGCAGAAAATAATACGCCATGGCTCTGTACATCGCACCTGTATCCACATAAATATAAGAAAGCTCCTTTGCCACTTTTCTGGCTATCGTACTCTTTCCGGCTCCTGCCGGTCCGTCTATGGCAATTGCAAAACTCATGTTGTTACCTCACTTTGTTTTATTTTTCCCATGATATCTCTGACTGCCGCATCTGCCGTGGACCAGGCAATCTGCAGATTGAATCCGCCTGTCACAGCATCCAGATCCAGCGTTTCCCCGATAAAATACAACCCACTAACCTTTTTGGCTGCCATCGTCTTCGGATCGATCTCCTTTACAGAAACACCACCTTTGGTAACGATAGCTTCCTCAAATCCTCGCAGACCGGTCACGGTAAATGGAAATGCCTTTAACTGACCGGCAATTGCCGCACGCTCAGCCTTTGTCGTCTCACATGCCATTTTCCGACTGTCCAGAGACAGGATCGACAAAAATGGATCGATCATCTTTGCCGGAAGCAGGCTGCCCATGATCGTTGCCAGCTGTTTTTTGGGGTTTTCCTGAAATTCCCGGATCAGTCGGTGATCCAGCTGTTCTGCTGAAAGTGCCGGTTTCAGATCTATCAAGGCCTGAAACTCACCTTTGGCCAGCTTTTTGCCACAGCGGGCACTGGCTGTGAGCACCAGCGGACCACTGATACCAAAATGCGTAAAGAGCATTTCACCGAATTCTTTATACAGTACCTTCTTTTTCTGCAAAAGCTTTAATTCTACGTTTTTCAGGGAAAGGCCCTGCATCATCGGAATATATTCTTCGGCCGTCTCCATCGGTACAAGGGATGGCAAAAGATCTGAGACCTTCATTTCCTGTTCCCGTGCAAATTTCATACCGTCCCCGGAAGATCCTGTAACCGGATAGGAAACACCACCGGTTGCCACGATCACGGTATCTGCCGGCACATGATGGCCATTTTCAAGGATCACACCGATCACACGTCTGTCCACGACAGAAAGACTCCGGACACGACTGTTCAGATGTACGCAGACTTTATTTTTTTTGATACGGTTCTCCAGCGCACGGAGCACATCGGATGAATGATCCGATGCCGGAAAAACACGGTTACCGCGTTCCGTTTTCAGACGCAGCCCCAGATCCTGTTCAAAATAGTCCATCACCGCATGATTATCAAAGGCCTGCAGAGAGCTGTACATGAATTTTCCGTTGCTCACAATAGCATTCATCAGCTCCGGCAGTTCACAGGCATTCGTCAGATTGCACCGCCCCTTACCTGTGATAAAAAGCTTTTTCCCCAGTTTTTCATTGCGTTCAAACAGGTGGATGCGGGCATCTTTCCCCTGCAGTCTGGCCGCTGCCATCATACCAGCCGCACCGCCACCGACAATTACGATTTCCTGCATTATCTGTTCTCTCCGTCTGTATTCATGATCCGTGCCTGCGGATCGATATAATTAATTTCATCGTTACTGTACACCTGGTATTCATCCCAGATGTGCTCGAGATTTTCCAGCGTCTGCACCATCTCATCCTGCTTTTTCATGCAAAGCGCCACAACCAGCGCATTGATGATACTCAAAGGTGCAACCAGTGAATCCACGATGGAAGCCATATCGCTTCTGGCGATCAGATTGCAGGATGAATACAGATTGATCGGAGAATGCACACTGTCAGTCAGGGTAATAACCTTGGCATTTCTCTTATTGGCAAATTCCAGTGCTTTCAGTGTCAGCATGGAGTAGCGTGGAAAGCTGATGCCAAAGATTACGTCATCCTCCTGGATCCGCAGCATCTGTTCAAAAATATCACTTGTATTGTGGGTCGTCAGCACATGCACATTATCAAAAATATAATTCATATAAAAAGCCAGGAAATTAGCCAGCGGTGCACAGCTGCGGATACCGATAATGTAGATATTTTTAGCCGAAGACAGCGTCTCGACAGCCAGATTGAATGCATCATGGTCGATCGCTTCCATCGTCAGTTTGATCTTTTCGATATCGGAATGCAGTACCCGGTCCAGGATCTCCACCTGGGGCACATTGCCATAGGTTACCTTCATACGCTGGATCGAATTTAACTTGTTTCGCACAAGCTCTTCCAGTGCACGGTGAAATTCCGGATAACCTTCAAATCCAAGCTGTGTTGCAAAACGTACCGTCGTTGATTCACTGACCCCGGCTTCTTTCCCCAGCTTTGCAGCGGTCAGAAATACAGCTTCGTCATAATGTTCCAGAATATAGGATGCCAGTCGTTTCTGGCCTTTGCTGAATGTTTTATACTGGGCCTGTATCCGTCCCAGCAGATTATCTGATGTGTCCATTTTTCCTCCGTTTCCTGCTTGCATATTCATGTTGTCTCTTTCATATTTTGAAGCAGCACACTGCCAGCAGGCTTTCAAACAGGTTCGATTATACACTATTTTGCAAGGCAAAGAAAGGCTAACTTGCAAAATAGTCTGCCTTTTCTACAGAAAACAGGGACCGTCAGTCCGACAGTCCCTGTTTTTTTGGATAATGTTTACTGGTTTAGCTGCTCTTCTCACACCGGGATTACTTTTTCACATTTCTGTGCCACAGATGCGCAGAAGCTGCGCTGTCATCCCATCGGAAGTGCATGGCAAAACTCCCTCATATTGTATTACTTAGTCTCTCTGTGATACAGCTTGTTATAATATTCCAGAGAATAATTATACAGCTCATCATGGGCTACGATCGACTGTTTCGGATTGCTCATATCCGTCATGATACACGGCATACATCTGCCCTTGGCACCAAAGTGGTCTACAAAATCACGGATGATCTTGCGGATTTCTGTCTCATCGGCTTTCGGGTCGATATTTAGCCAGAAGGCGAAGGTCATCTGATCACCGTATTTTTCGTAGAGCAGATCTGGATCGTTGATGACGGCCTGCGGTGTCCACATATCGATGCCCATCTCGATCATTTCCGGTACGTACTGGACATTCTTTCCACAGGAATGCAACTCAATAAATTTACCCTGATCCTTGACAAACTTCAGGAAACGGGAGGTGGCCGGCATGATCTGTTCTCTGAACATCTCATTGGAGAAGAAGCCGCTTCTCTGGGTACCCCAGTCATCATGATACAGCACACCGTCTACACGACCGTAGTTATCAAAAATCTTCTGACAGGATTCAATCTTGTAATCTGCCATTTTCTGGAAGAAATCTTCCAGAAGCTCCGGTTCCTCATAAAAAGCCAGCAGTGTTTCATCAAATGGCATCATTTCATGCAGTCGTTCAAAGATGCCTTCTACGCATTCGTAAATATGGACTCTGTCCGGATCCAGCATTTTCTGGATTTTTTCGCCATCTGTCTTAAAATCAACAACAGAAAGATCCGGCCATTCTACTTCTTCCTTCCAGTTGGCAAAATCAGAAATCACACGTGTACCCGGTTTTGTGATCATGCCGCCTGCTGACTCGACCATTACCCAGTAAACACCCCACCAGTCATAGCCGTCTACTTCCGGTACGGGATGCTCTTCCATCGCATCTGGCCAGATGATATTGCTCTCCGTCATGTAAGCCGGCATCCAATATGGCTTTTCACCTTTGACACAGCGGATGTAGTTGTCACGTACACTGTAGGGTCTGCCGGTGATCGGCTCTTTCGCTCTCTGGAAAATCCACGGGAAGGTTCCCACACCCTGCCATTCTTTCGAATAATCACGGTTTGCTGCTGTCTGCATAAATTTACCAACACTCATGTTTTGTTCCTCCTTTTTATGCTTTGTATCCATCCATTCTTGTTGCAGTCTGTTGTTCTTGCAGGGTACATGCTGATACATTCTCCCTGTTTTTAAATACAGGCAACTACAACTTTATTTTTATATACACAGGGCTTCTCTGATCTCCGTAAACATCTGCTCCGCAAGTGCATACGCTGTCATCTCATCCAACAACAGGATAATGGCTGCAAATTTACCGCCTGCCTCACAGCCTGCACCCTTACGGATATCGGCATGATCCAGCGTCACGGAAAATACAGCGGTCTCCTGAAAATCCACCGAGGCCTTGATATGTCCGACGATACCACCGGCATCCTGTACTCGCTTTGCCATCTGCTCCATGCCTTGGCTCAAAATCTGTGAGATTTTTTCACGATCGCCTTCGAAATAAAACTCTGCTGATACCACAATGGCTTCATCCTGGGTTTTCACCGACAAGCGGACATCCTGTGGTTTAGTATCTTCCAGCGACAAAAAGCGGTCTTTTTTCTGAAAATATAACTGTCCGCCTGACTTTTTTGTATCCACACGCATCTGTACAGCTCTTTTCATCCATGTCACGCTCCTTTTTACATCCTTCGGCCTTTTTTCAAAAGATACGCCTGTAAATCATCACCGCATGTCCGGCTTATGCTGACTGTTATCCTCCCCCAGTACCAGCTTCCATACATTATCACTCTGTCCGGTCGTGGCACATGTGCGTACACAGCAAGTCTCTGGCTGTATTCGGTATATATCTGTCTCGCAGAGTTGGATCTCTTCTTCTGTAGCCAGATCTGTCTTATTGATCAGTGTTACATCTGCGCAGGAAATCTGCCCTGTCAGCAACGTCTCCATAGGCTTGCGGATCCGTTTCCAGCGCTGGGCATCCACCACAGTGCAAATCCGGCAGTCTTTATTACAGGCTGCTTTGAGATTATCCCGGATCAGACCCGGATAGGCCAGTCCTGTGGTTTCCAGGATCATCCAGTCCGGTGCATATGTTTCTTCTATATAAGATACCGCCCGGATCAGTTCGCCGCCAACGGTGCAGCAGGCACAGCCCGCAAACAGATTTTCCACCTGAAAGCCTCTGTTTTTCAGCAGGGCATCATCTACGCCTTTATCACCAACCTCATTTTCAAGGATGATGACCCTGGGTGCATCCCCCTTTGTTGCCTCTCTGGCAAGGAAACGGGCCAGACCCATCAGCAGGGAGGTCTTTCCGGATCCTAAAAATCCACTTAAGATTACTACCTGCATGATGTTCGCCTCCTTTTATCTGTTGCTTTTGCAGGCACGCTGTCCATTGACAACGTGCCTTTATCCATTCCCTTTATGCTTCTTATTTGTAGAACTGATCGCCGTATTTGTACACTTCGTCCATCAGTACGGCATTCTTTCTGTTGACTTCCGGATCATCCACCGGACCGAGATACCCACCACACCAGCAGAAGCCGCCGCCTTTAGCATAAGTATCGATCGTATCACGTACAGACTGTCGGATCTCTTCATCCGTAACATCTGGTGAAAGCAGATGGTCTCTGGCATCCCAGCCACCCATCAGTACGAGACTGTTTCCAAATTTGGCCTGTACGGCTTTCAGGTCGTTACAGGTCTGGGCCGGATCCCATGCATTGACACCGATACTTCTTAAATCTTCCATAAAGCCTTCGGCTTTACCACAATTATGCATAGTGATCGGGATACCTGCATCACGTCCGAATTTTGCCTGACGGTTATGGAACGGAAGCACCAGCTCACGGTACATTTTCGGAGAAATAAACGGTGCACCCCAGGCTGCCGTATCATCCATCATGGTCAGAACATCCGGCTGCACATACGGCCAAATCCGTCTCGTTACTTCTGTATAGAAATCGCACATATAATCAAACAGCGCATATACCTCTTCGGGCTCTTCATACATCGCACATAAGCCTTCGGTAAATCCCATGAAAGCCATCAGGTTCTGGAAATACCCCACATGCAGGTTCAGGGAAATTGCTGTTTCTTCTCTTCTGACACCCATTTTATAGAACATTTCCAGGTGATCTTTTGCCATCTTTTCCCAGTCAATACCATCCAGTGATGGTGCTTTGATCACATCACGCCAATGGCGGATATCATCCAGAATGAATTCATCCGGCTTCGGCAGCAATGCATTTCCGGTCTCATAGGTCGGTACATATTCCACTCCCCAGACGTCTTTTCCGCCGCCTTTGAAGCGGAATTCACTTAAAAGCATCGGCTCAAGCATACAGGATGCGCATGGTCTCGTCTGACCCGGCATCGGGCCGAAGGTGTACACCGGTACCCATTCCGGCTGTTCTCCTCTAAGGGTGCGCAGATAATTTTCTTTTTCGGAAATCTTTGTCATCTGTGTTATCCTCCTTTTTACAGATTTGTGGCAGCCACAGCTTCCTCCCTGTCGGCTGTCCTTTTCCTTTCCTTTTCTGATAAGTCTATTATATCGTTTCACGTTCCGGATACTATGTACGGAAACTACAAGAAACGTATCAGCAAAATATCCATTTTTTGTAGATTTGTGCTCTACTTTTTTGTTAAAATTTTGTATACTATATAGGTACACTAGATATAGTGTGTGCAAAAACTACAGAGTGGTCATGAGCTGCCATGCAGCCATCAAAACATACATAAAACTGTCCACCGTATGTTCTCTGTATATAAAGGGACATAAAGGAGTCTGCAATATGAAACTAAGTATGTGGATGATCGCCAACCGACTGCATTCTTTAGATATGAAACTGGATATAAAGGAAGACGCACCTGTCATCTTAAACAGCGCACGAAGAGTCTATGCCACTAACTGCGTGCATGTCTACAGCGAAGGCAACGATGTGATCTGTAACGGCGAGGGTGATTCGATCCGTTTTGAAAACACGGATCTGACACTTGGCTTTGAGATCGTTGCCAGCGTCTTTGATTATTTTCAGGACTGGATGGACCGGCTGATCCGGCTGTCCCGTGAGCATGATTATCAGGGAGTTGTGGATCTGGCCTATGAAGTGTTTAAAAACCCGATCGTTCTGTTAGATGGTAATAACCGGGTACTCGGCATCACACGGCAGTATGATGCCGATGCACTGGATGATGAATGGGCCTATCTGTCACAGTATGGCTATTCTTCTTTAAATGCCGTCCAGCAGATGCGCTATGATTATAACAATTTTGACTACTGGTATCATGGGCCGAAAAAATTCAGATTCTCCGGCAGCAATCTGCTGGATTACGACGGTCTTACCTACTGTATGTACTGCAATGATTCAATCTGCGGACGCATCAATGTTCTTGCCAAAGACCGCCCTTTAAATGCCGGGGATTCCCAGCTGCTGGACCAGATCGCCATGATCCTGGAGCCGGTACTCGGTCAGACATATTACGAAAGTGTACTGAACCATACCAATGTCTTCCATAATATCCTCTTTGGTCTGCCTTATGATAAACGGCAGCTGGACAAACAGCTGTCCTATCAGCAGTGGACGGCTGACAACGACTATTATCTGACTGTCATTGAAGTATTTGATATAGCCGGACGTCCTGCCACAGATGCCAATGTAGAACAGCTTTTACAGGTACTGGCCCGGCAGGCTTCCGGGTGTGCTGCAATGAAAAAAGATACCTGTATCCTGTTACTTGGCACTTCGAATCTGGTGCTCGATGTTTCCATGACACCGATCTTTAACACACTGACTGCCCGCAATCCGATCCGTATTGCCTTCAGTCTTCCGGTGCATGGCATTGAAAATGCAGGAACCCTATATAAACAGTGTTTATATGCTCTCCGAGAAGGCAAAAAGACACATCTGGAAGGGAAATATTATGATTTCTTTGACTATGCCATAGACTATATCCTGGAATCCGGTTCCCTGCTGGCTTCTGTTCGTGCCTGCATGCCTGCGGTCGCTGATCTGTGGGAAAAGTATCAGCAAACCGGAGATGAACTGTTCCAGACATTAAAAACTTTTCTCGAAAACGAACGTTCTATCTCCAAAACCTCCGAAGCACTGTTTACCCACAGAAATACGGTACTCTACCGTATCCGAAAGATTCAGGGAATGCTGGATCACGATCTGAATGATCCTTATGTACGGGAATACTGTTTGCTGTCTATCAAAGTTCTGGAGTTGTACAATCGTAAAAATACTATATAAACTACAGCATACATAAAAACGCTTTCTATCTTTATTTCATTGATAGAAAGCGTTTTTTCATCAAAAAGGGAGAGCCGTCCAGGACAGCTCTCCCCTTTTCACACTCCGTTAAAACGTCAAGGTTTAGACCGGATATGCCTTATTTTCAGCATCTGCTACAGTAGCATCTACCTTTGTTTTCTGTGCATCTCTGTACTTGAAGTACTCTGTAGCTACCTGCGGGAACAGAGCGTAGGTCAGTACATCCTCTTCCTGCTCTGCATACGGAGCAACCTCTTCTTTCAGCTTATCCAGCTGCGGCGGAATCAGATCAGCAGGACGACAGGTGATCGGTTCTACATCGCCGATGCATTTCTTCTGTACTTCTTTGTTGAACGGTTTTACAGTAGCGCCGTATTTACCGCTTAAGACATCCTTTGTCTGCTGCGGAACCATCTTATAACGCTCACCCTGGATAACGTTCATAACAGCCTGTGTACCAACGATCTGGGAAGACGGTGTTACCAGCGGGCACTCACCAAGATCCTCACGCACACGCGGAACCTCTTCGAGTACCTGATAGTACTTGTCTTCTGCGCCAAGATCCTTTAACTGGCTGGTCAGGTTGGACAGCATACCACCCGGTACCTGATACAGCAGAGTCTTGATGTTTACACCCAGGTTCTTCGGATTTAACAGACCGCTCTCCAGAGCCTCGTCACGGATCGGACGGAAGTAATCTGCGATCTCAGCCAGCAGATTCTGGTCAAATCCCGTATCATACGGTGTGCCCTTGAAGGTCTCTACCATAACCTCTGTTGCCGGCTGGGAGGTACCCAGGGCAAACGGAGACATAGCGGTATCGATCACATCAACACCAGCTTCAACAGCTTTCAGGTATGTCATGGAAGCTACACCGGAAGTATAGTGTGTATGCAGCTGGATCGGGATGCTGACAGTCTCTTTCAGAGCCTGTACCAGCTCCGTTGCCTTGTACGGCAGAAGCAGACCGGCCATATCCTTGATACAGATGGAGTTAGCACCCATATCTTCGATCTTCTTGGCCATCTCTGTCCAGTACTCCAGAGTATACGGCTCACCCAGTGTATAGGAAAGAGCCACCTGTGCATGTCCTTTTTCTTTATTAGCTGCTGTAACGGCTGTCTGCAGGTTGCGGATGTCGTTTAAGCAGTCAAAGATACGGATGATATCGATACCATTGGCGATGGATTTCTGTACAAAGTACTCTACAACATCGTCAGCGTACTGGCTGTAGCCCAGGATATTCTGGCCTCTGAACAGCATCTGCAGCTTGGTGTTCTTAAAGCCGTCACGGAACTTACGAAGTCTGTCCCACGGATCTTCCTTCAGGAAACGAAGGGATGCATCGAATGTAGCACCACCCCAGCACTCTACGGAATGATAGCCGACTTTATCCAGTTTATCAACGATCGGAAGCATCTGCTCTGTTGTCATACGGGTGGCGATCAGAGACTGATGTGCGTCACGCAGAATGGTTTCTGTAATTTTAATTGGCTTTTTAGCGATTTCTGCCATGATTAAACCTCCATATTATTTGAAATTAAACACCGAAGATAGCCATGAATGTACCGGCTGCTACTGCAGTACCGATAACACCGGCAACGTTCGGACCCATTGCATGCATCAGAAGGAAGTTTGTCGGATCTGCCTCAGCACCGACCTTCTGAGATACACGAGCTGCCATAGGAACGGCAGAAACACCGGCGGAACCGATCAGCGGATTGATCTTGCCGCCTGTAGCCTTGCACATGATCTTACCAAACAGCACACCACCTGCAGTACCGATAGCGAATGCGATCAGACCCAGGATAACGATCTTGATTGTCTGCATGTTCAGGAAAGCCTCGGCACTTGTGGTAGCACCAACGGAAGTTCCCAGCAGAATAACAACGATATACATCAGGGCATTGGAAGCTGTCTCCTGCAGCTGCTTAACCACACCACTCTCGCGGAACAGGTTACCAAGCATCAGCATACCAACCAGCGGAGCTGTGGTCGGAAGCAGCATACAAACAACGATGGTGATAACGATCGGGAAAAGGATCTTCTCCAGTTTGGATACCGGACGAAGCTGCTCCATCTTGATCTTGCGCTCTTTTTCTGTTGTCAGAAGCTTCATGATCGGCGGCTGGATGATCGGTACCAGGGACATATACGAATATGCCGCCACGGCGATCGGTCCCATCAGCCCCGTCTGTCCCAGCTTACCGGCAAGGAAGATAGAGGTCGGTCCATCGGCACCACCGATAATGGAGATCGCTGCAGCTGCCTTTCCGCCGAATCCCATAAAGATGGCGAAGAAGTAAGCGGCATAGATACCCAGCTGAGCTGCTGCACCAAGCAGAAAGCTCTTCGGGTTTGCGATCAGCGGACCAAAGTCAGTCATCGCACCGACACCCATGAAAATCAGGGACGGCAGGATACTGTATTCATCCAGAATATAGAAATAATGCAATAAGCCGGCTGCATGCTCGATACCATTTGCATCCACGTATGCTTCAGCCATGATATCCGGATAGATATTAACTAAAAGCATACCGAAAGCGATCGGTACCAGAAGCAGAGGCTCAAATCCTTTTTTGATTGCCAGATACAGAAAGACACAGGCTACGGCGATCATGATGTAGTTGCCTACAGTCAGATTCATAAAGGCAGTCTGCGCTAACAGATTTGACAAAGTGTTAGTCACATAAGACATTTTTGTACCTCCATAGTAGTTTCAAGCAAGTGTTTGAATTAGTTCAGTGTAGCCAGTGTATCGCCGTTTTCTACGGTATCACCAACAGCTACATTGATGCTTGCTACGGTACCATCCTGCGGAGCAACAACCGGGATCTCCATCTTCATGGATTCCAGAACAACGATGCTGTCGCCGGCCTTTACGGCCTGTCCTACGGTTGCTTCTACCTTGAATACTTTGCCCGGTACGGAAGCGCCTACGGTTACGGAACCAGCGCCTGCTGCTGCCGGAGCTGCTGCTGCTTTCGGAGCTGCCTTCGGTGCTGCCTTCGGAGCTGCCACCGGTGCACCGGATGTCTGTCCTTCTTCAACGGTTACATCATATACATTGCCATTTACTGTGATTGTATAGGTTTTCATTCTTAAATCCTCCTGTGATTAGGCGTTGCGCCATTTGCTCTTATTGACTTTTTTGATGGAACGAACTACAAAGCTGTCTGTTGAAGTATTCTCAGCGGCTGCAATAGCGGCTGCGATAACAGCAACAAGCTCCAGATCATCTGTCTCCTCAACAACCGGTGCAGCTGCGGGAGCCGGTGCCGATGCCTTTTTCTCTTCTTTCTTGCCTTCGCCGGAAAGCTTGCCGACATATTTAAACAGGGAAATCAGGCAGCTCAAGAAGATCAGAATAATAAATACGATGCCGACACCCATCACGGTATTTAATCCGGCACGTTCCAGAGATTCACCAAGACTGTACTCAGCCTCGAAAGTGATAGACTCCGGTGTAAAACTCTGGGATTCCATTTTCAGGGTCAGGGTAACGATCGCTGTTCTCTGCTCGAACTGTGCGATGGATGTTACGGTGTATTCCTTATCATCCACCTCAACCTCTGTGCTGTTCAACCCCTTATAAGCGCCAAGTTCATCCATAACGCCCTCAAAGTTTGTTACAGCTGCAACAGTAAAGGTATCGTCTACCTGCTCGTACTGCTTAAGCTCGTCAGCGGACATACCGCCCAAAGTAGCAAGCAGGGAATCCATCTGCTGCTCCATATAGCTCTGTGTCGTCTCATCAACGGCAGCTACATCAACAGAAGAACCACAGGCTGCCAGAGATGCCATACACAGGACGGCAATAACAACTGCCAGTAATCTTTTTGTTATCTTTTTCATCTGCTTCACCTCGCTTAAATCGTGCCGTGTTTTTTAGCCGGGCGATTTTCTCTCTTTGCGTAAAGCATCTCAAAAGCACCGATCACATATTTTCTTGTATCTTCGGGCTCAATGATCGTATCAACGTATCCACGTTTTGCTGCGGAAACGACGTTGGACTGCAGTGCTTCATATTCTGCTGCCTTCTCATTTAATGTCTGTGCGTCAGCACCGGCATACATGATGTTTGCAGCGGATTTGGCTTCCATCATGCCGACTTTGGCTTCCGGCCATGCGTATACCATGTCCGCACCGATGGATTTACTGTTCATAGCCACGTAAGCGCTTCCGAATGCTTCACCGATGATAACATTTACTTTCGGTACAGTAGCATCTGCGAATGCATAGGTCAGGGAAGCAACAGCTTTGGCAATATTGTGCTCGGAGCACTTGGTAGCCAGGAAGCCCTTAACATTTGTCAGGGTCAGAACCGGGATATTGAAAGCGTCACAGAATTTAACGAACTCTGCTGCTTTCTTTGCTCCGCGCGGGGAAAGAACAGCGTCAAATTTCTCAGCGATCTCACCGTCATCACCAAATACGGCTGTTCTGTTGGCTACGGCACCGACTGTTGTACCATTGAGTTTCATGAAACCGGTTACCATGCTGGTACCGTAATCTGCTTTTGTCTCGAAGAAGATCTGGTCATCTGCGATACGGCTCAGTGCTACAGCTGTATCTGCTGCACAGTCTTTGATATCTGCACATACACGGTTCAGATCGTCTTCACAGCCTGTAAATGTATCGTCATCTACATTGTTGGCCGGAAGCAGGGAAACCAGGGCACGGATCTGTGCCAGGATATCTTCCTGTGTACCAACGTAGTCGATCAGTCCTGTCTCTTTGCTCTGGTAAGCTGCGCTGGCGGTATCACATTTGGATACTTCGTTGCCTTCGATGGCATTCGGAGAGTTGACAAATAACTTTGCGTCTTTCTCTTCCATAAATGTAAAGTCCGTCATGCCCGGTACTAAAGCAAGTCCGCCGCCACATGTACCAAAGACTGCGGTGATCTGCGGAATCACACCGGATGCTGCTGCCTGTTTCTGGTAGATCTCGCCCAGTGCATTTAATGCATCTGTAGCTTCCTGAAGACGAATACCTGCACAGTCGATCAGTCCGATCACCGGTGCTCCGGTCTTCATAGCGAAATCATACAGTCTGGCGATCTTCTTGGCATGCATCTCGCCGACAGTTCCGCCTAATACGGAAGCGTCCTGGCTGTAGACATAGACAAGATTGCCGTCGATCACACCGTAACCTGTGATAACGCCGTCAGAAGGAGTTTCCTTCTCAGACATATTGAAATCAGTTGCTCTGGCTGTAACCTGGCCGCCGATTTCAACAAAACTGTTGTCGTCAAGCAGAGAAGCAATTCTCAGGCTTGCTGCGCTTTGTGCTGTGTTACTCATTAATTCAGCCCTCCATTTTTATTAGAATATATTTATTACAATTTCAGCCGAGTTTATTATAAGGGAAAAGGTTGGGATTTTCAATGGGCATTACGGCGAAATACACAAAAATTTTGATGATTTATCGTACAAAAAGGAGATTTGTATTGTCGCTTTGTCGTTAGGGGGACTTATTTTTTTTGTAAGACGGACAACACAGACAGGACATATATATACTCCCGCCGGTCGCAAACCGTTTTTAAGCGACTGGCGGGAGTATATATATGTCCTGTCTGTGTCTGATTTTAAAAAAAGACAACCATATTTCTAAGTACCAATATGTATGGGTGTGCATTCAGAGAGCAGCTACAAAATGGGGGATCAGATATCTTTGGCAAGACCGAAGCTGCGTCCTACGGCCTGTTTCCAGCCGCGGATGAGGAGACTCATTTTCTTTGTATCCATCTGCGGATTGAACTCGTGGCCGAGCTGCCAGTTGGTTTTGATTTCTTCAATATCTTTATAGTAGCCTGTGGCAAGGCCGGCGAGGTAGGCAGCGCCAAGGGCTGTGGTTTCGTAGGTCTGGGGGCGCAGTACCGGTGACTGTAAGATATCAGACTGAAACTGCATGAGGAAATTGTTGGCGCTGGCACCACCGTCGGCTTTTAATGCGCGGATCTGGATACCGGATACTTCTTCCATGACAGCTACGAGATCGCTGACCTGGTAGGCCAGGGATTCTACTGTAGCACGGATCACATGGTCTTTATTGGTTCCTCTGGTGAGGCCGACCAGAACACCTCTGGCATAGGGATCCCAGTAAGGTGCACCAAGACCGGTAAAGGCCGGTACGAGATATACGCCGTTGGTATCTTCTACTGCCAGACAGTGTTCTTCACTCTCTGCAGCGGTCTGGATCAGTCCCATCTCGTCTCTGAGCCACTGGATCGCCGCACCGGCTACGAATACACTGCCTTCGAGGGCATACTGGATCTCGCCGCCAACACTTGCGGCGATTGTTGTCAACAGACCGTCCCTGGCTTCTACGGCACGGTTGCCGGTATTCATCAGAAGGAAGCAGCCTGTACCATAGGTGTTTTTAACTTCTCCCGGTTCAAAGCAGCACTGGCCGAAAAGAGCCGACTGCTGGTCTCCTGCTGCTCCGGCGATCGGGATCGCACCGCCAAGGATATTTTCTCTCGTATAGCCGTAAATACAGCTGGACGGCTTTACCTCCGGGAGCATGGACGCCGGGATATGCAGCTCGTCGAGGATCTTCTGATCCCAGCACAGCTTGTGGATATCAAACAGCATCGTGCGGGAAGCGTTGGTATAATCGGTCACATGTACCGTGCCGCCGGTCAGCTTCCAGATCAGCCAGGTATCGACTGTACCGAATAAGAGATCGCCTTTCTCAGCTTTTTCTCTCGCACCTTCGACATGATCCAGAATCCAGGCGATCTTTGTTGCTGAAAAATATGGATCTGGAATCAGACCGGTCGTTTTCTGTATATATTCGCCCAGTGCACTGTTTTTTAACTTTTCTGCCTGTGACGCTGTACGACGGCATTGCCATACGATGGCATTATATACCGGTTTCCCGCTTAAACGGTCCCAGACGATCGTCGTCTCTCTCTGGTTCGTGATACCGATGGCAGCCACATTATCAGCGGTCACACCGATCTTACTCATGGCCTCTACTGCCACCGTCAGCTGGGAGGACCAGATCTCCATCGGATCATGTTCAACCCACCCGGCCTTCGGATAAATCTGCTGGTATTCCTTCTGGGCGCTGCTGCACACCTTACCGGACTTGTCAAAAAGAATAGCTCTGGAGCTTGTTGTTCCCTGATCCAGGGACAGTATGTATTCCCACATAAGATATTCCTCCAATACTTTAAATCTTTCCCTCTTTTTTTGCATAAGCCAGTATTTCCCGCAAGCCTTCTGCATATTCTCCGAGAGACTCTATATTCAAAGTATATATCACCTTATTGCACTTGTCTATCCATTTTTTGGCCCGTAAAACAGCCTCCTTACTTATCGGCTCAAACGGTGCTGTACTGATCGTTTCTTCTGCAAGTGCCATTGCTGAAGGATAATCCAGATCATTTTCCCACAATATCCCTGTCACAAAAGGAATATTGTCTCTTTGCAGTCTTCGATAGATGGGTGTAGCGCTGCCATTGCCAGCGATCACAAACACCTTTGGTGTCCCCTGTACCCGCGCAAGCTCCAGATTTCCTGTTCTTTCTTCATATGTACCGGTTGTCATCTGATACAGCCTGGGAATATATCCTGCTGTAAAAATCTCTTCCGGAGTACCAAAGCGATCAATATGATCTCCTTTTACACACGCAATCTTATCAGAGATCCTGCCTGCCAGATCAAGCTCATGCAAAGACATGATCACAGACAGATTTCTTTTTCGTGACATGTTCTGTATGATAGAGAGAAACTCCAGCTTGTAACGGATATCCAGAAAGGATGTAGGTTCATCCAGAACAATGATATCCGGCTGCTGGCAAAGCGCCCTGGCCAGCATTACTCTTTGCTTTTGTCCATCGCTTGTTTTTGAAAAATCACGATCTGCCAGCGTATGTATTCCGACAAGCTCCATGGATTCCTCTACGATACTCTTGTCACTCTCTGTCAGGACGCCGAATTTTCCGGTATACGGATAACGCCCGGTAGCCACAACCTCACGACACGTCATCATTTCCGGATGTATCCTTTCTGTCAATACAACCGACAGATGTTTTGAAAGCTCTTGCCCTTCATACGTATCCATCGACTGACCATCGAGCACAGCCACTCCTCCCAATGGCTTTAGCTGCCGGATAATACTTCGGAGAATAGTTGTCTTTCCCGCACCGTTAGGGCCGATAAGCGTCAGGATCTCGCCTCTTTTTATCTGAAGACAGATATTCTGGATCAACGGTTTTCCATGATACCCCACAGTGAATCCTTCTGTATAAAAATAAAATTCGTCTTTCATAGGCTTATGCTTCCTTTTCTTTTCTGCGATGCACCATGATATATATAACAACCGGAGCACCAAATACAGCGGTCACTGTACTGATGGATAGCTCCGTTGGTGAAAAAAGGGTTCGTGCCAAAAGATCACAAAAAAGACAAAATACCGAACCGCCCAGAAAGCAGGCAGGAATCATCAGAATCGGTTTCGCCGTTTTAAACAGATTTTTAACCAGATGCGGCACTGCAATACCCACAAAAGAGACCGGCCCGGCAAATGCTGTCACACAGGCAGACAAAATACTTGACAAAAGCACCAAAAGCACTCTGAAGCGCTGTACATTCAATCCCATGTTTCTTGCATAGGCTTCTCCCATCTGATAGGCGCTCAACGGCTTTGACATCAAAAACACCCCAACCGACGTTACCAGAATCACGATCGCCATAACAGATACATTCTGCCATGTAATCCCGGAAAAGCTTCCCTTTGACCAGTTATGCAGATTTACAATATCCGCATCATCCGCAAAAGTCACCACAAAATCTGTAATTGCCGAACAGATATAGCCGATCATGACACCACTTACGATCAGCATAGCCATCTGATCCATCACCCTTGACATCAGAATCACAAAGCCCATGCAAAGCATGGCACCTGCAAAAGCCGCCAGGATCATAACCCATGAGCTCAGTGTAAGGGCATTTCCCAGTGCAGCTACCATGACAAGCGCTACGACAAGCTTTGCCCCTGAAGAAATACCCAGCGTAAACGGGCCCGCAATCGGATTATGAAAAAATGTCTGTAAAAGATATCCTGACAAAGCCAGTCCACCACCAAGGATTGCTGCCGCAAGTGCTCTGGGATATCTGATCTGCATCACAATGTCCGTATATGTTTCATCCTGTCCGGCACCAAGTAAAATGGCCGGGATATCCTTAAATGGCACATTGACACTGCCAATGCAGATATTTAACAGGATCAGGAACACCAGAAGTATGCAAAGTAAAGTATAGGCCGCAAAATATCTGTGTTTTTTCATGTTTTACTCCAGTCTGTATAAATACACCAGATCCGCATCATCGTTTTCCAGCATACGGTGGATATCACCGGTAATCGTACCCAGCGACATCGTGGACTGGTAGAGGTTTTTTGTTGTACAGTACACATGGCCTTCCTGCACGGCTTTGCATTTCTGCAAAAGCGGGCTTTTCGCCAAAAGGTCCTCCAGCGTGTCCAGTTCTCCGTCTATCGTACTGTTATAGATCATATAATCCGCATCTTTTGCTTTTGCATAGAATTCTTCCATCTGCATGGAGATCGTAGACGTTGCTTCTGCATCTTTACCCAGATCCTCAAAGATATACTTTCCGCCCGCATCTTCGATCATTTTTGGCAGATAGTCCGACGATTTTCGTACATTTACTTCTCCATTGCTTGTTACATAGAAAAAGGCCACTGTCTTGCCTGTTTTATCCGTATTTCCCACTTTTGCAAAGGCTTCTTCTTCTCTTTCAAAGGCTTTTTCTGCTTCTTTCTCATGATCCGTCAGAAGTCCATACAGCTTCACCCATTCCGTTCTTCCAAGCGGTTCCGGCTCATAGCTGGATCTGTCCACCAAGACGGCGATATTGAAGCGTTCCAGCTGTTCCTGCACCTCCGGGCTGTGACCGATCATTGTGTTTTCTATTGCCAGGCTGCAGTTTTCTGCACGAATCATTTCATAATCCGGCGCAGAATACTTTCCGGCATACAAAATATCCCCTCTTTGCATGGCTTCTCTGGCCTCCGGTATGTACCAATTGTCTGCCTGAAGCCCGCTGAAGCGTATCGTATCAAGAGCATCCAGCGAAACAAACATATCCATAACCGCGGAAGCTACCAGGTACATATTTTTGAGAGGCTTTTGCAGCACTGTAATATCCTCTGAAAGATCTTTTGGCGCCTTTTTTCCCTCTGGAACCACCAGATACCGGCTGCCATCTGCAATTGTTATAAGAGCATACCCGTCTTCGTAATAATCCACAGCAAACTCTTTTGCATAGGATGTTTCCAGACTGCTTGTATATGTCAGGCTGCTACTTACCGCAGTATCCCTGTTTTCAATGGTTTTGTTTTCTTTGGCACCACAGGCAGTCAAAAGCCCCACCAATAAAACTGCCAGTAAGACCATTCTCTTTTTCTTCATACTTTCTTTTTCCTTCTATTTTTTCCTATCACAACTGCTGCAGTCACTACAGCACACACAAGGAAAATCCCTCCAAACAATATTCCTGTATTCCTGTCCGACGCTTTTGCAGGTTTTACAGAGGCAGAGGCAAATGTAAGTGTGTACTCGATCTCATGCGGAATACTCATCGCTGTAGTGTCTGCTGTAACTGGTATAGCCTCATCAAATGCCGAAACCGGTACCTCGAACACAGAATTCCCCTCTGTATTTACAGGCAGCAGTTTTTCATCCTTCACCACCATATAGTCATAGTGAGAGCTGCTCCATTCAATCCGCGCGATTTTTTCTCCCGACTGTACTGTAAGCTCTGCCGGTGATGTGATACCTGCTCTTCCAGATCCTCCCTCAAGCTGTACATCCACTGTATATAAGCCATCTTCAAGCTGCAGATTTTCACTTTCCATAGTCCTTCTCCTCTTCGTCCGGATAAGTTTCCGGAGCGATGTATCCTCTTTTAGTAGTAAAGGCTGCTGCAAAACATGTCCTCATGCTGCAGCAGCCTTTGTAGATTCTGTATTTTAGTCTTCCAACGGCACAGGATTCGACACAGAAACCTTATGATCATACCAGGTTCCCTTTGTTCCTATAAGTGCCAGATCAAACTCTTCATCCAATGCCGGAACCGGCACATCAAATCCATACACTTCTTCTGTTGTGCCATCCTCGTATGTCACTGTATCAGTCGTCGGCTCTAGTAGCTGTGCACCATCCTTTTTTGCATCCTTGGCAAGACCGGCATACAGATTCACGATTTTTTTGGAAGACAGTGAGATATGTATCGTCATCTGTCCGTCCTTTACCGTCAGTCTGCCTACACCGTCACATGCCTCATTTACATGGAACATGCTGCTGTCTGTATCAAACGCTGCAGAATATACACCATCCTCCAGTGCAGCTGCTGTATTATCCGTCGGTGCACTCTCATCAACAGGAGCTATGTCACTTGTTACGCCGGAGGACTCTGCCTCTGTTGTCTGAGAACCTGTCGCCTTAGATGCTTCTGCCTGTGTTTTGTCCTGCTGTCCGCCACAACCGGCTAGCACGGTCAGGCCCAAGGTTGCTGCAGTCATCAGTATAGCTATCCTTTTTTTCATAAAATACAAGTCCGTCCTTTACTTTATTTCATTGCCTCAGCTGTGTGAGCAACATAGATATCCTGAATAGCCTTGATCTGTCCAAGACCTTCGATCTGCACATCTACATTTTCAAACTTACCGGAAGCTTTGAACTGGCTTAACCAGGAATCATCATCATCGCCAGCCATATCGTTGTTTGCATGATCACCGGCAACAACCATCAGCGGACGAAGGATAACCTTTGTATAACCGGCTTCGGCTACTTTTTCGATAACAGCTTCACAAGCTGTGTCTTCCGGCTCGCCCTCTACTGTACCGATAAATACATTATCATAGCCAAGCTCCTGCATCTGTGTCTGCATCTGGCTGTATGTAATCTTTGCTGTATGAGATGTACCATGTCCCATAAATACAAAAGCTGTCTTGTCTTCCTTAACAGCATCCAGAGAATCATAACCGGCTGTCTTTACAGCTTCTGCTGTGATAGCCTCTGCTGCGGCTTTCTTGTCGTCGTTGATTGCGGAAGCATCAGCTCCAACCTCGCCAAGGAGCGGCTCAGCTACTTTTACAGACTCAAATTTGTCTTTATAAGAATCCACAGCCTCCATCAGCTCATCATACTCCGCACCATGCATCAGATGTGTCGGCTGTACAACCAGATTTTTTACACCATTTGCTACTGCACGA
Source organism: uncultured Lachnospiraceae bacterium (assembly GCA_934394565.1). Classification (GTDB taxonomy): domain Bacteria; phylum Bacillota; class Clostridia; order Lachnospirales; family Lachnospiraceae; genus UBA11957. The sequence goes on from CAKRQV010000002.1 coordinate 75,014, forward strand.
TCAAGTGCCTGATCCATATTATCGATATGCTCATCGTCTCTTGCCTGCACATGATTGATGATGATCTGTGCTGTAAATGCACGTCTGACAGACCAGTCCGGATAAGCTGCCTGCAGCGCATCCTCAACACCCTTGATATCCTCTGCACGGCTATCGTTAAAGGACGTACCAAAGCTTACGACCAGGAGTTCATTTTCACCGATATCATCCCCGTTGCGCGGATCATCCTTGGAAGCATCGCCGGTATCTCTGCCAAAATAATCCGGATCTGCCTCTTCTCCTTCAACCATCTCTTTCTGCGCATCTGTCAGTGCATCCCATGCTTCTTTTGCTTCCTTACACTGTGCATCTGTGTTCTCGGTTCTTTCCTGTACATAGATCGCATCGATCAGCTCTGCCACATGATCAGCTGCGGCTTTGTCAGCATCTTCCTCAGTTGCAGATGCTTCAGCAGCTGCAGATGCTGTTTCTGTGGCTGCCGTACTTGACTCCGCTGCAGCAGAAGCAGTCTCTGACTGTGCTGCACTCTCAACCGGTGTCGAAGATACTGCGGTGCTTGAAGAAGCATTGCCTCCACAGCCAACGATCATGGATGCTGTCAAAGCACCTACACACAATACTGTTGCAAATTTTCTCTTCATCATTTTCTTATCCTCCCGAAAAATGATTAATGTATTATGCATACATAAACCACACATAGACGGGAGTCAATGAAATGTGACAACTATGAGAAACACTCTGTGCGATTTTCGCAAGATATCGCGGCAGTCGCCAAGGTCTCACGCAAGCACGGACTTTGGCTCGTTGCTCGCATAAAAAAATCCAACGCAAAAAAGCGCTGGATTGAGTGTATCTGTCCTCATTCGGTACAATCAATCCTCGTGATCTGGAATATCGCATTCCCCGTACCACAGTCTGGCAGGTCTCCTGGCTCACAGCTACGCATACAACCGCCTTCCCGATAGGATCAGTGACATATATGGCCGTATACTTCTGCTTACAGTGACGAGATCGCGCAGGATTCTCACCTGCTTCCCTATTCTCCGCCTTATACAGGCGGCACCAGCTGTTTCTTATGCAGTTTTATGTATCCATTAGCTGCATTATAGCACTCTTTGTTAAAAATTCAACATATTTGCCAGATAATTTACAATATATTGACGATTTTCTTGTATTTTCATCTATACACTTACAATAGACTGAACAAAATGCTGAAAAACCTGCCGGAAACACCACAAAAGCGAAACCCTGTACACATCCTGCCTAAGCTGTATTCTGCTTTTTTTTATGCACTGCCCGCCAAGCCAGTACCTTACCTCCCCGCAGTCCATCCCCGCAGCTGCAGGCGCTTCCAAAGTGCTGACATAACGATACGTGGCGCGTATGGTTTCTTCCGTTCCCAGCAATACTGTGGTCACTGACTTTTCCGGTACTTCTGTAAGCCAAACCTTCGGATTTCTTTTTTCTCCCCATCCATACACTGCACCCTCGGCCGGTATCTCTGCCTCAAATTGCAAGGGCACAATCGTATGCAATCTATAATTCTCTTTGCCATATTGCAAAAGCGTCAGTGCATCCTTCCATTTCCATGTTTTGTTTCCCGGCCATCCACAGCCAAGCAACGCAATTACAAAGGTACGGCCTTCGCTCTTTACTGCACAGACATAACAGTATCCTGCATCATTTGTAAATCCTGTCTTTCCGCTTAAAACGCCTTTCGTCATCCGTAAAAACTGATTATGGTTTGTACAGCTGTAATTCATCTGTCCTTCCAGATCCGAAAAGCTGTGGTTTTCCTTCTGCGTAATTGCAAGAAACTGCTCTGCCTGTAAAGACTGTCCTGTACAGTAGCGCATAATAGCAGCCAGATCAGCAGCTGTTGTGTGATGTGTCCCTTTTGCATCTTTGGCATCCAACCCATTCGGTGTAATAAAATATGTGTTCTCACAGCCAAGCTCTTTTGCTTTTTCATTCATCCGCCGGGCAAAGGCTTCCACTGAACCATCCAGATGCTCTGCCAGCATCACCGCTGCATCGTTATAGGATTCCAGCATCAGGGCATATAAAAGATCCTTTAACAGAAACCTTTGGCCCTTTTGCACTCCCAGACGCACCTTTGGCTGCTTTACGGCATTTTGCGAAGCGATCACGGTCTCTGTCAGATCACAGTTTTCCAAAATAAGGATACAGGTCATGATCTTTGTCGTACTGGCCATGGCCATTTCCTGTGTTTCATTTTTTCCATATAAAATACGCCCGCTGTCCCCGTCCATCAGACAGGCTCCGCGGGCGTACAGCCGGCCGGGATCCGTCTGGGCAGCCCGGCAGTTTATACATACCATATACTCGAGAAAAACCAGAACGCACAGCGCTGTTACCAGTTTTTTCATGGTTTTTCCTTTCACCTTTTATTGCAGCTATATAGCCTTATTCTTTACAACTCATCTTCTTCTGAAATGCTTTCGCTGTGTGCTTCACTTTCGCCTTCAGCAGCTTTTGGGGGCTTTTCAGCAAACATTCCCTCTGTATCCAGAATCTCCTCCGGGAACTCGATCTGAAGACCGTCCCCCTGGATTTCTTCTTTGTTTTCCTCTTCCGGCTTTTCATCCTTGAAGATCTCGGCCTCAGCCTCGGCCTTAAAATCCTCCATTTTGACCGTACTTACCTCAGGCAGCTCGGAAATCGCAGAAACACCGAATTTGCGTAAAAATTCCTGCGTCGTGCCAAAAAGGATCGGACGGCCCGGTGCATCCAGACGACCAAGCTCCGTGACCAGATTGTACTCGACAAGGCGGTTGACCGCATGATCCGACTTCACACCGCGGATCTTTTCAATCTCTGATTTCGTAATCGGCTGCTTATAAGCAATGATCGACAGCGTTTCCAACATAACATCCGTCAACACCGCCTTTTTCGGCTGGGATGCCAGCCGGATCAGAACGTTATAATATTCTTTCTTCGTGCAGAGCTGCCATGAATCTTCCAGCTCCAGCAGGCGGATACCTCTGTTTTCTTCCTCGTAGCGGATGCGCAGACCATCGATCAGCTTCCTTGTTGTCTCCTTATCCTGCTCTATGGCTTTGGCAATACTTGTAGTATCCACCGGCTCACCCATAGTAAACAGGATTGCTTCAATCGCTGCTTCCAGCTGCGGTATCGTCATGTACAGTATCCTCCTTTTCCTTTGTATCGATATAGATTTCTCCAAACGTTTCTTCCTGTCTGAGCGAGATATCCCCGCTCTTCATCAGCTCCAGTATGGCAAGAAATGTAACGATCACCTGCGTTTTGGATGACTGGGCATGTAAAAGAGAACGGAACGTAAAATGTCCGTGATTTTTAGCATATACCCGGACATATTCCAGCTTATCCGGCAGAGAAACCTCTTCCTTTTTGATCTTGCCAAAAGCGCTTCGGATCGGGTCTTTTTTATTTTCCTGCCGTTTAATGACATCTTTAAAGATCTCGTTAAGCTTCTGCAATGTCATATCATCCAGAAGATGGCTCGTGTCCACCGGAGCCCTGTACTCGGCAACCTCCTTTGGCAGATGCCCCTCATGGTACATCTGCTGTCCGGCATCCTCCATACGGTCTCTGAGTTCAAAGGACATATACTTATACATCTTGTATTCCAGCAGTCGTTCCACCAGCTCGGCACGCGGATCCTCTTCTTCGCCCTCTTCATTGACCTCTTTTGGCAGAAGCATCCGGCATTTGATATCGAGAAGCGTCGCCGCCATGACCATAAACTCACTCATGAGATTCAGATCCTCTTTCCGCATCTGCCGCACATAGTCCAGATACTGATCCGTGATCATCACGATCGGAATATCATAGATATCTATTTTGTTTTTATCGATCAGGTGCAAAAGAAGGTCAAGTGGGCCTTCAAACACCGGTAATTTTACTGAAAGTTCCATATATACCTCAATTATCTGCGCTGTACCTTTTCCGGCCGCGCAGATCTTTGTTCTATGATCTGGCGAAACCATTGTGACCGGCTGCTGTTTTTATCGCCACCGGTACTTATGGCCGGTTTTCCAGCTGTACGATCACAAGCTCCCGCGGATTAAACAGACGCAGCGGAATCGTATGTTCTCCAAGTCCTGCGCTGACAAGCATCGTCTGTTCTCCCCTGTTGATCCGGCCATATCCATAGGAAGGAAACAACCTGCCATCCGTACCGATCACCGGACGTCCAAAAAGCCTCACGATACCTCCATGCATATGACCGGCCAATGTCAGATCCGCTCCCCAGTCAAAATATGTGTCCACATAGAGGGGATTATGTGCAAGCAGTACATTCACCATCTCTTTTCCCGGATGGCCGACCAGATGTTCCATCATATCCTGTGAAAACGGGACTTTATGCCATTTTTTATAATTGACTGCAGGGATTTCAAGTCCGGTAAAGCAGACAGCCATACCGTTATGCTCTGTTACCGTACGACTGTTTCGAAGCAGTGTAAGCGGCAGTTTTTCCAGTGCCTTCTGATATGCCTCCCCCTCACCTTTGTACATCTCCGGATAGATACACATACGATATTCATGATTGCCATATGCATAAATCGTCCGATACCGCTGTGCCACCTGAGACACCAGCGAAAGTGCCGGTGCAAAAGAAACATCCGGCTTTCCTACCAGCATATCACCGCCGATCACCACCAGATCCGGTGAAAGCACCCGTAACGATGCCAGAACCTCTGTTTCCACCTGCTTGTGCCCATTATGAAAATCGGAAAGGAATGCCAGTGTGATCTGCCCGGCAGCGATTCCCGGTTTATGTACCGTGTGCGTGTATGTTTTTACCGATATCGCTGCCATTTTCTCTCTTTCATTCCTTTCTGCCGTTGCTTCTGTGATCCTTTTTCCATACTTTTCTGCTAAATACATTTTCAGTCATAAAAACCGCAGGATAACAGTCTTTACCGAGTATACAATACTTTTCCTTATACTTCAAGAAAGAATCCGCTGTACCACCTGCTGCTTATGTTACAGTTCAAAGTTTTCCTGCAAACAATAACCTTTTTTCCTCTGATACTATGCCTCTGCACCTGACGTCTGCGGCTGTTCTTTATGCAGCAGTTTGTCATACAGTTCCCTCAGGCAGTCCTGCCAGGTTTTCTTTTCCACATCCTCTGTAAGCACCAGCTCCATTTGTCCAATCTGCTGTCCCTGCAGAGTATATATGACTTTTCCCACGCTGTCGCCCTTCTGCAGCGGTGCTGTAAGCTCTTCCGAAAACTGATATGTCTTTTCAACAGCAGATATATCTGATTTTTTCGTATCCAGCCAGGTAAAATCCTGCGGCATCCGGGCCTGATAGCTGCCCCTTTTTGCCCCGGCAATTTGCGGGCATTCCACAGTCTGCGCAGAATCTGTATACAGATGACAGAGACCAAAGCCATATGTCAGGAGGGATGCCGCATCTCTAAACCGTTCTTTGGATGTCTCGCCGCCAAGGATCACAGCAATCATTGTCAGGTCATCCCTTTTGGCCACTTCGCTGACACAATAGCCCGCCCGCGAGGTACTGCCAGTTTTCAGTCCGATACATCCATCGTAGCTACGCAGTAACTTATTAGTATTCGTCAATGTAAAGGTGCTGTCCCCACGACGGGTATGATGGGTAATATCCTCCATCCATACAGTTGAATATCCAAAAAGCTCCGGGAAACGAAGAACCAGCTCCCGGGATACCACGGCAATATCTCCTGCAGACATATAATGTGCTGCATCATCCGTCAGACCACAGCAGTCCACAAAATGGGTATGTTCCAGAGAAAGCTCGGCTGCCCGCTGGTTCATCCGTTCCACAAAAGCCGGTTCGCTCCCCGCAATATGCTCCGCCATAGCCACGGAAGCATCATTGCCGGAAGCGATCACGATACATTTGATCAGTGTTTCCACCGTCTGCTGTTCCCCCTCTTCGAGAAAAACCTGTGACCCGCCCATACTCTGGGCATGGGCACTGACAGTCACCATATCCGAAAGCGCCAGTCTGCCGCTTTCAAGCTCCTCGTAGATCAGAAGAAGGGTCATCAACTTTGTGACGCTGGCCGGCGTTCTTTCGGTCTCTGCACCTTTTGCATACAGAATCTTTCCAGTCGATGCCTCCATCAGCACTGCACAGGGCGCTTTTGTCTGCACAGCGGTATTTTCGGCAGCATCCGCCGTATCCTGCGCTGTATCTGCGGCTTCATCGGTATTCCCATCTGCCACCGTAGCTGTAGCTTCTGCATGCACCTTCGCATAACCGGTCAGCATCACCGTCAAACTTAAACATACGCAGACCAGCATGGTATCCAGTTTTCTGCGCCCTCTCTTTTCCACGACTGTTTTCCTTTTTTCTTTTTCCTATATATATCCCTGTGCACGGACAAATATGCGTATCGCAACCATATCGGTTTTGTTCTTACCTGTCTTAAAATCTTTAAGAATCACCAGATATTTTTGTGTCTTCAAATCAACTGTAGCATACCCTTTACCTCTAGCACTTCCCGGTTTGTCATCTGAGCAATCTGTTTTTCAGTATATCCATTTTGGTATAAGGCTCTCATTATTTCCGCTGCTCCCCGTTCAATACCCCTTTTTTCGCCTCTCTGCTCCACAATATCCAATACATCACACATATTTTCTACCTTCTTTCCATCATTTTTATATAGTGCAGCTTCAAATCTTTTATCGTTTTCCATAATTGAAAGTAACTGCAATACCGCATCTACATGTTGCATTTGTACCTGTGATGGCGTGTATTCGTTATACTTGCGTTTTTGTACAAAATAGTCTGCAACGATCCTGAAATCTGACTGAAACATAGCTACCTGCTCATCGCTTAGATAGGCCACTTCAAATAAATTGACTTTATAATCATTTACATAAGCTTCCAGACCTTCCGGAACTTCCGTCTGTTCTAGTATGGTCAGGGGTTTGTCCCATCTTCTCCTGTATCCAAAATACAAGACCATAGTAATCACTGGATATCGCTCATTACGCTCCTTTTTATCCAGCAACTGCTCACGATATGCAACTCCATCGTACCCAATTACCCGTAACGCCATATCAGGATCTGCCGCCGTCTGATTTTCAATCCCAATACAGGCAAGCCGGATGTCTCCTTTTTTCCATCGTTTGACTACATCCCTTTCTAACTCATGTAACATTCCGTTGGATTTGTAAAAATCCTTTGTTCTCCTGTCCTCCAATTCTCCCGGCTGAATCTGATATTGCCTTTTTAACAACAATACATTGACGATATCTGCAAACACATCATCATATGCCACAAGAATCTTCTCACTTAAATCCTTCTGCCCCATAAATCTCCTTATTTTATTTAATGTTTTGAAATATTTAACGACTGTTAAACCTGAAATGTAAAAACTTTGACGACGAATATCTGATCAGATTTGTTTTAAAAGATATTTTCAACTATTTTCTTCGTCTCATTTAGTATATCTCTTTTCTACCTCCGTGTCAACCATTACTTTTATTCCTATCGCGAATAAATTAATCGTTAAAACCATCAGTATGCTAAGTGTTATTTTTCTAATCTTCCTCATTTTTATAGTTTGTCTCCTTAAATATTAACCAAGAAAAGGAGTCAGCAAACCACACATCTATTTCGGAACTGGAAACCATCCCTTATAAATTGCAATAAAAAACAAGCAAAAGTATACAAAAACAGTGCTAAGGCAAATCAGTCCTGCAATCAGTAAACATTTTATTTTATTCTTTTTCATTACCCGCATAGTAATATACACAATCAGCAATACCAATCCTGCACTTACCATAACAATTGGGAAATAGGCCAAAGCGCCATAAAATAAATTGGTCATTTTTCGCCTCCTTATGTAGGAACAGGCCCTCCTGATAATACGCCAAGATACAACAGAAGAATTGTCAATATCGGAATCAACAAGGCAAACAATCCAACCGCAAGGATTTTTAAATATGTCATTTTCCTTTTTGCCCTATATACACTCAATACGATAAGATATATTCCGCATATCAAAAAAATGCACGGCATACATACCATTACAAAACCAATTCCTTGTGATGTGTCAAAAATAAATACAGTCATAATAACAACTGACATTATTATAATTGTAAGTAAAATATTCCTCCTTTCGATTTTTCTTTGATAGCTTACAACATCCAAAACATTGTTGATAGCCTCTTCCGTTTTTTCCGATTGCACAGTTTTTTCATTTTTCTCTGAACACATAATTTCAAGAATACTGACATCCAAAGCTCTGGCAAGAGGCTCTATCATTTTAATATCAGGGAATCCTACTCCTCGTTCCCATTTTGATACAGCTTTATCTGTCACATTAAGTTTTTCAGCCAGCTCCAGCTGTGTCCATCCTTTTTCTTTTCTCAAACGCTGAATAAACTGCCCGAATTTCTGATTGTCCATTTACTTACCTCTTCTGCGCAGATACACAAAATATTCTCTTTCCTGCACAGCATCATTGTATATCCGATTCCCTGATCTGTCACTCAACGCAAAGTAGAATTGCTGTTTTTCCTGAAATTATCGGAGTTTTGCTCGTTGCTCACATAACTCAAAAATGATCCGGTGAATCATTTTTGAGTTATGCCAAGGTAAAAAAAGAAAGGCATCACTCGGATACCTTTCTTTTAAGCGCACATTAATTATATTTACGTTTTCTGGCAGCTTCAGATTTCTTTTTACGACGAACACTCGGTTTCTCGTAATGTTCTCTTTTACGAATCTCCTGCTGAATACCAGCCTTTGCGCAACTTCTCTTGAATCTGCGTAAAGCGCTGTCCAGAGTCTCGTTTTCTTTTACGATAACGTTTGACATAAGATCACACCTAACCTCCCTCCAGCTGTAAATTGTGCATAATACAACTGTTTGGGTATATTTTACTGCACTAGATAGATTATACCAGATTTTTTTGAAACGTCAACAGTTTTTTTAACTTTTTTAATTTTTTACAGTACAGGAACAATTGGAAGCATTGCTCCTGTAACTGTGTATTTTTTATTTCAGCTGGCCTTCCACAACGCCGTAAACAGCTGCGACAGCTTCGTCTACCTTGTCCGGGTTCTTGCCGCCGGCCTGGGCCATGTTCGGTCTTCCACCGCCGCCACCGCCAACGATCTGGGCGATCGCTTTGATCAGATTGCCGGCATGTGCTCCGGCTTTCATAGCGCCGTCTGTAGCTGTAGCCATCAGGTTGACCTTGCCGCCGTTTACAGAAGCCAGTACGACAACACCCTCGCCGAGCTTCTCTTTCAGCTGGTCGCCGAGGTCTCTGAGACCGTTCATATCAACGTCCTTCAGTGCGGTTGCCAGTACCTTAACGCCCTTGATCTCTTTTACCTGGCTCATAACATCGCCAAGGGAGCTCTGGGCCATCTTGCTCTTTAAGGACTCGTTCTCACTCTGCAGCGCTTTGACTTCCTCCTGCAGATGGGCGATCTTGTCCAGAATATCAGCTGTATTGCTCTTTAATGCTGCAGCGATGGCTTTCTGCTCTTTTTCCATCTCTGCATAATACTTCATAACATTTGTACCGGTCAGTGCCTCAATACGACGTACACCGGCAGCTACACCTGCTTCGGAAATGATCTTAAACAGTGTGATCTCACTGGTGTTGGATACATGTGTACCACCACAAAGCTCTTTTGAGAAATCACCCATACATACAACACGGACTTTTTCAGCGTATTTCTCGCCAAACAGTGCCATAGCACCTGTCTTTTTGGCCTCTTCCAGATCCATGACATCTGTCACTACCGGGAGAGCTGCCTGAATCTGCTCATTTACGATATCTTCGACTTTGGCGATCTCTTCTTCGGTCATAGCCTGGAAGTGGGCAAAGTCAAATCTGAGTCTTCCCGGAGCCACGAGGGAGCCCTTCTGTTCTACATGGGAACCAAGAACCGTTTTCAGGGCTTTCTGTAACAGATGGGTCGCACTGTGGTTCTTGCTGGTATCTTTTCTGGCAGCCTCATCAACGGCAAGTTTTACTTTCTCACCTGTATGGATCATACCGGATACCATTGTACCAACATGACCGTATTTACCGCCACGCAGTTTGATGGTTTCATTGACCTTGAACGTACCATTGGCTGTTGTGATCAGACCAATATCACCTTCCTGGCCACCCATAGTAGCGTAAAACGGTGTTTCTTCCACAAAGATCGTACCGTTCTGTCCTTCCATCAGAGAATCTGTGATTTCTTTCTCTGTGGTAAGAACAGTGACCTCAGACTCTCCGTCCAGATGGTCATAGCCCGTAAAGACTGTGGTAACAGACGGATCGATCTCATCATAAACAGTAGCGTCTGCACCCATATAGTTGGAAACCTGACGGCTCTCACGGGCACGTGTCCTCTGGATCTCCATCTCTTTCTTAAAGCCTTCTTCGTCAATCTCGTATCCCTTTTCTTCGAGGATCTCTTTTGTCAGATCCATCGGGAATCCATAGGTATCATACAATTTGAAGGCATCTGCACCGGCCAGGACTTTCTCACCCTTAGCCTGCAGATCGGCTTCCAGATCATTTAAGATCTTCAGACCCTGATCGATGGTCTTATTAAACTGGTTCTCTTCGTTTGTCAATACGTTGAAGATGAACTCTTTCTTTTCTTCCAGTTCCGGATAACCATCCTTGGAGCCCTCAATAACGGTAGCACTTAAGTCTGCCAGAAACAGACCGTCAATACCCAGCAGTCTGCCGTGACGGGCTGCACGACGGATCAGACGGCGAAGTACATAGCCACGGCCTTCGTTGGTCGGCATGATACCGTCAGAGATCATAAATGTAGCGGAACGGATATGGTCTGTGATCAGACGGATGGATACATCGTCTGCATAATTATCCTTATATGTCTTATGGCAGATCTCGCAGACCTTATTGCGCAGTGCACAGATCGTATCTACATCAAAAATAGAATCTACATCCTGTACAACGCTGGCCAGACGCTCCAGACCCATACCGGTATCGATATTTTTCTGTTTCAGTGTGGTATAGTTACCGTTACCATCGTTTTCGAACTGGGTAAATACATTATTCCAGATCTCCATGTAACGGTCACAGTCACAGCCTACGGTACAGCCCGGCTTGCCACAGCCATACTTTTCGCCACGATCGTAATAAATCTCAGAACACGGACCACACGGACCTGCGCCATGCTCCCAGAAGTTATCTTCTTTGCCAAAGCGGAAGATTTTTTCAGCCGGAACACCGACTTCTTTATTCCAGATATCAAACGCCTCGTCATCCTCCAGATATACGGATGGATACAAACGGTCCGGATCAAGTCCGATCACCTCTGTCAGAAATTCCCAGGACCAGTGAATAGCTTCCCGTTTGAAGTAATCTCCAAAAGAAAAGTTACCCAGCATCTCAAAAAATGTACCATGACGTGCTGTCTTACCGACATTTTCGATATCACCGGTACGGATACATTTCTGGCATGTGGTCACACGTCTTCTCGGTGGGATCTCAGCTCCTGTAAAATATGGCTTTAACGGTGCCATACCGGCATTGATCAGAAGCAGACTGTTATCATTCTGCGGAATCAGTGAAAAGCTTTTCATTGCCAGATGTCCCTTGGACTCAAAAAATTCCAGGTACATCTTACGAAGTTCGTTCACTCCATATTTCTTCACGATCATTTCCTCCTCGTGTATTACTCACCATCCAACAGACCGGTGGTCTGTTGCCGGTAAAAATTTATACTCATATCTAAATATACTAACAAAACTGGGCAAAAAGCGCAAGTATGAATGTCAGTGTTTATACATCAAAACGACGCTGTGGCCTGAATTTTTCCAGGTCACAGCGCAAAAAATTCGTCTTATTCTCTTCCTGCCAGCCAGTTTTCAAATACACGAAGTGTCTCTTTCGTTGTCTCTTCATTATGCGCATCGGATACAAACACAGCCTCGAACTGGGACGGTCCCAGATGAATGCCATGGTTGATCATATAGCGGAAATACTCGCTGAAGGACTTAGTATCGGAAGCTTTGGCATCTTCATAGTTATTGACAGCCTTATCCGTAAAATACAGACAGCCGAGAGAGGCAATATTATTGACTGTATAATGCTTTTCATATTTGTTCAGCAGTTCCCGCATACCGTCAAACAGCTGCTCCGCCGTCTTTGCCATATGGGTATAGATGGACGGATTCTCATGCAGGATCTTTAACTGGGTCAGGCCGGCTGCCATGGCGACCGGATTACCGCTCAGTGTACCGGCCTGATACACCGGTCCCACCGGAGAGACCATTTCCATAATATCTTTACGTCCACCGTACGCACCGACCGGCATACCGGCGCCGATGATCTTGCCGTAGGTTCTCAAATCCGGCTCCAGTTCGAAATACTCGGCTGCACCGCCGAACCCCATACGGAAGCCGGTGATCACCTCATCCAGAATAAACAGTGTACCCTGGCTGTGGCACAGATTCTGCAGATCATGCAGGAAATTATCCTGTGGCAGAACAATACCCATATTTGCAGCCACCGGCTCCACGATCACTGCGGCGATCTGCTCCGGATACTGGTCAAAGATAGCCTTTACACTGTCGATATCGTTATATACAGCTGTCATGGTATCCTCTGTACAGCCGGCCGGAACACCGGCACTGTCCGGGATACCTGCTGTCATGACACCGCTGCCGGCCTTTACCAGCATCGCATCTGAATGGCCATGGTAGCATCCTGCAAACTTTACGATCTTGTTTCTCTTTGTATAGCCTCTGGCTGCACGAATGGCACTCATAACGGCCTCTGTACCGGAATTGACCATACGGATCATTTCCATGCCTTTGATATTGTCGCAGATAAATTCTGCCATATCCACTTCGATGGCTGTCGCTGCACCGAAGCTCAAACCATGCTGACAAGTGCGTGTCACGGCATCCAGAACTTCCTGATTATTGTGTCCGAGGATCATCGGTCCCCAGGAACCGATGTAGTCGATATATTTATTGCCATCCGCATCAAACACATACGGACCGTCTGCCGCCTGTAAAAAGCGAGGATTCATACCCACAGAACCGTAAGCACGTACCGGACTGTTGACCCCGCCCGGAATGACCTCAACGGCACGGGCAAATAAGCTTTCAGATTTTGCTGTTTCCATTTATCCAATCTTCCCTTCTTCGATGCATTTTGCCAGTTCTTTTGCATAGTATGTCAGATAGATCTGTGCACCGGCACGATAGGCACTGACAGCCATCTCGCACATGATACGTTCCTCATCTACCCAGCCTTTTTCTGCAGCTGCTTTGACCATCGCGTACTCAGCGCTGGTGGAATATGCGGCGATCGGCACATTTGTCACCTCTTTAACCTTAGTGATCATATCCAGGTAGTTCATCGCCGGTTTTACCATGATGATATCTGCGCCCTCGTTCACATCCAGCAGGGCTTCTTTAATGCCCTCACGGGAATTGTGTGGATCCATCTGGTAGGATTTACGGTCGCCAAAACTCGGTGCGCTGCCTGCAGCATCACGGAACGGGCCATAAAATGCAGAAGCGTATTTAACCGCATAGGACATGATCGGGATCTCCTTGAAACCATTCTCATCGAGGCGGTTTCTCATTGCCAGGATACGACCATCCATCATATCAGACGGTGCCACCATATCCGCACCGGCCTGTACATGGCTGAGGGCTGTTCTTGCCAAAAGATCCAATGTGGCATCATTCTCCACATCATGACCACAGAGAACACCACAATGACCGTGGGAGGTATACTCACACATACATACATCCGTGATGTAATACAGCTGCGGATAGTGCTCCTTTGCATAATGCAGGGCACGCTGTACGATACCATTCTCAGCATAGGCCTGAGATCCCATGGCATCCTTGACCGCCGGAATACCAAAGAGCATCACACTGCTGACTCCTGCTGCGATCAGACGCTCTAATTCTTCCCCCATACGGTCAACCGTATATCTGAACTGCCCCGGCATAGAGAGGATCTCCTCAACTTTGTTTTCTCCATCCATCACAAACATCGGATAGATCAGGGAAGCCTTGTCCACTCTCGTCTCGCGCACCATACTGCGGATCAGTTCTCCGCCGCGAAGTCGTCTCGGTCTTTTCAGTAAATCCATGATAATTCCTTCTTTCTCTTACTGTGCTTTTTCAAGCCTTTTATCTATCGCATACACATGATCTGACATCATACATATGTATATCTCTTTTTCAGCAGCTCTACAATACTTTTTTTCATTTTTATCTTGCAGCTGCGGTCTCACAGATCAGTTCCACAAGGCTGTCCATCGATGCTTCTTTGGAAACATACGTTGTCATGCCAAGTTTTGCTGCCTCGGCCTGGGTCTGTTTTCCGATGCAGGCTGCTTTTACCTTTGTAAAATCAAGATCCGGGCAGGCGCTGGCAAAACCACGTACAGTAGACGCACTGGTAAATACAGCCATGACATTGTCTTTTTCGCCAAACAGTTTTTCCTGATCGACTGCCTGCTCTTTTGTATATACCGTTGTATAGGTAGGTACATCAGTCACGGTCAGATTTTTCCCCTTTTGCAGGGCATCGATCAGCTCATGATTACCGATCTCAGCCCTCGGGATCAGGATACGGTCATGTTCAGCTGCCGCTTCATATAAAGCTTCGCCCAGATGTTCCCCGTCAAAGACATCCGGCATCAGATCTGCATAAAGTCCCAGTTTTTCCAGTTCTCTGGACGTGCCTTTACCGATGGAGGCAATCTTGACAGTGCCAAGGGCACGGATATCTTTGCCGTGGGCACGTAATGCTTTAAAGAAAACCTTAACACCGGTCGGACTCGTAAAGACAAGCCACTGGTACGTATCCAGGCTGTCCATCGCCTTATCCAGTGCATCATTCGGTGTGATCGCTTCGGTGCTGATCGCCGGAAGTTCCAGCACTTCTGCACCAAGGCGACGCAGTTTTGCGGCCATCTGCGAGATCAGATCACGCGGTCTGGTCACAACAAGTTTCATACCAAACAGTGGCATATGCTCATACCACGCAAATCTGTCAGACAGCGCACACACTTTGCCGACAACAATGATTGCCGGCGTCTCGATGCCCTGTCGTTCTACCTCTGCCTTTAAAGTAGAAACTGTCGCTACGACCTTCTTCTGTCCGGCTGTCGTCCCCTGCTGTAATACAGCGGCCGGCATATCCGGATCCATACCGCCCTCTAACAGGCCTGTACAGATATCCTCCAGTGCCGTGATACCCATTAAAAAGACCAGTGTACCTTTCGTACGCACCAGAGCCTCAAAATCACAGGTGAATTTTTCTCCCGCACGTTTATGTCCGGTGATGATATGCAGAGAAGAGCAATAATCTCTGTGTGTCACCGGTATACCATTGTAGGCCGGTACGGAAAGCGGGGATGTAATGCCCGGCACAACCTCAAACGGAATGCCGTTCATACTCAAAAGCTCCAGCTCCTCGCCGCCACGGCCAAACAGGAACGGATCACCGCCTTTCAGTCGAACAACCATATTACCTTTCTGGGCCTCTTCCAGCAGGATATCGTTTGTCTCATACTGTGGCTTGATATGATGGCCGGAACGCTTGCCAACATTGATGGTTCTTGTTGTCTCCGGGATCAGGCTCAGCACACCGTCGCCGACCAGACTGTCATAGACAACGACATCCGCCTCTTCGATCAGCTGTCTGGCTTTCAGTGTCAGAAGCCCGACATCTCCCGGGCCTGCGCCGACCAGAAATACCTTGCCCGGCTTTGTTTCATTATATAACGTATCACGCAGCTTATTGGCCAGACGGCGTCCCAGAGCTTCCGGCTCATCAATGGAACCAGCCAGCGTACCGGTATTCCATTTGCCGGTGGCTTCATCATAATACAGGCCGTGTAAAAAGATCTGCTGTTTCAGTACCGTCGCATGGGCAGCCACCGGTGATGTACATCCGCCGTCAAGCTCAGTCACAAAAACCCTCTCACTTAAAGCTGCAGCTGTCGATGCCGCATCGCCATATCCGTCAAGGAAACTGTAATCCTCACCTTTTCTGCCCTGGATCGCAAGAATGCCCTGACCGGCAGCCGGAATCATTTCTTCTGTTGTAAAGTACCGGGAGATCCTGTGTTCCAGACCGAGGCGTTTCAGACCTGCAGCCGCAAGGATCGTTGCCGCATACTCACCGCTGTCCACTTTTCGCAGTCTTGTCTGGACATTACCACGGATATTGGCAAAAGTTGCCTCCGGATAGAGTGCCTGTAACTGCAGCATCCGGCGTTTGCTCGAACATCCGATTGGCTTGGACAGATCAAGCTCAGTCACCCCCTCCGGCAGTACAAGTACATCCCTCGGATCTTCTCTGGTGGAAAATGCCACAATCGGAAGCTCCTCAGACACCTCCATCGGCATATCTTTCAGACTATGCACAGACATATCGCTGCGCTTTTCCAGAAGCGCTTTGTCCAGTTCTTTGACAAAAAGACCCTTACCGCCGATCTTATCCAGCGTACGGTCCAGGATTTTGTCCCCGGTGGTCTTCATTGTCAGCAGGGAAAGCTCCATCTCGGGATGATGTTCGCTGATCCATGCCATAACCATTTCACTTTGTACCACAGCCAGCTTACTCTCCCGGCTGCCCACACAGATTTTTCTACTCATTCCATTCTCCTTTGGCAAACGCTTCCTCTATACATTCACGTATTTTTTTCACTTTATGGTGATCCGTTCCCGCCGCATTGATGCCAATGACGATGTCTTCATCTTTAACAATACCCGGAAACTGAAAATCGCATTTGCGCTGATCCGAACAGACATTGACCGGGATCCCCAGACATTTGCAGACGCTGTGGATCTCATCATTCAATTTCGGATCATCCGTAGCCGCAAGCACCAGATCGGCACCGTACAGATCGTCTCTGCCGTATTCCTTTGTCAGAAGCGTGATCTGTCCGTCTGTGGCGAGTGTCTGTGCCACTTCAGTCGCCTCCGGTGCGATCACCGTGATATTTTCGCAAAACTGCGTCAGCGTCATAATCCGCCGTGTAGCGATCTTTCCTGCACCGATCACAACGGTCTTTTTCTTCCGCAGATCCACAAACATCGGGAACAGACCCTTTTTCTCACTATTTTTCATCGTATACCTGCTCCATCCCCTCTACGGATGCCAGGAAAGACTCATGTCCCATCGCGTCACGCATACCGAAAATGATCTTGCCAACGACTTTTCCTGCAGCTGTATCGATATTTTTCAGAAGTTTTTCCCTCTCCGGTGTTTCCAGTGGCAGGTGTGCCAGAATCTTGTAGATACGCAGGTTCAGATCCTCCACAGCCTTCTCCTGAATATCCTTGATTCGCGGAATGATATCCCGTCCCTCCAGCCAGTCGTAAAATTCTTTCATCTGATCATCAATGATTGCTTCGGCCTGACGGTAAGCTTCGGCATTCTGTCCCAGAGATGTATTTTTCTTAAAGGCATCGATATCGTAGAGTTCCAGTCCCTCCAGAGCACCGATTGCCGGATCGATATCTCTCGGCACAGCCAGATCGACCATCACAAGCCCTTTCTTCCACTGACCGCTACTGATCAGATCTTTTGTCAGTGTATAATTCGGACTTGCCGTCGCGCTGACCACGATATCACACTGTGGCAGAAGTTCCATACGTTTTCCGTAATCAATACGGCTGCAGCCAGTCGGAATCTGCACAACACCACTTCTGTACTGCCGTACCGTCACTGTGACATCTGCCCCTTTCTGGCGCAGACTCTGGGCAGCCAGCTTTCCCATTTCACCATTGCCGATGACCATACAGGTTGTCTTGGACAGATCCATTCCCCGGTCTGTCAGCATATCGATCGCACTGTCCATGGCTGTATAGTTAGCTCTGGAAAATGTGACTTCGGTTTTGATCTTTTTACCGGCTGTGATGGCCATGCGAAACAGCACTTCCAGCACACTGTCCGTTGTAAAGCTGTCTCTGGCCAGAGACAGAGCTTCTTTTACCTGTGTCAGGATCTGATCTTCCCCAAGGATCTGGGATTTCAGGCCACAGGTCAGGTGGAACAGATGGTCTACAGCTTCTTTATCCATGCGTTCCCGGAAATAAGCACGGTAATCCTCCGGCTTAACTCCCTTGATCTTACAGATTTCGTCAAACAGACAACCTCCCCAGTCCTCCACGGTACTGACCCAGCATTCCATACGGTTGCAGGTAGACAAAATCACACAGCCCAGAATGCCGTCTGTATTTTTTAATTCTTCCATGGCCGCCACCGCATTTTTCCTGGTAAATGAAAAGACCGAACGGATATCCACGGAGGCTCTGTTATGGTCAATGCCAAACATACAGATGCTCATCAATTGTTCCCTCAAAACTTTCTTTTGTTATTCGTAACTTCTTAGATTCTTTACAGCTACTTATGCTCCCAAAAAATCTCCGGGCAGCAAAAAATCAGCAGTAGCCGCTCTTCCTCTACAAGCTGCGACTGCATCTGACCGATGGACGTTTTACAGACCCAGGGCTTTTTTAGCCAGCTGATCCGCCATCTCATTATACATATCTCCCGAGTGTCCTTTGACCTTGACAAAATGGATCTCGAGACGATCTTTTATACTGTCATAACAGGCCTTATAGGCCTTTGTGCCTTCTCTGTTTGTTTTCCAGTCTCCCAGGCACCACCGGGCAATGCCCTCGTAATCATGATATATCCAGAGTTTTTTGTATCCCCTTTCCACGGCATACTGCATCGCATAGGCAGCACCACGGATCTCTCCTGCCACATTCCGCATTGTGGCAAGATCAGGATCTTTGCAGGCACCGGATGCGGTCTTCTGACCATCTGCATCCAGAAATACCACGCCATAGGCAAAGCTGTCCGCTTTGGTCGGGATGTAGCTTCCGTCCACATAGGCTTTGAGAACTCCCTGTTCAGTAATGTCTGCCTCCTCAGCGGGCGTATCTGCCATGGATGTTACGCCATTTTGCATAAACTTTTCAGCTTCCTCCCTTGTAGGAAAGCTTTTATATACGGCCTGGCTGTATCCATGTACCTGCGCCCTGCAGGCATCCCAGCTTTCATAGATTCCCGGAACTTTTCCCTGACGCACGGCATAATATTTCTGTGCCATAGACATACTCCTCCATACGCTATATAACTGATTCATTATAGCACAGGATTCCTTTTGCGGACAATGTTTTCTGAAAGAATGCCGGTTTGTCTTTCCTATACCTTACATGCCTCTTTGGAATAGCTGCGTTTTTTTAACATTTTCAGCTGTACGCAGACAGGAAATATGATATACTGTACAAAGTTATGCAATAAAACTTTTGGGAGGGTTTTATGTCTGAAAAATGTACAAAAGCGATTCTGGTCGTCAGCTTCGGCACCAGTTTTCCGGAAACACGCAAGCGAAATATTACAGCGATCGAGAATGATATTTCTGCTGCCTTTCCTGACAGGGTACTCTACTCTGCCTGGACGAGCAAAATGATCATGAAAAAACTTCTTCGCACCGAAAATAAGAAGATCAACAATGTGCGCGAGGCGATGGAGACGATGATTGCCGATGGGATCCGGGATGTGATCATCCAGCCGACGCATGTGATCAATGGTATCGAGAATGATCTGATGAAGGAAGATGCACTGGCTTATAAGGAACAGTTTGACAGTATACGGTTTGGTGCACCGCTGCTGACTTCGGAAGCAGACAGCGAAGCTGTTGTCAGGGCTGTGGCACATGAGTTTTCGGATCTGTCGAAGGATGCGATACTGGTTCTGATGGGACACGGCACAACACATTATGCTAATTCAGTGTATGCCGCACTGGATTACCGTTTTAAGGATATGGGTTATGCAAATATTTCTCTTGGTACTGTGGAGGCTTATCCGAGTCTGGATTCTATAATGAAGTCTGCCAGAGAAAAGAAGCCACGTTCTGTAGTGCTGGCACCATTTATGATTGTTGCAGGGGATCATGCGACGAACGATATGGCGGGAGCGAATGATGATTCATGGAGAAGCCAGTTTGAGGCAGCCGGATTTGAGACAAGCTGCGTGATGAAAGGACTGGGTGAATATCCGGATATTCGTAAAATTTTCGTAGAGCATGCGAAGGCGGCTCAATAACTGTAAGATTTGACGGCTGCGTGAGCCGGGCAGGGATGCCCGGCTCACGCAGTCTGTTTTTGGCTCAAAATTTCTCCTGTATACATTTCTGTCCTTCAAGTAAACGGGCTTTTAATAATGGAGTATCTCCGATAGCTTCTTTGAAGGCTTCATATTCGTCCTGGATACCCCGGGCATGTAAGACACGGTAGGCACCGGCGTCGCTGCCGAGGGCGAGGTGGACGCCCTGGGTATAGCACCGGGACAGGATGTCTTTCTGACGGAGCCAGAGATTCTGAATCGTGTCTTGTGGAAAACGGTCATCGCCGATGAGGTTGCGAATGGTGGATACTGTGGGGACATAAACAGTATCGCTTTCAGCAAGCATGCAGATGCACTCATCGTCCATGAAATTACCGTGTTCGAGGGAATCGACACCGGCACGGACGGCGGCTTTGATAGCTCTCTGGCCATTGGTGTGGGCCATGACGGACATTCCTTCTTCGTGAGCGATATGGATCATTTCTGTGATTTCTGCATCGGTCAGGGAGTCCTCGGTCAGGCTGCCATCGGTGGAAAAATCCATGATACCGCTGATCATGATCTTGATAAAATCAGCATGCTGCTGCTTTGCTTTTTTTACCAGCGTATGATATT
This sequence comes from uncultured Lachnospiraceae bacterium, assembly GCA_934394565.1. Classification (GTDB taxonomy): domain Bacteria; phylum Bacillota; class Clostridia; order Lachnospirales; family Lachnospiraceae; genus UBA11957. The sequence goes on from CAKRQV010000002.1 coordinate 95,744, forward strand.
CTGTCATATCTTCAAAGGCCAGACCGACGATACCGCCGTAATGGCCTTTTTTATGAATGCCGAAACAGGGTGTACGGTAGACGATGCCGTATTCCGGAGCGAGTTTTCTGGCTAAAACAGATGCACCGTAGTGGTCGCCGCCATCACGGAGCCAGGTGATACCAGCTTCTTTGTACGATCGGAGATTTTTCCTCACCACTTCTTCGTTCTTTCCCTGTTTCATGTCATGCACAGCCTGTTTATAATCTGTGCCATTCATGAAGATGTGCATATGATTTTCATTAAACATACTTTACTCCTGTTATTTCAGCATTATTCTGTCCGTCCTTTTTGCCAATTGATACGCAAAAAGTTTCTTTCATTATATTAAACTGTATATGATACACAGTTTAACCTTTTCTTTATAAAAATCAAGGTTTCATTTATGGACTTATAAAGCGATAACAGCCCCGGAAAGCTTTGCCGGCTTTCCGGGGCTGTTACACTTCATTCTGTGCAAATGCACTCTTTTTGTAATTATCCCTCAATGGAGATATACTTATTCTCTTCTACGGCTTTCTTAGCTTCTTTCTTCGGCACAAAAAGTTTCAGAATACCATGTTTAAATTCGCCTTTGACATCTTCCTGTCTGACTTTCTCACCAACATAGAAGCTTCTCTGGCAGGCACCTGCGTAACGCTCCTGACGGATGTAACGGCCTGTGTCTTTTTCTTTTTCATCTTTGTCAAGGCCTTTGGCAGCGCTGATGGTCAGATAACCATTCTCGATGGAAGCCTTTACCTCATCCTTTGTAAAGCCCGGCAGGTCAATGATCAGTTCGTAACCTTTGTCATGTTCCTTAATATCTGTCTTCATGATCCTGCTGGCCTTGTTGCCATACAGTTTCTTTTCCGTGTTTTTCATGGCTTTGTCTGTATAGAACGGAAAATCATCAAACCAGTCATCAAATAAGTTTTCTCCAAAAATACTAGGCATCATCATCATAAGTCATCTCTCCTTTTAACATATATGCTTGTCAACCTGTTTCATGGAACCGGGATGTTTCAGGAACCGGATGGATCTTTATTTCTTTATGATCCTCATCTCTTGTTCCCCTTCCTTTGTTCTAGCTATGTTATAACACTTACATTAGCACTCGTCAAGTCTTTTGGCTAATAATTTTGTGAAGATTGTGTGAACTTTCTGCTCTTACTCATGGTGCACAACCATAAAAAAATGCAGGCACCTTACGATGCCTGCATATCTGTTATATACTTTTGTACCGGATCAGCCGATTAGTTGTTGATCAGCTTATCCTCACCGTTCCAGCTGTACAGCTTACGGATCTCCTCGCCAACTTTCTCTGACGGATGCTCAGCAGCCAGCTTACGCATAGCTTTGAAGTGAACCTGAGAACCTGCATCGGACATATCCAGCAGGAAGTCTTTTGCGAATGTACCGTCCTGGATATCGGACAGGATCTTCTTCATAGCTTTCTTGGTATCTTCTGTGATGATCTTCGGGCCTGTGATGTAATCACCATACTCAGCTGTGTTGGAGATGGAGTATCTCATTCCGGCGAAACCAGACTGGTAGATCAGGTCTACGATCAGCTTCATCTCATGGATACACTCGAAATAAGCATTTCTCGGATCATAACCGGCCTCGCACAGTGTCTCGAAACCAGCCTGCATCAGGGCGCAGACACCACCGCACAGTACAGCCTGCTCGCCGAACAGGTCAGTCTCTGTCTCTGTTCTGAATGTAGTCTCCAGAACACCGGCTCTTGCTCCACCGATACCCAGAGCATAAGCTAAAGCGATATCCTGTGCCTTACCTGTAGCATCCTGCTCAACAGCGATCAGACACGGAACACCCTTGCCAGCCTGATACTCGGAACGTACAGTATGTCCCGGTCCCTTCGGAGCGATCATGGTAACATCGACGAACTTCGGCGGCTTGATGCATCCGAAATGGATGTTGAAACCATGTGCAAACATCAGCATGTTGCCCTCTTCCAGATTCGGCTCGATGGACTCTTTGTACAGTTTAGCCTGTTTCTCATCATTGATCAGAATCATGATGATATCAGCCTGTTTTGCAGCCTCTGCTGCGGTATAAACCTTGAATCCCTGTGCTTCAGCTTTAGCCCAGGACTTGGATCCTTCATAAAGACCGATGATAACATCACATCCGGAATCTTTCAGGTTCAGTGCATGTGCATGACCCTGGCTGCCGTAACCGATGATAGCGATCTTTTTGCCATCCAGTAAACTCAAGTTACAATCTTCCTGATAAAAAATCTTTGCTTCTGCCATTTTACTATTCCTCCCGGCAAAATTTATTTTATGGGTAAATTACCTCTATCCACCTGTTTAATACTATGTAGCATTTAGAACATCTTGACATCATCAATGCCACGGGATAATCCTGTTACACCCGTACGGGCAAGCTCGAGGATCTCATAACCACTCAGCAGATTTAAAAAGGCTGCCAACTTGCTGACACTGCCTACCACTTCCAGAATCATGGATTCCGGTCCCACATCCACTGTCTTTGCCTTGAAGATCTCGGCAAGTGCCAAGACATTCTGTCGGTCTTCATCTTTTGCAGTCAGCTTAACCATCATCAGCTCGTGTGTGACGCTGGCTCCCGGCTCCAGTACCTTGATATCACGTACATCTACCAGCTTGGCCAGCTGCTTTCTGATCTGCTCCAGAACACTGTCATCTCCGCTGCAGACGATTGTCATGCGGGAAAATGCAGGATCTGCGGTAACACCTACAGTCAGACTGTCGATATTGTATCCGCGTCTGGAGAAAAGACTGGCAACTCGGCTAAGAACACCGGCAGAGTTATCTACCAATATAGAATATACTCTTTGTTTCATGTTCCTCTATCCTTTCTCGAATTTGACCTTAGTCTGTATTCTAGCAACTTGGGTTTACTTTGTCAATTCCTGTAATGAATTTATTACACTACTTTGGCAAATTATCACAGTCATTTTTTTACTGTGCACTGTAATACTTCACATTTCTTCATTTTTTTACCCATTGCTTCTTTCGGAAACTATGCTATAGTAAGCGTATCAAGTCAATTAATACACTAAACACACTTATACAAACACAGGGAAAGGGGCGTATGTATGATACAGCTTGATTATAAAGACAGACGCCCACTGTATGAACAGGTGACCGAACGTTTCAAGGAGCTGATTCTGACCGGTGTATTACAACCGGATGAAAAGATCCCTTCTGTCCGTTCTATGGCAATTGAGCTTTCCGTCACTCCCAATACGATTCAGCGGGCATACAGTGAGCTTGAAAAAGCCGGTTATATCTATACCGTAACCGGCAGAGGAAATTTTGTTTCCGATGGCACTACTCTTCGGGATATTCATCTGCAGCAGCTGCTGGGGCAGGTTCGTTCAGCCATATCCCAGGCAAAAAATGCCGGCATCAGCCGCGATGAGATTCTTGAAACACTGGAACTAATCTATGGAGGTATTACCTATGATACAGATTGATCATGTAAGCAAAAAATTTGACCACATTACTGCGGTCAATGATCTTTCCCTTACAATAGAAGAAGGCAAAGTATTCGGTCTTCTCGGCACAAACGGTGCCGGCAAAAGCACCTTACTTCGCATGATCGGCGGAATCTTTACACCGGATCAGGGAACGATCCTTTGTGACGGACAATCGATCTATGAAAATCCGACTGTCAAACAGGACATTTTTTATATTTCCGATGATGCCTTTTATTTTGCCAACACACCGGTAGACGACATGGTGCGTTTTTACAGTCTGTACTATCCATCCTTTGACACGGAACGGATGTACAATCTTCTGCAGCGTTTTTCCCTGCAGCGTGAACGCAAGGTCAGCACGTTTTCCAAAGGCATGAAAAAACAGCTGTCTCTGCTTCTCGGTGTCTGCGCCGGTACAAAATGGCTGTTCTGCGATGAATCCTTTGACGGTCTGGATCCTGTCATGCGACAGGCTGTCAAATCACTCTTTGCCCAGGAGATGTGTGACCGCGATTTCACACCTGTCATTGCCTCCCACAATCTGCGGGAGCTGGAGGACATCTGTGATCATGTCGGCCTGCTCCACGAAGGCGGCATCCTGCTGTCCAAAGATCTGGAGGATTTAAAGGGCAATCTGCATAAAATCCAGCTGGCTGTCGAAGGTGAGAATATCACCGACTATCTGAAAAAACGTCTGGATATCCTGTCCGTGGAAAAACGTGGTTCACTCTATACCGTCACGGCAAGAGGTGACCTCGATATCATCCTGACCGTGATCCGTGCCCAGGAACCGGTCTTTTGTGAGGCTCTTCCGCTCTCTCTGGAAGAAATATTTATCAGTGAAACGGGGGTAAACGGTTATGACATCAAAAACCTCATTTTTTAAACAACTGCGGGAAGATGCCCGTCACAGAATCTGGGTTCCGGCACTTTCCTGCATCGTCTTTTTACTCGGACTGGTTGCAGCTACGCTGATGCTGCAGTCCATCGTCATTAATCATGGAGACATTTCGGCAAATTATCTGCAGACCCGTTTAAACCAGGAAACGGCCATGCTGTTTAATTCATCAAATCTTCTGCTTTCGCTTGTAGCGATCACAGGAGCTGTCATCTGTGCCCTGCAGGGTTTTTCCTACCTGTTTAATAAGCAACAGCTGGATTTTTATCATGCGCTTCCGGTCAGACGGCAGAAGCTTTTCATCATCCGCTGGGCCAATGGCGTGCTGTTCTATGTAGTCCCGGCACTGATTTTTTCATTGTTGTGCCTTATTGTACTGGCCGCTTTCGGGCTTTTCAATGCCCCGATGCTTTTTGCCGTAGGCACCGGATTTTTGCATAACCTTCTGATCTTTTTTGTAGTGTACCACACAGCGATCTTTTTCTGTATGCTGTCCGGTCACATACTGGTATCCCTTGGACTGCTCAGTATATTTTCTATCTATATGTTTATGATCGTCGAGCTCATTCCGACCTTTATGAGTGTCTACTATACCACATACCAGAATTACAGCTACGGTCTGAGTGGCTATCTGAACTACCTGGCGCCGGCTTATCTTGTATACAAGCTGCTCAACATAACGACTCTGCCGCTTTTGGGATATGCTGTTATTTTTGCAACGGTACTCTTTTTCGGTTCCATTATACTATACCTGCGCAGGCCTTCGGAAACTGCCGGAAAAGCCATCGCTTTTTCCGGTCTGCAACCGGTAATTCGCGTACTGATCGTAGTTCCTGTGGCAATCTATATCGGTCTTGCCTTCGGACAGCTTGCTTCAGGCTCCCGGGCATTCTGGTCCATCTTTGGTCTTCTGCTCTTTGCGGTACTGATCCATATGATACTGAATGTCATCTTTGCCTTTGACATCCACGCTGCTTTACAGCACAGAAAAGAGCTTGCCTTTTCTGCAATCATCAGTGTACTTTTTATCTCCGTCTTTGCCTTTAATATTCTGAAGCTTGACGATCAAATACCGGCCCAAAACAGCGTGGAAGCTGTCTACATGGATCTGCCGGTTGATAATGATGTTCCGTATCTGAATCTGCAAAACGGCAATTATCTGGGTGTCACCGATTACCGTGAAAGTCATGCCATGCTCACCGGCGATGAGCTGTCCAAAGCCTATGCGCTTTTGGATTACCGCATGGCACCACCACCACCAACAACAACAGCACCAACAACATATACCGACGCCGAACCCCCGGTGGCCAATCTGAATGTCCGCTTTGTCAAATCCAACGGGCATTCCGAATACCGGAACTTCCAGTTTATCATGAACGAAAACAGCATCCAGGCATTGGCCGATGTCTACAACACAACGACCTACAAGCAGGGGCACTACCAGATCTTCGATGCCTCCTGTGATACAGCGTTTGATACCTTTAATGCGATTGATGCCACCGAAAATACCATCGTCCGTAATACAACGCATACCAATATTTTCAGTGCTTCCGAAACCAAAGAGCTTATGGATGTGCTGCGGACCGATCTGAGTGCTTTTACCCTGGAACAGATGATTAATGAGATTCCTCTGGGTACGGTCAGCCTGGAAAACAGCAAAATGCTGTACTCGCTGGACTACCGGATCTATCCTTCCTTTACCAACACCGTCACCTGGCTTACTGACCATGGCATCGACTTTGGTGCATGGAAAGAAAGCACACCGGTCAGCATGACGCTGTACCTCAATGAGCCTCCGGAAAATACGGACAATGCTGACAGTGACCTGTATGGATATGACGATTCCCCAGTGGATTCGGGCGAAGAAAATGATTCCATCTACTCTTCTGCTACCAGCGATGATGTCAGCTCAGAGTACATCATTACAGATCCTGCTGCAATCCGTACGATCTATCCCTATCTGTACAGCGACAGCATGAATGACCGGAATGTCCTGAGCTATCAATTTGGCAAGCTGACCTACAATACGGCAACCATTACCTTCAAGGATCCTAACACCGGTAACACCTACAGTGCCTGCTTCTCAATCACAAATGACTGTGATCTCACCATGTATACCGGGAAAACCGAAAACTGATTCCAAAAACAGTATGGCATCTGAAAGGTTTTTGCTCCTGGAAGCAGAGTCTTTCGATGTAAAAACATTAAAAGACCCGGGGACTGTTCTTTTTAAGTCTCCGGGTCTCTTTTATTTACGCGAGCTAGGAAAAACTGATCCCATGGATCATTTTTGGTCATGCTCTGCTCGAATGACAGGTGAAATATAGGATCTGGTATGTTTTTGAAAGCTCCCGTAAAAGGGCCATACCCTTTTTCACCTTTTCCTCATCCAGATTCACAAAAGGATCATCCAGGATCAGAAACGGCTTTTCGCCCTCATACATCGCCTCTACCAATGCCAGTCTCGTACAGATTCCGGCGAATTCCAGCAGACCGGTGCTTAAGTAGGCATCCTCATGCAGACTGCCCTGCGCATCCTCCCGCACCTTCAGGCTGGCATCCAGACAAAGCCGGTGTGCACCGTCTGCATCAATATACCGCATATATTTATCAAAGCCTTCCCTCATCTTGTCCATATAACGGGTGGAGAAACGTTCTTTGGCCTCTTTCAGATATTTCATGGTTTTCTGCAGAAGCTCAGCCTGCCGACGCCCTTCTTCGTAGGTTTCTTTCAGTCGTTCACCTTCCTGACGATAATCTTCAACCTCTTCAATCTGCGTTGTCAAAAGCTCCATATCCCGGCGGTACGATTCCCTCGTACGGATTCGCTGTGCCTGTTCACGCTGCAGTCTTTCCATGGCTGCCACGATCTCTTCTTTAGAGACCTCTGCGCGGTCTGTCAGCGACTCTTTCTCTGCTTTTGACTGTGCATGTGTCGTCAGGAAAGCATCCAGCTGTTTTTTATGCTCCTGATACTCTGCCAGCAGATGCTCATACTCATGCTTTCTCTCCTTGATCTCCAGAAGTGTCCGCAGATTCCAGAAGGACAGGTTCATACCATACTTTTCACTGAATGCCTTTTTCTCCTTCTGGGCAATGGACAGCTCACGCGCCTGATAAATCTTAAATTCCTGTTCAGCTTTTTCGAGCTTTTCACACTTTTTCTGACCGGAAATCAAACGTGCTTCCTGCTCTGTATAGCGCGTATACAGAAGCTGCAGATATTCAAAGCGCTGTCCCGGCTCTTCCTCCGGGCGCAGGCCAAACGGTACAAGCGCTGCTGACAGCCGCTCCTGCTGCCTGTGTATCCCCTCCTGCAGACGCTCCAGTTCTTCCTGCAGCTGTTCTGCAGTATCATCAATCTCGCTTGCTTCCATTCTGGCACGATGGCCGATAATGCCCAGTCTGCAGCCTCCCAGCAGCAAAAGCACAACCAGGCACAGGGCGACAGACAAAATCCGTAAAGAAGGGAAAAACACAGCACACAGCAAAAAGGCAAAAGCCATTACACCACCGAGCACATAGAGCAGCATATCCTTTGTCTCTTTCTCTCCTCCGACATGTGTCTGCTGCTGTTTCTGCTGTTCTTTGCGTATTACTGTGTAGGCCGCCAGCTTTTTCTGTGACCGCCGTTCGTAAGCTTTCAGGCTGTCCGCCAGCTCCTTTATGCTCATAAAGGTGTGTTCATCCGGTATTTTGTTTCCGGCCTCCTGACGGATCTCTTCCAGAAGCTTTCTGTCCTTTTCAACCTGTTTGCGGGACTGCTCCAATAATTCCTGACTGGGAAAATGCTCCAGATCGCGTTTCTTTTCTTCCAGATGGATCAGCTGCTCGATATCCTCATCCGACGGAATACCCCCTTTAAAGAAATCCTTCAGGGGCTTTAATTTCCGGCTGTCCTTTTCGACCTGCTCACGCAGATGTTTAAGATGCTCATTGGATACCTGTCTGGTCTTTTCCTCCTCTGCTGCCATCTGCTGGTGGCGCAGCACCTCAAGCTGCTTTTCCCCCGCATGGATCTCGCTTTGCAGGACATCCAGCTGGTGCTTTCTCTCTTCGAAAATATCTTCCTTCTGCTGCCCTTCTTCTACTTTCTGATGCAGCCAGGCAATGCGCTCCTCCCATTCACCGAGAAGGCCGCGGTTACCTGTCTTTTTATACTCCTTCAGCCGTGTTTCCAAAAGCTCCATCGCTGCTTCGTAGCGGTCGATATCACCGCCAAAGGCATCCAGATCGTTGATCTTGGCATTTAAACTGTCTGACATGGAAACCGGCAGCTGGTTCTGTGGAAAATAGACACTCATAGCAAAGGAATCCCTGTCTACCTCAAAAATCTCCTCACCAATATTTTCCGTATAATCAAAGCATTCCAGTCCGCTCGCCATATCGTACAACCGAAAAGTATCGTCCTTGTCCTTTGCACCGAAAAAGCGCTCGATCTTGTATGTTTTATCTTTATGAGAAAAAATCACGTTTCCGCCGTAATTGCCACCCTGCCATGGGCTGAAGCGACGTCTTTCATTGCCTGTCAGCTTCTTTTTCGGTGAGTATTCCAGACCGAAAAACATGGCCTTTAAGAAAGCACTCAATGTTGACTTTCCCCAGCCGTTTTCTGCCTGAATTGTATTCAGCCCTTCCGTAAAATCCATGGCGAACTGGGACAGACGGCCAAAATTTTCTATATAACAGGATATCAGTCTCATTCTGTCGGCTCCTCTCCCGCCAGTGCCTTGAGCCCCATGCGTATGATCGTATCTTTTTCCTCTTCGCGGACTTTCGCCTGCTCCATCAGCCGGATAAACTCGCCTTTTAACGACTTGTCCAGCCGATACTGATCATAGGAAATCTTCAGTCTTGTCCGATCTTTGATCTGACAGTAATAAAAGCAGCCACGGATCTGTTCCAGCAGATAAGCCAGATTTTTCTCCACATCCACATCCTGTTCACCAACCAGACGGATACTGACAAGAGATGTATCCGGGATATCCCGGATTGCTTCCTCAATGCAGTGCAAAATCTCCGGACTCGTCTGTGCATCTGAAATATCCACCGAAATTTCCTCACAGGTACGCTGGTTCAGCGGCACAAAGCTGCTTTCTACTTTTCCGTCCTTAATGTCAAGCAAAACAAACCCCTTCTGGCCACATTCATCAAAACCACGTCCCTGCAGACAGCCACTGTAGCACCAGACGCCACGTGTATCCAGCCGTCCCTGCTGATATTCGTGCAAATGCCCCAGTGCCAGATAGTCGATATAACGGTTTTTCATCTCCCGGACAGGAATGATCTCTGTCTTATCCTTGGCCTTTGCCGTACTCAGCTGACCGTGCAGCATCACAATATTGACATCCTCCTGTGAAAGCACCAGCTCGCCAAAGATCCTGTCTTTATTATCCGGAGAAAGCTCTGCTCCCGTCACCACAACAGACTCGTAACGGTAGGATGTCCAGCTGGCATCAAACAGTTTCAGATTCTCCGGCACCGTCGATTCAAAGCTCTCCCAAAAAGCCTGCGGATCATGATTGCCCCGCAGATAAAGGAAATCAATCTCAGGATGGGAAAGGATCAGATCATCAATAAAATGCAATGTCGTCTTTGTTACCCGGTTGGAATCAAACAGATCTCCGCTGATCAGAATTGCCCGTACCCCTTCTGTTACTGCAAAATCAGTCATCTGCTTGCAGGCAGTCAGAAGCTCCTGCCGTCTCTCCTTTGCCTGTTCCCGGGTCAGGTGGGCAGAAAGCGGCGAATCCAGATGCAGATCCGCACAATGTATCAATTTCATAGGAATCCCCCATTTTCTTTTCATACATGGATCCAGTGGACCACTGGCAGTATCATATCATATTTTTGCCCATCTCTAAAGAGGAAATCTTTTGTGCGTTGCGTCTGTTTTTGGCGTGTGCTATAGTGAATATAAGAAAAAATAGCTGCATGTGGTAAGCCTACTGCAAATGTATGCAGCCCGGGAGGTGTTTTATGATCGAATTCTGGGACGTCACAATTCCTGAACTGACAGACGATACACCGCGAAAAGCGTATATCTATGTACCTGACTCCTTTACATGGGATCCTGACCGACGCTACCCCGTCCTCTATATGTTTGATGGACACAATGTTTTTTTTGATTCCCATGCCACTTATGGTAAAAGCTGGGGCATGAAAGAATACCTCGAACGCACTGGCACTCCGTTAATCGTAGCTGCTGTAGAATGTAACCACAGTCCCGATAATGACCGTCTCAGGGAATATTCCCCCTACGACTTTTCCGATCCGGTTTTCGGTGAATTCAAAGGCAAAGGGGATCTGACACTGCGATGGTTTATCCAGGTTTTCAAGCCCTACATCGACAGCCACTTCCCCACGCTTACCGGCCGGGAACATACCTTTATCGGCGGCAGTTCCATGGGCGGGCTGATGAGTCTGTATGCCGTGCTCTCCTACAATCATATTTTTTCCGGAGCACTGTGCATGTCACCCTCTCTCTGGGTTGCTCCTAACAAGCTTCATACCCTGATCCGCCAAAGTGCACTGTATACCGCTACAGATATCTATATTGACTGTGGCGAGCGGGAAGGTCTGGAACAAAGAGACAGGCTGCGGCAGTTTTTCAGCATTATACATGATTTACAAAGCAAATATATCTGTGTAACCAGCCGCGTTGTTCCGGGAGGTACCCACTGCGAAGCCAGTTGGGAACAGCAGTTGCCTTTTGCAATCCCGGCCCTGATGTACAGACAACTGCACCAGTAACCGATGTTTATTTTCTGTCTTGTATAAAATGTAAAGGAGGAATCGCTGCATGTATATCCGGTATCAGAAAATGTACAGTGAAATGCTTGGCAGAGATATGGAATACAAAATCTATGGTCACAGCGGACGGCCCGTATTATATATTCCCTGTCAGGACGGACGATTTTATGATTTTGAAAATTTCGGTATGCTTGACACCCTGCGTCCATGGATAGATGATGGCCGTCTGACGGTCTTTTCAATTGATACGATTGATGCACAAACCTGGTCAGATAAAAACGGGAATCCCCGCTGGCGTATCGAACGTTATGAGGCCTGGATCTGGTATATTGTACGGGAAATGGTACCCGTCATCGAAAAGGCATCTGCCGAAGGCGGTTACCATGCTGCCTGCCCCGATATTCTGGTCTTTGGCTGTAGCCTCGGTGCCACCCATGCTGTCAATCTCTATCTGCGTTTTCCGCAGATTTTTACCCGGCTGCTGGCGCTGAGCGGACTTTATACCGCCGATTATGGTTTTGATGGTTATATGGACGATCTGGTCTATCAGAATTCTCCGGTTCACTACCTGAAAAATATGCCATCCGATCATCCCTTTATTGATCTTTATAATCACAATAAAGGTGTAATCTGTGTCGGTCAGGGGCCATGGGAAATGCCGCAGCTGACCAGGGACCTGGATATTCTCTTAAAGGAAAAGGACATCCATATCTGGGTAGACTACTGGGGATACGATGTTTCCCATGACTGGGACTGGTGGTTTAAACAGACGGCCTATTTTCTGCCGTTTCTGCTGAATGAATAACAAAGCTGTATTGTCTGCTGTGCTGCAGTATCTGCACAGCAGACAATAACAGACTTTGCAACGGATGAGGAGTGTTCTACCAATGAAAAATTTTATCTTTATTTCACCGAATTTTCCGGTCAATTACTGGATGTTCTGCAGAGGACTCCGGGATAACGGCCTTCGTGTTCTTGGTATCGGAGATCAGCCCTACGATGATCTTTCCTGGGAATTAAAGGATACGCTTACAGAATATTATAAAGTGGACAATCTTAAAGAGTACGACAGCGTCTACCGTGCCGTAGCCTTTTATATTTTCAAATACGGCCGGATCGACTGGATTGAATCCAACAATGAATACTGGCTGGAGCAGGATGCAAAGCTGCGTACAGACTTCAACATTCCCTCCGGTTTCCATACAAAGGATCTGCCGCGGATCCGTTACAAATCCCATATGAAAACCTATTACCAGAAAGCCGGTATCCCGACCGCACGATATCATATGGTCGATACTCTCTCCGGCTGCCGGCAATTTATCCGGGAAGTCGGCTATCCGGTCGTTGTCAAACCGGACAATGGTGTCGGTGCTTCTCTGACCTGGCGTATTGAAAATGCAGCGCAGCTGCGACAGTTTTTCAAAGAAAAGCCACAGGATATCTCTTTTATTATGGAAGAGTTTGTCTTTGCCGAAATCAATTCCTACGATGCGATCATTGACAGCCATGGAGAACCTCTCTTTGAAACAGGAAATATCACTCCTGTCTCCATTATGGATATTGTGAATAAAAAGTTGGATTCTCTGTATTATATTGTCAAAACACTGGCTCCCTCTACCCGGGCCGCAGGACGTGCCTGTGTAAAAAGTTTTGGCGTAAAAAGCCGTTTTGTGCATTTTGAATTTTTCCGTCTGCTGAAGGATCAGAAGGGACTTGGCAAGGCAGGGGATCTGGTGGCTCTGGAAGTCAATATGCGGCCATCCGGCGGTTTTACACCGGATATGATCAATTTTGCCAGTGAAACGGATGTGTATAAGATCTGGGCTGATATGATTGCCTTTGATTCTACAACGACAGCTGTTGGTGATGCGGCATTCTGCGTATTTGTCGGTCGTCGGGATGGCGTAGACTATGCAATGTCCGAGGATGCTGTCAGGGCAAAATACGGAAACTATCTGCGGATGGATACACGGATGCCGGACGTACTGTCAGAAGCCATGGGAAATCATATCTTCATTGCACGCTTCGAGAACAAGCAGAAAATGAACGGATTTGTACGGGCAGTGACCCGCAGGATCAACTGACTGTATATTGTGAGACTGCGGCAAAGCTCCGGGCAGGTAATAAAGCAGGTATATACAGAAAAATCATCCCCGATGGTTGTCAGGGATGATTTTTCTGTTTTCAATACCTTTATTTATCCTGCAGATCCATCCAGAGATCCTGTATGGTTTTGCGGTAGACAGGATGTACCAGCCCCGGTGCGATCTCATTCATCGGTGCAAGGACAAAATCACGCTGTGCAATACCGATATGCGGAATATTGAGATCTTCACTCGACAATACCAGATCATCATAAAACAGAATATCAAGATCCAGTGTCCGCGGTCCCCAGTGAATGATCCTCTCTCTGCCAGCTTCTGCTTCAATACTGTTCAGAAGATACAAAAGCTCCTGCGGATCCAGCAGCGTATCCATCTCAAGAACGGCATTCAGAAAGTCTGGCTGATCCGTCACGCCAAACGGCTTTGTCACAAGATAATGTGACACCTTCTTAACCTGACATCCCGGTGTACTTGAAAGCTCACGGACTGCAAAATCAAGATTTCCCTTCTGGTTTCCCAGATTTGAGCCAAGTGCAATATAGGCTTTATGCCAGCTGCGCTCAATCTCCACAGAAACCGTATCTAATGGCAATCCCACGGGCGCCCAGGGTTTTTTGATCTCCAGGCGGATTTTTCTGATCGGGTACTCCTGTAAAAGACACGCCGCCATACGTTCCGCAACGGCCTCGATCAGTTTACAGGTATTTTCTTCCATAAAACGTTTGATCCGGTGGGATACAGCACCGTAATCAATCGAATGATTCAGATCATCTTCCAGACCGGCACGGCGGATGTTCGTATACAGGTCGGCACTGACCACAAATTTCTGTCCCAGTACATTTTCTTCCGGAAAAACACCATGCTTTGCCCAGATCTCCAGATCTTTAATATGAATACTATCCATAGCTTGTCTCCTGTTTTCTCAACTTCTATCTTTTCTTGCACATCTGTCAAATTTGTTTATTTTCCCAGAACTGCCTCTGTCATGCGGATCGCACGGGTGTTTTCCCTGACATCATGGACACGGACAAACGCACACCCTTTCATCACACCGATCACACTGGTGGCTACCGTACCTTCCATACGCTCAGGTGCCGGCAGATCCAGCGTCAGACCGATCACTGACTTGCGGGATGTACCCAGAAGCACCGGATACCCCAGTGTCAGTAACTGATCCACATGATGAATGGCTTCCAGATTGTTCTCATATGTTTTTCCGAAGCCTACACCCGGATCCAGACAGATCTTATCGTCAGCAATACCTGCTTTTTTTGCAATAGCAACTGTCTCTTTCAAGTCCTCCAGCATATCCGGCATAAAGTCCGTATAATCCGCCTCTTTACGATTATGCATCAGGCAACAGGCTGCACCGGTATTGGCGATCACCTCTGCCATCTTTTCATCATATTTCAGTCCCCAGATATCATTTACCATATCTGCGCCGGCTTCTACTGCAGCTTTTGCCACTGCACTTTTATATGTATCTACAGATACTGCCACATCAAATCTTTTTTTCAGTTCACGGATTACCGGAACAACACGGGAAATTTCCTCCTCATCGGAAATCATCGTGTATCCCGGACGGGTAGATTCTCCACCCACATCAATGATCGTAGCGCCTTCTTCAATCATCTGTGCCGCATGTGCCATAGCCCTGTCCATATCGTTCCACTTGCCGCCATCGGAAAAAGAATCCGGTGTTACATTCAGAATGCCCATCACGTAGCAGTGATGATCTGTGTCAAATGTATACTTTCCCATCTGCATCATAGTTTTTTTCTCCTTCATAGTATGAAAAATCCGCATGCTGTTACATACGGATTTCCATATTTTTCTTATCTGACGGCCAGTAGCAGGTGCTTTCTTCTGGACAGCAGTAGCAGCTGCGGCTCAAATGGTCTGCTTTATACAATACATCGCCCAGAAGGGTACGCACTTTCGTACCATCCGTACTGAGGCGGTGACCTTTAATAGCTTCACAGATATAGGTTGTCTCTTCTTCTGTATAGCCGCATTCCGGCAATATTTTTTCTGCCAGACGGGCACTGGCCGCATCATGGGATATACCGTTCCGATACTCCTGGCCCCTGCCGATATCGTGAAGCAACGCAGCAGCATAGAGGACTTCTTTTTCGAAACCATATCCCTGCTCTGCATTTATGAGCATACTGATCCTCGCCACGTCCAGAAAATGCTGCATGTCATGCCCACAGTATGTTCTGTTTTTTTCTGCTTCGGCAATGCAGACCAGTTCTCTCTGGTAGTCCGCATGCCGGTAGATCCGGTTTACCCTCTCCATCAGCGCACCATATTCATGAACTGGTTCTGTAACAGCTGATTCCCTTCAAATACACCACGGGTAACAACTGTTACCGTCTTACTTCCCGGTTTCTTAATACCGCGCATTGTCATACACATATGCTCTGCTTCCAGCATGATCATAACACCGGCCGGATTTAAATGTTCTTCCAGAGCATCTGCGATCTGGGCTGTCAGTTTTTCCTGGATCTGGGCACGTCTGGCAAATACTTCGACTGTCCGTGCCAGCTTGCTTAAGCCTACCACTTTTCCCTGCGGAATATAGGCAATATGAGCCTTTCCATAAAACGGCATCAAATGATGTTCACACATGGAATAAAATGTAATATCTTTTTCGATGACCATTTCATTACTGGTCACAGAAAACTGCTTGGCCAGATGCACGCCGGCATCCTCATCCATGCCACCATAGATTTCCTCACACATACGTGCGATACGGTTCGGTGTATCCAGTAACCCCTCTCGGTTTACGTCTTCTCCGATTCCCTCGAGGTACAGGCGGATCGCCTGTTCAATCTTTGCCTTATCTACCATTTGTTCCTCCTGGACTTCTCTGTCCGGCAAAATAGTATCCGCTAACGCAACTATAAGAAACACGCTTTGCAGGTTTCTTATAGTTATCGCGGCAGTCACCAGGGTCCTGTGCAAGCACAGACCTTAGCTTGCTGCTCGCATAAAAAAATACACATAGTCAGTGACATACTTTACCCGTTCACATACACTATGCGTATCTGTCTATAAAACGGCAACGGGTGCGAACTCTGCATCGTAAACTCTAGGTTTTTCGTTTCGGCGACAACTCCCCATCCACTGAACACTTGACGCGCAAAGTCCTATTTTGCTTCTGTTATGTAATCTCAACATCGTTAGTATAGCACAGCGCAGAAAAAGTACAAGCAATTTTTTACATTCTTTGCTATTTTCCCATGTGTATGCTGACAAAAGGGGCGTGTCCGGCAAACGGACACGCCCCAACTGCTCTTTTTATTCAGTCAAAAAAATTTAGGCAGCTTTTTTGTGCTTTCCAGTCAGGGTCTGGATACCTTCGATAACCAGTACAACAGCCAGAATGATCAGCAGAACGCCCAGGATGGACTGTGCGTAAGCGCCCCAATCTGCTGTACCTGCACTGATCAGACCAACCTGGTTCTTGATGGTCAGGCACAGAGATGCGATCGTAACAACGATCATGAAAGCCATCGGCAGAAGGAACATCTTGTTGTTCTTTCCTGCATTACTAAGCCATGTAGCAACAGCCAGAAGGCCGATACCTGCCAGCAGCTGGTTAGCAGCGCCGAACAGACCCCAAATCTTGGAGTAACCTGTCATACCAAGGATAATACCAAGAACTACAGTCAGAATAGTTGCAAAGTACGGATTAACCATAACTTTCTTCCATCCCTCTTTGATGTCCTTCGGTGTCTGTCCCGGCTCAAGCCAGAACTCCTGGAACATGAAACGTGCAAGACGTGTAGCTGTATCCAGAGAAGTCAGGCAGAAAGCGGAATATGTAAGAACGAGCAGAGTTCTTAATACATTTACAGCACCCTGTCCAAACATGGAGTACATGTTGGCGATACCACCACCGAAGATAGCTGTTGCACCTGTCAGTGCAGAATCCGGGTTAGCTGCATTGTACTTGTAAGCGAAGTTGATCGCGCAGATCGTTACAACAGCCAGTACACACTCCAGAAGCATACCACCGTAAGCGATCGGTTTGGCATCTGTCTCTTTATCCAGCTGTTTGGATGTGGTACCGGAGGAAACCAGTGAATGGAAACCGGAAATAGCACCACAGGCTACTGTTGTAAACAGTACCGGGAACATATACTGTACACCGTTTCCGTTATCTACAGCGAAGCTTGTGACAGCCGGAAGTCCGTCTGCACCACCCAGCTGAGCATGGGAAAGGATAACACCCACCAGAGCTACAGCCATCATTGCATAAAGCAGGAAGGAGCTCAGGTAATCACGCGGCTGCAGCAGGATCCATACCGGAGTAACGGATGCAACTGCAATGTAGATACCAACGATGATCATCCATGTCTTTGTTGTCAGGTAGATCGGATGGAAGTTCATACCAACAGCCATGATCACAACGATAGCGATCACACCGACGACAGATGCGATACTCATCGGTACGTTACGACGGTATACGCAGAAACCAAACACGATAGCGATCAGGATGAACAGAACGGAAACCATGGCAACGGATGCCTGTGTACCGCTGGCTGCTACATCGATAGCGCCTGTAGCTTCATCAACAGTAGCACCGAATGTAGATGCAACGATAGATGCGAATGCAGCTACAACCAGGATCAGTGTCAGGTAAGAGAAAATAATGAACAGACGTTTTGCACGACGGCTCATGTTAGCGGAAATAACCTCACCGATGGACTGTCCATCATGACGGATGGATGCGAACAGGGCACCAAAGTCATGCGCACCACCGAAGAAGATACCACCGATCAGGACCCATAAAGTTACAGGCAGCCATCCAAACATAGCTGCACCGATCGGGCCGGTGATCGGGCCTGCACCTGCGATAGATGAGAAATGATGTCCCATCAGAACCGGTGCCTTTGCCGGAACATAGTCAACACCGTCTTCCATTCTGTGTGCCGGTGTCGGCTGGTTACTTTCACCTACACCCCACTGTTTGCAGAGCCATCCACCGTAGAAGATGTAACCGCAAACAAGGACTGCGATGCAGATGATCAAGAGTACTAATGAATTCATAGTAAGCCTCCCTTTTCTTCCTTATTATCTTAATATTTTTTTCAATAATTTCACTGCATTTCTGCTGATACCATTTCCCTCGATCCTGTCGCTGCCGACCTCGACTAAAATGGTATGCAGGTCCATCCATCCATGCAATGAAAATTTGAAACTTTTGTGAAAGCGGCATTTTTTCAATGCCTTACGGGCATCCTCATCACAGCTGTCGCAGACAAATACAGCAACGACATTGCTGTTCATATGACCAGGACCGACGTTGATCTTTTTTAATCCCTCATCCCTGGCCCAATCACTGTACATTTCAAAATCTGCCAGTGTCAGATGCTCAAATTCAAAAAGATAGAGGAATTCTTCGCTGTCCGCAGACCACAGATTGGCTTTTCTGGATACGACATACTTCTCCGTATGCTGAAAAAACTCACAGAGAGCTGTGAGCGGTCTGTGTTCATCTTCGAACCTCGTAACATTATAATAGACGCTGTAGCTTTTTAACATGCGCTCGATCGCGTCTGTTCTGTTGTATTTCATCTAATAACCTCATATCCCTTTTTTTAACTGCTACACTATACCACGCTAAAACCATAAATTCAATAGATTAGTTTTGACTATCTTAGTATTTCTTTATATTTTTTTAAGAATTAATGATATTGTAATATTTTTGTAGTGTTTTGTTAATTTATGTCGATTTTTATCTACTTTTCAAGTCAGTACATGAGCCTGTGTCATTTTGCTCACACAGGCTCAAAGCAGCATACTATAGACGGTTTTATCATTTTTTAACTACCTACATCTGATGACGGACGATGCGGTATTCATCGTTATTCTGGTAATACGGGCACTCTTTCATATGCCCGGATATAAGACGTCCAAAATCATCTTCGTCCATATTGACATCGCATTCGTAGAAGTCTTCTTCTTCATCATATACATAGTTGGCACAGGTGTCACAGGTATTTGCCATGAATTATCCTCCTGTTTTTAAATTTAAACAAATTTGGACTTGCTTTTTTTCGGATTTACGATATAATAATTTAGGTCAAGCCGATATAGCACAGCAGGTAGTGCGACGCACTCGTAATGCGTAGGTCAGCGGTTCGAATCCGCTTATCGGCTTTATTTTTTTGTCGCGATAACTTGAGAAACTCGCGGAGCGTGTTTCTCATAGTTTTGTCAAAAAATGAGGTCCGGTGGTCGCCGGACCTCATTTTTTTCATTTACGCGAGCAACGAGCCAAAGTCCATGCTTGCATGAGACCTTGGCGACTGCCGCGATAACTTGAGAAACTCGCGGAACGTGTTTCTCATAGTTATTCGATTACAGATCTACCTTACCTGTGATCTCGCCATTTACAACGTAGTAAGCTGCGTTATCTTCCGGTTTGATGTAAAGCTGCAGGTTCTTCAGGGCTGTCAGCTTGTGGCCGGCTTCGATGAAGGAAGCTTCTACTTTCTCCAGGATCTCGCTCTGTTTGTACTCATTACCGTTTACCTGTACATAGGTCTCTTTCAGCGCCTGTCTTGCATACTCTTTTTTAGCGGTTTTCTTTACGGATGCAGCTGTCTCTTTTACAGTTTTGGCTGTCTCTTTGGCAGCTTTTTTTGCAACTGTGCTGGTCTCTTTGGCTGTTTCTTTGACAGTCTCGGCTGTCTCTTTGGCAGCTTTCTTTGCGACCGTTGTTGTTTCTTTTGCCGCCTGTTTTACAACTTCAGCTGTTTTCTTTGCACCTTCTTTGACTGCGTTTGTATTTACGGTTTTCTTTACCATAGTTTTACCCTCCTGGTCTTTATTTATATTCGCTTTTAGCAGAGGTAATCAATAATTCCACAAATAGCGTCTTTCTCATCGGGACCTTCGGCTGTTATCGTAAGTTCGGTCCCTGCCTGCGGATTCAAAGACATCACGCCAAGGATACTTTTGGCATTCAGTCTGGTCTCACCACTTATGATCGTGATGTGGCTGTCATACTTGCAGGCGATCTGCACAAGATTAGCCAGTGAGTGTTCTTTTTCGATGCTGTGCGATATGATTACTTTCTGTTCTTTCATATTGATCACTCCTATTCTGCTGACATTTGCATAGTAGTTCATGAACCAAAAAAAGTCAACTTCTCCACATTTTTCCAATTCACTCCCGTTTGGTAACTTCTCTGGATAAAATGCCTGTCTTGTCACCTGAACACCTGGTAGAATGGTCGGCTTTTCCGAAGATACACCCGGATTCTTGCAGGCACTTTTGGCATTGTGCCCGAAATCTTTATGATTTTCAGGATTTTTTCATCATTTTATTTTATCGACATTTTATGACAATTTGTGCAGAAACAGGCCACTTCGAAGTTTTGGTTCAAACCAGGTAGACTTTGGCGGCATCAGACGCCCGGCATCAGCCACGGCAAACAATTCGCTGATATCTGTCGGATACATAGAGAAAGCCACTTTTCCATCAGCATGTACTCTTCTTTCCAGTTCTCCCAGTCCACGGATACCGCCTACAAAATCAATCCTTGGATCTGTTTTGGGATCCGTGATGGCAAACAAAGGTTCCAGGATCTCCTTCTGCAGAATAGAAACATCCAGTCCCTCTACAGGATCTGCACTCTGATACTCCGGTTTGATGTTCAGTCGATACCAGCCAGTGGCATCGTACATCCCAAATTCGCCCTTGACTGTCGGATGTACCGGTTCTGTAAACGGACCGCTGACCTCACATTTTTTCTGTATATAGGCCATGCGGCTGTTATGATCCGTACCGTTTTCATCCAGCAGTACACGGTTGTAATCCATGATCTTAAGTTCATTATCTGCAAACAGCACGGACAAAACGTAATTAAACTCTTCGCTGCCGTCATAGGACGGATGCTCGCTGCGGCGCTTTAACGCCACTTTGACTGCAGATGCACAGCGATGATGGCCATCGGCAATATAGACAGCGCCTATCTTTGCAAAGGCCTCTGTGACGGTCTGCATCTGTGTAGTGTCGGCAATGACCCAGACACGATGCCGGATGCCATCTTCAGATACAAAGTCTGCCTCAGCCGGTGTCTCTTTGACCGTTACAATCAGCCTGTGCAGCGTCTCGTTGGCATGATAGGCCAGGAAGATCGGTCCTGTCTGCATATCGGTCACATCGACATGGCAGATACGATCCTGTTCCTTCTCTGCACGGGTATTCTCATGTTTTTTGATCGTATGGTCCAGATAATCATCTACCGAAGCGCAGGCCACAATGCCGGTCTGACTGCGTCCATCCATGGTCAGCTCATACAGATAATAGCAAGGCATCTCATCCTGTACAAATTCTCCGGCTGCTATCCGCTGCTGCAAAATTTCTTTTGCCTTTTCATACACACAATCTGCATAGGTGTCTACACTGTCATCAAAGGCTGTCTCTGCCCGGTCAATACCCAGAAACGACAGTGGATTGGCTCTCACGATTTTCTTTGCTTCTGCCCTGTTGTATACATCATACGGCAGGGCTGCGATTTTTTCTGTCAGGTCTTTTCGCGGACGATAAGCCCGAAATGGTCTTACTGTTGCCATCTTTCTCTCCTTTACGCTGCAGGAACCGTCACCTGCACTGGCTTTTCCATGTGAGGTAACGGAAAAAGGCCGCTCCCTCTACCGGAAGACAGCCCTGTCCCACTTTTTATCTGTATCGTTCCAGAGTCCGCCATATTTTGCAGGCTCCGCTTTGTTACCCTGGTCTATAAAAGGAAACTCCGGTAGAGCTTTCTTTTATTTTACGATTCTTACTTTCAAAACATCCTCGATGGCAGACAGCTTTTCTACGACGTCCTCTGTCAGTACACTCTCTACATCGATAATCGTGTATGCATATTCACCCTTACTCTTGTTGGTCATGGTAGCGATGTTCATACCCATATCACCAAGGACCTTGGTAAACTTATTGATCATGTTGACCACGTTCTTATGGCAGATCGTCACACGTCCGGCAGAGGTGCATACGCCGAAATCGCAGTCCGGATAATTTACGGAATGCTTGATATTACCATTTTCCATATAATCACGGATTTCCTGTACGGCCATCTCGGCACAGTTATCCTCAGACTCGGCTGTGGAAGCACCCAGATGTGGTGTGATCAGGACATTCTCGGCACCGGCCACCGTCGGATTGGCAAAGTCTGATACATATTTTTTCACCTTACCGTTATGCAGTGCTTCTACAAGTGCTTTCTCATCTACAAGAAGATCTCTCGCATAGTTTAACAGAACAACGCCATCCTTCATCATGTCAATGGCTTCCGCATCGATCATATTCTTTGTGCTGTCCATCAACGGTACATGGATCGTGATATAATCACACTCACGGTAGATATCCTCGACATTGTTGATATGCTTGATGGATCTGGACAGGTTCCATGCGGCATCGACAGAGATATACGGATCATATCCATATACTTCCATTCCCAGATGTACAGCAGCATTGGCCACTTTGACACCGATGGCACCAAGACCGATGATACCCAGCTTTTTACCGGCGATCTCGCAGCCTGCAAACTGTTTTTTCTGTTTTTCAGCCATTTTGCCGATATTATCCTCGTCCTTATTCTGGCGTACCCATTCAATACCACTGACAATATCACGGGAAGCTAAAAGCATGCCGGCGATGACCATCTCTTTTACACCATTGGCATTGGCACCCGGTGTATTAAAGACAACGATACCTTTGTCTGCACATTTGTCCAGCGGAATATTGTTGACACCTGCTCCGGCTCTGGCTACGCAGACCAGATTTTCCGGCAGATCAAGCTCATGCATGCTGGCACTTCTGACCAGGGCCGCCTGCGCTTCGTCCAGTGTATCAACCGCTTTGTAAACGTCTGTAAAATGATCCGTTCCCACTTTGGAAATCGGATTCAGTGTGGTATATGTAAACATTATTTATTTTCCTCCTCGAATTTCTTCATGAATTCGACCAACTTCTCTACACCTTCCATCGGCATAGCGTTATAAATGCTGGCACGCATGCCGCCAACGGTTCTGTGGCCTTTCAGGTTGACAAAACCGGCCTCTGTGGCTTCTTTGACAAATTTTGCATCCAGATCCTTGTCACCTGTGACAAACGGTACATTCATCAGGGAACGGTCCTCTTTGACAACGGTTCCTTTAAACATCTCGCTGCTGTCGAGGA
Organism: uncultured Lachnospiraceae bacterium; assembly: GCA_934394565.1. GTDB lineage: Bacteria > Bacillota > Clostridia > Lachnospirales > Lachnospiraceae > UBA11957. Next base: position 119,214 of record CAKRQV010000002.1, read on the forward strand.
AATCGTACAGGATCTTTGCCTTTTTCTCATTGCGCTCTTTCATAGCTTCCAGACCGCCCATTTTCTTGAGCCATTTGAAAACCTTGCCACATACATAGATACACCAGCAGTTCGGTGTATTGTACAGAGAATTGGCATCTGCGTGGGTCTTATATTTCATCATGGTCGGTGTACCCTCAAGTACATCGTCTGTGATCAGATCTTCACGGACAATAGCGATCACCATGCCGGCCGGGCCGACATTTTTCTGTACACCGCCGTAAACAATGGCAAATTTGGATACATCCAACGGCTCAGACAGGAAACAGGAAGACACATCGGCTACCAGATCCTTGCCCTTAGTGTTCGGCAGCTGTTTGTAAACCGTACCATAGATTGTATTGTTCATGCAGATATAAACATAATCAGCATCCTCATCGATCGGCAGATCAGAGCAGTCCGGGATGTAAGAGAATGTCTTATCCTCGGAAGAAGCAATCTTAACGGCCTTGCCGTATTTGGAAGCCTCCTGGTAAGCTTTCTTAGCCCACTGACCTGTGACGATGTAATCAGCCACTTTGTTTTTCATCAGATTCATTGGAATCATGGCAAACTGTAAGGATGCGCCGCCCTGTAAAAACAGGACTTTGTAATTATCCGGAATGTGCATCAGATCGCGAAGATCTTTCTCCGCTTCTTTAATGATCTCGTCGAATACCTGTGAGCGGTGACTCATCTCCATAACGGACTGTCCACTGCCGTTGTAATCCAACAGCTCTTCCTGAATTTCTTTCAATACTTCCTCGGGCAGTACAGCCGGACCGGCTGAAAAATTGTACACTCTGCTCATCTTCTCATATCCTCCTCAATCTTTTTTATGCTGCGTCTGTTCTATACCCTTCTTAAAGAGTAATGTAAATAGCGAGACCGCATATTATATCTGATATACCTTTTGTTTTTAACACTTTATGCAAATTAATCTGTCTGACCACTTTTTCACATGCTAAACAACCAAAGTACATCTTCCACGATTGTAAAACTTTTAACGATCCAGTGCAAGTCTATTTCTGCATTTTGTACAAAGAAATGTAGGTTTTTGCAAAGATATGCACATTTTTTGCATGTTTTTACTTTTTTTCTGTCATTTTCCTGTGAAAAAGCTATGCTTTTGCAGACCCATAACTATGAGAAACACGCTCCGCGAGTTTCTCATAGTTATCGCGGCAATCGCCAAGGGCCCGTGCAGGTACGGACTTTGGCTCGTTGCTCGCGTAACTAAAAAGACTGCTCCGAAACAGAGCAGTCTTCACCTGTTTATTTATTTTTCAGATCCTCTGCATCAAAAACATCGGAAATAGAGGCACCGGCCGGTACCATCGGGAATACTTTGTCATCCTGGTCGATCACGCATTCAATCACAACCGTTGTGTTGAGTTTGATTGCCTTCTCGATTGCCGGACCAACTTCTTCTTTCTTTGTCACGCGGATACCCACAGCACCCATAGACTCAGCGAACTTCACGAAATCCACATTGTCGTTCAGGATCGTATTGGAATATCTGTGATCATAGAACAGTGTCTGCCACTGGCGTACCATGCCGAGCACATGGTTATTGATGACGATTTCAATCAACGGCAGGTTATTTCTGGCTGCTGTTGCAACTTCGTTCATATTCATACGGAAGCATCCGTCACCTGCAATATTAACTACGGTCTTATCCGGGCATCCGAATTTGGCACCGATGGCAGCGCCAAGACCGTAACCCATAGTTCCCAGACCACCGGACGTCAGCAGTGTATTAGGCTTGGTATATTTATAATACTGTGCAGCCCACATCTGGTGCTGTCCTACATCTGTAACAACGATTGCATCACCTTTTGTCACACGATACAGCTCCTCGATCACATACGGGCCGGTCAGACCATCATGGTTGTAAGTCATCGGATATTTCTTCTTGCAATCCTCTACCCAGTCTACCCACTCTTTATGGGACAGCTGCGCCATACGGCGGTTCAGTTCTTTTAAAACAACCTTCACATCACCGATCACAGCAGTGTCTACCGGAATATTCTTATCGATCTCAGCAGGATCAACATCGATCTGCAAGACTTTTGCATTTTTTGCAAACGTCTGGGTGTTGCCTGTGACACGGTCACTGAAACGTGCGCCGATGGTTACCAGCAGGTCACACTTTGTCACGGCGTAGTTGGATGTCTTTGTACCATGCATACCCAGCATACCGGTAAATAACGGATCTGTCTCCGGGAACGCACCATGTCCCATCAGAGAAACTGTCACCGGAGCATCCATCTTATGTACGAACTCCGTAACTTCCTCGGCTGCACCGGACAGAATCGCACCACCACCTACAAAGATCATCGGTTTTTCAGCTGCTTTGATCAGTTCAAGAGCTTTGTCCATAGCCTCCGGTGTGATATGATCCATCTCCGGAAGGATTTCTTCCGGTTTAACCGGATAATATTCACACATGTTGGACGTTACGTCTTTTGTGACATCCACAAGCACCGGACCCGGACGTCCACTCTTTGCGATCTTAAATGCCTTGCGCAGCGTATCTGCCAGCTTGGTCACGTCTTTGACGATCGTACTGTACTTCGTGATCGGAATCGTCACACCGGCAATATCAACCTCCTGGAACGAATCTTTACCCAGAAGCGGCACACCTACATTGGCTGTGATCGCTACCAGCGGAATGGAATCCATATACGCTGTGGCAATACCTGTGACAAGATTGGTGGCTCCCGGGCCGGAGGTGGCCATACAGACACCGACCTTGCCTGTCGCACGGGCATAACCGTCTGCCGCATGGGCAGCACCCTGCTCATGGGAAGTCAGCACATGGCGGATCTCTCCGCTGTGCTTATATAAGGCATCGTATACATTCAGGATCGTACCGCCCGGATAACCAAAGACGGTATCAACGCCCTGCTCTTTTAAACATTCGATGATGATATCAGAACCGTTTAACTGCATCTGTCCTCTCTCCTTGCTTTTTATTTTACTTCAAGAACGGCACCGCGGGCACCGCTTGTTACCATATGGGCATATCTTGCCAGATAGCCGGTCTTTACCTTTGGCTCTCTCGGCTGCCATTTTGCTTTTCTTTCGGCAAGAACTTCATCGCTGACATCCAGATGAAGGGTTCTCTCCGGAATATTGATCTTGATGATATCTCCTTCTTCTACGAGAGCGATCGGACCACCGACAGCTGCCTCCGGAGAAACATGACCGATGGAAGCACCACGGGATGCGCCGGAGAAACGGCCATCTGTAATCAGGGCTACACTGGAGCCAAGTCCCATACCGGCAATGGCAGATGTCGGATTTAACATCTCACGCATACCCGGACCGCCTTTTGGTCCTTCATAACGGATCACAACAACGTCACCGGCCACGATCTTGCCACCCTTGATGGCAGCGATCGCATCCTCTTCACACTCAAAGACTCTGGCCGGACCTTCATGCACCAGCATTTCCGGCACAACGGCAGACTGTTTGACAACACTGCCATCCGGAGCCAGATTGCCTTTCAGTACAGCCAGACCACCGGTCTTTGTATACGGGTTTTCTACCGGACGGATGACTTCCGGATTCAGATTTCTGGCATCTTTGATATTTTCACCGACTGTCTTTCCTGTACAGGTCATGCAGTCCAGATTTAACAGGTTAAGCTTTGTCAGTTCTTTCATTACAGCGTAAACACCGCCGGCCTCATTTAAGTCTTCCATATAGGTTGGCCCTGCCGGAGCCAGATGGCAAAGGTTCGGTGTCTTGTCGCTGATACTGTTGGCAAAGCCGATCTCAAAATCAAAGCCAATTTCATGGGCAATGGCCGGCAGATGCAGCATACTGTTTGTGGAGCAGCCCAGAGCCATATCGACAGTCAGAGCGTTCATGATCGCATCTTTTGTCATGATATCTCTCGGACGGATGTTCTTTTCCAGAAGCTCCATAACCTTCATACCGGCATGTTTTGCCAGTTTCAGACGCTCGGAATATACAGCCGGGATCGTACCATTTCCCTGCAGACCCATACCAAGAACTTCAGTCAGGCAGTTCATGCTGTTGGCAGTGTACATACCGGAACAGGAACCGCAGGTCGGACATACTTTGTGTTCAAACTCACAGACATCCTCTTCTGTCATCTTGCCTGCAGCATAAGCACCTACAGCTTCAAACATGGAAGAGAGACTTCTCTTCTGTCCTTTGACATGACCGGCCAGCATCGGGCCGCCGCTGACAAATACGGTCGGAACGTTGATACGGGCTGCTGCCATTAAAAGACCCGGTACATTTTTATCACAGTTCGGTACCATAACAAGCGCATCAAACTGATGTGCAATCGCCATAGCCTCTGTGGAATCAGCAATCAGGTCACGGGTAACGAGGGAATATTTCATACCCTCATGGCCCATGGCGATACCATCACATACAGCGATCGCCGGGAAGACTCTCGGCACACCGCCTGCCATGGCCACACCCATCTTTACAGCCTCAACGATCTTGTCCAGATTCATATGGCCCGGAACAATCTCGTTGTATGAGCTGACGATGCCGACTAACGGCTTATTCATTTCTTCTTCGGTCAGACCCAGTGCATTAAACAGGGATCTGTGGGGTGCCTGCTGCATCCCTTTCTTTACATTATCACTTTTCATCCTGCTTTCCTCCATTATACGGCTGCGGCGATGAGATCACCCATCTCAGATGTGGATACTTTTTTGCATCCTTCCGAGAAAATATCTCCCGTTCTGTAACCGTCTTTCAGTACTTTTGCCACGGCTGCTTCTACAGCATCCGCTTCTTTGTCCAGATCCAGTGAATATCTCAGCAGCATGGCTGCGGAAAGGATCGTTGCGATCGGGTTGGCAATATTCTGGCCTGCGATATCCGGTGCGGATCCGCCGCTCGGCTCGTAGAGACCGAATTTTGTCTCGTTCAGGCTGGCGCTGGAGAGCATACCGATAGAACCGGTCACCATGCTGGCTTCGTCTGAGAGAATATCTCCAAACATATTTTCTGTCAGGATCACGTCAAACTGTGCCGGATCCTTGACCAGCTGCATGGCGCAGTTATCGACAAGCATATGCTCCAGTGTTACTTCCGGATAGTCTTTGGCAACCTCTTCTACGACTTTTCTCCAGAGTCTGGAGGAATCCAGAACGTTGGCCTTGTCTACACTTGTCACTTTCTTACGGCGTTTCATGGCAATATCAAAGCCTTTGATGGCGATACGGCGGATTTCTTCTTCGCTGTAGGTCAGTACATCGACAGCGGTATCGACACCGTTTACTTTTTCAGTCTTATGTTCGCCAAAATACAGTCCGCCGGTCAGCTCACGCATGATCATCATGTCAAAACCGTCGCCGATGATCTCGTCACGCAGCGGGCATGCTGCACGCAGCTCATCGTACAGGTGTGCCGGTCGCAGGTTGGCAAAAAGGCCGAGTGCCTTTCTGAGGCTGAGTAAGCCGGCCTCCGGGCGTTTGGACGGCTCTAATTTGTACCACGGGGACGTGGCTGTGTTGCCGCCGATGGAGCCCATCAGTACAGCGTCGCTTGCTTTGGCCTTATCAATTGTTTCCTGTGTCAGCGGAACGCCATGCACGTCGATGGAAGCGCCTCCCATCAACAGGCTTGTGTAGGAAAACGTATGTCCGTATTTTTCACATACTGTGTCGAGCACTTTTTTGGCTTCTCTGACGACTTCAGGGCCAATACCGTCTCCCGGAATCAGTGCAATCTTGTATTCCATGGTCATCCACTCCTTCTCTATCTCTATATAAAATATCGTTTCTATCATAATCCAATTTTTTTCAAATTTCAACCTTTAATATAGTAAAGAGATAGTGTATACAATATGAGAGTCGGACGCAACGAGGGGATATGGATACTTCTTTCCGAAAACGCAAACCGTTTTTGAGCGTTTTTGGGAAAGAAGTATCCATATCCCCTCGTTTCCGGTTCTCATTTCCTGCTGATTTTTTCCGGAATCTCTGTTATATATCAAAAAAGCAGCCTTGTGAGGCTGCTCTTTTGATTACTTAGCATGTAAAAGAAAGCTCCGGTGGATGCTTCTTTTATTCTGCTTTTTCCTGTTTTTCTACCTGGGTAATGGCAGCTTTTTTCATCGGGATACGGCAGTTTCTGTTATTACCGAACTCTACGACAACATCCTCTTCGGTGATGTCGATGACGATACCGTAAAAACCGCTGGTGGTTACAACTGCATCGCCAACTTCCATCTCGTTGATCATGGATGATAATCTTTTCTGTTCTTTTTTCTGCGGACGGATCATCAGGAAATACATGATGGCGAACATGACTGCCAGCCATACGACCATCATGATCATGCTTCCGCTGCCGCTTGCGCTTGTTGTTGCTAAAATCATAATTTTTCCTCCTGTCTTCACGGCAATGTACACACTGCCGGAAAATACCTTTATCTATAATAGCGGACTTGTCCGGTGAGGGCAAGTGTTTTTTGTGACTTTACATATATTTTATAGTTAGTTACGGCTTATTTTGTCTGTTTTCTGACTTCAGATGATACGCCCTGGTAACAGAACGTTCTGTACTGCAGATCAGATGCTGACATGATCACTTTTTGTCGTTTTCCATGAAGCCGTCAAGCTTGGCGCGTTTGTAACTGTCAAAGCGGTCTTCGTCCATGGCATCGCGGATTTCTGTCATCATGGTGTTATAGAAGTACAGGTTGTGCAGAACGCAAAGACGCATGCCGAGCATTTCTTTTGCCTTTAACAAATGACGGATATAAGCGCGAGAATAATGCTGGCAGGCCGGGCATCCACAGCCTTCTTCGATCGGTCGGGCATCCAGTTCAAATTTGGCATTGAACAGGTTTAGCTTGCCCTGGTTGGTATAGACATGACCGTGGCGGCCGTTACGGCTCGGATATACACAGTCAAAGAAATCAATACCACGTTCCACCCCTTCGAGAATGTTGGCCGGGGTACCGACGCCCATCAGATAGGTCGGCTTGTCCTGCGGCAGGTACGGTACGACTTCGTCGAGGATGTGATACATCTGTTCATGGGTCTCACCCACAGCAAGACCTCCAACAGCGTAGCCATCCATCTCCATCTCGCTGATGCGTTTAGCATGATCAATACGGATATCATCAAAGATTGCACCTTGATTGATGCCGAAGAGAAGCTGGTTTTTATTGATCGTGTCCTCCAGTCCGTTCAGGCGGGCCATTTCTTTCTTACATCGTGCCAGCCAGCGGGTCGTTCTGGCTACGGAATCCTCTACATACTTACGCTCTGCCACACTGGACGGGCACTCATCAAAGGCCATGGCGATTGTAGAAGCCAGGTTAGACTGGATCTGCATACTCTCCTCTGGTCCCATGAAGATTTTGTGGCCATCGATATGGCTCTGGAAATACACACCCTCTTCCTTGATCTTACGAAGACCGGCAAGGGAAAATACCTGAAATCCGCCGGAATCAGTCAGAATCGGTCTGTCCCAGTTCATAAATTTATGCAGGCCGCCGAGGGCTTTGACTACTTTGTCACCTGGGCGCACATGCAGATGGTAGGTATTGGACAGCTCCACCTGGGTGTTGATCGTGTAGAGATCCTGCGTGGACACCGCACCCTTGATGGCTGCGGCTGTACCTACATTCATAAAGACCGGTGTCTGGATCGTACCGTGTACGGTCTGCATCATGGCACGTTTGGCCCTGCCGTTGGTTTTTAATACTTTATACATTGCGTTTTGTTCCTTTTCTTTTTACTTTGTGTATTGTCGTTTTGAAGCTGCACAGCATTCCGACGGACGCTCATACCTGTGTATGATCGATCCGGCGAATGACACTTACTGTCTTTCTTTTTCCGTCATATAGCAGCGTATGTAGTCCAGTATAGTGGCGATTTTACAATTAATCAACAGATTTTTTAGATTCTTTTTCGAATTATACGCCGTATTGCCAATTGCCACACCGACTATTTTACTGTATAATACTCTGGATTATGACCCGTACATAATTAAATAAGTACAAACAGATGCAGACGACTTGCGGTTCACAGGATCTTTGTGAACCGTTGCTTTTTCAGATACGGACTGTAAAAGCCCTGCATCACTTCTTACACTCCGGGACAATACATACACAGGTGCTGTAAGAAGCCCCATCAACATAAACCTATATCATGCAAAGGAGGAGCGGTTATTTCCGCGAAAAACTGTATGACAAACACTACATATACACTTGGAATCGATATCGGTTCCACAACAGTTAAAATCGCAATTCTGGACGATGATCACAAGATTCTCTTCTCGGATTACGAACGTCACTATGCCAACATTCAGGAGACGCTTGCTTCTCTGCTCGAAAAAGCAGAACAGCTGCTGGGAGAATGTACCCTGCGTCCGGTCATCACCGGTTCCGGTGGACTGACACTGGCCAACCATCTGGAAATTCCGTTTGTGCAGGAGGTTATCGCCGTATCCACAGCGTTAAAAGAACGCGCACCAAAGACAGATGTTGCTATCGAACTTGGCGGCGAGGATGCCAAGATCATTTACTTTGAGGGTGGCAATGTTGAGCAGCGTATGAACGGTATCTGTGCCGGCGGTACAGGTTCCTTTATCGACCAGATGGCGTCCCTGTTACAGACAGATGCTACAGGTCTGAACGAATATGCAAAAAATTATAAAGCACTCTACCCCATCGCAGCCCGCTGCGGTGTTTTTGCCAAATCCGATATCCAGCCACTGATCAATGACGGTGCAACCAAAGAAGACCTTTCCGCCTCCATTTTCCAGGCAGTGGTCAACCAGACCATCAGTGGTCTGGCCTGCGGTAAGCCGATCCGTGGCCATATTGCTTTCTTAGGCGGTCCGCTGCACTTTTTATCTGAGTTGAAGGAAGCCTTTATCCGTACCCTGAAGCTTGATGAAGAACATACCATCGTACCGGAAAATTCCCATCTGTTCGCTGCCATCGGTTCCGCGATGAATGCGAAAGAGACCGCTTATTCCCTGAAAGCATTAAAGGAACGTCTGCAGGCCTCTGTCAAAATGGATTTTGAAGTAGCCCGTATGGAGCCGCTGTTTGCAACGAAAGAGGACTATGCGACTTTCCGTACCCGTCAGGATCAGTACAAGATCCGTACCGGTGATCTGTCCACCTACTCCGGCAACTGCTACCTCGGCATCGATGCCGGTTCGACAACGACCAAAACAGCGCTGATCGGTGAGGACGGCACGCTGTTGTATTCTTTCTATTCTAATAACAACGGCAGCCCGCTGGCTACCACGATCCGGTCCATTCAGGAGATCTACAGCCTGTTGCCGGAAGATGCTACGATCGTGCATGCCTGCTCCACAGGTTACGGCGAAGCGCTGATCAAATCTGCCCTGCTATTGGACGAAGGTGAAGTCGAGACCGTTGCCCACTACACGGCAGCCGCCTTTTTCCAGCCGGATGTTGACTGTATCCTCGATATCGGCGGTCAGGATATGAAATGTATCAAGATCAAGGATCACGCTGTAGACAGTGTCCAGTTAAATGAAGCCTGTTCCTCCGGCTGTGGTTCCTTTATCGAGACCTTTGCCAAGTCCTTAAATTACAGTGTCAAAGATTTTGCCAAAGAAGCTCTCTTTGCTGAGCATCCGATCGATCTTGGTACCAGATGTACGGTTTTTATGAACTCCAAAGTAAAACAGGCGCAAAAAGAGGGCGCATCCGTTGCCGATATTTCCGCCGGTCTGGCTTATTCTGTTATCAAGAATGCTCTGTATAAGGTTATCAAGGTGTCCGATGCCACAGAGCTTGGTAAAAATATCGTTGTACAGGGTGGTACTTTCTATAACGATGCCGTTTTGCGAAGTCTTGAAAAGATCGCCAACTGCGAGGTCATCCGCCCGGATATCGCCGGTATCATGGGTGCTTTCGGTGCGGCTCTGATTGCCAAAGACCGTTTTGAGCCGTGCAAAGGTACAACCATGTTGTCCATCGACGACATCAACTCCCTGGAATACTCCACAACCATGACGCACTGCCATGGATGTACCAACCAGTGTCGTCTGACCATCAACCACTTTACCGGTGGCCGCAAATTTATCAGTGGCAACCGTTGCGAACGTGGTATCGGTAAACAAAAGAACGCTGAACACATTCCGAATCTGTTCGAATACAAGTATAAAAAGATCTTTGATTATGCTCCGCTGGCCGAGGAAGATGCACCGCGCGGTACGGTAGGTATTCCGAGAGTCTTAAATATGTTTGAGAACTATCCGTTCTGGTTTACATTCTTTACAAAACTTGGTTACCGTGTCATCCTGTCCCCGGATTCCACAAGAAAGATCTACGAGATGGGCATCGAATCCATCCCGAGCGAATCCGAGTGCTATCCGGCCAAACTGGCCCACGGCCATATATCCTGGCTGTTAAAACAGGGGATCAAGTTCATCTTCTACCCGTGTGTTCCGTACGAGCGTGAAGAATTTGAGGGGGCAGTCAACCATTACAACTGTCCGATTGTTACTTCTTATGCTGAAAATATCAAAAATAACGTGGAAGAACTGCGTGATGAAAGCATTCGTTTTAAGAACCCGTTCTTCGCCTTTACCAATGAAGACGTCCTGACACAGGGTCTGGTGGATGCTTTTCCGGATATTCCTGCAGCTGAAATCAGAGCTGCAGCTCATGAGGGCTGGGAAGAACTCGGCAATATGCGTGAGGATATCCGCCGCAAGGGTGAAGAAACGCTTAAATGGATGAAGGACAACAATCGCCGCGGTATCGTCCTGGCCGGACGTCCGTACCATGTGGACCCGGAGATCCACCACGGTATCCCGGATATGATCAACTCCTACGGTATGGCTGTCCTGACAGAGGATTCCATCTCCCACCTGCATCCGCTGGAGCGTCCGATCCGTGTCAACGACCAGTGGATGTACCATACGAGACTGTACGCCGCCGCCAACTATGTCAAGACCCGCGATGATCTGGATCTGATCCAGTTAAATTCCTTTGGCTGCGGTCTGGATGCCGTTACGACTGATGAAGTATATGAAATCCTGTCAAAGAGCGGCAAGATCTATACCTGCTTAAAGATCGACGAAGTCAACAACCTGGGTGCGGCCCGTATCCGTGTGCGTTCCCTGATCGCCGCAATCCGTGTCCGTGAGAAAGAACACAAGCAGAGAGAAATCCAGTCGTCTTCGATTGAGAAGGTCGTATTTACCAAAGAAATGCGAAAGACCTACACCATACTGTGTCCGCAGATGTCTCCGATCCACTTTAATATCCTGCAGCCAGCTTTCAACGCTGCCGGTTACAAGCTGGAAGTACTGCCAAACGATAATAAAGAGGCTGTCGATGTCGGTCTGAAATACGTCAATAACGACGCCTGCTACCCGTCCCTGATGGTTGTAGGACAGATTATGCAGGCACTTCTGTCCGGCAAATACGATCTGGATCATGTAGCCGTAATCATGTCCCAGACCGGTGGTGGCTGCCGTGCTTCAAACTATATCGCCTTCATCCGCCGGGCACTGGCCAAGGCCGATATGACCCAGATTCCGGTCATTTCGATCAATCTGGCTGGTCTGGAAAGCAATCCGGGCTTTAAGATCACACCGATTCTGGCTCTGCGTCTCTCCTACGCTGCTGCCTTTGGTGATATCCTGATGCGCTGTCTGTACCGCATGCGCCCGTACGAGCTGAAAAAAGGAAGCGCAGACAAGCTGCATGAGAAATGGGAAAAGATCTGTATCGACTTTGTTTCCCAGAAACATATGTCCCACAACCGCTACAAACAGATCTGCCGTACCATGATCCGCGACTTTGACCGTCTGCCGATTGATGAGAACTTAAAGAAACCAAGAGTTGGTATCGTCGGCGAGATCCTCGTCAAATTTCTTCCGGCTGCCAACAACCATCTGGCCGAGCTGCTGGAAAAAGAAGGCGCCGAGGCCGTCGTACCGGATCTGATCGATTTTATGAGCTATAGCTTCTACAACCTGAATTTCAAAGTAAAATATTTAGGCTCCAAGAAGTCAACAGCCCTGATGGCCAATGCCGGTATCAAATTCATCGACTGGCTAAGGAGCGCTGCTGTCAAAGAATTCGAAAAGAGCAAACACTTTGATCCGCCGGCTGACATCCGTGATCTGGCAAAATACGCCGAGCCGATTGTCTCCATGGGTAACCAGACCGGTGAAGGATGGTTCCTGACCGGCGAAATGATGGAGCTGATCCATGGTGGAGCCAAAAATATCGTATGTATCCAGCCATTTGCCTGCCTGCCTAACCATATCGTTGGCAAAGGCGTTATCAAAGAAATCCGCCACAGATATCCGGATGCCAATATCGTCGCTGTCGACTACGATCCAGGTGCCAGCGAAGTCAACCAGCTGAACCGTATCAAACTGATGCTGTCAACAGCAGTCAAGAACCTGGATACACTGTGAGAAACACGCTTTGCGAATTTCTCGAGTTATCGCGGCAGTCGCCAAGGTCTCGTGCAAGCACAGACTTTGGCTCGTTGCTCGCGTAAACTATGAGAAACACACTTTGCGAATTTCTCAAGTTATCGCGGCAGTCGCCAAGGTCTCGTGCAAGCACGGACTTTGGCTCGTTGCTCGCGTAAATAAAATCATGAAAAAATCAGGGATTTCAAAAGTCCCTGATTTTTTCTGTTATATAAAAGCCCTTTCTATAAAAAAGGCTACATATATCGCTAATATTTTGTATCCGCATGCCTGTTCAGGTATACATGACACAGAAAAACACCGAACATACAGCAGATCACCCCTGCTATATATCCCGAAAAATCAATCCACATATCCGACACCTGTCCACTCCGCCCCGGCACAAACAACTGGATCGTTTCATCGCAAAACGCCGTCATCATCCCCGCAAAACACACATTCACCAGACACTGCCATATCCCCTTTCCAGCTCCCCAAACAACCGAAAAAGCCAGCCATCCCAGCACACCAGCCACCGCATACTCCGAAAAATGCGCCACCTTCCGAACCAAATGCTCCGTCAACACCGCATCCCCCGAAAACAACACCTCATTCACCCATCTGACAATCCTCTCACTCTTCCCCGAAGAAACCTCCGCCGTATCCATCGAATTTCTCCAAATCAAAATCGTATACCCTATATACACAATCCAAAACGCTCTTTTTTTCCCGTCTCGCATTTTATCCCCCTTTCCATCGTACGCATCTACAAAACCTCGCACAGCAGGCGCAGCCGCCCTGTGCGTTCCCTCAAAATCCATCCGTCCCCACCCACAAACTTCCCCCTGCATTCCTCCAGCCCCAACCACTCTCCCCACCGCAGTCCCACAGCCATCCCCACATCATCAGGACGATCCGTAAAGAATGGCTCCGGTCTGTATGCCCTCCGGGGATTTCATAAAGCGAGGGCAGAATGGTTCTTAGTGCGCAAAAGACAGGAAAACAGGGGCATCGTCCGCTGACCAGGCGGACGATGAGGCGACCTGAACCGGATTTGCATCGGCAAATCCGGTGAATAGAGCCGGTACCCTGTTTTCCTGTCTCTTGCACACTTAGAACCATCGCCCAAGCGTCCTGAAATCCCCGGAGGGCATACAGACCGGAGCCATCCTTTGCGGATTCGTCCGTCCGTCCCCCACAACCTATCTATCCTATCAATCCCTTCGATCATCAATCATATACAACAGCGCATTCACAATACAAGCCGCAATATTACTTCCACCCTTTCGTCCTCTCGCCACAATATACGGCACATCCGCCTCCATGATCAACTCCTTCGACTGCACCACATTCACAAACCCCACCGGTACCCCGATGATCAGCGCCGGATCCAGCTTCCCATCCTCAATCAGTTCATACAGCCGCACAAGTGCCGTCGGCGCATTCCCGATCGCAAAAATCAGCTTCTTATCCATTGCGGCTGCCTTGTCCATCGAAGCTGTAGCCCTGGTCGTCCCATTCTTCTTCGCAATCTCAGCCACATCCGCATCCGACATAAAGCAGTACACCTCACCACCATATCTCGCCAGTGCCCTCTTATTGATGCCGGATTTCGCCATCTGCGTATCCGTCACAATACAGGCTCCCTCTTTAATCGCCTGCATTGCTTTCTCCACAACATCCTCCGAAAATGCCAGATTATCCGCATAGTCAAAATCCGCACTCGTATGAATACAGCGCTTCACGATCAGCTCCGTCCCCGGAAGCAGCTTTTTATCCCCCAGCTCTTTTGTAATAATCTCAAAACTTCTCTTTTCAATATCTCTGGGTTTCACATTCTCCAGCTTCACTTTCATTCTCTTTTGTCTCCTTCACTCCCGGATCCTACAGACCCGCATTTAAAATCTCATAAATCTTATCCATATCCAGATGCTTTCTGAGTTCTGCCGCCAGAATATCATACTGTGTCTCCTTAAACGCCTGAAAATCCACACCCGTGATATTCTCCGTATCGATTCCTTTCATCCTGCCGATGCCACGGATCACAGCCTTCGCCACATCCTCTTTATCAAACACACCATGCACATATGTACCATACACATTTCCATGCTGTGCACCATCCGCCTTTGTCCCGTCCTTCTTTACAAAATCCTCAATCTGCGTCATGGAAGCCACACCATCTTTTAACGTACTGACTCCCATATGGATCTCATACCCGGACAGCTTTGTACCGGTCAGGCAGTTCAGCACACCGCCGACCTCACAAAATGTACCATTCACCCGCGTTCTCGTCTTTCCATCAGCAAAGACCGTATCCATCGGCAAAAGTCCCATACCACGGATCGAACCACCCGCTTCAACATGATCCGGATCTGAAAGCGTCTCTCCCAGCATCTGATAACCGCCACAGATGCCAAAGATCACCTTGCCATTGGCCGCTGCTTTTAAAATCAGTGCCTCCAGACCGTTCTCCCGCATCCAGAGCAGATCCTCCATCGTATTCTTCGTACCCGGAAGCAGGATCATATCCGGATCCCCCAGCTCGGCTGCTGATTTGACATAGCGCACTGTTACACCCGGCATACTCTCAAACGGATTAAAATCAGTAAAATTCGAAATACGCGGTACGCGGATCACCGCCAGATCGATCACACCGATCTCTCCATGCTGGTTAAAGCGCTCCGTCAGACTGTCCTCATCCTCCACCTGGATATTTAAGTACGGTGCGACACCAACGACCGGAATGCCGGATTTTTCTTCAAGCATCTTTACCCCCGGATCCAAAATTGTCTTATCTCCACGGAATTTATTGATCACCAGGCCCTTGACCATGGCCTTTTCATCCTCTTCCAGCAGCATGACCGTACCGATCAGCTGGGCAAATACGCCACCTCTGTCGATATCACCGACCAGCAGTACCGGAGCTTTCGCCATCTTAGCCATGCCCATATTAACGATATCTTCCTGCTTCAGATTGATCTCTGCAGGACTTCCGGCGCCCTCGATCACGATAATGTCATTTTCTTCCGCCAGTTTGTTATAGGCTTTCATGATATCCGGAATCAGCTTTGTCTTATAGGCAAAATAGTCCCGTGCACTCATTGTGCCTAACACTTCACCATTGACGATCACCTGTGAACCAACGTCATTCGTCGGCTTTAACAGAATCGGGTTCATTAAAACAGACGGTTTGATTCCGGCCGCTTCCGCCTGCATGACCTGTGCACGTCCCATTTCCAGCCCCTCTTCCGTGATAAAGGAGTTGAGCGCCATATTCTGTGATTTAAACGGAGCTACTTTATAGCCATCCTGATGAAAAATACGGCAGAGTCCGGCTGCCAAAAGACTTTTGCCTGCATTTGACATCGTTCCCTGCACCATGATTGCTTTTGCCATAACTGCCTCCTGTGTATGTTCTGCGGCTTTTTTGTGTCAGAAACCGCACATTTTCCATTTTTTTATATACTTAAACGATATATTTATATGCTATCTTTTATCTATGCGGTCAAACCGCTGCCATCTGTGTCCGCATGGAACTCCTGATGACCGCCGCAATAACTATGCCTGACTCTCAACGTATGCTTCTGATCGTCCTGGCACTGTAAGGATCTTTTGCAATACACCGATCAGCACCGCATTATCCTCATGCTTTCTGACTGCGATACGAAAATGCTTTTTTTCCAATCCTACATAATTGCTGCAGCTGCGGATCAGAATCTTCTGCTCCAGACAACGTTCTTTCAAGTCCTCCGGACCTTCAAAAAACAGATAATTTGCCTGTGAATCATACGTTTTTAATCCCAGCGCTGCAAACTGTGTCTTTAACCAGGCAAGCTCCGTCTGCACCATCTCAAGGCCTTTCTGTACATAGACTGTCTCTTTCAGTGCCGCAAGCCCTGCCTCCTGTGCCGGAATCGATACGTTCCACGGCTGTGTGATCTCGCCGATCCGGTCCAGAAGCTCTGTATTACCAGTGATACCGTAGCCCAGGCGGAGTCCCGCCATTGCATACCGCTTTGTGAATGCTTTTAACAGAAACAGATTCCGGCTGTCTTTAAGCCTTCCTTTCAGCGAAAACTGCTTCTCCTCAGGTACAAAGTCCTGAAAACATTCATCCACCACCAGAAAGATCTCTTTTTCTTTACAGACATCCACCACCCTGTTCAGGATTTCCGGCTCGATCAGAAATCCGGTAGGGTTATTGGGATTGCACAAAAAAGCGATATCGTACGTTTCATCCAGACTGTCCACATACCTTTTCGTGATCCTGTAGCCTTCCGCTGTGGAATCATAATAGGAAACCTCGCAGCCAACACTTTCCAGTGCCTGTGCATACTCCACAAAGGTCGGTGCCTGGATCAGCGCCCGCTTTGGCCGCAGAGCCTGCACCAGCGAAAAGATCAGATCCGCCGCACCGTTTCCGCAGATCAGCTGTTCTTTATCCACGCCCTCGTACACGCTGAGGGCTTCGATCAGCCGCTCGCACCGGATGTCCGGATACTGGGCGATGCGCTGCATACTGTCGATTACCGCATCCGTCAGCGCTTTCGGTGTGCCCAGCGGATTCATATTCGACGAAAAATCTATGACGTCGGGATGTCTGTAAACATCTCCGCCGTGTATCTGTTCTTTCATTTACATACCTCCAAATCGTGCGAATACCAAAAGCACGATGACTCTGAGCAGACAAAATACCAGCAGTGCTATAATGGCTGTCGCGTACAATAACCGGTTTGCTCTTTTGATGTCCCCGATCTCAACCGGGCGAAGTGGATCACCAATATAGTCCTTTTTATGTAGCTCTCCAAAATACCAGGCATCCCCTGCCAGCTGGATACGCAGGGCACCGGCCATGACAGACTCTGTATGGGCAGAATTTGGGCTGGCATGTTTATAGCGGTCTCTTTTATAGATTCTGGCCGCCTGTCCGGCATCCATCCCCTCTACACCTGCTGCCAGGATCATCAAAAGGGCTGAAAGACGGGCCGGAATATAATTAACCAGATCATCAAGGAAAGCCGCAGCCGTACCGAAATACTGATAACGGTCGTTTTTATAGCCAACCATGGAATCCATCGTATTGATGGATTTGTAAGCCACTGCCAGAATACCGCCACCGATCACCATATAAAACAAAGGAGCCAGTACCCCATCGGAAGCATTTTCTGCCACTGTCTCTACAGCTGCTTTCGTCACACCCTCTTCCGTCAGATTCTGTGTATCACGTCCGACGATCATGGAAACTGCCTTACGGCTTTTTTCTATATCTCCTGTTTTCAAAGCATCATAGACCTTCATACTCTCTGTTTTCAGTGATTTTGTTGCCAGCATCTGATAACAGATAACCGTCTCCACGGCAATGCCCAGTCCCCAGTGCACATGATAACAGAACCGCAGAAGTGCGATCGTGACTCCTACACTGATGCCGACTACAAATCCTACCAGAAAACAGCCACCGATACGCTCTCCTGTCTTTGTTTTCGGAAATATCTTTCGAAGTACCTTTTCCAGTACACTGATCAGTTTTCCGATGGCCTGTACCGGATGATACAGCCAGTGCGGATCACCGATGATCAGATCCAGGATGAAACCGAGCACTACCACCAGCAGAATATCATCTATCCTGTCCAGTGTTCCGGCAAAAAATACTGCTGTAGGGCCATCGGCACCCCCTATGGTCAGACTTGTTATTCCCATTTTCTTTCTCCACCTGTCAAGTTTCTATTTTTATATATATGCAAATTATATATTCTTGTTTTGTTACACCAGTCTCAGCCGGAATGTACCAGCCTCTGTTCTCTCACAGTCTACGGTCAGGTACTCGCCATTTTTTATCTGCCAGTCAAAATATCCTTTATGCGGATCTGACCAGACATCCATCAGAGCCATGACTGTACCTCCATGCACCACCAGGGCCGCCGTCTGTATGCGCCGCGTTTCGCACTGCCTGTACACGTTTTGAAAACCCGCACAGCAACGTGCAATAAAGGCTTCATGGCTCTCCCCCTCCGGGAAAGCTCCAAGACCACCGCTGTCGATCCATGCTTGATAGGCAGCATCCCCGGACAGCTCCTGCCATGTTTTTCCCTCAAAGCGTCCAAAATCACACTCCCGCAGCTCCGGGATCAACGTTGCCTGCTGTGACGGATAAGCGATTTCTGCCGTCTGACGACACCGCAGCATCGGACTGGCAAATACTGCCTCCACCGGCGGATATGTCCGCTGCAAAAGAGCTTCTCTTCCCTGTTCGCACAGGGGTTCATCTGTCCGCCCGACATAGGCACCTTTCAGATTTCCGGCTGTCTTGCCATGCCGGATGCATACAAATCTCATACGGACTCCCTTCCGGCAGACATTGTACTTTGCAACACCTGCCATATATCTGTATCGTTTCACGGTGCGTTGCCTTCATTCTTCTGTCTGTCCTCTTTATTTGATCCGGACACCAACACCACAGACCACACGGTAAACTTCGTCGGAAGCCGCCGCCAGTACGGTGCAGACACGGCCGGTACGTTCTCTGTATTCCCGGTCAAAAGCCTCGATCGGTACGACACCGTACCCCAGCTCATTGGTCACGACCACCAGAGAAGGATTCCTCCGGATCAGTTCATCACCGAGCATCACACAGTCCTGCCCGTTTTTCAGGCAGTTTCGTATATATTCATGGAAATGATAGATGCCTTTACAGGTAAAAATCGCTTCCGGATCGCAGATCTGGCCATCGATAAATTCGATATCCGGACACAGCGTCTTTGCAAACGCTTTTTTCCCCTGAAAAGTTCCCCCAATGATCAGTTTCATTTTCTTCTCCTGTTTCTTCGTAAATCATGCGCTTACGCCGTCATACAGCAAATGTTCATTCATCACATAAACTTTGCTGTTACTTCAGCAGCTGCTGTACCACCGGCAGACCTGCACAGACCACAGCCAGAATAAACAGCACCGCAGCCTCACATACACAGACAAAATAGCCGGCAAGATCACCAGTCATACCGCCAAAGTACTTCATTGCTTTTTTGTAGTACCAGAAAAATGCTGCTAGTACACCGATTGTCAGTATCGCACCATACAATGGATGAATGAGAATGGCAACCACGGCTGTCACAATAAATACGGCGATCAGAAGTCCTTTACATTTGGGATCCGCATCCTTCTGCCATGTATTGACCGTTCCCGTCTCTTTTGCTTTCGGAAATGTCAGGATTGACAGTGCATTTAACGTCCGGCTCATCACAAAAACAAGACCGAGGAAAGGCCAGAGAACCTCTTTTTTGGAAACAGATGTATAAACGGCGAACATAAACATCAGCCATACAACACCACGGATCACCGCAAAGGCACCGACATGTACATCTTTTAAGATTTCTACTCGTTCTTCTTTTGATTTCCAGGAACTTAATGCATCTGTTGTGTCCAGAAAGCCGTCCAGATGGATACCGCCGGTCAGTACAAAGGGAATCAGAAACAGAAGCATACTCTCCAGTATCCGGTCATACCAGAATCTACCGCCGATAAAGGCCCATACATACGATACGGCCCCGATCACGGCTCCTACCAGTGGCATAAATACCAGCATATACCGGATATTGTCCTTTTCCCAGTCACAGCGCGGCATGGGAATCCTTGAAAACATTGCAAATGCCGCAATAGCACTGTTTATGACTTTTTTCATCTCTGTTCTCCCTTCACAATGAGGGGGATACCATAGACAACTTCCGTCACCGTGTCTGCCATACGGCCCATCTCACTGTTGATCTGCCCCAGATACTGCTGATATCTGCAGGTATCCGGATCATATGTGATGCCATCGCTGAAAATTTCGTTTGTAACCACTACAAGATGCCGCACACGATCCAGAAGGTATCGGATACCGGCAAGAATCTCCTCCACGGCACGTTCCCCCGCACCATTTTCCTGATATATCTCATTGGCTGTCAGATTCGACATACATTCCAGTAACACCACACTGTCCCTGGGAATATCCGCCGTTTTTAATCCGGTATAACATTCCAGCGTATCAAACTGTTTTTCTTTCCGCATCTTCCGGTGCCGCTGTATCCGTTTTTCACATTCTGCATCAAAGGGATACATCGTGGCAATATAGATGCGCTTTGCCGGACCAAAATCCAGCACACACTGCTCGGCATAGGCAGATTTACCACTGCCACTGCCGCCTGTCACTACACGAAACATACGTTTATTCTCCGCTACTGTTCACACCACAGTCGTGCATATCATGTCCGGCTGTATGATGCACAGTACTTCTCTCATCTTTAGCTTAACGGAACGTAATGTTCCATATTATTCTCATCAAAAGAAGCCACCGAACGGTATACTTCCATCGCCATATCCAGGATTGGGAACAGAAGCACCGCACCGCTGCCTTCGCCAAGACGCATCCTGCAGTCCATAAATCCCTCGATACCAAGGGTATCCAGGATCAGTTTGGAAGCCGGTTCCTGAGACAGGTGGGACGCAAACATATACTGACGGCTCGTCGGACACAGCTTGTAGGCTGTCAGAGCCGCAACCCCGGAAATAAAGCCATCGATCACAACCGGGATACCCAGGGCAGCACCACCAAGGAACACACCGCACATACCGGCGATATCAAAACCGCCCACACAGGACAGCACGCCGATCGGATCCTCAGGATCCATATGGTAACGGACGATCGCATCCTCGATCACCTGCACTTTTTTCTGCAGACCGGCACTGGAAAGTCCTGCGCCGCGTCCTGTGACCTCTGCCGGGGACACACCGGTATATACAGCCGTCATCGCACTGCTGGTTGTCGTATTTCCGATCCCCATTTCACCGGTAGCAAGGATACGGTAGCCTTTCTCATACAGCTCTTCTGCCATATGGATACCCACCTCGATGGCCTGTACGGCCTGCTCTCTTGTCATGGCCGGTTCTTTGGCAAAGTTCTTTGTGCCATAAGCTACTTTATGGTTCGGAAGAAGATTATCCGAGGCGATACCTATATCCACCGGAAATACATCGGCACCGGATTTTTTACAGAAGATTGCTGCTGTTGCCTTTTCTTTAAGAAAATTTTCGGCAATGATCTTTGTCACTTCCTGGCCACTCTGGGAAATCCCCTCTTCCACAATGCCATTGTCTGCGCACATGACCACAAGGGCCTTTTTATCAAGGGCCACATCAGGTGTACCCAGCATCCCTGCAATGGCTGCTACAGCATCCTGCAGTTTACCCAGACTGTGGATCGGGATCGATGTCTCACTCCAGCGTTTCCATGCCGCATCCACAGCTTCCTGCTTCAGCGGTGTTATCTTTTTCAGTGCTTCTTCCAGTGTCATTTTTACGTCCTTTCTGCACATATCTGCCATATATTTACCGGCAGACAGACCATCCTTCATAAGACCTCTGTTTCACAGCTGTCTTTTTCTGCGGCAAAACAGGTTTTTTAGTGAACCTCTTTTGCTTTTTCCAGACATTTGTTTAAGAATGCTCTGGGAAATTCTTCGTTAGCATAGTAATAAATATGGGGGAATCCGGCAAACAGTGTATCCTTTGCATGGATGCAGTCCCAGCCCCTGGTGCTTAAGGGCTTCTCCGCGTGCCAGTCGCTGCCACAGTCCTCCACATCAAAATAATGAAATTCATGGGCATTCATCGGCCCTGTCTCCTGTCCAAAAGCCGTACCGCCCTGCAGGGTAATATAGCCAAAACGGGTCAGACGCGGTGTCTTCCATGCCCGGCCAGCGATCACACCGGCCATCGGCCATGCTCTGCCTTCCATATCCTCCAGGGACTCCTGCAGATACATGAAACCGCCACATTCCGCTGTTGTCACCAGTCCATACTCGATCGCCATACGGATATCCGCAAGCATCGTTTTGTTGCTGCTTAAGCCTCTGGCATACAGCTCCGGATAGCCGCCATTTAAGATCAGCCCGTCCAGCTGCTTCGGCAGATGGGCATCGTGCAACGGTGAAAACTCCACGAGCTCTGCCCCCTGCTCCCGAAGCCAGTCCAGATTGTCTTCGTAAAAGAAGCAAAACGCTTCATCCCTCGCTACACCGATTTTAAGACCCATGTAAGGATATTCCTCTTTTGTCCGCTCCAGCTGGGCATCTGCCTGCCGCTGTTCGTAAGCGGTATATTTTTCTCCGGCTTCCAGTTCTTCTGCCTCTGCCGCCAGCTGCAGTAATCCGTCGATATCCACCGACTTTTCCATCGCCTCTGCCAGCGTGTCCAACTGCATCTGCAAGTCTTCGATCTCCTCCGGAAGCACAAGCCCCAGATGGCGGCTTTCCAGAAGGCAGTCCTTTAATTCCGGCAGGTAGCCATAGACTTTGACGGGCAGCTGTTTTTCAATCATTTCTTTGATCCTCGGATACAGCATACCGGAAATCCGGTTTAAGATCACGCCTTTGATATGGCTGTCCTTTTTGTATTCCAGAAATCCCTTGATAAAGGGAACGATGGACACGCTCATCCCTTTACAGTTGACAAGAAGCACTGTCGGTGTTTTTGTCGTATCGGCCAGGTCCCAGGCACTGGCGCTGACAGAAATTCCCGCCAGACCATCATAATACCCCATAACACCCTCGATCACAGCCACATCCGCCTGTGCCGCATTCTTTTGCAGCAGGAAGCGGGTCGTATCTTCGTCTGTAAAAAAAGTATCCAGATTGCGGCTCTTTGTCCCAATAACTTTGGTGTGGAACATCGGATCTATATAATCCGGTCCGCATTTAAACGACACAACGTCGAGACTTCTGTTTTTCAGTGCCTGCAAAAGGCCACAGGTGCAAAGTGTCTTGCCACTGCCACTTGACGCTGCCGTGATCATCAGCCGTGGTATCTTCATGCTACTGCTCTCCTTCGAAAGAAAAGATATAGACCGGATTCTGCCCCATCATCATATGATAGGAGCCGATCTCTTTTGACCGGGCCACAGACATGGATACGATCTCCGTATCCCGTACCGGATATTTTTTCATCACATCCAGTGCTTCCTGTACTGTTTCCAGTGTGATCGCATTGATCACGATACGGATACCCGAATTTTTTTTCAATAATAAACCGACAATCTCATCCAGATTACCGGAAGAACCGCCGATAAAAGCATGTGTCGGCACAGGAAGCTCTTCCAGCGCATCCGGAGCCAGTCCCTCGACGATTGTCAGATTATCTGCGCCGAAATGCTGCTTGTTTTTATGTAAAAGCTCTACAGCTGTATCCTTTTTCTCAACAGCATACACATGGCCATCTGTTACAGCCAGTGCCATCTCAATGGATACGGAGCCTGTACCTGCACCCACATCATAAATAATGGCATCTTTTGTCAGATGCAGCTTGGAAATGGAGGCTGTACGCACTTCCTCCTTTGTCATGGGCACTTTATCTCTTAAAAACAGCTCATCCGACATGCCATGGGTCACAATACAGCCTGCAGCCTGTGGATTTTCTACATAGATCACACAAAGCGGATCTGTCTCAATTCCCACAAAATCTGCAGCTGTTCCTGTCTGTATCCGTTCATCTGGATAGGAGAGTTTTTCTCCCACAGATACCTGTACATCTCCCATACCGTAAAAAACCAGCTGATTGCATAACAGGCTCACTCCCTCAGAGGTTCCAAGGATTGCATAGATTTTTTCATGTTTTCTGATATGGCCGATCAGATTGACATCTCGTCCATGGACACTGAAAGGTACAACATCTTCCCAGGGCAGGCCAAGCTTCGCCATAAAAGCCACCATGGAAGAAATACCGGGCACGATATCTACAGACATATCCTCCTTCAATATATCCAGGAGTTTCCTGGCTCCGCTGTAAAAGCCAACATCGCCCGACAAAGCCACAGCAATCCTTTCAAATTCCGGATGTTCTTTGATATAATCACGGATTTTTACCGGATCATAGGCTGTATATACAGCCTGTCCCTGCATAGCCACACAGTCTGTCATCCGTTTTGCACCAATGATCAGATCCGCACGGGCAAAACATTCCGTTGCAGCCTGGGTACGCTCTTTATCCGCCCCCGGGCCTATACCAACCAGAGATACCTGCTGCTTTACATGCAGATTCAGTCGGTCGATCAGCTCTTTTTTACAGGCAATAAAACTATAGCCTTCTTCTTTTACCGGACGTCCGACAACAACGAGTTTCGCCCCTGCTGCTTTGGCCGCCTGGACTTTTTCCGGAAAGCCACCGTTTTTTCCGGCTTCTTTTGTCACCAGATAACGGATATCGTATTGTCTCAGAATAGCTGTATTCATCTCCACGGAAAAAGGTCCCTGCATACAGATCAGATGTTTTCCAGTAAAACCAAGGTCTGCACACTCTCTGGCCACCTCCGGCAGAGACAGTACTCTGGCATAGACGCGCTCTTCAAATCCGGGGATCTGTGTGTAGGCTTTCAGCTCTTTGCTGCCTGTGGCTGCAAGAATGTTTCCGTTGGTCCCTTTCAGCCACTGTGCTGCCTCATCCACACTGTCCACGCAGACAACATCGTCCATACTCCAGTCCTCGCTTGCCCGCACCAGACGCAGGCAGGGAATACTTTTCTTTTCACAGGCACTGCGGATATTTTCTGTTACAACCTGTGCATATGGATGGGTGGCATCCACCACAACAGTGAACATTTCCCTGTCCAGCAATGCTTCCATCTCTTCTTCTGTCAGACGGTCATGGGAAACTTCCAGATGACCGCCCTTTGGCAAAAGGCTCTCACCGTATTCCGTTGCCACACAGATATGGGTAGCCACATCCTGTGCATCCAGAAACTCGGCAATTTTTCTGCCCTCTATCGTTCCTGCAAAAACCAGTACTTTTTGCATTTTTCTCACGCTCTCTTTTCTGTCAGTCCTGCACGCCTTTGTATCCGCGTGGTGTCACCATCTTACCGGCAATCTCTTTTGTCTGGGAATTGCCGACAAATACGGTAGTAAACATATCGACCGGTGTATCTCTCAGTTCTTTTAACGTCATCACACGGTAATCCTGTCCCTCACGGCCGATATTGCCCACAATACCACAGACAGTCTCCGGTGACTTGTACTGCATCATCAGATCACAGGCTTTCTGGAGATAGTCGTGACGCTTTTTACTGGACGGATTGTACAGGCAGATCCCCATATCCGCATCGGAAGCGGCCAGAAGACGTTTTTCGATCTTTTCCCATGGTGTCAGCAGATCGCTTAAAGAGATCAGGCAGAAATCATGGATCAGCGGAGCACCGAGTACCGCCGCGCCACCGAGGGCGGCCGTCACACCCGGCACGATTTCCAGCTCTGTTTCCGGATATTTTACACCGACTTCGTACATCAGACCAGCCATACCGTATACACCGGCATCACCGCTGCAGATCATGGAAACAGTCTTGCCTTTTTTTGCCTCTTCAAAAGCAATCACACAGCGATCCACCTCTTTTTTCATCGGTGTCGTCATAAATTCCTTACCTGCAAAATGCTCTCGCACCAGATCTACATATACCGTATATCCGATGATCACATCACTGGCTTCCAGCGCATGAATGGCTTTTAATGTCATCTGCTCATATTCTCCGGGGCCGATGCCCACTACATATATCTTACTCAAAATGAATCCTCCTGTTTATTACGGCCACAGCGGCTGTCACGCCGTCCTGTGGTATTTTCTTTATGATCAGTTTTCCGCCCTCAGCGGCATGGACGGCACTGCGTTCGCAGACATTATCCACGCCTGTGACACTGCTGACAAACGACGACGGGGTAAATTCTCCCTGTACATCTTTCAGTTCTTTGGCACTGTAACAGACAAAGGGAACCTTTAGCGACTGTGCCAGACCGTGCAGTGCAGCTTCATCCTTTTTCAGGTCTATACTGGACAGACAGGCAAATGCACGGCGATCCAGACTGTTTTGCTCCAATACCCTGGCAAACAAAGCATCCACCCGTTCTTTCGGTGTATCCCGCCGACATCCCATGCCAAGGCAGAGAATCTTTGGAACCAGACGCAATGTATGTGCAAACAGCTTTTCTGTATGTACGCCGATACTGATCCCCAGCTGCAGGCAGGCAGCGTCTTCTTTTGACTGTACTGCCACAAGCCCTTTTGGCAGGTTCTCATCTGCAATGGGCAGTTCACTGTATACACCGACCGGATGTCCGGCCAAAAGCGCGGCACTGACCTCTTTGGCCAGTCCCATACTGTCGATGACAAGTCCGTTTTTCTTTGCAAAGACATCTACGGCAAACCGGGCATGTATATCCGTTGCTGTCGTTACGACAGGAATACTGCCCATATATCCGGCTATTTCCGTTGCATAGCCATTTGCGCCGCCCAGATGCCCGGACAAAAGTGGAATACAGTACTTTGCCATTTCATCCAGAACCACTACGGCCGGATCCGTCTTTTTGCTGTTTACTGACGCGGCAATTCCCCGTACGGCAATACCAATAGCTCCCACAAAAACCAAAAGATCCTCTGTCCAGTGTTCCCTGGTCCACTGCGGAAGTCTGTCCGTAATGTTTGTAAAACGCTCATCCTCCACCGCATATTTTGTTTTTATGTACAACTCGCAGCTGCCGGATGCCGACAGACTGTCTGCTACGCGCAGTGCTGTTTTTCTTCCTGTTTCCGAAAAACAAACGATGGCTGCTTTCATACGGTCTCCTTTGTATACAAAATCTGCTTCATCACTGTCTGTGATTTTTTCTCATACAGTAGCAATCGTCTTTTTACCTGCTGCCCTTTGTTTTATTTCGTTGCTTCACGGAATTCCGTTGTGAATGCCGGATTATACAATTCGGAACGATTATACTCAGTATGGGTCACCACGTCACCGATGATCATCAGCGCGGTCTTTGTTACGTTGTTTTTTCTGGCAGTTTCTGCCAGTGTGCCTACCGTACAGATATATTTTCTCTCATCCGGCCAGGTAGCCTTATAAACAATCGCTGCAGGTGTATCTTTTGTATAACCTCCGGCGATCAGACGTTCGGACAGCTCATCCAGCATAGTTGTGGAAAGGAAAACGACCATCGTTGCCTGATGTGCAGCGAAAGATTCTATACTTTCCTTTGCCGGTACCGGTGTACGCCCGGCCATACGGGTAATAATCACACTCTGAGAAACATCCGGAAGCGTATACTCCAGATCCAGTGCACTGGCCGCACCACAGAACGAGCTGACACCCGGCGTGGAATCGTATTTTATCTTCTTTTCATCCAGTACATCCATCTGTTCGCGGATCGCACCGTACAGACACGGATCGCCCGTATGCAGACGCACCGTCATCAGACCGTCTGCTTCTGCTTTAAACATTACATCGAGAACTTCTTCCAGCGTCATTTTTGCACTGTTATAGATCTGACAGTCTTCCTTTGCATAGTCCAGAAGCTGCGGATTCACTAAGGAACCTGCATAAATAATCACATCTGCTTCTTCCAGAAATTTTTTACCGCGAATTGTAATCAGATCCGGTGCTCCGGATCCTGCACCTACAAAATGAATCATAGTTTTCTCCCTTGTATGATTAATTTTCTTTTTTGTCTTTGATAATAATCAGTGAGTAGTATCCGGCATCATCCGGGATCTCTTCTACTCCCCGGTAGATCTTTTCATCCGGCATACCGCAGTTTTCGATCATGACAGCTGTTGCACCAAGCTTTTTCAGAGTCTTTTTGACCTCAGCCATCTTTTTTCCGGCTTTCATCAGGACTTTTGTGCCCGGAAGCTGTAAGGCCTCCTCAATCTGATAGGACGCCGGAATTACATGCAGTTCTTCTGCCTTTTCCACCAGACCGATATTCAGTCTTGCAGCTACGGCACAGAAAGATGTGATACCGCTGACGATCTCTGTCGGATAACCCATGGCCTCCACACGCTGATGCACATAGAGATATGTAGAATATACCGTTGTATCGCCAAGTGTCAGAAATACAACATCTTTGCCCTGATCCAGCACTTCGGCTACGGCCTTTGCACCTTTTTCATGGCTTTCTTTTAATTTTACAGGATCTTTTGTCATCGGCATTTCTACCGGCAGAAGCTCTTTGTCTGCCAGCTGAGGATAGGCCTGTACAACGATCTTGTATGCAATGGTATTTTCCGGTACAGTACCCGGTACTGCGATCACCGGAGATTCTTTAATCAGGCGAAGCGCCTTTAATGTCAAAAGCTCGGGATCTCCCGGTCCTACACCTACACCATATAATTTACCAGTCATTTATTTTTCTCCCTGTTCTTTTACTTGCTGCGTATGTCACAGCTGTTTTTTCTGTGCATTGATATAAGCTTTAAGCTCCGGCACGTGTTCCGTCTCCCCAAGCATACCGTGTACGCTGGAAAACAGGATCGCAGCAACTTTTACTTCACCTTTTGCACGATGGTCCAGATAATACTCTACTTTTTTAAGTACAACCTGCATGAAGTCCTCTGTGAGATTTTTTTCATAGAGGATATCAAGAGCTTCCTCAGTCGTTATCGTATCAAGAATACGCTTTGCCGTTTCCAGATCAGCACCGGCACGGATCGCCTGGGCGGCCATCAGTTCGGCACGGCTGTCGGCATGCATGGAATGGGTATTCATGATACCGCCTGATACCTTGATAAACTTTCCGATATGTGCGATAAACAGGATCCCTTTTACACCGAGCTCTCTGGCAAAATCCAGCGTTTCCCCTACATAATTACTGCATTTCATTGCGTAGTCGAGTCTGATGTCTTTCTGCTCCTGTGAAAAAACCTCGCCATAGTTACCGGGGGTAATTACGAGATAGTCTCCGCCGTTGGCCTTCAGCATACGCATCTCGACACGGATGCTCTCGATCAGGGCGGCTTCGCTCATAGGCACAACGATACCGGATGTTCCCAGTATGGATATGCCACCGACAATACCGAGCCGGGGATTGAAGGTTTTGCGTGCTGTCTTTTCTCCGCCTGGCACGCTGATCACAACATCGATCCCTCCGGTATAGTCTGCTTTCTGCATCATTTCTGTCACGTTTTCAGTGATCATTTCCCGCGGTACACGGTTGATCGCTGCTGCCCCGACAGGCTGCTGCAAACCTTTACGGGTCACTCGTCCGACACCCTGTCCACCATCGATATGCACACCTGGCTCTTCTGTACGTTTTACACTTGCATACACAAGAAGCCCCGTTGTTACATCCGGATCATCCCCACCGTCCTTTCGCACAGCACAGGTCACCTTCTCCGGCTCTATGGTAATATCTTCGATCTGCAGATGAAGCAGCACACCCTTCGGTGTCCTCAATGCTGTTTCTTCTGTTCTGTTTCCTGTCAGCAGCATATATGTGGCTGCCTTTGCAGCGGCTGCAGCACAGGAACCTGTCGTGTATCCCGTTCGCATGTTGTCCTCCTGTCGGTGATTTTGGGCAGAAAATCCCTTACCCACATAAAAAACCATCCTCAATTATACTATCAGAGCATGGGACTGTCAATTATGATTGGTTATAGTGTCAAATTTGTATTGGGAATGGATAGGGATTATGGGCAGTTTGACAGAGGGGAGGACCGGCGTCCCCCCAGGCGAATACAGCAAATGTCGTCCGTCAGTCACACTTCATATGATAATACAAATCATCCCACCCTTGGAATCATTCACAATCTTCTTCATCGTACTCTGCAGCTTCGTCTGACTCTCCGTACTGATATTGGCCACTTTCGTCTGTATGCCCTCTTCCATCAGCTGCTCTATGCTCTTTCCAAAAATTTTCACATCCATAAGATCTTCACCCTGCGCACTTTTCTCTTCGATAAATTTGATCAGGTCATTGGCCTGTTCTTCACTGCCTACGATCGGTGCTACTTCCGTTTCGATATCGGCCCGGATCATATGCACGGTCGGACTGGCAGCTTTCAAGCGCACACCATATCGACTGCCCTGATGAATAACTTCGGGTGTATCCACCCGTATCTCTTCCCTCAGTGGCAATACAACACCGTAGCCTGACTGCCGCACGGATTCCACGGCAGACAGCACCCGGTCATACTCCGTTTTCTTTGTACTCAGCTGACGAAGCAGCCGCACCAGATCGTATTCGCCGTCGATCTGTGTGCCCGTCAGCTCCGTCAGCGTCCGATAATAATATTCTTCCTTAAGTTCCAGCCGTACATCCACACTTCCGGTGGATGTATCTATATTCTCATATCCGCAGTACCGGATGCTGTCATCAACTGCTGTCAGTGGACAGGTGCGTACATCCCGCATATGCACAAGTCCTTCTGCCATATGTCTGGCACAGGCAAGCAGCTTTTGTTTCAGCGGATGGTTTGTCGGCAGGATTTCCGCCCAGCGGGGAATATAAAAAGACAGTCGTAAAACAGGGAACTCGCTCAGTATCATTTCCAGAATTTTCAGTATATCCTCCTGTTTCAGCTGTTCGCAGTTGACAGCTGTCACCGGAACACCGTATTTTTCCTGCATACTCTTGATCAACAGCTTTGTTTCTTCCTTATAAGGTTTCTGTGTATTCAGAAGGATCGCAAACGGTTTTTTTGCCGCCTGCAGCTCTGCTATTGTCTTTTCTTCAGCCGGGACAAAGTTTTCCCTTGGGATCTCACCAAAAGAGCCATCTGTTGTCACCATAATACCGACTGTGGCATGTTCCCGGATAACTTTCTGGGTACCATAATCGGCTGCCTTTCCAAAAGGCATCTCCTGTTTTGACCATGGAGTTTTTACCAGCCGTTCCTGGTCATTTTCGCGGCTGCCTGTTGCATCTTTAACCAGGAAGCCGACGCAGTCAATCATACGCAGCTTCAGCGACAGCTCTTCTGTGATATGGATCTGCACAGCCTCCCGTGGAATGAACTTTGGTTCTACGGTTGTAATCATTTTGCCGGATCCACTGACCGGAAGCTGATCCATTGTCTCTTTTCTTGTATTTTCCTCCATATAAGCCAGTGCTGTCAGTTCCATAAAATGGCGGATAAAGGTGGACTTTCCGGTACGTACGGGGCCGACAATACCGATCAGCAGCTGCCCGCCCGTTCTTTCTTTGAGATCGTGATATACAGAATATGCTTCCACAGTGGATTACCTCCTGCTTTTACTTTTCACACGCTGATGCCGGGTTCGACAGGGTATGTACTGGTTTATCTATATGCCGGCGGATATTTTTCCAGAACTTTTTTTTAGATATCACCATAGCTAAAACAGAAAAATACAATTTTAAAAAGCAATCAAAAGTTGTCCACCGAACCAATGACTGATATGCAATGCAACAAAAACACCTGCCAGCGGCTGTACTTGCCACTGACAGGTGTCTGTATTTTCACTTAATTTATATCGTCCTGTATTCACTGTCGTACATCGTATGCCTGGATTTTTTCTTCCACAAGTTTCCAGAACCCCTGGGTATCCAGCTTTTCTGCCACAAAACAGTTTTTTTCTTTACCGCCTACATGGTAATAGTCACAGTATGTACGGCCATACCCTTCCTGCCTTGTACAGTCAATCGACACATGCATTTCGCGGAAGGTCAAAAGCTCCGGCTTTAAAAGGATGGCCGCTGCCACCGGATCATGCAATGGTGCCCGTTTAGTTCCATATACGCTTTTTTCAGCTTCACAGTACGGGATCATCAGATCTGTAAACAGCTTTGCAGCTACATTGGCATACGCGCCCATGCGCTCGATCGTATCCGCACCGCACAGAGCCTGCATCGTCACATCAATACCGGCCATATACAGCGGACAGCCACTCTTCATAACGATATCGGCGGCCTCCGGATCAGCGTAGATGTTAAATTCTGCTGCAGGTGTCACATTGCCAAGCGCCATCGAACCACCCATAAAGACGATACGTTCTATATGTTCCCGGATCTTTGGTTCCAGACGAAGAGCCATGGCAATATTGGTCATCGGGCCTGTC
The DNA here is from genome assembly GCA_934394565.1 of uncultured Lachnospiraceae bacterium. GTDB lineage: Bacteria > Bacillota > Clostridia > Lachnospirales > Lachnospiraceae > UBA11957. Next base: position 151,519 of record CAKRQV010000002.1, read on the forward strand.
ACCAGAAGTGTGACCGCCTCCTCTGCGCCAAGAAGCGTACGGGTCAGAAAGCTGACCGCATGTTCTTTTTCTATGGTTTTCGGCATTTTTTCTGAAGAAAAGCCATCCAGACCTGTCTTTCCGTGGATCTCCGGTGCAATCACCGGCTCCCGCAGAAGCGGTCCCTCACAACCTCTGTAGACACCCACCGGTATATCCAGATAAGCACAGAGACGCTGTGTATTGTTCCAGGTATGGTCTACGGTATGATTTCCGGCTACAGTCGTGATGCCGAGCAGTTCATAGTCGCAGTCTCTGCCAAGCATCATGATGGCGATTGCATCATCACGTCCCGGGTCACAGTCCAGGATCAGTTGTCTTTTCTTCATAAAACCAGCCTCCTTTTTGCGTTTACAGTTTTTATACCTCTGCATCCCTGTACGGTCTGTCTGCCTTTTTTTATTTATGCATTTACGGCAAGACCTGTATACAGCTGATAATATCTGCCCTTCTGGGCGATCAGTTCCTCATGGTTGCCTCGTTCAATGATACGTCCCTGCTCCAGAACCATAATGCAGTCACTGTTACGGATCGTAGACAGTCTGTGGGCAATGACAAAGGTCGTTCTGCCCGCCATCAGTTTATCCATACCATCCTGTACCAGACGCTCAGTACGGGTATCGATAGAGCTTGTGGCCTCATCCAGGATCAGTACCGGCGGATCAGCGATCGCTGCTCTGGCAATAGCAAGAAGCTGTCGCTGGCCCTGGCTTAAATTGGCACCGTCGTTGTGCAGTACCGTGTTGTACCCCTCCGGCAGACGGCTGATAAAGCCATCAGCATTGGCCAGACGGGCTGCTGCATAAACCTCTTCGTCAGTTGCATCCAGCTTACCATAACGGATATTTTCCATAACTGTTCCTGTAAACAGATGCGTATCCTGCAATACGATGCCCAGAGACCGTCTGAGGTCGTGTTTCTTAATCTTGTTCAAATTAATACCATCGTAGCGGATTTTACCATCGTTGATATCATAAAATCTGGTGATTAGATTAATGATCGTGGTCTTTCCGGCACCGGTGGAACCAACAAAAGCGATCTTCTGTCCAGGTTTTGCATACAGCTGAATGTCATGCAGCACTACCTTGTCCGGCACATAACCAAAGTCCACGTTTTCAAAGGCCATATCGCCCTGCATCGGAATATAATCCACGCTGCCATCTTCCTGATGGGTATGCTTCCATGCCCATTTCCCGGTTCTTTCGGTTGTTTCTTCCAGCTTACCGTCTGTCCCTTCTTTTGCATTGACCAGTGTGACATATCCTTCATCTACCTCCGGCTTTTCATCTAGGAGCTTAAAGATACGGTCTGCACCGGCCAGTGCCATGACGATGGCATTGAGCTGCTGGCTGATCTGGTTGATCGGTCCATTGAAGCTCTTATTGAATGTCAGAAAACTTGCAAGTTTGCCAAGGGTCAGACCGCCAAAGCTGCAGATAGCCATGATACCGCCGACAATGGCGATCAGTACATAGCTGATGTTACCGATCTGTGCGTTGACCGGCATCAGGATATTGGCAAACCCGTTGGCATTTTTGGCACTGTCAAACAGCTGGTCATTCAGTTCATTAAAATGATCGATACTCTGCTCTTCATGGCAGAAAACCTTAATGACCTTCTGACCTTCCATATGTTCCTCGATATAACCGTTGACTTTACCGAGGTCTCTCTGCTGTGCCAGGAAATACCTGCCGCTTAAGCCCGCCAGTTTCTTGGTGACAGCCAGCATAATGCCGACCATCACAAGCGTCAGAAATGTCAGCGGAACGCTTAAGATAAACATGCAGACCACAACACTGATGATCGTGACACCACTGTTGATAAACTGCGGAATACTCTGGCTGATCATCTGACGCAGTGTATCAATATCGTTCGTATAGATTGACATGATATCACCATGGGAATGGGTATCAAAGTAAGAGATCGGCAGGGATTCCATATGATCGAACAGTGTATCTCGAAGCTGTCTCAATGTACCCTGCGATACCACAACCATAATCTGATTATACACCAGCGCAGACACTACGCCAAGGGCATAAAAAACGGCTACCCGCAAAATAGCGGCCGTCAGCGGGCCAAAATCCGGTGTCTTACTGTCAAGCATCGGTGTAATATACACATCGATCAGATCCTGCATAAACATCGTACCCTGTACATTGCAGAGTACACCGACAAAGATCAGAATAATAACCACGACCATCTGCGGGCCGTACAGATGCATCAGATAACCGAGCAGTCTCTTAAACACACCACCGGCATTGTCTACCTTTGGACGTGGACCCATATTCCGTCTGCCGCCCGGGCCTTTAAATTCTTTTGCTCTTTCTTCAGCCATTACTGCTCACCTCCCTGTTCCACATCAAAATCTCCGGAACCGGATGTCTGAGATTCATAGACATCTCTGTAGATTTCATTGTTTTTCAGCAGTTCCTCATGCGTACCGTATCCATTGATATGTCCGTCATCCATGACAATAATATGGTCTGCAGCCTCAATACTGGATACTCGCTGGGCGATAATAATCTTTGTCGTACCCGGAATATGTGTGGCCATTGCTTTACGGATATTGGCATCTGTTGCCGTATCGACCGCACTGGTACTGTCATCCAAGATCAGGATCTTCGGATTTTTCAGCAGAGCTCTGGCAATACAGAGTCTCTGTTTCTGACCGCCGGATACATTCGTACCACCCTGTTCGATATAGGTATTATACCCATCCGGGAAACGGTTGATAAATTCATCTGCACAGGCCAGACGACAGGCTTCCTTGCATTCTTCATCCGTGGCGTCTTTATTTCCCCATTTCAGGTTGTTTAAGATCGTGCCAGAAAACAGCACATTTTTCTGCAGGACCATAGCGACCGTATTACGCAGTGTTTCCAGATCATATGTCCGCACATCCTTACCGCCGACATACACGGCACCCTCAGATACATCGTACAGACGGCTGATCAGATTGACCAGCGAAGATTTGGAAGAACCTGTACCACCGATGATGCCGATGGTCTCACCGGATTTGATATCCAGATTGATATCCTGCAGCACATATTTGTCACTGCCTTTATGGTACGCAAACTTTACATGATCAAAGCGGATACTGCCATCCGGGATCTCAAAGCCCGGATGCTCCGGATTAACCAGATTAGCCTTTTCCGAAAGCACCTCTGCCACACGCTTTGCACTGGCTCCACTCATTGTGACCATAACAAAGACCATGGACAGCATCATCAGGCTCATCAGAATATTCATACAGTATGCCAAAAGGCTCATCAGCTCACCTGTCGTCAGCGTATTCTGCACGATCATCTGTGCACCCAGCCAGGATAACAGCAGGATGCAGGCATATACCGTCAGCATCATCATTGGCATATTCGCCACAACAATGCGCTCTGCATGTACAAACATCCGGTATACATTTTCACAGGCCTTGTGGAAGCGGTTTTTCTCATAATCTTCACGGACATATGCTTTTACCACACGAATGGATGATACATTTTCCTGCACACTTGCATTTAAGTCATCGTACTTTTTAAATGTCTGTTCAAAATACTTTGCTGCCTTCGGAATCATGATTCCCAGCACGCACCCAAGCAAAATAACCGCTACCAGATAAATGGAAGCCAGCTTCGCATTGATCAGAAATGCCATGATCATCGCACAGATCAGACTGAACGGTGCCCGGACAAACATACGCAGAAGCATCTGGTACGCATTCTGCAGGTTTGTTACATCCGTTGTCATACGAGTGACCAGACCGGCTGTACTGTATTTATCAATATTGGAAAAGGAAAATGTCTGGATATTTTTATACATCGACCTTCTTAAATTTCTGGCAAATCCTGCGGAAGCCTCCGCACCAAACTTACCACCCAGCACTCCAAACAAAAGACCACAGAACGCAGCCACAATCATCAGTGCACCAACCATATAAATATGCTTCATATTTCCCGCATTGACACCATCATCAATGATCGATGCCATCAGAAGCGGAATAATCATCTCGAACACAACTTCCATGATCATACATAACGGTGTCAGGATCGAGACCTTTTTGAACTCTTTTATTTCACCTGCAAGAGTTTTCAGCATGGCAATCACTCCTTTACATTTTGTTTGATTTTATCTATAACACGAAGAAAAGTTTCCATCTCCTCTTCCGTGATGTTTTTCTGTAACTGCAGATTATCCTGTCGCATCTGGGAGCCCATCTGCTCTTCATACTTTCTGCCCATATCCGTCAATACCAACTGTTTGAGTCTGGCATCCCTGGGCACACTGATCCGGGTAATAAATCCCTTTTGCTCCATCAGCTTGATAATCCCGGTAACTGTTGATCTCGTGATTCCAAACTCATTCTCAATATCTTTCTGAAAAACCTCTTTTCCTTCATTCATCGAAAGATAGTGAAGAATCCATCCGTTCATCACCGTCAGCTGGTCATAGTCATACCTCTTACCAATGGCCAGCATATTTCTGTACAGAATATTGTCCAGCTCATGAATCAGCTTTCCAATATGCACCGTTTTGTCCGTCCGTTCATCTGACGGGCACTTCTCACACCTCATAACATACCTCCTTTCCGCAACATTTCATTTCCGTATGCTCTACAACATACCTGTCACACAACAGTCGCCAAACGATTTGTTCGCATCCAAACTGTTCGTCAGCGAATTGTTTGTATGCAAATTGTTCGTGTACGAACTAATAATACGCACCTCTGTTTTACATGTCAACACTTTCATATTTTTTTCACATTTTATTTGTCCCCTCTAACTTCTACTGCCATCCGTCAATCGCTCCACCGCCTTTCAAAGTCAGGAAGCGTCGCGAAAATGCCCGGGGCCGGTGAGGTGTCCTATGTGTTTTCAAACGATTCAAAGTGCGCTCTTAGCTTCGATGAGATCCCGTGCCTACGTAAACTTATGCGCGAGCCCGCTTATGCGGCGCATTAGTTGCAGTTGGCACGTAGCTCAGCGAAGCGTTGCACTTGTTTGAAAACACATAGGACACCTCACCGGTCCCGGGCATTTTCGTGACGCTTCCGTCCTTCTATTCTATTTCTTTGTAAACTCGTAAATTGCAATTCCCGCCGCCAGCGAAAGATTCAAGGAATCAATATGCTCCGTATGCCGTATCCGCACACTCTGCCCTTCCTCCTGAAACCACTCCGGCAGCCCCGTCGCCTCATTTCCAAAAATCAAAGCATACTTCTTTTCACGATCCCGCTTAAGCTGATCCAGCCCCACAGAGCCCTCCAGCATAAACGGATACATTTCCCGCCCGTCTCCGAACTCTGCTTTATACGCTTCAAAACTGTCAAAATACTGAAAATGCAGCTGAAACAGCGATCCCATAGAAGCCCGCACTGTCTTCGGATGGCAAATGGCCGCCCCCGGGCGGATGATTGCCAGATCCGGGATACCGAAACCAACCGCTGTACGGATGATCGTCCCAAGATTGCCCATATCGCTCGGATTCACCAGCACGATATGCGGTCTGTCCGCTTCCAGAACCGTCTCGTGCTTTCTAAACACGCCGACCACCAGACAGTTTTCCTTGTCCCGGATCCGCTGGATCACTTTGTCTGCCTGTTCGCAGGGAATCCCCTGCTTTTTACACAGTGCGATCAGCTTCTCCCGGATGGCTTCCGATGTCTGGGAATGATATAAGACCTCGATTGCCTCCTCCGGCCTGTTCTCGATCAGTTCAAAGGTCGGGAACGGACCGAAGCTGTAGGAATATTCCGCTTTTTCATTATAACGCTTGTACTGTAACTGCATCGTTATCTCTACTTTCTCGTGGATGATTTGGCAATGAAACCTGTATAGGTCTTGCTGCCCTTCTTATACTGTACCTTGTACCATTCTTTGTTCTTCTTGTCTCTGGTTCTGTAGATCACCTTAAGAGACGCGTTTTTGGATACACTGACTACTTTTTTATAAGAAGTACCGGCATATTTTCTGATCTTATCCGACTTTTTTGCATTTACTGTCCAGCTCTCCGCTGTCGTACCACCGGAGGTTTCCTTGTATTTCGAATAGGTCACGCGGTTGCCGATCTTGCTGAAAGCACGCACTTTGAAATAGTAGATCATATTGCGTTCCAGTGACGGCTTGGTGTAGCTGCAGTTGCTGCCGCCCTGTACTGTGGCAACCTTTTTGTACTTGCCATTCTTGGCATTGCTCATGTAGATTTCATAGCCGGTAGCTCCGGAAGTCTTATTCCAGGAAAGTGTTACCGTATTGTCTGTATATCCTGTCTTTCTGACATTGCCCACATTGCTGACCACCGGATTCAGTCGCTTGGCCAATACAAAGCCCTTATACTGTTTTCCGCCGCTCTTATAGATCACACGGATCCATGTATTGCTGCCGGAACCGGTCACTCCGTAAGCCGTCACCTTGGCATTTTTACTTAACTTTTTCACCTGTTTTGCCGACGTCTTCGCGGATGAACGGATGGCTACAGACTTATTGGCTTTCATCGTACCGAGAGCTGTAGTGTACGGATCATCAGACGGTGTGACTGTATTGCTGCCTGCAGGGGTGATGGTGTTGTTTGTATTGTTATTTGTTGTATTGTTTGTTGTATTGTTTGTTGTATTGTTTGTTGTATTGTTTGTTGTATTATTTGTCGTATTTGTTGTGCTGTCCGGTGTAACACTCGGTGTATTGGTCGGATTGGAATCAGCCTGCTGCAATCTGGCATATCCTATACGGATGATCGCATACTCAATACCGGCCGCCTTTGCCTTTTTGAAATCCACCGTTCCCTGATGATAGGACACATCCATACCATAAACGATTTTTTTACCGGTCTGCTCTTTGCCGTGGTTAATAGTATTTCCAGTGAACGGACTTTGGGTTGTATAATTATTATTCTCACCCACAATGCCAGCACCGGCAAAGCGTCCATCTGAAGCAGAAGTATACATCACATCCATGTCCACCTTGGCATTGATTCCCGGAACTTTTCCGCTGTCCGCATACTGCCACAGCTCATATGCACCACTATAAGAATATTTTGAATCGTTCAGGTGATTGTTATAACGGGCGATCCACATCTGATATTTACTGTCAATAGTTCTGTAATCAATAGAGCTGAGGATTTTGGAAATAGAACCATAAAACATGGCAGAATATCCTCTGGCCTGTACTGTATCACAAAATGCCGTAGCCACGTTTGTCCACGCCGCTTTGGATAATTTTGCCTTGGCCAGTTTTCCCGGATAGGACTTGCCGTTCAGTGTATAATATCCACATTCTGCATCGTATACAACAGGAAGATCCAATGCCTCACCATTCAGATTGGTCATCACAAAATTAGCTTCATACTGTGCTTCCTGTACATTCGTCGCCTGTGAATAGAAATACACACCTACTTTTAATCCTGCAGCTTTTGCATCTGCAATATATGTTTTGTACTTACGATCTAATGCCACATTATGATTCACTGTCGTATCCGCAGATACCGTAGCCTGTCCTATAATTGTCGAAACAGCTACTGCCAGACCTGCCAGCAAAATCAGCAACTTTTTACCTTTCTTCACTTTTTAACCTCCTCTTATTGCATAGCTATGGCAAGTATACCACAGGCTCGAAAAGCAGACAAGAAAATTGTTACAAATCTTTTTCTTTTGTTTTACTTTTTACACGCATACCCTCTGTCACAAATTCTTCAGCAGGAAAAAAGATCTCTTGTTTATCCTGATGAAGTCGGTTATAATTCTATTATAAAAAGTGACTGTCTGCACCAGATAGTCAAGGGAGGTTTTTATGCGAGAAATCAAAGCAACCAGAATCACCGCTGCTGATTTTGCCCCATATGGTACGTTCTGCTCCATGACAGAGCCGGAGGGCTATGCGCTGCAGGGTGAGATCCACAGTTTTTATCCGGACCGTATCTTTGGTTCCTGTGTGGGAAGTCTCGGCTTCTCTCCGATCGCCGTTAAAAAGGACGACCGCGTGATCAAAGCAGCCGAATACCACACGACGACATGGGAGGGCATCGTGGCCCTTGATGACGATATGCTGATCCATGTCGCTCCGGCTTCCGGCGGCACTCCGGTACCTGAGCTTGCCAAAGCTTTTATTGTTCCGAAAGGAACCATGGTCAAGTTAAATGCAGCCATCTGGCATCTTTGCCCAATGCCGGTCCATAATGACGTTCTGCATGCTATGATCATTCTGCCGGAATGTACATACGCCAACGACTGTACAGTCGTTGACTTTGAAGAAAAAGACTGGTTCCGGATTGTTTTATAATGTAAATCGTTACATGGTGCAGGAAGTATAACCTGAAATCCATCAGGTTCACCGCAAACTTACGAGATTCTATATAAGAACAGATGCCGTCTGGCCACCATTTTCGGTGTTCAGACGGCATCTGTTCTTTTCTACTTATGTGCAACGAGCCCAAGCCCATGCTTATGCCAGACCCTGGCGGCTGCTGTGGAGATTCAGGCTGTTCTTCTGCACTCAGACAGTATCAGACATTGATCTCTGCTTTCATGCCCAGCTCATCTTTATTCTCATCCAGCACCGGCTGTACCACATTTTTCAGGAAAGCTTCTACCTGTTCTTTGGCACGTCCGGTATATTTTGACGGATCCATCGTTTTTTTCAGCTCATCCAGTGTCAGATTGAAGGACGGATCTGCGGCGATCAGCTCGAGCAGATTGTTCTCTTTACCCTCGACCTTGACATGCTTTCCGGCTTCCATGGACAGAGTGCGGATCTTCTCATGCAGTTCCTGACGGTCACCACCTGCTTTGACGGCATCCATCATGATATTCTCCGTAGCCATGAACGGCAGCTCACTCATCAGATGTTTTTCGATAACCTTCGGATAAACCACCAGACCATCGACAACATTCAGATACAGATCCAGGATGCCATCAATAGCCAGGAACGCTTCTGGCACGCTCAGACGCTTGTTAGCGGAATCGTCCAGTGTTCTCTCAAACCACTGTGTAGCAGAGGTAATAGCCGGATTCAAGGCATCCACCATTACATAACGGGACAGGGAACCAATACGCTCACTGCGCATCGGATTTCTCTTGTAGGCCATGGCAGAAGAACCGATCTGGGTCTTTTCAAACGGCTCCTCGATCTCTTTTAAATGCTGTAAAAGACGGATATCGTTGGAGAACTTATAGGCACTGGCTGCAATACCGGCCAGTACATTGACGACTCTGGTGTCCACTTTACGGGAATAAGTCTGTCCGGATACCGGATAGCAGGCCTTGAAGCCCATCTTCTCAGCGATCATCGGATCGATTTTGTCAATGGTCTCATGGTCGCCGTCAAACAGCTCCAGGAAGCTTGCCTGTGTACCGGTCGTACCCTTGCTTCCCAGAAGCTTCATGCCGTCGATCACATAACAGATATCCTCGTAATCCAGCATCAGTTCCTGCAGCCACAGAGATGCTCTTTTACCTACCGTTGTCGGCTGGGCCGGCTGGAAATGGGTAAAGGCCAGGGTCGGCAGTGCCTTGTATTCGTCGGCAAATTTGGCCAGCTCTGCGATCACGTTGACCAGTTTTTTCTTTACGAGCTTTAAGGCTTCTGTCATGATGATGATATCGGTATTATCACCTACATAGCAGGAGGTCGCACCAAGATGGATGATCGGTTTTGCTTTCGGACACTGTACACCGAAGGCATAGACATGGGACATAACATCATGGCGGACAACTTTTTCTCTCTCTTTTGCCACCTCATAGTTAATATCATCCACATGTGCTTTCATCTCATCAATCTGTTCCTGTGTGATATCCAGTCCCAGCTCTTTTTCTGTCTCTGCAAGGGCGATCCACAGTCTTCTCCAGGTACGGAATTTCATATCCGGTGAAAAGATATACTGCATTTCCTTGCTGGCATAACGTTCAGATAACGGACTTACATATTTGTCACTCATACGAACCTCCTGTTTGTCTTCCGACGATTTTATAATTGTCTGCCACTCAGGTGACAGTCATTGCTTCTGATCTGTTACAGCAAAATTTATGTTTCACTGTGCATGCTATTTATTTCTCATATTCGCCACGGATATCTTCCTTTGGCGGTTCAATCGGGTACTTTCCGGTGAAACATCCCGTACAGATGCCCTGATTGCCGGACAGGGCCGGTAATCTCTCGATATTCAGGTAGTGCAGGGAATCCGCACCGATCACCTGGCGGATTTCCTCGACTGTACGGTTATAGGCGATCAGCTGTTCTCTGACCGGTACATCCGTACCGAAGTAGCAGGGCCATAAGAACGGCGGGGAGCTGACCATCATATGTACCTCTTTGGCTCCGGCCTCACGCAGCATCGTGACGATACGGTCACTGGTTGTACCACGGACGATCGAATCATCAATCATGATAATACGCTTACCTGCAACGGCCTCCCGCAGGACATTTAACTTGACCTGTACGCTGGACTCACGGCTGCTCTGTTTTGGTTTGATGAATGTACGGCCCACGTAACTGTTCTTTACAAAGGCCACGCCATAGGGGATGCCGGACTGCAGTGCATAGCCCATGGCAGCGGCATTACCGGATTCCGGTACACCAACCACAAGATCCGCATCCACAGGGGAATCCATGGCGAGATATTTTCCTGCAAGCATACGGGAATCATATACACTCATACCATCGATCTTGCTGTCGAGACGGGCAAAATAGATATACTCAAAAACACAGCGGGCCTGCTGCTCTTTCGGGATGCACATGGTCTTGTCGGACTTGATCTCACCGTCTTTGGTGATGGTTACCACTTCCCCCGGTTCCACATCACGGATAAACGTTGCCCCGACGGTATCCAGTGCGCAGCTCTCGGAAGCAAGAATATAGGCATTGTCACGCTTACCGATACACAGTGGGCGGAAACCATACGGATCACGCACCCCGATCAGTTTTCTCGGAGATGCAACAACCAGAGAATAGGCACCTTTGAGCTTCTGTGCCGCACGGATCACGGCTTCCTCGGCCGTCTTTGCTTTGACACGTTCTCTGGCGATATGGTAGGCAATAACCTCCGTATCGATCGTAGTCTGGAAGATCGCACCGCTGATCTCCAGCTCATGCCGAAGTTCCGGAGTGTTGATCAGGTTACCATTGTGCGCCAGCGCCAATGTACCTTTGACATAGTTTAAAACCAGCGGCTGGGCATTTTCACGGGTAGACGCACCGGCCGTAGAATAACGCACATGACCGACACCAATATTTCCGTTTAATTTTTCCAGATTTTCCGGTGAAAACACTTCATTGACCAGCCCCATACCCTTATGGGACTTTACGACATTCGGTCCGTCGGTATCACTGACTGCGATACCACAGCTTTCCTGTCCACGGTGCTGCAGAGCCATCAGACCATAATAGATGGTCGATGCAACATCGTTATCATCCAGATCATAGACGCCGAAAACACCACACTCCTCTTTCAGGCCATCCTCAGCGTTCTGATAAGTCATATACTGTTCATTTTCTTTCATTTTGCATCCTTTCCTCTGTAGAGCAGATGAGAGAAAACCGTTAGGCATAGCATATAAACGGTATATCTATAAGTTTTTCATAATAATACAGCTGCAATTATAAACTACTCTTATTATACAATGCAAGATGTCTACGAAAAAAAATACAATTTTCTTTGTATAGCCATATACAGTTCCTGCTTTCTCTGCCATTTTTCAGATAATGGCAGAGAAAACAGTCCTGTGTCCTGTTTAATACCCCGTATTCTTATGGTAGGTATCCGTCAGATCTTTTAAATACGTCCGCATGCCCTCTTCGTATCCTTTCCGGTCACCGTTTTCCATCCTGTCTTTAAGTTCTTTATACCTAAGAGCACTTTCAGACTCCATGGCACTGTTTTCTGACTCCTGGATCTGTAGCAGTACTTCCTGCACGGTTTTAGTATCTACTCCCAGTTCCCCTGCAGCCTTATGCAAAGCTTCTTCACCGTCTGCCAGGTACACAGCTGTCAGATACCCCGTCAGAACCTTGTGGCTGTGCAGCATATCATAAGCCGTTTTCAGGCATTCTCTGGCTTCGCTCATCTCGAACAGACGGGCATGGGCACAGCCCATATTATAATAGACACTGCCCTCAAACTGACTGCCTGTCTCGTCCATGGCTGGTGTCTGCAGGCTCTTTTTATATACATTCAGGGCGTTTCTGAATTTTTCATTGCCAAAAAGGTAATCGCCCTTCATTTTCAGGCGCACACGCTCCGGCTGTGCCTCATACTGGGACAGCTTTGCCAGAAAGATCCGCATCTGTTCATGGGAAAGATAGTAGATTTCTTTAAACACCGGCAAGATCATCTCGCCCACAGAAGCCTTCTGTTCCATAAGGGCTGTCAGTTTTTTGGAAAGCCCCTGCAGTCCCAGTTCATCTTTCAGCCATACACACAGCTTTTCATTGAGCAGCGTATCATCGATCAGATACAGATTATTATACAGGTAGTAACAGAGTTCTTCCATCGAATAGATATTGGTACTGATATTTTCTATAAAGAAAGGTTTCTTTGCGGTCTTTGTTTTACAGAGGATATAACTCATACACGGTCACCTCCCTTTTCTGTCAGTACTTCTTCCCAGACTTTTCCGGTGGACGGATACAGGTCACCGAAGCCAAGATCTGTGACTTTTACCTTCATCGTCGTACCGGATGTAAAGGCGATCTCCACCCTGAGGCGGGACGCTTTCGGTGGACGCTCAGGCAGACCGTCCAGCTTCATCGCCACCGTTCGGTGTTCTTTGGAATACATCTCACCGATCTGCAGTTTCAGCGTATCTTCTTCATCCAGAAGGATCTCGCAGCTGGCCTCTTTGTCGTACCAGTTACCGCCACCCTGGATCAGGGAATAATAGCCCGGCACACCGTTGATCAGAAGCTCCATACCCACATTGTACCGGACAACATCGCCGCCGATATACAGATAGGCTTTCAGTCGTCTGTCCTCTACCTTTTCACGGGCCGCCTGGCAGGCACCTTTTGCATAGAGATTGTTGCCAAAGTAGACCTTTCTCTGTGCCTTGCAAAGCAGCACCACAGATTTTTTCGCCCATTCCTGGGAAAATCCATTGCCGACCAGATAGATGGTTGAATAAATATCCGTCCCCAGGGATTCCTGGATCAGATCGCAGAAATCCAGATCCTTCTGCCGCTCATCCACGGACAGTGTCACTCTTTTTCCCTCTCTGCAGGATACCAGTGCCGGACGGGTTGTCTGATCCACATCCAGCTTTCGGAAATATACATCCCTGTCTTCAAATACAAACAGACCAATCTTTCGTCCTCTGCCGTCTGTTTTCTGAGAAAATGTCTCATAATAGAAGCTCTCCGGATATTCCTGCAAAAAGGCTCTTCCGGGCTCAAATCCAAGGATACTGTAAGCCAGCCGCACATTCTCCACGAGCACTTTGGAAATGCGGGGTGTCGTCAGCATAAAAGAGCTGATCTTTTTTAATGGTTCCGGTATACCGAGAAGCTCCATGGATTCCCGGATCAGGACGGCTAACAGCTCTCCCGGCCTGTAAGAACGTCCGGCCACCGTGACCGGCTGACTGCTCTGACACAGACCATAGATCCCGCTGATAAAGCTTTCCCCTTTCTGTGAAGAAAAATATTCGGCTTCCGGTCCGAAATGCCATTTTTTTCCGTCTGCCGTGCTGATACAGTTGGCAAACGAGGAATCATCGTCCCCCACCTTGACAGGAAGGGATTCCGCGGTCTCTGTCTGACGGTCATAATAACAGATCTGAGAGGCATCCGTACCAAAATCAAATCCGATCAGAATATTTCTTGTTTCGTTCATGACGTTCCCTTCCTCCTATAGTAATGTAAACATCTGCCTGCACAGATGCTCTGTTGTAATAAATTTCTGCATTTCCTCATCCAGGGCGTCTGTCCGTCCCACATGCCAGTCAGCCAGCATACGATTCAGCCGGTGATATTTTGTCTGTCCCCCGGTATCGATCTGGCTGCCGGAGACAGTGTGTACGTTTAAGTCCGTCGGATGATTTTCCCGGATCAGCGTATATTCGAGTACTTCTCCGTAAAACAGCATAAATTCTTTGGCAAATATGCCCTCAAACATCTCTTTCATCGGTTTGGAGAAAAACTCTCTCTCCTTTTCTCCCTCGCCTCTTAAGCAGTACCGGATACGGATCGTCTCTCCCGCATCGCCCCGGCATTCAATAAAGATCCGGTCGTCCAGCTCATAGGCCTGAATCAGTTCTTCCGGCAGCTGTTTAAAGAAGCCCAGCCGGATGCCCTGTGCCGTCACAATCTCCAGCTGGCTGCGGATAAAAGCCTTGTCCCCATCCGTGATTTCCACCGGTTTTGACGGTGTTTTGTCTTCTGACCAGCCATAATGCGTATCTTCCTGCGTGTCCGCTTCTGCCACTGCAGCACCGGCATAATGCTTTAACAGTGCCAGACGACAGATTATATGCCCCTCGCTGTGCAGCACAAACTCTTTCATCTGGTCAATCAGAAACTGTTCCTGTGGCTGTCCTTCAAAGAACCATCCATAAGCCGTAAACACGAGGAACGACTGCACAACCTGCTCCCGGAAAGCCCCCTGCATATAGCTCTGCAGAATTTCCTCCGGATGTGCCAGCGGTTTCCGCAAAAACATTGACAGAATCAGCAGCTCTTCATCAATGCCAAAGGTATCGATCTCCCGGTCTGCCAGAAGGTCACGGATCTTATGCATCTGCTCCAGTGAACCCACGTAGTGATCTCTGAGATACACAAGAATCGCATCATTTGCCTTGTCTTTGACAAACATGTCATAGGCCAGACAAAGAAGTTCTTCATTTTCTTCCTGCCCCATATTCTGGATCAGCTGCATACACAGCATGTGAAGAAGTCTCGCATCGATATATTCATAGCCGTAACGGCTGATCACGTCAAAGGCACCAGCGATCTTGTGACGCTGCAGCATTGCCCGCACGATCAGCCCCTTGCATTTGCCGGCACATTCGTCCGTGGCCATCATTTTCTGGATGCTTTCCGGCAGCTCACATTCCTCATTGCGTGTATAATACTGCAGGGCTTTCATCCGCGCCGTGAACCTGCAGCTGTCTACGAAACGCTCATCCTCTGCCACACGCAGGAACGAACGTACCGTTGCATCTGTCGGCTCCGTATGCTCCATATCCGGCAGCAATGTATGTACCAGAAGTCCAAACGAACGTGACTGGCATGCCAGGCAGCTCTCTGTATACATATCCGGCTGCATCAGTGCTGTGATCTTATGCTCCACCGTGGAGGCAAAACGACGCTTTTTCCCGTCCTCAAACAGAAGCTGTTCATCTCCGGTATACATCTGGATGTAAGCCGTCTGTTCCCGCACCGGATAACTCTCTTCTTCTGACAGCCAGGGACTGCACACAATGATCCGGCGGATAGATGGATCACTGACTGTCACTTTACAGGCAAACATGACTTCACACAGATTTTCTGCCATATCACGGTTTTCCGGCTGTGTGGCAAAGTGACGGTAGATTTTTGCATACTGGTCATTGATCTTTCCTTTTTCCATGCTTTCCACGGAAAATCCGACCATGCTCTCCCTGTACTTTTCGTATGTTCCCGGATCAGTCTCTCTGTTTTGGATGATATTGGCATATAAAAATGCCTTCTGATCCGAGCGAAGTCTGTTTTCGTAGGAAAAATACAGACGTATCGCCAGCGGCAGCGGTTGTGTATACGAAACCGGAATCGTTTCCATATAATACTCATACAGCCGTGTCATGCGCACCTGTGCCTCAACAGCCCTTGCATACCAGACAAAATACTCCGGTTTTGCCGGAGCTTCCAGCATGATCAGCTTCAATACAGCTGTCAGCACTTCCGGATCCTGGCTCACCTCATAGCAGGCACTTAACAGCCTGTATAATGGTGCCGACCATTCTCTGGCATACTGCGCCAGGATCGCCGTCATCCGCACAGTCTCCGGTGTCAGAAGGCCCCATTTTGCCGCAAACTGCAGGGTACGGAAATATACACCGCCAAGACTTGTCAGAAGATGCGGCTCCTTTTTGAGGATCTGCCAGACGCTAAGATATACCACCGGGCTGCAGCTGCCAAAATCAGCAATTTTTTCATATTCCTCCAGCTGCTTTTCGGATGTGTATGCCTCACTCTGTCTCATATATAACGTCAGCAGCAGACCGCTCTTGGGTACCTGCAGACGCAGGTCGTAAAGACGGTCCGTAATACTGTCAGAAATGTGTGGCAGAAGTCCCGTCTCTTTCAGCAGATACAGACCGATGCCCTCCAGCTCCGGATCCGTCGTCTTCACTTCCTGATTTTTGATCGGCCAGCAGGCAGCCACCGCAGCGGCTCCATCTCCTGCTGCCAGACACTGTGCCGTTTTGCATGCACTGGCCAGATAGGCTGTAGCATCAGAAGGAGTATCCAGAATATCCTCTGTCTCTTTCTTCCACTGCTCGATGGTCGTTTTTCCCGTCTCATAAGACAGCCAGGAACGGATCAGTTTTGTCCGGATCTTCTTATCCCGTAACCGGACATCATCCCCATGCGCACCGTTTGTGGCCACCACCTTAAACTGCAGTGTGTCATACACTGTGCGGATCGTGATCATGCCATAATTATTGCCTTTTTTGAGCCGGTCCCTGCGCAGAATATACTCTAGGCCGAACAGACTGCCGATGAAATCCTCGGATGTGATCACCCGCTTGTCCACCTGCAGGAAATCCCCCTGTACGTCAACTTCCATCCGGACAAAGCCCCAGGTGTCTTTTTCCACGTAGAGGATATTTTTCTGAGAGCTTCTGAGACCCTCATAGATCTTTTCTTCCCTGTCAATACTGATATGTACAGGCTCCTTGCGGCCACAGCCAATCAGAAATTCTTCCAGATGCTGATAGCCCGCCGGATTGGCACTCAAGCCCCGGTATAACGGCAGCCAGCAGGCATCCTTTCCCTTGAAAAACCGTGTGAAATCCGCCGACACGAACAGGTGGAACGCCTCTCTGAAATCCGAGCGGGCCAGCTTCGCAAAGCTCTCCAGGCTGCGGATCTCTCCATGACGGGTCTGTACCTCCGGTGTATGCACCTGCACGTGGACAGACACACTGGCTTCACCGATAGGACTTAAGATCGTGATCTCTCCGTCAAACGTATCCTCTTCCTTCAGACCTCTCGTATCGATGATATACTTTACGTGGATCGCATTGCCCGCAAACGTATCTTTTGCCAGCACGATCCTGCGGTTGGAGCTGATCAGCATCCCCCGGATACGACTATTGTCACCGGCCGAAAAAAAGAACTCGCCCTCCAGACTGGAATCCGCAGGAGCCATAAGTTCCAGATGTTCCTCGGACAGGACGAGTTTCGGTGCCTGATATCGGTATGTATCATTCAGCAGTTCTTCGATTCTTCTTTTCATTCAAGCTCACCTGTAATTTCATACTTTTTCTTGACTAATCCCTGTGAACAGGTATAATTTATCATAATTAACTGTAATTATACACTACATAACAATTTGTTGCAAGCAAAGCAGAAATGAGGACACCATGTTAAAGCACAAAGACCATTTTCACGGCAGCGATCTTGAAAAGATCGAAGCCATCTATCATATTAAAAAAGAGGATATCATCAGCTTTTCCGCCAATGTCAATCCCCTTGGTATCAGCAATAAGATGAAGACCACGCTTGCAGAGCATCTCGATGCCATCACCACCTATCCCGACAGAGAATACACGGCCCTGCGTAAAGCCATCGCCTCCTATGCCGGTACCCAGTTTGAAAATGTCATCGTCGGCAACGGTTCCACAGAGCTGATCTCCCTGTTTATCCAGCTGCGTCATCCGAAAAAAGCCATGATCTTAGGCCCCACCTACTCCGAATATGAGCGGGAAATCTCTCTCGGCAACGGCACGACCGTCTATTATCCGCTGCGGGAGGAGGATAATTTCGAGATCAATGTCGATGACTTCTGTGCCGCCTTAAACGACACCATCGACTTGCTCGTACTCTGCAACCCAAACAACCCGACCTCCACCGCCGTATCCACAAAAAACATGCGTCGTATCCTCGATACCTGCATGGTGCACGGCATTTTCGTCATGATCGACGAAACCTACGTGGAATTCGTCCCTGACGTCAAAGCGGTATCCGCTGTCTCCCTGACCAACGACTACACCAACCTGATCATCCTGCGCGGTACCTCCAAATTCTTCGCCGCTCCCGGCCTGCGTCTTGGCTATGCCATCACCGGCAACATGGATCTGATCCGCGAAGTCAACACAAGAAAGAACCCCTGGACCATCAACACCCTGGCCGAAATCGCCGGACGCCTGATGTTCTCCGACATCGAATACATCGAAGAAACCAGAAACCTGATCACCAACGAACGAAACCGCATTCTGAACATTCTGGACCGCTGGGACAGCGTCAAATACTACCAGCCCCAGGCCAACTTCATCCTGCTGCACCTGTTAAAGCCCGGCATCGATGCCGACTTCGTCTTCGACTACTGTATCCGCAAGGGCCTCATGATCCGCAACTGCGCCTCCTTCCCCTTCCTGGATAACAGTTATATACGCTTCTGCATCATGAAACCGGAGCAGAACGCAGAGCTACTTGGTACACTGTCCGAAATTCTTCACTAACGCACCAGGGCGCATTTAACTGCGCCCCTCTTTTTGTCTTTTACCTCCCGCCGCGCTTTAGCCGCGGCCCCACTACCTCCCGTCATCCACGCCCCTCCATCCGTCCCTCAAAATCAGCGAGGCCGACACCAGAAGAGAGCAGCAGGTGGTATATCGTTTTTCAAACGATCAAAATGCGCTTTTAGCCTGCACGAGATCCAGCGATTACGGAGACTTGGCACGCGAGCTCGCTTATGCGAGCGTGCCTAGTCGCAGTTATCGATTAGCTCGGGCAGGCGTTGCATTTGTTTGAAAAACGATATACCACCTGCTGCTCTCTTCTGGTGTCGGCCGAGCGTCCCCCCCCCAGCCGCTTAACTTTTATCTATTCTTATCGTAAATAATCCGCAGCCCCTTCAGCAACAGATCATCATCCAGCACAACCTCTTTCTTACAATGCGGTACGATCACCTTCGCCAGTCCCCCGGTCGCCACAACCGTGCATTCCTGCCCGATCTCATCCTCGATCCGCTCGATCATCCCGTCAATGCACGCCGCATTCCCATGGATCACCCCACTCTGCATACAGTCGATCGTATTCGTCCCCACGATCCGTTTCGGTGCTTCCAGACTGATCCCGTGCAGCTGTGAAGCATTTGCCGTCAGCGACTCCAGCGACACCTTGATACCCGGCATGATCACACCGCCACGGTAATTCTTCTTTGCATCGATCACCGACATCGTAGATGCCGTACCCATATCGATCACAATCGCCGGAAGCTTATATTCCTCCACAACAGCCACCGCATCCACGATCTGGTCGCTGCCGACCGACGCCGGGTTGTCCATCTTGATATTCAGTCCGTTTTTCACCCCTGGTCCTACAACCAGTACCTTCTTTTTCAGAATCTTTTCTGCTGCTTCCCGGATCACATAGGTAATCTGCGGAACAACACAGGAAATGATACCACCCTCCATCTGCGTCGGGTCGATATGGTACAGATCCAGAATGATCTTCAGATCGATCGCATACTCTGTCTCCGTTTTCGTCTTAACTGTAGACAATCTTTCAATAAACAGTGTCTTTCTGTCATGGTCTATGGCACCCACCACGATATTGGTATTGCCCACATCTATTGCAAGAATCATTTTTCTCTCCTCCTGAGTATCTCATCCAGAATCTGCTTCGCTGTCTCATCCTTTGAAAGCAGTCCCAGCTCTTTCTCTTCCTCTTTCGTCACCAGTGTGACCACATTCGTGTTTCCGGCAAAGCCTGCCCCCTCTACCTTGACATTGTTTGCCACGATCATATCCAGATGCTTTTTCTCCAGCTTCTTTCTGGCATTTTCCAGCACATCTTTTGTCTCCATACAGAAACCACACAGAAACTGTCCCTCCGGCTTTGTCTCTCCAAGTGTCTGCAAAATATCCTGCGTACGCTCCAGCGCAATGCTCATATCGCCGTCGCCTTTCTTGATCTTATCCTCTGCCACACTTGCCGGACGGTAATCTGCCACAGCTGCAGCCTTGATGATGATATCCTGCTCCTTTGCACAATTCGTCACTGCCTCATACATATCCTGTGCCGAAACGACCGGAACGACCTTTACACCATACGGTGCTTCCAGTGCAGTCTGCCCGGATACCAGCTTTACCTCTGCCCCACGGCGTACCGCATTAGCAGCCAGCGCATACCCCATTTTTCCCGAAGAATGGTTTGTGATATAACGCACCGGATCCATACTTTCCTGTGTCGGTCCCGCTGTCACCAATATACGCAGTCCCTTCATATCTTTTTCAAACGCCGCTTCCTTTAACACAGCCTGTAACAGCATCTTAGGCTCCGGCATTTTTCCGGCTCCGGTATCCCCACAGGCCAGATAACCGCTGGCCGGCTCGATCACGGTATAGCCGTGGCGGCGCAGCTTTTCCATATTTTCCTGCACAATACTGTTGGTATACATCCGCGTATTCATCGCCGGACTAAGCAAAATCGGGCATTTGCAGGCCAGAATGGTTGTTGTCAGCATATCATCGGCAATCCCTGATGCCAGCTTGCCGATACAGTTGGCGCTGGCCGGTGCCACGATTACCAGATCGGCCCTCTTTCCCAGGGATACATGCCCCACATGGAATTCAAAATTCCGGTCAAAGGTATCGCTGATACACCTATTTCCCGTCAGTGTTTCAAATGTAATCGGATTGATAAAATATTCCGCATTTTTTGTCATCAGCACATGGACATCCGCATGCTGCTTTACAAGAGCACTGGCCAGATACGCTGCCTTGTAGGCTGCTATACTGCCGGTTACGCCCAGAATGATCGTCTTTCCCTGTAACATACCTTTCTCCTTATCCCCAGTTTTCCATATGGTTGATCCGCCGTAACAGACGGTCTCTGTTCTCATCAAACATAAAGCTTTGGTTATATCTCTGATACCGCTCACAGTCATACTCTGTCAGATAAGACAGTGCATAACTGCTGGCATTTAATTCCGTCATAAATACGGCAAGCTCCTGACTTTCTCCAAACAGAGATTCCATAAAATCAAAGACATGCTCCAATACCTCACCGGCGGCATCCTGCAAATCGGCCAGAGCTTCGTTTTCTGTGACGAACCAGGTGCGGATCTGCAAAAAACAGGTATCCGTATCCATCTGACTGTCTGCCATCTGTTCACGCAGCTTTCGGGCATACGTATCCAGACACGCCGTCACATCTCTGGCAATCTGTTCTTCCTGTCCGGACAGCACACCATTTTCCCGCTTCATCTGCCAGTCTTTCCGGTACGCTTCTGTCTGTTCGAGCAGGGATGCAATACCATCGCTTTCCGGTACAGCCTGATACTCCCGCAGCAGCTTCATCAGCGTTTCCAGCATCCGTTCTTTGCGGTATACTCTGCGGAATCTGTCATTTAAGCCCGCCAGAAGCAGCCCGATCACACTCAGACGTTCATCAAAGGACGCATGCGCCACCTTCTTTTCCAGAATCGGATCGATCGTACCGGCAAACACCGCTTCGATCTGGTAATCCGTCTGGTATTTATAATACAGTTCCAGATAATTGGCAAAATCTCTGGCCGTCTGGTCATGCTGGATATACTGCACAACCACCTCGGCATCCAGTTTTTTCTTCAATTTCTCATATACAGCCAATATACGGGACAGATCCTCCCAGCCCCTCGGTGTAGCAAAGCTCTTACCGTCCACGGTCGTCTCCATGCGGTAAAAATTCTGTGGGCGGATATTTAAGTAGCTGATCACAGCCGGATGGATCTGTGCCCTGTACGCATATGCTTTCCATGCCGTAAAATCCGGTTCCACCTCGATCTTTTTCACACGGTCCAGCGTGACGATATCAAACTCCCGGACGGATTTATTATATTCCGGAGGATTTCCGGCTGCCGCAATGATCCATCCCTCCGGGATCTTATGATTGCCAAAGGACTTGCACTGCAAAAACTGCAGCATCGCCGGAGCCAGCGTCTCTGAGACGCAGTTGATCTCGTCCAGAAACAGGATGCCCTCCTGCCAGCCGGTCTGTTCCATCTTTTCGTAAATAGAAGCTACGATCTCGCTCATCGTGTATTCCGTCACTGACATCTTCTGGCCGTGAAACTCTTTTTCCACAATAAAGGGCAGACCAATTGCACTCTGGCGTGTATGATGTGTGATCGTATAGGCCACAAGACCGATGCCACACTCTTCGGCCACCTGCTCCATAATCTGCGTTTTTCCGATACCCGGTGCACCGATCAGCAGGATCGGCCGCTGGCGTACAGATGGGATTTCATATTCGCCATGTTCATCTTTCAACAGATACGCTTCTACGGTATCTTTGATTTCCTGTTTTGCTCTCTGTATATTCATGTATTTTTTATTTTGCCTCGTTTTTCTCTGTCACTGCTTTTTCCAGATCTTCCTGCGTCAGCACCAGCCGGATCGCCCAGGGCGGTACATCCAGATCCCGGTAATGCTCATCCCAGAAAATAAATGCCGTATCGTACAGCGGCTTTTTCATCGGAAATGTCCCATAGCCATCGGTGAAATACAAAAGCCCACGCAAATGGGTAAATACCCCCTCTGCCAGCAGCGTATTCACATACCCAAAGGCCGGGCGGAAATCTGTACCGCCACTGCCCACGATCGTAAAGCCTTCCATATAGCGATCCATTTCTTCCCTCGAATGGATCACCACATCCTCCTGCACCTTTTCATCACACTGCAGGATGTGCAGATTGATCTTACGGAAAAAGCTTTCTTCCTGCGTCAGGATATCATACGTCTCTTCGAGAAAATACCTCACAAGATCCCCTTTGCAGGACATCGATGTATCAATTACGATCACAAAATCCTCGATCCGCTTAACCTCCCGTGTCTCGTTCGGTTCGATCAGCGGCATATTACCATACATCTGCATGCCGTAAGTGTAAAAAATCGTATCGAAACTGTCAGGGTCCACCTGCACCTCTTCTTTTAACACAGAAAACTTCTTAAGGAACGACCGATAATCGTAACGACGACGATTTCTGACACGCACGGCTTCGCGAAGTCCCTTATCGCCCTCGTCTGCCTCGTTGCCAAAGATCTCCATTTCTGTCTGCATACGCTCACGCATATCATCCCATTTTTTCTGTCGCTGCGGGCTTTTCCGTTTACTGTCATCGGTATACCAGAACCGGTGGTCATCCACCAGAAAAGCATGGACAAGCTGCTGCATCGTACGCTCATTCATCTTCTGTGCCGTCAGGAAACGATAGACTCTCTCTGCAGTCAACACCGGATATTCCTTTTGCAGCCGGAAGTACCAGTTTTTCTTTTCCGCATCCGGCGGCATCCGAAGACACCGAAGCGGCATATTGTCCAGAATCTGTTCCACTACAATATCGCAGGCCAGATCCCACAAAGCCGGTTTTCGTCCCTCTGTCTTATCCAGATGCCCCAGCAGGCAATGCAAAACGCTGTGTAAAAGCCCCCGGTTGACAGCGATTGCCCCTCTTTTATACATCCGAATCAGAAAATCTGGATGGTACTGTAAAGAAAAACCGTCTGTGCCAAAGGTATCTGTCTGTCCGTTTTGTTCCTGCAAAAGAGAAGCCAGCGCCATGTCCAGATACGGCAGATGCAGATACAACTCCCGGCTGGCCGAAGACAGAATCTGCTTACAGATAGCATTTCGTTCCAGTTCATATGCTGCCTGTCTGAGTTTCGGACTTGTCACATTTTTATCTCTCATAGTGAATATGTTCTTCTTTTCCCGGAAAATTTCTCATGATGCTTCACCATCAGCTGCGGCACAGCTTCTGCGAAACCTTCCTTTTGCATATGCAGAATCATCATTTGCAATTCTTCCTCCGATGGTGAAAACAGCTCCAGATACCGCCTGATCTGTTGCGGATCTTTTTCTGCTGCCATATACCGGTACAGGGCATCTGTATGCTCTTTCAGATATACATTGTACTGTTTCTTCGCCTTTTCGGTCAGCCCCTGTGGATAACACAGACGGTCAAAGGCCAGTCTGACATTCAGCTCCACAGATTCACTGGCACAGGAATATATAAACCGACGGTCATATTCCTCATACTGCAGCCGGGTCTTTACAAAGCAGTTACGATACATCAGCCCACTGCCATGTACATGATCCTCCAGAATACGGGCCGGTGTATTCTCCACGCCCTCCTCAAAATACTCCGGGAACCATAGCTTTGCCTCCACAGCACCGTGACAGATCACCACCAGCTGCTGGTTTAACTCCATCAGAATCTCTTTTA
Source organism: uncultured Lachnospiraceae bacterium (assembly GCA_934394565.1). Taxonomy (GTDB): domain Bacteria; phylum Bacillota; class Clostridia; order Lachnospirales; family Lachnospiraceae; genus UBA11957. The sequence continues at coordinate 175,945 of CAKRQV010000002.1, forward strand.
AAATGGAAGGTTTATCCTCTACCATCGTAATCTCGATACACTCGATCTTCCGGCAGCCGGTAAATACCCCCGCGCCAAGATCCCGGATATCGCTGTGCAGATACAGCTTTTTTAAGTTTCTGCAATTATAAAACGCATAGCGCCCTACTGATACCGTTCCCGCCGGAATCTCGATCTCTGTCAGATCCTCACGCCCGGAATACGCATAAGGCTCCAGCACTGTCTCTGCTTCCATCCACATCCACCTCTACAGGTTCATAAAATCCGTATTATTATACTAGATATATGCCCGGTTTTCAATGCGTTTCACATACAACTATGAGAAACATGCTCTGCGGGTTTCTCAAGTTATCGCGGCAATCGCCAAGGTCTTGTACAAGCACGGACTTTGGCTCGTTGCTCGCGTAAATACCCCGAACAGGGCTTCCCGCTGTCCGCTTTTTGCAACACAAAAGAGAGCATTGCCGCACTTTCCTCAGCTCTGCTCTCTTTTTCATCATCTGTTTTTTATTCAAATTCAAAAAATCTCTGCAAAATGCCATCCACCATCTTATCATTCAGACGCAGGGCGATGGAATTCGGATTCAGCATCAGTCCCTTACATGGATCCTTGATCAGCTGCCGCAGGTTGTCGATCGTCATCAGGATGCCCTGATACTGATTTTCTTTATTAAAGATGGAATACTCTTTCACATCACTGAAAATCGGCAAAAACTGTTCACCCTCCTTGGTATTGACCATGGTCAGGCTGAAATTGCCCGGCTCAAGCTTTTCGCCCGGCTTTAACGGCTCTTTAAGCTTGATTGGAACCAGAAACTGTGCTTTTGCCATATTGGCGGCCAGCTCCTCTTCCATCTGCTTTAACTGTTCCTGATCTCTGTCTTCATCCTTGATCTGGCGACTGAGCTCCTGAATAAAGTACAGCACCGACAGCTGCAGCTCCGCATTGATCAGCGGACGCTTCTGCTGCTCCAGCTTGGAATAATCCGGACGGATCACGATCTTGTCCAGGCTTACCGAGAAGCGTGTACCGTTCTCAAAGAATACCAGCTGGTTTACACCCAGAGAAAAGCATTCGCTCAAAAAACGGGGCAGCTTGTCCTGCGGTACGGTCACACCGTGCAGCAGATAGCCCTTCTTTGTATATTCTTTCACATGTTCCTGCATGTCTTCAACAGTGGCAAATACCAGCATCTCATCATCGTAGGTTTCTTCGTCACAGATGATAAACGGATGCTTTGTAGTTGTGGAAAATACTACCGTTGCATTTTCCAGTCCCTGTAATTTTTTTAAAACAAATTGATTATCTACAGTCATTTCTTTACCGGTCTTTCTTTCATATTTGCTGTATGTATCCAGCATTTTCCATGGGCTGCCTTCCCTGCAGTCACTCACCTGTTTATATTACACTAATCCCTGCCAGGATGCAAGCGCAACCGGCAGGGACTGTAAAATCATATGAAATATCCAAAAAACTTTTATGCAGAAAACTGGCTGTTATACAGCTTTGCATACAGGCCATTGTTCTTTAGTAAGGTATCATGGCTGCCCTGCTCGACAATATGGCCATCCTCCATAACAAGGATCACATCAGCTTCGCGGATCGTTGACAGACGGTGGGCTACGATAAAGGAGGTTCTGCCCTCCATCATCTTCGCAAAAGCCTTCTGAATGCGGATCTCCGTACGGGTATCGATCGAAGAGGTTGCCTCATCAAGGATCAGCATCGGCGGCAGACACAGCATAACACGGGTGATACAAAGAAGCTGCTTCTGGCCCTGGGACAGATTACCGCCATCTTCCTGGATATATGTGTCATACCCCTTCGGCAGTCGCTTGATAAAGCTGTGCGCATGGGAGGCTTTGGCTGCAGCGATCATCTCTTCCTCAGTCGCCTCCGGCTTAGCCATACAGATGTTCTCACGGATCGTACCGTTTTTGAGCCAGGTATCCTGCAGCACCATGCCAAAATTGCCACGCAGACTCTCTCTGGTATAATCGCGGATGTCCGTGCCATCTACGGAAATACTGCCCTTATTTACATCGTAAAAACGAAGCAGCAGATTGATCAGCGTTGTTTTACCACAACCTGTCGGACCAACCAAAGCCACTCTCTCACCCGGCTTCACATGCAGGTTCAGGTTCTCGATCAGTGGCTTCTCCGGCACATAGGAAAAAGCAACATTCTTTAATTCCACATGGCCCTTCGCCTCAGTCAGTACAGCGACATCGGCGGCATCTGGCACCTGTGGTTCTTCTTCGATCAGCTCAATCAGACGTCCCGCACAGGCCAGAGCATTCTGCAGCTCTGTTACCACCCCGGAAATCTCATTAAACGGCTTGGTATACTGGTTTGCATAGCTTAACATACAGCTCAGCTGACCTACGCTCAAGCCTCCACCGATGACCAGAAACGCGCCACACAGTGCCACACCGGTATAGACCAGACTGTTGACAAAACGTGTACACGGATTGGTCAGGGAAGAGAAAAATACGGCCTGTAAAGAACATTTCTGCAGTCTGTCATTGATCTCGTCAAAATGCTCCAGCATACTTTCCTGCTGGCCGAAGGCCTGCACGATCTTCTGGTTGCCGATGGCTTCATCGATCAACGTGGTCTGCTCACCGCGAGTCTTTGACTGCAGGATAAACATATTATAGGTTCTTTTGGCAATAAACGCTGCAACAAAGAGGGATACCGGTGTGACCAGTACCACCACCAGAGTGATTTTCAGATTGACCGACAGCATAAAACCCAGCGTACCCGCGATTGTCAGCACACCGGTAAACAGCTGGGTAAAGCCCATCAAAAGACCATCAGCAAACTGGTCCGCATCAGTGATCACGCGGCTCACGATCTCACCGGACGGATGTCTGTCCAGATAGGACAGTGGCAGAATCTCGATCTTTTTGAAGGCATCCTCTCGCAGATTGCGGACAACTTCATAAGTGACATGATTATTTGCCACATTCATAATCCACTGGCAGACCGCCGTCAGCAGGATCACCAGGATCATCAGATGTGCAATACCATAGATTTTCGTAAAATCCACTTTCTGCGGTCCTATAATACAGTCGATCGCCTGACCGGAAAGTACCGGCAGATACAATGTGCCGGCTACCGTGCACGCCGCCATCAGAAGGGAAAGGATGAGCCATCCGCTCTGTTTCTTTACATATCTAAGGATTTTGGATAATGTACCTTTTTTGACCTTTGCTTTTGTCTTACCAGCCATTATGCCTCCTCCTTTCTGTATTGGGAATCGTAAATCTCACGATAAACCTCACAGCTTTCCAGTAGTTCATCGTGTGTACCGATACCGACAGCGCGGCCATCATCGAGTACCACGATCTGATCTGCGGAATGAATGCTGGCGGTACGCTGGGATACGATAAATACGGTCGTATCTGTATCCATTTCCCGGATAGCCTGACGCAGAGCGGCATCCGTTGCATAGTCAAGCGCCGAAGCACTGTCGTCGAGGATCAGGATATCCGGCTTTCTGACCAGCGCCCGGGCGATCGTCAGACGCTGTCTCTGTCCACCGGAGAAATTGCGTCCGCCCTGCTCTACCGGCTCATCAAGGCCGAGCGGCTTGGCTTCCACAACATTCAGCGCCTGGGCTGTTTTTAACGCTTCATATAACTCTTCATCCGTTGCTCCCGGATTACCCCAGAGCAGGTTTTCACGGATCGTTCCGGAAAACAGGACGGCTTTCTGCATAACGATACCGATCCTGGCACGCAGTGCTTCGAGCTGGTAGTCATTTACGGAAATACCATCGATGGAAAGCTTTCCTTTACTGATATCATAAAATCTCGGCAACAGATGTACCAGTGTTGTCTTACCGGAACCTGTACCTCCGATCACACCGATGGTCTGTCCCTTTTTCACATGCAGGGTAATATCTTCCAGAGATGGCTCCTTGGAGCCGCTATAGCACATGGAAACATGGTCGAATACGATATAGTCATCCTCTGTATGCTGTGCACCATCCTCCAGCTGTCCATCCTTCTGGGACGGCTTCACCTCCAGAATCTGCTGGATACGGTTACCGCAGGCTACAGCCTTTGTCACGGAAATGATCAGATTGGCCAGCTTCACCAGCTCCACAAGAATCTGGGACATATAATTGACCAGTGCAATCACCTGTCCCTGGGTCAGGATACCATCATCAACCTGATGACCGCCAACATAGAGAACGACAACGATCGCCATATTGATGATGATCAGCGTCAGCGGATTCATCAATGCGGAAAATTTACCGACAAAGCGCTGCAGTACGTTCAGCTGGGCATTCATGTCCATAAATTCTTCTGTTTCCTGCACTTCTCTGTGGAAAGCACGGATTACACGCACACCGGTCAGATTTTCTCTGGTTTTTCCCAGTACGCGATCGAGGGCAGCCTGTACCTTTTTGAACATTGGCATGCTCAGAAGCATAATGCCAAAGACAACGACCGACAGCAGAGGGATCGTCACCACAAAGACCAGTGCGGCTTTCGCATTGACCGTAAAGGCCATGATCATTGCGCCAAAGACGATGAACGGGGAACGTAAAAACAGGCGCAGAACGAGGTTGACGCCGTTCTGTACCTGATTGATGTCGTTGGTCATACGGGTAATCAGCGTCGAGGTTCCCATGGTGTCAAGCTCTGTGAAGGACAGACTTTCGATATGGGAAAACAGGACATGGCGCAGCTTTGTGGAAAAGCTGACGGCAGCCTTGGCAGCAAAGTACTGTGCGGTTACGGAGCACAGCAGGCCGATGATACCGAGGGCTACCATGATACCGGCACGGCTTAAAATATAGCTTTTATTTTCTCCAGCGATACCGATATCTACGATGGAGGCCACTACAAGGGGCACAAAGAGTTCAAAGCATGCTTCAAGCATCTTGAACAGAGGAGCCAGGATACATTCTTTCCGGTACTCCTTCAGATAACGTAATAGTTTTTTCATGGGATTTCTCTTCTTTGCTTATGGATTTGCATGCCGGGATATTGTTTTCTGTATCTGCATGCGTAATTTTTATCTTACCATAGAAGTAAAGAGATGTCATGTGCTTCTTTTGCAAATGAATATGACGGACGGACGCCCCAGGAGGCACACACTTCGTTACATACAACCGAAAAAGCTATTTATCGAACGCCGGTCAGATATAACAGTGCCTCTTTTGCTTCCTCTTTGTGTGTTGCGGTTGTCAGTACTCCGGCACAGACGGGACTGTACGGGACGATGCCGTAGGCGGATATACGCGCTGTATCCAGCGTCACCATACCGTCCTGAATATGATCCGCTGCCAGCGAAAGATCATCGCCAAACAGTTCTTCTGCTGACAGGAATACCCCCTGTGCTTCATACTCTCTGTATGTTTCTTCATCACAGAGCACGATATCCATCTCACCTGTGCTGAGCCATACACTCATCATTACGGAAGCTTCATAGTTGCTCGAAGACAATACGCTGTTGGTCACAGGCACTGTTTCATGGATATTTTCCGCCCCCAGCAAGGTGCGCAGATCCTCAGACAAACGATCCATGCCTTCATCGGATCCCATCTCCGTATCGGAAATATTCACATATAACAACGGCTTTTCCTGTGCATTCTGCCAAATCTGTACACCGGTAACGACTGCCACAACGACAAGCAGTGGGACGAGCAGCCATATTTTATAGTATGTCCACAGATACCCCAGCTTTTTCGTGCCGGACATTCCTTTGATCTTTTCTTTTTCCATCCGGCGTTTTTCTTTCTTCGTCAGATCCGACTCATAGACCGGACGGGCTGTATCCTGCAGTTCTTCCGGTTTTTTTTCTTCAATACGCATATGTATACTCCATTGTTTTCTCACTCTTTTTTACCACATGCACCGGCAACAGGCAAAGCTTTATCCCTGTGGGCATCAACCAAAAACAGAGCGTGACATTTTCTACCGGCTATTGTACCATACCTATCCGGCAAAAAAAGCACGCTCTGTTGTTTTTTAGAATACTTTCACATTTACACAGCAGTTTTATCAAAAGAATTTTGAAATGTAACCCTGCACAAAGATAAGCAGTACAATCAGCGGCAGGATATACGTCATATAACTACGGATGGCTCTTGGCAGCTTCACGCCCTTACCTGTATTGACTTCTTTTTCAAAGTTATCAAATCCCCAGCCGTACTTTGTGGTACAAAACAGCAGATACACCAGACTGCCCAGTGGCAGAATATTGTTGCTGACAAGAAAATCCTCAAGATCCAGCACATTGGTACCTGCGCCCAGCGGAGTAAAGCCGCTCAGCACATTGAAGCCAAGGATACACGGCATCGACAGGATGATAATGACGATTGCATTACATACTGCTGCCTTTTTACGGCTGCATCCGGTCATGTCCATGGCAAAGGACATGATATTTTCAAACACCGCAATAACCGTAGACATCGCTGCAAAGGACATAAACAGGAAGAAGAAGAAGCCCCAGATCCGTCCACCTGCCATGGCATTGAATACATTCGGCAGAGTGATAAAGATCAAACTCGGTCCACTGCCGGCTTCTACGCCATAGGCAAAGCAGGCCGGGAAAATGATCAGACCTGCCATCAGTGCCACAAGGGTATCCAATACAGTCACACTGATTGCCTCGCCTGGCAGGGCTCTTTCCTTGTCAATATAGCTGCCAAAGATTGCCAGTGCGCCGATACCGATACTCAAGGTAAAGAATGACTGACCAAGTGCTGCAAAAACAGCTTCGCCAAGCCCCGCTTCCACAAGCTTGTGAAAATCCGGTTTCAGATAGAAAGAGATACCCTCCTGTCCACCTTCGAGAAATACAGAATGTACAGCCAGCACAATCATTAACACCAGCAGGCAGATCATCATAACCTTCGTGATACGTTCCACACCATTTTGCAGACCACCGGCACAGATGGCAAAGCAGACAACGACAATAATGACCATACACACCGTCATCAGCCCCGGATTCTGTGTCAGACTGCCAAAAGCGTTCTGCACGCCTTCTGTATCCAATGCTGCAAAGTCCCCTCGCAACATCTTGAAGCAGTACAAAATCATCCATCCGGCGATCGTTGTATAAAACATCATCAACAGATAGTTACCGGCAATCGCTGTCCACTTGTGCAAATGCCACTTGGTTCCCTTTGGTTCCAACTCATCGAAAGACTTTGCCACACTCTTCTGGCTGGCACGTCCTACGGCAAACTCTGCGATCACAATCGGCAGTCCCAGAACGATCAGGAAAAACAGATACATCAATACGAAAGCTGCCCCGCCGTACTTTCCGACGATATAGGGGAAACGCCACACATTTCCCAGACCGATCGCACATCCCGCTGAAATCAGGATAAATCCCAGACGGGAAGAAAATTTTTCTCTCTTCATAATTACCTCCACATTTTTGTGTACCGCAGCTTTTTCACCTGTCCTGTTAAAAAAACTGCATTTTGTATTATGTCATATTCAAGATGGAATTTCCATAGAAAAAAGTGCAGAAAAACTCTGCACTTTTTCTATATTTCGTACAATTTACAGTGATTCAGTTTTTTTCACCGGCCGCCTGATTCAAAAACGCAATATGCTGCAAAAATCACATCCACGATCTCCAACCTGTCGTGAAAGAACGTGCAGCCGTTTTCTTCGTATGTTTTCATATTTTCGACCGCATTAACTTGCGTTTATACCTCTGTTTTCGTCGACATTTCGATCACATGCCAGGAAAAACCAGTCTCTTCCATCAGTGCCAGATATGGTTCCGGTGCAAAATACTCCGGCGAATATACCCCCGCCTCCTGCCATATTCCTTTGCCAATCAACTCGACAGCCAGGGCTGCGCCAAAGCCTGTCTGCGCCACAACCGCCTGTGAACCCCAGCGAGCCATGGAAGACTGATTGTCAAAATTCTGGTACAGAAAATATTCCTTATGTGCACCATTCTTTTGCCCGACGCAATGTACACCCACCAGCATCTCGCCGGTCATCTCATTGCCGATATCCTTTGGCTGCGGCGCACAGGCAGCCACCACATCCCGTGGAACGACCTGCACCTCTCCCACCTGCACCGGCTTTAAGCTGCGAAGCCCCAGATGATCGATGACCTTTAAGGCCGTGATCAGATTATCGTCCAGACTGATCTTAAACGTTGCCTTTTTCAGGCCATACTGTGCCAGAAAGCGTGCAAACGTCACGACCTCCTCATGCTCAACCTTGACCAGAGTATTGTCCCCCACGCCGTCTGGCATCGAAAACGTCTCCTGTCCGGCGAAAGCCTTTTCCACAATAAAACCGCCCCGCTCAGCGTCGTATTCCACATTCGGATTCATGACCTCATCAAGTACCGTCCATACATTAAAACCAAACTGGATCGCATCCGGATCCGCCCCTGGAACGGACAGATTGCCGCCATCCTTGACGTGGGCTTCCGTCATAGTATCCAAAAGATGGGTTGCCGCATATTTTGCAAAGACATTGACCACACCCGGATCGATGCCCAGACAGATTACAGCCATCTGCCCTTTTTCCTTCCACTTTTGATGCCGGTCAAAATTATACTTTGTCATCGGCTCTGTATAGCTGTTTTCGATACCGGTACCATATCCCGGTTCTTCCATCGGCACAGACCAGGTCCCCATATTGGCGTAATTGGCTCCAGCTTCAAAAGCCGCATCAAAAATATAGTTACTTGCAAACGGCGGTGCTGCATCCATCACAAAATCAATGCCTTGCTCCCGGATCAGTGTCTTCATCTGCTCTTTATCTGTGGCATTGATCTGCGCAGAAGAAAAGCGTGCATCGTCCAGAATACCGGCCACCTCTTTTGCCCTGGCAGCATCATAATCACCTACCAGCACATACGACAACCATTCTCCCTTCGGATCACGCCATTTTAAAATTTTTAACATACTTTCACCGACCGCTCCGGCACCTACTAACATCATTCGCATAAAAACATCCTCCTTTTGTCTGCATCTATCTGTATATGATGCTCCCTTTGTTTTAAGAATGTTTTTCGCAGTTTTCGATATCCCGGAAGATTTCCTGCGGCGTCTGTCCAAGGCAGTTTTACTTTTCCTCAAAAAACATATAAAAACAGAGAGCACAGATGTTCTTTTTACATCTGCTGCCCTCTGTCCTTTTGCCAGTTGGTTATAGCCACGTAGGCGATGGATATCTCCATGCTCTCCAGAGTCCCGTGAGATTACCTTCCTTTTGCCTGTCAGTTTCTACCTGGAAATGATGCCTTCCCAGGCTTTGCTTCTTCGGCCCCGACGTGTGCGTCGGTGTCTAGAGTAATCGTTAGCCGGTCATATATAGCTATATCATAGCATACCGACATTTTTTCTGTAAAGCTTTAATGAGCTATTATTCTTTTATTTTCTGATCTGTTTCTAATGCCAGGCACACCTTAATCCACACGAATCACAGAAGAAATCTCCCGTACGATCGACATTCCTTCAAGAATCGTCAGTGCATCCCTGAGATGCCGCTCCTTGACAGCTGCTGTGATCAATACCAGCTCAGCACAGTCTTCTTTGCGACGTCTTTGCATAACCTGCTCGAGACTGACAGAATTATTACCAAATACAGCAGCAATGCTGGCCAGTACACCGGTACGGTCCTCGACACGAATACGGATAAAATACTTGCTGTAGGTCTCTTCCACCGGTACGATAGGCAGTTCTTTATAACAGGTACAGCCGATCCGTCCACAGCAGCCAAAGGCCATATTGCGGATAATCTCAAAGATATCGCCGACAACAGCACTGGCAGTTGGCAGCTCACCTGCACCACGACCATAAAACATTGTATCCTGCACGGCATCGCCCCGTACAAAGACGGCATTGTAGGAATCATTGACAGAAGCCAGCGGATGATCCTGTGCGATCAGCATCGGATGTACCATAACCTCCACACCTTTTTCTGTATTTCTGGCTACACCCAGCAGCTTGATCACATGCCCCATATCCCGGGCATATCGGATATCTCTGGCTGAGATCTTTGTAATACCCTCGGTATGGACATCCGCAAAGGTCACGCGGGAATTAAAGGCAACGCATGCCAGAATCGCCATCTTACGTCCGGCATCCAGTCCTTCCACATCTGCTGTCGGATCACTCTCGGCATAGCCAAGATCCTGTGCCAGCTTCAGAGCATCGGAAAACTCCATGCCGTCCTGTGTCATCTTTGTCAGGATAAAGTTTGTCGTACCGTTGACTATACCCATCACTTCTGTGATATGATTGCCGGTCAGTGACTGTTTTAATGGTCCGATGATCGGGATGCCACCGGCCACAGCTGCCTCATAGAGAAGATCGCAGTGATTCTCAGCCGCAGTATCCATCAAAAGGTGACCCTCCTGTGCCAACAGATCCTTATTGGCCGTAACAACATGCTTGCCAGCCTGCAACGCCTTAAGAATATAGCTCTTGGCCGGTTCGATACCGCCCATCACCTCGACAACAATCCGGATCTCGTGATCCTGTATAATCTCCTCTATATCGTTTGTCAGAATTGACGCATCCTCTACTTTTGCTTTGGCCTTTTCGATATTCCGCACCAGCACTTTCTTGATCTCGACGGTCGTTCCAAGCTTTCGCTCCATCTCCTCTGCCTGCATACGGATTACTTTGTATACACCGCCACCTACCGTTCCAAGACCCAGCAGTGCGATCTTTGTTACATTTTCCATAATTGTCCTCTCCATTGTACAGCATGACCGGTTGTCTACCGGCCGAATCTTACAGTTTTTTGTATCATACCATCAAACTATGGTTTTCGCTACTGTACAGATTGGATTTTTACAGGAACTTTGTTTGTTTTCACACACTATATGGCTGGTAATGCTTATCCCTTTACTTCATTTACCAGCTCTCTGCCCTCCATAAAAGCTGTGGCATTTTCCAGCGTCGTCCGCGCGATACTGTCCAACGCTTCCTCCGTGAAAAAGCCCTGGTGGGAAGTCATCGTCACATTCGGAAAGGATAACAGCCGCTGGATCAGCGAAGTCTGTAAAATCTTCTCCGACATATCCTCATAGACAAAATCCGTCTCTTCCTCGTATACATCCAACCCCACCGCAAAGAATTTATGATCGCGGATACCCTCGATCAGATCCTCCGTGCAGATCAGTCCACCGCGGGAAGTATTGACAAGGATCACTCCATCCTTCATCTTGCTGATAGACTCCGCATTGATCATATGTCTGGTCTCCTCCGTCAGCGGGCAGTGCAGACTGATCAGATCACTCTCTGCCAGCAGCGTATCCAGGGAAACATATTCGACAAAGTCCAGATCCGGATTCTCATAGCAGTCATAGGCGATCACACGCATCCCGAAGCCCCGGCAGATCCGCGCCATCGCCGCACCGATCTTTCCTGTTCCCACAATACCGGCCGTTTTATGAAACAGATTCACCCCCATCAGACCATTCAGTGCAAAATTATTCTCCCGGCATTTGATGTATGCCTTGTGCGTATGGCGATTTGCCGTCAGCGCCAGAGCCATAGCATGCTCCGCCACCGCCTCCGGCGAATACCCCGGCACACGCATCACTGTGATCCCATATGCTTTCGCCGTCTTCAGATCCACATTATTGTAACCGGCACAGCGCATCAGCACCAGCTTTACGCCCTGCTCCTTTAATTCCTTTAACACCGCCTCGCCAAGATCCGCATTAACAAAAGCACATACAGCCTCACATCCCCTTGCCAGCGCCGCCGTCTCCTCCTGCAGATTCGCCTCAATATACTTTATGGAAATCTCCGGATACTCCGGAAGCAGACGCTCAAAAAACTGTTCATCGTAATTCTTTGTTCCGTAAAATAAAATCTTCATACACTGATTCTCCTTTCGCCGTTTCACCTTGTACATATCCTTTGGTTTCTCCTGAAAGCCGTCTTGTCCGCTTTCCTCCTACAGTATACGCAATTCTTACGGAAACATCTATTCGCATATTGTTAAATTTTTAACGATACATTTTCTGTTTCTTTATTCGATTTTCACAAAGTATTTTCTCCATTTTCATGTCCCCTCCGTCACCCTCTATAACCAGAACGCGCCTGTGGCCGTGCCGCTCCATCTCATATATATTTTTCAAGCGACTTCAGCGAGTAAGTGTCCGAGACCTCAGGCTCGGACCGACGGAGCCGGAGCGCAGAAAAACATATATGAGATGGAGCGACACGGCCACAGGCGCGTTCGTCCGTCCCTCAAAACCTCTATTATAACTCTTTACCTGTCAGCATCTTATATCCCTGCAGATACTTATCAATCGTCTTATCCACGATCTCCTGCGGCAGAGTCCAGTCATTATCCGGATTAGCCTTCAGCCAGTCACGGGCAAACTGCTTGTCAAAGGATGGCTGACCATGTCCCGGTTCGTATCCTTCAGCCGGCCAGAATCTGGAGCTGTCCGGTGTCAGCATCTCGTCACCGATCACAATATTGCCATTCTCATCCAGACCAAACTCAAACTTGGTATCTGCAATAATGATACCCTTTGTCAGCGCATACTCTGCACATTTTTTATACAGTGCGATCGTATAGTCACGCAGCTTTTCAGCATACTCCTGACCCTTTCCCGGAAATCTCTTTTCCAGATACTCCACACTCTGTTCAAAGGAAATATTCTCATCATGATCACCGATCTCAGCCTTGGTAGATGGTGTGTAGATTGGCTCCGGCAGTTTGTCAGATTCACGCAGTCCCTCCGGCAGTTTGATACCGCAGACCTCACCGTTCTTCTGGTAGCTGGCCCAGCCACTGCCTGTGATATAACCACGAACGATACACTCTACGGGCAGCATTTCCAGCTTCTTGCACATCATACTGTTGCCATCAAATTTCTCCTGCTGGAAGTACTCCGGCATATCCTTTACATCAACGGAAAGCATATGGTTCGGCAGGATATCCTGTGTCATATCAAACCAGAATTTAGACATCTGGGTCAGCACCGTGCCCTTCTTTGTCACCTCATTTTTCAGGATAACATCAAAGCAGCTGATACGGTCAGTTGCCACCATGATCAGGCTGTCGCCATTGTCGTAAATCTCACGTACTTTACCTTCTTTGATCGGTTTCATGCTCAGTATTCCTTTCTATTTGTAATAAATAAGGTTGTATTTATTTGTTTCACTTATAAACTAGCACCATTTATTCGTTCCGTCAAGAACCTCTTTTGTTTTTTATCCAAAACTCTGTATAATTATTTTGTTACCGTCCACAGGTTTCCTGCGACTGACACTATTCTTTTTTCTGCGGAAAAAGCAAAGGAGCAGCCCCTTACCGGTGCAAATCTGCTCCCTTACTTTCTTATATCGGTTTCTGTGAATGTTCTTCCTGTTCTTTTCTCTCTCGATGTTTCAGTACCAGTGCATAGACCTCTGGTCTCTTTTCTTTCAGATGCTCATCGAGAAGATGTCTGCGTTCCTTAAATCTTGCTGCCAGTTCCGGATGTTCACTGACCATACGTGCATGGATTTCCCTGCGATGCTGCTCAAAATGCGCAGCCAGCGTCTGTTCATCCTTGCCGGAAATATTGACGATCTCCTTTAAATGCTCTTCCAGATGCTCGATCCATTCATCCTCGTCCAGCTCCTCCATATGCGCCCAGCGGCCATGCAAAAGCTCCTCGATATCCCCGTTTTCTTTCAGCTGCTCGATCTGCAGACGGATCTGCTTCTCGATCTGTGCCTCCGCATCCGAACCAAAGGCCCAGACAAATTCCTGCACACGATTGTCCACACGTTTTCTTGCCGCTGATCGTTCCATATTCTCCACATCTCCCTGCAACGGATATGGACGATTGATTCCCATATCCTTCAAGGCTACATGGATTGTCCGGCGCACACAGCCCTCCTCAATCAGAAAACCAAGCCCCAGCGAACGCATCTGCTCATTCAGCCCGGCGATATGCTCTGTTATGTAAAAATGGATTTCCCTGGCTTTCAGGGAACGATACAAAATGGCAATACGGTCTGCTGCCGTAATATCCATACTGCCGATACCGCTGGCATCCAGGATTACCGCCTTTGTGTCTGCTGTCAGCGCATCTTCGATATCCCGCTGCAAAATATCCACATTGGCAAAGAAAAGACTGCTGCTGAATCTGTAGATCAACACACCCTCGATTTCATGGATCTGGTCGCTTTCCGCAAGGTCCCGGAAATGCCGGTGTCCTGGCTGAATGCCGAGAAAACACCGCACCGGTTTCGCCGTACGGATGATCATTTCCGCGAAAGACAGAATAATACCGATCAGTACACCATTGATCGTCCCCAGCATCAGTACACCGAAAAATGCGCCAAAGAATATCAGACATTCCTTCCGGCTCACCTTCCACAGACGTACCGCCAGATCAAACTCCGTAGCACCAAGCAATGCCGAAATCACGATAGCCGTCAGCACAGGCACAGGCAGATAGCCGATAAAGCCCGTGGCAAAGAGCAGCACAAAGATCATCGAAAGTCCGGCTGTAATCCCGGTCAGCTGTGTCTTTCCCTGATACTGCTCACTCATCGCTGTACGGGATACGGAACCATTGATCGGACAGCAACCGGTCAGTGCTGCCACAAGATTTCCTGCGGAAAAAGCCACCAGTTCCTGATTGTCTTCTATTTTATAGCCGTTTTTCTGTGCAAAGCTGTTTTCTGCCAGAAGCGTCTCCGCCATGATCACTACCGCAATCGACAGACTGTACGTTACCGCCGTTTTCAGACTGATCGCGGAAAAATCCGGCAGCCGCCATACCGGCAGTCCAGGCTCCACCGCATCCAGCGTACGGATACCCCAGTCTGACAGTGGAAAACAGACCGTCAGCAATGCACCCACAGCCATCAGCACCACAGCCATAGGAAATTTCGGAAGCACCCTTTTCATCACCAGCAATATCGCCAGAGACACCAGCCCCAGCATAAGCGAAGGCATATTGATCTGTGCAAAAGTCTCCCCGATATGCTCTGCCAGCTCGAACAGCTCTCCCGTACCGGCACTGCCACCCATCAGCTTTGGCACCTGCATCAGAATGATCGTCGTACAGATACCTGTAATGAAGCCACCCATAACCGGTGCAGAAATATAATTGACCAGCTTGCCAGCCTTGCACAGGGCAAAAAGCAGCAGCCAGACTGCCACAAAAAAAGTCAGCACCGGCACAACCGCCATCGCCTGATCTGATCCGCTCTCTATCCCCAGTTCCACGAGAGCCGCTCCCACCAGAGCCGCCGGAGCTGCATCCACACCGAAAATAAACTGCGGTGATGTAGAAAACAAAGCAAACAAAAGGATAGGGAATACCGAACCATACAGACCGTAGACCGCCGGAAGTCCCGCAATCTGCGCATACCCCATGGAAATCGGAATCGAAACGGCCATAATGATCAGACCCGTGACCAGATCCTTCGTCAAATTTTTTCTGTCATAGTTTCGCAATGTCTTTGCCAGCTGCATATGTATCACCCTTTCTTTCTGCGGAAACTGACTTTCGCCAGTCACCACAGCATATCATACTACTTACTTTCACCGAAGAATCTGCTTTTCCCTGTCATCCAGCTCCGACACGCCAACTGTCTCTGGCTGTCAAAGCAAACTGTATACCTAATTCTGTTTAAATACCTGCATTTTCTCCAGCATCGGATATGATACAACCACATCACTGTCCAGATCCTCATGATGCATATCCACAGCCGTAACCTGACTGTTATCATACGTTGTATAATAGTAAACGCCCTTCACTGTATTGCAGCAGGACGTATAGATCGTCACCTCATACTTTCCATCCGCCACCTCACAGCAGCCCCTCTGCTGATCCACCGAACCAAGGATATGGAAAAACTGGCTCACACTCGCCTCTTCTGTATCCGCCGAATGCGCATGTGCCCGCACAAAAGCCACTCTCGCAAATCTCGACGTCGAAGACAGATCCCCTGGAAGCCCCAGTGCACCCATACCACGGCTGTACTGCTGCATGGCGATCTCCGTACTGAAATGATTCTCCGGCTGCTTTTCCGACAGATGCATATACTGGTTCAGAAGAAACATCTGCGTCTCAAACGGCGGATTATTCGTCAGCACCCCCGCCGGATTCTCATACACATGCATCCCGTCTGCCATACATTCCACCACAATACATCCGTCCGGTGCCGCGATCATATAATGCAGCTGCGCACTCGGAAGCTGCGGACTAAACGGCACTCCCGTCACATTCGTCCGTACCAGAAGCTCCCTCGCCTCCGCCACAGAAGCACACTGCGACAGCACCCATGGAATAAACTCAAACTGCGCCACATTCTCCAGCTGCGCACTCTCCTCCTGATACACCGCGTTTCCCACAAAATTCAGCCCGGCCATACCAAGTCCCTTCTCATTTGCCGCATCATAAAACAGCGGATATCCGCCTGCCATATGCGCCATACCGATCATCGCATAATGCGTATCCAGCTTCTTCCCATATCGAAATTCCAGAGGAAACCTGCGCGGCACCACCGCAATCTCCTCCCCATAGGAAAACTCATAATCCAGTGTCCGCCCCATATAAAAATCCTTCGTCTGATACGTTGCCGCTGTACACATACCAATTCACTCCTTTATCACTTTCTTCTGTCCTATAGCATACACTATTTTCCAGAAAAAAACTCTAAACTTTTTCTTATTTCTTTTTTCGTGTTCTACCTTTTGAACAGATGCAAAATATCCGCCACTGTCTCTTCTGTCTCCCCCGTCATCCGCGCAATCTCATTTACCATATACCCCTGACCATATAATAGCGTCACAATCTTTGACACCGCTTCCACATGTTTGATTTCTGTTTTTGTAATCACCAAAAATATACGTTATTTCTCTTGTGAAATTTTTTTATAGTTTTCCAATGCTTTCTCAAGTCTCAGATAATCACAATGATACGGAAGTACCTTTTGTTTTTTTACCTGTTTTTCATATATTTTCGTTGCTTTTAGTTCTATTTCTTTGGATCTTTCATAAAGGAAATTATATTCTTTGATCATTAGAAATGTTCTTTGTTTTGTAGATACGTCAGAATTGCTGTCAATTTTAAAATCAATTTTTTTATATACACTTTTATCTACCGGAAACATCTTTCGAATATCAAGCACTGACAATATTCTTTGCCGTGCAGCTATAGCTTCTTTCGGACATAGTTTTTGTAAAATTTTATGGTTCTTGATTTCAACCAGAATATCATGCTCTGTTATTTTATCTTTTTCTATATTGACGATTTCATATATTCGATACCAATTTGCTGTAACATCCGGCCAAAATTTATGTTTCTCTTTTGCTGATGTCAGGGGAATCACATATTCCGTATCCTCATTTTGTATTAATATTCCTAAATGTGGCTTCAACCTGTAACTTTCATTCTTTTTATCAAAAAAGATTTCAGGTTCAATGCTATGTAAATATTTCAAATATTGAACATCTACATATACAAATTGTACTTTTTCAAATTTCACACGTACCTCCTATAAAAAATGGGAAGCCTGCGCTTCCCGTTATTGTCCCACACTTCAACGATTTTGGTAGTGGTACACCAACCTATATGGTTCTGCATTTCAACGCCTTTGGTAGCAGCACACCAAGCCATATCGCTCCACACTTCATACCTTTGGTAGTGGCACACCTTTTCAAAATATACTTAGACATTAATGCTAAGCTATTCTGTAATATTATAGTATTCTATTTACTGCCCTTTGTCAACACTTTTTGTATCATATTTTTCCTTTTAAAATACGTTTCTTTCTATAGTCTTTTTCAACATTTACATATCCTCACCCACAAACCTTCCCTGACCGCACAGCAGGGCGCAGCCCGCCCTGTGCCTCACTCCCCACCACCCTGCCACTCCCCTCCAAAGTCAGGATGCCTCTGCCGAAAAGCCGGTGGTCTGTCTGCTCTCTGGAAAATCCCTAAAGCGCGGGCTGACTGGTTCTTAGTCAAAAGAGACCGCGTATAAAAGGGCATCTGACGTCTCCCAGACGGCAGATGAGGATGCCCTGAGCTGTGTTTTCATCAGGAAACACAGCGAATGCATCCGGTACCTTTTATACACGGCCTCTTTTGGCTTAGAACCATCGCCCAAGCGTCGGGATTTTCCAGAGAGCAGACAGACCACCGGCTTTTCGGCAGAGCATCCGTCCGTCCCTCATCACCCCCTATTATTTCTCAATCAAATTCGTCATACTCTTCACCCCGATCAACAGAGTAGAAGTATTATGCAGCAACGCTGAAGTCGTCGGCTGTACCACCCCGGCCACACCAAGTCCGATCAGCATACCATTGAATCCCACGATAAACCTGTAATTTGCCCTGATCCTCTTCATCAACGCATCACTGATTCTCTTCAAAGCCACGATCTGATACAGATCATTACCATCCACAGTAATATCCGCAATCTCTCTGGCCAGCTCCGCACCATCACTGATCGCTACCCCGACATCCGCAGCCGAAAGAGCCGGTGAATCATTGATACCATCACCGATCATAATAACCTTGCGGCCCTTCGCCTTCTCCTGCTCCACAAACCGCGCCTTGTCCTCCGGCAGCACCTCGGCATAATACTCATCCACACCGACACACCTTGCAATCGCCGAAGCCGTCCGGTCACTGTCTCCCGTCATCATCACAATTTTTGAAAGCCCTGCCTTACGAAGCGCCTTGACCACTAGCTTTGCCTCATCCCGCAGCGGATCCTCGATACAGATCACCGCTGACAGCCGGTTATTGATGGCCAGATACAGATGGGAATACTCCTCCGGAAGCGCATCAAACTGTGCCTTTTTCTCCTCTGGAATCACACACTTCTCATCCTCGAACACAAAATGGTAGCTGCCAATCACGACCCGCTTGCCATCCACTGTCGAAGAAATACCATGTGCCACCATATATTCCACTTTGGAATGCATCTCTTCATGCTGCAGATGCTTCTTCGTAGCCGCCTGTACCACAGCCTTCGCCATAGAGTGCGGGAAATGCTCCTCCAGGCAGGCAGCCAGACGCAGCAGCTCATCCGGGCTCTCGCCGTTAAACGGAACCACCTCAACAACCGTCGGTTTTGCCTTGGTCAGCGTACCCGTCTTGTCAAAAACGATCGTATCCGCATCAGCCACAGCCTCCAGGAAACGTCCGCCCTTGACAGTCACACCGTACTGCTGTGCCTCACGGATCGCAGACAGTACAGAAATCGGCATAGCCAGCTTCAGTGCACAGGAAAAATCAACCATAAGAATCGACAGCGCCTTTGTCACATTGCGGGTCAGAAGATACGTCAGAGCCGTGCCACCCAGACTGTACGGTACCAGACTGTCTGCCAGGTGCTCTGCCTTGCTCTCCAGACCGGATTTCAGCTTTTCAGACTCCTCGATCATCTCCACGATCTTCTCGAAACGGCTGGAACCGCCGACAGACTTCACCTTGAGCGTCAGCTCGCCCTCTTCTACAACCGTACCTGCATAGACAGATGCACCTGCCACACGGCGAACCGGTACAGACTCACCTGTCAGAGAGGCCTGATTGACCATAGCCTCACCGTCTGTCACACAACCGTCAAATGGAATGATATTGCCCATATGTACAACAACTTCATCTCCGGACTGTACACTTGTCGTATCCACCAGGATCTCCTGACCTTCCTTTTTCAGCCATACCTTGCTGACATTTAAGGACATGCTTCTGGCCAGATCATCGACAGATTTCTTATGTGTCCACTCTTCCAGAAGTTCACCAATACCCAGCAGGAAGATGATCGAACCTGCCGTATCAATATCCTGACGTACCACAGATACACCGATGGCCACAGCATCCAGTACCGGCACCTCAATCTTTCTGTGCCACAGCGTCGTAATACCGTGTTTGATATATTTCAGCGAACGCACAGCCACCATACCGGCACGTACCGGATACGGCAGCACAATTTTGCCGGCATAATGCAAAATGACCTTCTGGATCATTTTTTCCTTATATGCCGCATTCAGCTCCCTGCCGGAGTTTTCGATCAGTCCGTTCGGAACCTCTACGTCATCGTAATGAAAATTTCGCATCAGCGTAATCACCTGCGCCCGGTCGCCGGTATACTCGATCACCGCATCCGCGGTCTTTTCATATACCTTGGCATTTTTGACCATAACTGCAGTCTGCAGATAATACTGCAGGATATCGGCCTCGGCAAAAGTCATCTTCCTGCAGAACAGATGAATACGCATGCGATGGTAAGCCTCATGTTTTATCGTAAACTTCATCGTCTATCTCCTCTTTATCCGTATCACAGTATTTCAGCCATATATACGCTATATCTGTCAGACCAGCCTATATACAGTACCTAAAAGTTACACCTGCCATTACGGCAGGTGCAAACAAAATACTGCTCTTTTCTTTTCGTACAGATTAAGCCTCTGCGGTCTCCTCTGCTGCTGTTTCTTCAGCATCCTCAACCTCAGCTGCTGCCGCTTCTGCCTCTCGCTCTTCGTTGATGGATTTAGCATCGGAAAGGATATCCTCTGCGTTCTCCTGTACAGTGGTTACAGTTTTCATTACACAGTCTTTAGCTCTCAGAACAGCTGCTGTGTAGTTGGTGTATACTTTCTTGGCATCCTTGCTGGACAGCATCTTGATACCGGCTGTACCGAATGCGACTCCTGCTGCAAAAATACCTGTTTTCTTCAGATCAAAACTAATCATACTTTCGTACCTCCTGTTTTTGTGTTTGTTGACCAGTATGGATTATCATTTTCAGAAAAGGGCATTCTTCCTGTATTGACCAAACTCACACGACATCTTCTGTACTGCCCTTCTCGTTACTGCATAGTATAATGACTTCTCCTCCGGTTGTTCAAGCATAACTTTTCACTTTTTTTGAATTTTTTTTGTAGAAATTACACCTTGCTTTTACCTGTCTCTGCTGTTATACTGTTGTTAGTATTTTCTAACTTTTATCACACAAACCTAAAGGAGGTTAACTTATGCTATATCAGCAGCACAAGTCCGAGGAGTCCGTTGAGGATTATCTGGAAGCGATCCTTATGCTGAGTAAAGAGCAACCGAATGTCCGTTCTATCGACATCGTACACAAGCTCGGCTATTCCAAGCCCAGTATCAGTGTTGCCATGAAAAATCTGCGCCAGAGCGGCCTGATCGATGTGGCGGATTCCGGCTATATCACCCTTACCGACACCGGACGTCTCCGGGCCGAAACCGTGTATGAACGTCATGCTCTGATTTCCAACTGGCTGATCTCCCTCGGCGTCTCCCCCGAGACCGCCACCGGTGATGCCTGCAAGATGGAACACGACATCAGTGCCGAGAGCTTTGCAGCGATCAAATCCTATATTGAAAGCACAAAAGCATAAAAAGATTCCGGAAATCTTTTTCAGGACTTCCGGAATCTTTTCTTTCCTATACAATAAACCTCAGTACCAGCTCCAGTACAAACACGATACCGCAGCTTAAAATGGCAACCTGAAACAGGCTTGCGCCGTACCAGGCCGCTACAATACCCAAAATCAGAGCCGCCACCCCCGCGATGGGCTGCTGTGTAGACTCCACGATCGCCGGAAATGTCATGACCGCCAGCGTTACATAGGGAAGATAAAACAGAAAAGACTGTATAAACGTATTCTCTATCTTACCGCGGATCAGTGTCAGCGGCAGCACACGGATCAGTGTAGAGGTCAGTGCCGCTACCAGAATATAAATATAAATATTATGACTCATCTGTCGTATCCTCCTTTCCTGCTTCCTTCACCGGGAACAGCACCGCCCCCACTGCCGTAATCACCACCGTCAAAAGGATTGTACGCATACTGCCGGACAGATTCGCCAGCACTCCGATATGTGTTGCCAGGAAACTGGCCAGAAAGCTGACAACGATCAGCCCGGCGATCACCTTATTCTCCCTGGCCGGAGGTATGATAATCGCCAGAAACATACCGTATAAAGCCACACCCAGTGCACTGACCACCGCTGTCGGCAGAATATTGCCCGCAACAATACCAATAGCCGTACCAAAAGACCATGCCGGAATCGCCATAAGCATCGCACCATAATGGTACCACGGATCTACCGCACCCTTTCTCGCGATCGACGCCCCGAAGATCTCATCCGTAATGCCAAAGCCCACCAGAATCCGGTGCAAAAGTCCCGTTTTCAGGTCCATCTTCTGGCTCAGTGCACAGCTCATCAGAAGATACCTCGCATTCGTCACCAGAATGATCAGCGCCATCTCAATATACGGTGCACCTGCACCGATAACCGTAAATTCCGCATATTCCCCTGCGGACGCATGATTTAACATACTGGACAGAAAGCCCTGCAAAGCATTCATGCCCACCTTCCTCGCTGTGATTCCCAGCGAAAAGGCCACTGCAAAGTATCCCAGTGCGATCGGAATACCATCCCGCATCCCTTCATAAAAACCGGGATGCCGTTTCATTTGTAATTTTTCCATAAAATTATATTCCCCATTCACAGGATTTCTTCAAACCAGTCCTGTGTCTGCTGCAAAGGCAATACACCCTGATTTGCGCAAAAAGGATCAGCACGTTTCCGGCTGATCTTACTGGTACCACCCTGTACCTCATTTTTCAAATACTACACTATTCTACCTCATAATTGAAAAAAAGCCAATATACACAAGACAACTTCTGTGTAACCTTGGCTTTTTCTGCGATACTTTTTCAAACGTTCGTCCGGCTACTGCTTTTCTCTTCCGTTTGTTCCAAATATTTTTTTCATATCTACATTCATGATATAAAAATACATCACCATCAGCAGGGCCGCTGCCAGTACCCAGGCTACCGGACTGGCCAGACAGACACCGAGATAGCTCCTCTTTTGTGCTGCAATCACGGACACAATACCACGACCGACAAGCTCTGCCACTCCGGCCATCATTGGCAGCAGGGAATAACCAAGACCCTGGATACCATTGCGGTAAATATTGACCACGGCCAGCGGGATAAAGAAGAAACCGATGCATTTCAGATAAATATCGACAGACTGCATGATGACCGTCACATTCTCGGATACAAACAGATATGTGAGATATTTTCCCACCGTCATACCCAGTGCAGCCGTAACAATAGAATATACGACGGCAATCTTTGTTGTCGCTGCAAAGCCATCCCGGATACGCTTTACCTTACCAGCTCCCATATTCTGTGCGCCATAGGTCGCCATCGTTGTTCCCATGGCCACATACGCCTGCGTCATAACCTGCTCGATCTTGTTGGCGGCTGTAAACGCAGCCACCAGCGTGGAACCGAGGATATTTAATGAAGACTGCACCATCATCGTCCCGATTGCCGTGATCGAGTACTGCAGCGCCATCGGGATACCGATTTTTAACTGGATACCGTAAACTACCTTACCCACGCGCAGATCTTCTTTTTTCAGATGCAACACCGGCACCTTCGCCATAATATAAAACAGGCACAGCACACCGGACACGCCCTGCGAGATCACCGTCGCAAATGCAGCTCCCTTAGCCCCCATACCGAAGGCAATGATAAATACCATATCCAGCACGATATTTAACAGCGCACTGATGATCAGAAAGACCAGCGGAATCTTGCTGTTGCCGATCGCACGCAGGATACTCGAAAGCAGATTGTAAAGCATCTGCGCCAGAATGCCGGCACTGACGATCATAATGTAGCTGTAGGCATCCGCAAATATATCCGAAGGAGTGTGCATGATCGCCAACAGCGGTTTCATAAAAGTCATGAACAGAATCGTCAGCAATATACCCATGACCAGTGACAAAACCCCCGCACCGGCCACCGTACGGCGCATGCCCTTCATATCGCCCGCGCCAAACTTCTGTGCCGTCAATACCGTAAAGCCCGCTGTCATACCGACCACAAAGCCATACAGCATAAACATGATCGTACCGGTACTGCCAACCGCCGCCAGCGCACTGTTGCCGACGAATTTGCCGACGATGATCGTATCAGCCATATTGTAAAACTGCTGGAATACATTACCGATAAAAATTGGCATTGTAAAGCTCAATATGATCCGCATCGGATCGCCGACGGTCATATCGTTCTGTGTTGTTTTCATATGCATCCTCCTTGTTTTTTTCTGTAGCGAGTTCGTATTATACACCAGAATTTTGCATATGAAAACAGGGTTTTTATGTTTTTTTACACATACAATGATGCTGTTTTTTATTCAAATATTACTTTTTCGGAATAGATCGATTTTTGCTCCAGAAGCTGTTTTAACTCCATACCGGGCATATCCTCCGACAGTTTTCTTCCACCGTAGGTATAGGATTTTATACCATCAAAGAATTCAACATCTGTTACGACATAGGCGGTTATTTCGGAAATATCATGCCCGGCAATACTAAAATCATCCGGACTCTGGCCGATGGGCAGCGGTTCATCATCCGCATCCAGCAGTATAATATCATAATCTTCGCCCGCCGGAAGTGCAGGCCGGTACAGCTCCCATTCAGCAACGATTTCAAAAGGAGTCTTTACCAGCGTGATTGCTTTAAAGACTTCTTTCTCCTTTTTATTCACCACATATTCCGTCACATTTTCCCGTTTCACGGAAACATCCAGCTTAAATTCCCACGGTCCGTTAAATGTCAGATCTTTATAGACTTTATTTCCTGAAAAAGTAGCATCTACGGCTCCCATATACATCCGCACTGTAAAGTTATCCGGAACCTCCATGTTTTCGTCATTCTCTTTCCTCCGTTCATTGTTGAAATCGTCCAGAGAATCTGCCATATTGTGTCGAAACATGCCAACATAGGTATATTCATCCAGCAATTTTCCGTCTATTTCGTCCTGCAAAATATCCCACCCCTGTGCATAGGAAAATCGCATTTCCCCCATTAAATGCACAACTGCCATTCCAACAGCATCCATATTTTCTACAAGCTTTTCCTTAGATTTTAACACCATACTGATATACAGATACTTTCCATTACAGTACGCCTCATCCAGGGTAATCGTTACATCGCCTACCGTCAGGCTTGCCTGATCATCATCTTTTGTCTCTTCAATCAGCGTAGAAACTCTCTGCTTTGTCTCATCCTCAAGGTCTGCTGTGCTTTCCAGTTTTACCGGCTCAGCATAGGAAGAAAAATCTCCGCCAAATTGTATACTGTTACTGATCATTTCAAACACATGCCCGATGATCGGAATATTCTCCGCCAGTACCGGATTGGCGATACAGATACATGAGAAAACCACCACAGCCGCGGCGACACCGCCAAGCCATTTCTTCCACACCGTTTTCTTTATCTCCGAGATTTTCTCTCGTTCTTTTGCATCTGTATTTTCCACAGTTTCCATATTTGCCTGTGTAGTTTTCCTCTGGCTCTGTGCTTTCTGTTCTCTGTTATCTCCGTCTGGTCCCTGCTGTTTTTCTATGGCTGCAAAAGCCCGCTTCTTCGCCCTCTGCACATCATCCGGCAATCTCGATTTTTTCTGCATCTGACTGCGGATGCGCTCATCCAGCTCCTGTTTCCTGTTGAAATCCTGCTCTGTCTTATGCATCCAGATACCTCCTTACCTGCTCCCTGCCCCGTGCCAGCCAGGTCTTGACTGTATTTTCCTTCATTTGCAACAGTTCGGCGATTTCTTTCACCGTACATTCATCTGCATAATACAATGTCAGCACCAGCTGATACTTCTCATCGACATACCGGATCAGCTGTTTGAAGCCATCGTCTTCCAGATAGCTGTCTTCGGCGCCGGTCTCCGGGATCTCCCCGTATGTTTCCTTCCGGTACTGCCTGAGGATCTGATAACAGTTATTGATCAGGATACGCAGCATCCAGGTACAAAAATACTCCGGCTGCCGAAGTGTCTTTCGCTTCTCATAGCCGTCAGTAATGGATTCCTGTATGGCATCCGCCACATCGGTTTCATTTTTCAAAATCGCCCATGCGGTCTTATACATCCTGTCCATATACTGATCGATCTGCTCCATAAAGCAGGCCGGATCGATGATGGATCTTTTTCTTATTTGCATGTTTTTGTCTCCTGTAAATGGAAATGGGATTCGAATCCTTTCTTCTTACACTTATTAGATGGAGAGCTATAGTCTGAGGTTTCAAAAATTTTGTCGTACGGCTAAATTTATTCTTTTTCTGTATTTCTTAGCCGTACAGCTGTTTTACACGCTATCTTTGTACCAACAGCCCACCAGTTCCTCACGCGGACATTCCGGATACTGCATACAGTTTTATTTTGTGCTGTGCAACACAATTATACCGTGGATGCCTTCTTTTTTCCATGCTTTCACATTTTACTTGATTATTTCTTTTTGATTCTATATACTTTTACACATCATGAAAACAGAGGATATACCTATGAAAATCACCTACATCAACCACAGCGGTTTTCTTCTCGAATGGGCACACAGCTACTGGCTGTTTGATTATTACAAAGGGGACATCCCTCCCCTCGATCCGTCAAAGGAGCTGTTTGTATTCTGCAGTCACAGTCACCCGGATCACTACAACCCGGAAATCTTTACCTTATTCCACAAACACCCTGATGTGCACTGGCTCTTTGCCAATGAGATCAGACGCGCATTCCAACGGACAAAAAAGCACAGTGCAGACCCACTTCCGGACGTCACGTTTTTACCGACACATACGGACACCACACTGACCGACCGACAGGGGCAGCCACTTGTGATCCATACCCTGCATTCCACCGACCGCGGCTGCGCCTTTCTGATTTACTATCAGAGCCGCTATATCTACCATGCCGGAGATCTGCACTGGTGGAGCTGGCCCGGAGAAACGGAAAGTGACAACCGAAAAATGGCAGGAGACTACAAGAAGGAAATCGAATATCTGCAGAATAAACCGATTGATCTGGCTTTTGCCCCGTTAGATCCCCGGCAGGAAACCGATTATGCCATGGGCATGAACTATCTTCTCTCCCATGTGCAGATCCGGCATATGTTTCCCATGCATTTCTGGAACGATTTTTCAATTATTGACCGGTATCTGCAGGAGAATCCGTTGCCGGAGCAAACACTATTCCATCATTTGCACTACGACGGTGAATGTATAACCATATAAGAATAATTTAAGGAGGATTTTACCGTGAAATTCCAGATGTACCACGAAAACTACAATGTTCTTGACCTGAAACGCTCCATGACCTTTTATGAAACTGCACTCGGTCTCCACGAGCTGCGTCGTAAGGAAGCCTCCGACGGCTCCTTTATCATCGTCTATATGGGCAACGACACTACCGATTTCGAACTGGAACTGACCTGGCTCAAAGACCGTACAGAACCCTACAATCTCGGTGACGAAGAATTCCATCTGGCATTCAAAACCGACAACATGGAAGCCGCCCATGCTTTACACGAAAAAATGGGCTGCATCTGTTTTGAGAATCCGGACATGGGCATCTACTTTATCCAGGATCCGGATGGTTACTGGCTGGAGATTGTGCCGACTAAATAACATACCATATATAAAAAGCTCTCTTTTCGACGTTATTTCTGTCCAAAAGAGAGCTTTTGTCATGAGTATATTCCCTGACATCTGTTATACATTGTAATGCATTTTCTATTCTGTGTAAGAGAAAAATCCATCCCCCGTTGCTTCATTATAAAGGGCATAAGCACCAAGCGTCGTTCTGGAATCGCCGTCCTCGTTAAAACGATACGGATCCCAGGCTTCCAGCGCCTCCGGAATCTCGTCAAGCGGTGTATCCGGTGTATACAGAATAAATGTTTTGCCATCTGCAATACCGTACGGTGTAGATGGAACCCGATGCACGCCATCTATGATTTCATCATCGATGTCCTCTGTCTGCGTTCCTTCCAGCGTCATCTCATAGGTATGTTCACCGGTCTTTTGGATATCCACAAACTGTCCAATAAAATTGCAGACGTACATTGTCCCGTTGGGATAGTCATCTCCTGTATCCCCCATATCTGTATCCGAATACGAACCGGAGAAAGAACCGTCTGTTAGCAGCTCCAGCCGGGTACTCCATCCACCGACACCACTGCTGAAGACAAAGGCTGATGGCATATCAGTCGGTAAACCATCTGCAGACTGTTCATTTGCATCTGACATTTCAGCCTGTGCTTCCGTGGTCGTATCTGCTGATACAGATGCATTTGTTGTTGTCAGTGTTCCGGATTTTGCACTTCCACCGCAGCCGGAAAGCCCCAAAGCTCCCGCAAGCATCACAATTCCCAAATGTTTCATCCATGTATATTTGCACATATCTTTTACTCACCTTTCCGCATACAGGAAACTCACGCCTTTCATGCATCCTGTATCCATTCTTTTATTGTTGTTCATACTGTAGAATTTTTTTATTATAAAAATACAGTTTTTTCCCATCAAGTGCTGTTTATTTTTCTTTTTGCGAACCTCACTGTGATTACACCAGCTGTCGACACACCGAGGTTTTCAAATCATCACCGAAAATATTGTTTGATAAAGTGTAAACATGCCACTGAAGCCCTGTGCAGACTGCCGTCCCGCACCATCTGTCTCTCCTGCTCAGACATAAAACCCATCTCAGCCTCCGTGTATGTGCCAAAACCATGCTCGTAAAAACCATGCGGCATACCCTCGGCTGTCATTTCTTCTACAGAAATACCAACCCGACGCAGCATCGCTGCATACCGCTTGCCTTCAGCTTTCAGATTATCATAGTCTGCATAGCAAAAAATCGCCCGCGGAAGCCCACGAAGCATTGCATTACTTGCAAATACCGGAGAGACCAGTGGTTTTGCCGCATCCTGTGGCTTACAGTGTAATTCATTAAACACATACATCACCGGTCCCTGCAGACTGCCCTTACCCTTGGCCAGCGGATCCGTATCGGCATCCAGAAACGGATACAAAAGGATCTGGCTGTCAAACAGCTGCTGTTCCCTCTCTTTCGCATACAGACAGACCGAAGCGGCCAGACCTGCCCCGGCACTGCAGCCCATAACCGAAATTTTTTCCGGGTCAATGCCATATAAGCTGGCATTTTTCTTAAAATAGACCGCCGCATCGTATGCATCCAAAATTGCCTCCATATACTGATAATCCGGACTTTGTCTGTAATCCACAGATGCAACCGCTGCATGTAGCGTCTTACCCGTTTCCAGCCACATCGCATCATTTAGCGCACTGCCACCCAGCAGAAAACCGCCGCCATGAAACCCCAGGATCAACGGAGCATTTTCCTCCTTTGCCGGATAAAATACCACACCAATCTCCCGATCCGGCATGGAAATCGTCATCCGTCGTCCACTGACCGGTGCAATCTCATTTTTACGACGTAATCCTGCAGCCACCTCGCAGATTTCTTTCTTTACTTTTTCTATTATCTCACGTGAATACCGCATATGCTTTCCTCTTTCTGTATATCCTCAATACTGTTTTCCGTTTGTCGGATATTAGTTTTGACTATAAGCCTGCAACAGATGGCTTTATTTCAACACTTCATATAAACTTCCGCCATCCGCCTCATACTTACAAAGGTTCATGCAGACTATGGCAATTTTACTCCATATGCCTGCTCCATGGCTCTCTGCATGACTGCCAGCGGAGCCTTTCTCCCCGTCCATAGTTCATAAGCAATCGCACCCTGATTGACCAGCATACTCAAACCATTAAATGTCTGCAGATTTTTCTTCCTTGCTTCCAGAAGGAAAGGAGTCCATGCCTTATTCGGAATCACATCACAAACAATCATACCATCTGTCATCGTGCTGTAGTCAATATCTGGCCGGGCATCATCCATAAAGCCAATCGGCGTTGCATTCACCAGAATATCTGTTCCTGCAGGTATTTTGATGCCTGCAGTCCATGGCAGATAGTCTGCCTTTGTTTCTGTATACTTTTCTAAAATTTCTGTCAGTGTTTTCCCATGCTCTTCACTATGATTCAACACAGTGATCTGTGCTGCCCCTGCAAATGCCAGCTCCACTGCAATAGCTCTCGCTGCACCACCGGCTCCAAGAATCGTAACATGTTTTCCGCAAAGATCAACACCCGCATGCTTCAGAGTTTCCAGAAACCCCTTACCATCTGTATTCTCCCCGGTTAGCTTGCCCTCTTTCCAGTACAGTGTATTGACAGCTCCCATGATTTTTGCCACATCTGACACCTGATCCAGATATTTCAACACTTCACCCTTATGCGGCATCGTGATATTTGCGCCTGTAAAATTCATTGCACGCATACCGGTAATTGCAGCTGCAATATCTCCCTGCTTTACCTGAATCGTCAGATAATCCATCGGAATTTCTTCCGCATCAAACGCCGCCTGCTCCATAACAACTGTCGGATTATCATCCACTGGATCACCGAAAACAGCTGTTAATTGTCTCTGATAGGATATACTCATATCTGCCTCCTGTCCCTCCTTGCACATTTTTACACAGTATCAGCCTTATATAATTGCATTATAGCTTTATCTCTTGCATAGCTCAATCAAAATATCACCTGCTGTCTGCTCATCAAAGCTTTTATATAAAATTTACTTCACAAGCCGCATAAGGTATACTTTTGTGCCCTGTATCTCATTCGGCTGTGCAACAAAAGCTTCACCGCAATGTATCATATGATAAGACAATAAAAAAGAGCATTCATAATGAACGCTCCTTAATACAGGGGTAGAGAGATTCGAACTCCCATCGACGGTTTTGGAGACCGGTGCTCTGCCATTGAACTATACCCCTATATGAAATTCCCTATGTACCTTGAAAACCGTATATACCAAACATCCTCACATTAAACTTCTTGACTTTGACTTGTCGGTATTAACCATCTTTGAAAGACAGTCAACTTTCTTTTTGGAAGTTCTTCTTCACTTCGTTCAGAAGAACGACCTTCCGACTAGGATTTTTCTGCGTCCGCTTGCGGACTTGAAAAATCAAGTCTCCAGGTCAAACCCTCGACCGATTAGTACTGGTCAGCTGCATACATTACTGCACTTCCACTCCCAGCCTATCTACCTCG
>CAKRQV010000003.1 GCA_934394565.1 uncultured Lachnospiraceae bacterium
TGCCAGCGTATTTCCTTTTCTGGCACTTCCATTAATGATTACAATTTTCATGCGTGTATCCTCCAACTTTCGATTTGTTAATTTGTTTTATTATAGCACATGTAACCCCTTCACAATAAAAAAAGAGCAACCGAATTTTCTCGATTACTCTCTGTTCATTACTTCCATGATAATAATATCATAGCTTCCTTTTCAAAAAAATCTCAATACCGTAGCCAAACCGTAGTCATTCCGTATATATTTGTAACTTTTTGTGAGTCGTTTTTCTTGTCACTTTGAATCACGGTTTTGTGATATTTTGCGATACTTTACAAGGTTTTCTCGGCAAACGTCAAATGCCTTCCATCCCTTTTAAATCAAGCATTCCCGCCACTTTCCAGTTCTTACTTTTCATCAACAACCTGGAAGATATAGAATTTCAGATAATAGCTCTCATCCGCTGCCCACAGAATCGGGTGATCCGGGGACTGGGTGCGGTATTCTACCTGACGGAGTCTCTTATGGGCACTTTTAGCCGCCTGGGAGATGACTTTGGTAAAGTTCTCATAATCCATATAGTGCGAGCAGGAGCATGTAGCCAGATAGCCACCGTCTCTGACCAGCTTCATACCACGGATATTGATCTCCCGATACCCCTTCATTGCATTTTTTATCGTATTCTTTGATTTTGTAAAAGCAGGTGGATCAAGAATTACGACATCGTACTGCTCCCCTGCCTCGGCAAGCTTTGGCAGTTCATCAAAGACATCGGCTGCCCTGAAATGCACGGTATCCTGCAGACCGTTCAACGCCGCATTCGCCGTCGCCTGTTCCACAGCATATTCTGAAATATCCAGTCCAGTGACATCCGCCGCCCCGGCAATGCCGGCATTCAAAGCAAATGTTCCCATATGGGTAAAGCAGTCGAGTACCTTCTTTCCCTTACACAGCCGCTGGATCGCCAGACGATTGTATTTCTGATCGAGGAAAAATCCTGTTTTCTGCCCGTCTTTGACGTCCACCGTGTATTTCACGCCATTTTCCACAATCTGTACATCCGTATCAAATGGTTCACCGATAAAGCCCTTGACCTTTTTCATTCCCTCTTTGATACGTTCCTTTGCATCGCTTCGCTCATACACGCCACGGATCATAATACCATCCTCTGCCAGTACTTCTTTCAAAAGCGCCACGATCTTTTCTTTCAGGCGGTCAATCCCCAGAGCCAGCGACTCCACAACCAGCACATCCTCATACTTGTCGATCACGATACCCGGCAGGAAATCCGCCTCACCGAACACTACGCGACAGCTGGAGGTATCCACCGTATTTTTTCTGTACTCCCATGCATTTTTCAGACGCATTTTCAGAAACGCGTCATCAATCACCGTATCATCTTTTCTTGTCATCATGCGTATCCGGATTTTTGAATTCTGGTTGATAAATCCCTGCCCCATCGGATAGCCGTCAAAGTCATGGACAATCACCATATCACCATTTTTAAAGTGTCCGGTGATCGATGCAATCTCATTATCATAAATCCATAATCCACCGCTCTTTATCGTGCGTCCTTCACCTTTTTTCAATGTAACGATTGTGCTCATTTACTCTCTCTTTCCTCTGTCCAGGACAGACTCTGTTATTCCACCTGTCTGACGATTTTTTAACGTTAATTGCAGCAAGATCCTGTAAAAGCCTTTTGCTGCTCTGTTGATCATTTTATCACGGATTTTATTTCCTCTGCAATCTGTTTTTGGCAGGTCTTCTCTCTCTCCGGCTTCATACTTTTTTCACTTGCACTCCTACGGTCCGGGGGATACAATAAGAGAAACCAAAATGCCGGAGCTGTCTTCCGGTCAGAAAGGAGACTTTATCTTGCCTTATACTACGCTTTCTGCAGTCATCTATGCTGCAAAAACAAAAAAAGATATCCTTAACATCGTCAAAAAGCTGTGGGAATCCAATCTGATCAAAGCCGTGATTCTCGTGCTTGTCATGCTTCTGACAATCAAAATCCTGAATCTGCTCTTTTCTGTATTCAAGAGAAAAAATAAAAACAGTCTGCATGCCAACTTTATCAAGAGTATTCTGCAGGCCATCATCATTATTTTCTTTCTGATCCAGATCGGCAGTCTTTCTGATGCCATGGCAAAGTTTTACAGTTCGATCCTGATGTCATCGTCACTGATCGTTGTTGTCCTTGGTTTTGTCTTTCAGGAAGGTCTTTCCAATATCGTCCACGGTTTTATTCTGACCTTTTTCAAGCCGTTTGATATCGGTGACCGTGTAAAGATCGTGATCGACGGTGTAACGATCACCGGATATGTCAAGGCGATCAATCTCAGAAACACAATCATCCAGAATGTCTACAACAACAGCAGTGTGATCGTTCCCAATGCCAAAATGGATCTGTGCGTCATCGACAACAGTTACTTTGACGAGGCTTCGGTGAACTCCAATTTTCTGGATATCGAGATTACCTACGAGTCCAATCTGGACAAGGCATGTAAGCTTCTGTCACTGACCATCGACAATCACCCGCTGGTACAGAAGGTCAAAAAGGCTGATGCCCCTCCGACCGATGTTCTGGTAAGCCAGCTTGGTTCCAGTGGAGTGACTCTGCGGGCCAGCGTTGTGACTGCCTCCATCGAGGAAAACTTTGTTGCCTGCAGTGATATTCGCAAAGATCTGCTGCATCTGTTTGCGCTGGATTCGGAGCTTGAGTTTGCATATCCGCATATGGTCACAGTTCCCTATGAGGATGCGCCGCAAAAA
This sequence comes from uncultured Lachnospiraceae bacterium, assembly GCA_934394565.1. Taxonomy (GTDB): domain Bacteria; phylum Bacillota; class Clostridia; order Lachnospirales; family Lachnospiraceae; genus UBA11957. The sequence goes on from CAKRQV010000003.1 coordinate 2,755, forward strand.
TCTGACAATATTCAATAATTCTGCCAGAGTATCCTGTACAGCTAAAAAATGCATACGGTTGCCTTGCTCTGTGTATGCTTCCATACAAAAGCTGCCACATTTGTAACACTTCCTTTAGGGTTGTTTGCAAATGTGGCAGCTTTTTGATATTCAATTGGCCTGCTGTCTGTACTGTTCTTTATGATCCCGCTTCTGAAGGTACATCTCAGCATCTGCCTGATGAATCAGCTCCTCCGGCGTCACATACTCATGGCATCCCTGAATCTCTACAATACCGTAACTGAAACTCTTGGGATACGGCTTATCGATACGCTCAGCAAACGCTTTACGGATACGACGCATCTTGCGGTCAGCATTTTTCTTCGTACAGGCACTTAAGACCAGGCAGAACTCATCACCACCTACACGGGCGAAAATGTCATCATGCCGGATACTCTGTTTTACGATTTCTGTAAAATGGCAGATGTACCAATCCCCTTCCATGTGGCCATAAGTATCATTGATCTCTTTCAAATGGTCCAGATCGCAGTAGCAGAACACCATATTTTCCTCACTGCTGATCAGCTCTTCCATCTTATGCTGAAAGAAATAACGATTGCCAACTCCGGTCAGCATGTCATGATTGGCATGCGTCCGTTCCAGCTCCGCCATCTCCTTAAAAAGCATCTCCCGCTCTCTGAGCTGTCTTGTCATCTCATTAAAGGCTTCGGAAAATTCCCCCAGATAGGAGACTGTCTGGTCATAATCTCCCTTTGCCACCTGCTTTGCCTGCCAGGTCAGATGGTTTAAATTGGCATGAATATTTTTCAGATTTTCACAGAGCAAATTATCACGGGGTGGTGGCAGCACAGAAAGTCTGCCCACCGACAATGCTTTTGCATATTCTTTCATCTCTGTCACTGCCTTTGAGAGGTATTGCATACCAGCGCCAAGCTTACGAAAGGGCTCGTCCAGCTCATCAAGCTCCAGCGTCTGTATGTTTTTATCGTACAGAATGCTTCTCAGATACTCAAAAAGCAGTTCGCAGTTTTTATCTTCCATCAGTATTTCCTCATTTTTATTCCGTGACACTGGCATGGAAACGACAGACACGGTCTCCTGTCGCCCAGCAGTCAACTTCCAGTGCTGTATACAGTCTGCCGGAATACGTTGTCAGTATACCACCAATAAAGCCTTCATCATAATTGCATACGGTCTCACCGAGGATCGGTAATCCGGAACAGTCCGCATCCTCCGCTACCGTCAGCACGATTTTTCCTGTTTCTTCATCAACGCTTTCAATACGTAATACACCAATCTTCAGATCACAGAGTCTGTTCTGCAGCTCTGCGACAAACTGATCCAGCGGCTGATTCAGATTCAAAAATCTCTTTGCAAAAAATTCTCCTGCCTTGCGTCCTGCACTGCGAAAGATTTCGATCTGCTCGTCCTTACCGTAACGGCTGCGCAGCTCATCTTTCAGCGAATATTCCAGCATCCGATATATCAGTACCGGCAGCTCATCTCCCAGATTTTCTCTGCCTTTATCATCATACTGCAGATAATCTTCAAACGTAATCGGAGACATGCTCTCCGTAAAAATATTTGCACCCATGGCGCAGACTCCTCCCGACAGCTTCTATTATGTTTATGATAGCATGCCAATACATAATTTACAAGAATTACACCTGACACAAAATCTGAAAAAACTATGAACCCGAATCGCTTTCATACGCATCTTTTTCCGGATTTTTTACGGAATGTTTTCAGATACGCTTTTTGCTGCGGAGAAATACGATAGCTCTCTACTGCTTTCTGAATCGTTTTGTTATGTACCCAGTCCGACAGTCTGTAGTCCTCTATATAGCCAATACAGCTGTCCCACTGGCAGCAAAGTGCCGTGGCAAAATACCAGGCAATCATCATGTTGATGTAGTACATATCGCTGTGTACGGATGCCACCATGGCAGGATATTCAGGAGAAAAATTCTCCTGTAAGTACAGCCGCATCAGAATCCCTATGGCATACCGTACAGTATACGTATGAGAGGATGTGATCCACTCTCTGATTTTTGGCAGCAGTTCCACTGTATGCGCTGCAAAACATTTTGGCAACGGCAAATCACATGTTGCCCAGTTATCTATATATGGCAGGAACTCTTCAACTTTTTCCAGGCAGCTTTCAAACTCCCGGCTCATTCCGACGAGCATCAGATGCAGGTTATCCTCTTCATAATATGTATGTGGCAAGTCCTGCAAAAATATCTTTGCTTCTTCTGTCCCGGCAAATTCCTTTGCAAATTTTCTCAATTGTGGTATGCGGATACCGATGATCTTTTCTTTATCCATATCCGGGATCAGCTTGCTGTGAAAGTCCCGGTATTTCAGATCCTGCATAGTAAAAAGCTGTGTCTGTAAATTTGTCACAGTAGTTCCTCTTTCTTAATATACTCTCATTTTTTCTATCACTGAACTTTTCAGGATAACACATACATAGAAAGTCCCACCGGCTTGCGCATAAAATAGCAGCGTGGTGGGTTCTGTTATTCACATAATACCGCTTTTCCTGTAACTGTCAATATCCCTTTTTCAGCCAATACAAGGAGCACCATAATCTTCATGCCCGAGATTTTCTCCCGTATATCTCTTGTATTTTCTCTCCAAATCAATCACAATAGTTTTAACTTAACAGGAAAAGAAAAAACCCTTGAAAAATCAAGGGTCTTCTACTGCCGGTGGCGGGGGTCGAACCCGCACGGTGTTACCACCAACGGATTTTGAGTCCGTCTCGTCTGCCAATTCCAACACACCGGCTCGCTGTTACCGATATATTTTATCATAAAACATTTAGATACACAAGAGATTTTTGTTTAAATTCCTATTTTTCTTTATCTCTCCATTTTTATGCCAGAAGCCGAACTTTACCAGATATGCCCTGTCTTTTCTCCTGCTCTGTCGAAAAAAATCCCCGACAGCTTTTCCCATATCCGCCATACAAAAACTGCCACAGAAGCGTTGCCTTCTGTGACAGTATGTGTTCCTATGCTAAATCAGTCGATACCTTTATATTTCTCTGCCTGTGCCTTGATCAGATCCAGATCATCGAAATAATTGATCTTCATGGATTTCTTCATCTCATCCAGTGTCTGTGCAGCGATCGCACGGGCTTTTTCACTGCCCTCTTTGAGGATCTCGTATACAGCCGGGATATCTTTTTCGTACTCTTTACGGCGGGCACGGATCGGCTCCAACTCTGCCTGTACGATCTTATTCAGGAACTTCTTGACTTTCACGTCGCCAAGTCCACCTCTCTGGTAATGCTCCTTCACTTCGTCAAGGTTTGCATATTCCGGCCAGAATTCTGCAAAATGCTCCGGTTTGCAGAAAGCATCCAGATAGGTAAATACGGTGTTGCCCTCGATATGACCCGGATCGGATACCTGGATATGCAGCGGGTCGGTGTACATGCTCATAATTTTCTTTCTGACCTCTTCCGGATCATCGGCAAGATAGATACAGTTGCCAAGGGACTTGCTCATCTTAGCCATACCATCGATACCCGGCAGACGCTTGCAGGCTTCATTATCCGGAAGCAGTACATCCGGCTCTACAAGTGTCTCCCCGTAAATACTGTTAAATTTGCGGACGATCTCCCTGGTCTGTTCGATCATCGGCAGCTGATCCTCTCCAACCGGTACCGTCGTAGCCTTAAACGCTGTGATATCGGCAGCCTGACTGATCGGATAGCAGAAGAACCCAACCGGAATACTGGCCTCAAAATTACGCATCTGGATTTCTGCCTTTACGGTAGGATTACGCTGCAGACGGGATACGGTAACCAGATTCATATAATAAAAGGTCATTTCTGTCAGTTCCGGTACCATGGACTGGATAAACAACGTGGACTTTTTCGGATCAAGTCCTGCGGAAAGATAATCCAGCGCAACCTCGATAATATTCTGTCTTACTTTCTCCGGATTTTCAAAGTTATCTGTCAGTGCCTGCGCATCGGCGATCATGATCAGGACCTTCTCGTAATCCCCGGAATTCTGCAGTTCAACACGTCTTCTTAGGGAACCTACATAATGTCCCACATGTAATCTGCCTGTCGGTCTGTCACCGGTTAAAATAATCTTTCCCACTTCTTTATACCTCCATAAAGCTGTCTGTATACAGCTGTCTTTATCAACTGAATGCCTGAATTTTGCATACACTTTATCATAGCAAATCGCCAGATTGATGTCAATAAAACGTCAGTCATTATCAATCAGATCGTCCTCAGATTCATCCCCGACATGACGGTTGATAAAATGCGGACGATATTTGGAATATACGATGATCTGGTCACTGTAGAGTCCTTTATAGCCGGACAGCAGATAACTTACAGAAATTGCGATCATAAAATATGGCACACCTGCGAAACCAAATAGTTCAAAACTGATCAAAAGTGTTGTGATCGGACAGTTCGTCACACCGCAGAAAACCGCTGCCATCGCCACCGCCGCACAAAGCGATGGAGACAATCCGATCAGCTGTCCAAACAGGCAGCCAAAAGTTGCACCGATCGTAAAACTCGGCACAATTTCACCACCCTTAAACCCTGCCCCAAGAGTCAGAGCCGTAAACACCATTTTCAGCAGAAAGGCTGCCGGTACGGTTTCACCTTCAATGGCCCGTTCGATCAGCTGATTTCCGGCACCGTTATAATCCATATTGCCGACCAAAAGAGTCAGTACGATCACGATACAACCGCCCACTATCACCCGGATATATGGATTTTTCAGATATTGCCGGTAGAGATGTCCGGTCATATGCAGCAACATACAAAAAGCAATGCTCAGGCCTGCACAGCAAACCGCCAGCAGACACATTTTCAGTCCGTTTATCACCGTCAGATCCGGGATGGAACGGATCTGAAATGCTTCCGGTGCAATGCCCATCGTAGCCGCAAAACGGGAGGCTACAAGAGAAGCAAACATACAGGGCACAAGTGCCGAATAATGCATAATCCCCACGCTGATAACTTCCATTGAAAATACTGCAGCCGCCATCGGTGTGCCAAACACCGCAGCAAACGCCGCACTCATACCACACATGATCAGAATTCGTGTATGTTCCTCATTTTTCTTTAGTATACGGGCCAGCACGTTACCCAGGCTGCCACCCATCTGTAAAGCCGCTCCCTCACGTCCGGCAGAACCGCCGAACATATGCGTGATGATCGTTGACACAAAGATCAGTACTGCCATCACGCCGGGGACTTCATCTTTGGCATGGATTGAATTGATCACAAGGTTGGTTCCCCGGTCAGTCATGATCTTTGCCGCCCTGTACATGGCTACGATCAATATACCTCCCAGCGGAAGCAAAAACAATAGCCACGGATACTGGCTTCTGTATCCTGTAGCTTTTCCCAGTATCCAGGCAAACAGCGTACTGTAAGCCCCTACGATCAGACCTGTCAGAATGGCCAGAACGATCCAGTGCGCACAGGCGGCCAGCTTCAGTGACATATGTCCCACCATATGTCTGCCCACATGCCACATTTCTTTCAGTGAATTTTTATTGTCCTGCATTTTTTCTCTCTTTCCGGCAGTCTGACCGCCGTTTTTTCTTTCTTTTATAGACTAAGGCAAAAAATCCTGCCTGAAATCCAGGCAGGATCTGTATAGCTTGCATCAGAAGAAACTGACACCGCCAGTCTTCTTCTCGTTTTCCGGTTTTATTTACCCGGAAATTTGTCAGTCATCTCCTGTACAAAACGTACCATTTCCTCATGCGGATTGGAGATTACAGCTGTATAAAATACCTCACACGGAGGATTTTCGGCCACAGCATTGACCGCTGCATTGACTGCAGACAGATCACCTGCCATAAAGATCGTAACATGACCGCCACATTTGGCATTCCATGTTTTAAAATATACATCGGAAGTCTTTACCATCCTGTCTACACAGAGAATGGCATTGGAGCTTCCCAAAACTTCAACTAATCCGTAAGCTGCGTCTTTCATCTTTCTTCTCCTTTGCCTTATTTATTGATGGTCATCTCAAGCATGATCTCTGTATCCGGTGTCGGTGACGGGATGATCACGGACTTGGTGATTGGAGACAGACGCTTTGCAGCCTCTTCGGCGGCTTCCATAGCGGCTTTGACATCAGAGATACGGCCACGGAGCTTTACGCAGGCACCACTTTTTAAACGGTTTCTCTCGATTCCTTCTACTTTGACATCTGCTGCTTTGACAGCGGCATCGATGGCTACACAGCATACCAGGTAGCTGTCTGCTTCAAATGCGCCTACGGCTGCACCATTATACTTGCTCATAAGATCCTCCTGTATGTATACAATTCTGGATTGCACAATTCTATTTCTATTATACCGATTACATGCCCAAAATGCAAGCTTTGCAGCCATACTTTTGCACGTTTTTGCAGGATGTTGTGGAATGCTTTTTGTTTTCGCCTGCAGATGCCTGCTAAAACTGCAGATCTTTTACCAGCTTTATCAGCTGACGATGCGTTATATTTACTACGGATGGCAGCGTTTGCATGGATCATACCCCTGTGCGACCACATCTTCCCTGGTTCCTGTAAATTCCTTACGGTTTTTCGGCTTGATATCCGCGGCACTTGGACATGAAGGAACATGAAATTTGTGGGTATTCTTATTTAAAACATACGTTACCTTTTCGGTATTTTCCGGCAATGTACTGCTGGCTGTTTCCGTATCTGCTGTTGCAGCGACTGTGGTTTTATCTGTTATGCCTTTATCTGCTGCTGCCTGTTCTGTCACATCATTTTTCTTTTTGGATACGGAATCACTGCCACTATCCACTGAAGAGCCGTCTGCCAGGTGACTGTCACCGGTTTTATAATCAATCACCACTCCCGGCTGAACATTGTAACAGAAAACATGAAACTGCAATGAGGCTCCTTTATCTTCCACTGAAGCTGCTTCAAGCTCCACACCGTCAGCCACAAGATTATCACCGTCAAAAACAGGTGTGACACGGTACAGCACATGGTTATCCGTAGCATGCACATAGTCCGCCACCTGGTCTTCGTAAGGCAGCATACCGTTCACATTCAGATATCGTGTTCCTGTGATCAGATTTTTTTCGTTGGCATTCTCACTGCTTAACTGATATCCAATGAGATGACAGCGGTTATAGAGGTATTTTCCATCCACGCAGTCGTATTTGATGGTATGCCAGCCCGACGGTCTGATCATACCGATAGCACCACGTTCTTCCGTTGGCATGATTTCCTCGCAGACATTGGCATAGGCTACGCCACAGCGCCCCAGACTGTCCAGATCACTATATCTTTCAAATGCCTCTGTCGTGTATTCCGTTTCAGTAAAATACGGCTTATTATCATTCAGCACAACCGTTGCTTCGCCGGTATAGGCCGGGATAGCAGTTGCGCTTAAGGTCTGTAACTCAGCATTTTCGGCCGTCTGGCTTTCTACAGCATACGACGCGACATGTTCCTGCCCTGCCGGTATGGTTGTTTGCTGCTCATGAAATGGCAGTATTCCTACAACAGCAAGCAGTAAAACCAGACCAAACCAGAGTCCGTTTTTCTTCTTTTTCTTCATTTGTACACTCTCCCTGCTTTGTATTTCCCGTTACAGGTGCACCCCTCTTCACAGTCGAACCTGTGTTCTCTTTTCACTATAGCACAAAGACCCTGACAATGTACATATGGTGCGGCGGTATTTTTTCTCTTCAACAGGACTTTTGATATTTGCTGAAATTTTTACACAATTTTTGACAAAATCCTATATTTCTTTTAAAATAACAGCATATACTATGGATTTAAGGAGGATTTTATCTATGATCAAATATTTGACGATGACAATCGGTGTAAAGAAAAACATTGCCCTGATCGCTCACGATGGAAAAAAACAGGAAATGCTCAAATGGTGTGCCGATAACAAAGAGATCTTGCAGAAACATAATCTGTGCGGTACGGGTACAACAGCCCGTATGATCACCGATCAGGTCGGCCTGACTGTCAAAGGTTACAACAGTGGTCCGCTGGGTGGTGACCAGCAGATCGGTGCCCGTATCGTAGAGGGCTCTATTGATATGGTCATCTTTTTTTCCGATCCACTGGCTGCACAGCCTCATGATCCGGATGTCAAAGCTTTGCTTCGTATCGCCCAGGTCTACGATATCCCGATGGCCAATAATCCGGCCACTGCGGATTTCCTGTTGCACTCCACGCTGATGGATCAGGAATATGCACATAAGGTTGAGAATTTTTCTCATACTGTTGAAGAACGTGCGTCCGGGAAACTGTAATGTTCAGGCGATGCTGCATACCGGATACTGAATAAATATAAAACTGTTATGCTACATCATTGTCAAAATGGTCATGCAGCATAACAGTTTTCATGTTTTTATGTCTTTTATTTCACCTTTACCACGCAGGTCTCTTTTTCCGAACCACTCTGCACCGTGATCGTGGCAGTTCCTTTTTTCTTTCCGGCCGTGAGCTTGAAGGTTCCCTCCCGCTTCACATTTGTCACGTTTACAACTGCAGGATGGATTGCTGCACAAAGAAAAACCCTTGCAAATGCAAGGGTTTTTCCTATGGACCAGGCGGGAATCGAACCCGCGTCCGAAAGCCTATTCATTCAGGCATCTCCCATCACAGTCATCGTTTTGACATTCCCTCACGCACACGCCCAATGACAGGCTTATGCGCTCAGTAGCTTCATAAAATCTTCCGCCTCCGCAAAGCTTAGGAGGTGAAGTGCCCTGCTAAATTTGATGCCCGACCCCAAGCAGCAGGAATCTTAAGGAAGGACAAGCAGCGCTTAGGCTGCTAACGCGTAATTTTCGTCTGCGTTTAAATTTAAGTTCCAGCTTGATGACGCAGTTCCGGAGTCTGCGGATGGCTTCCCAAACTTCAAAACCCCCGTCGAAACCAGTACTAGCCCTCATGTAAAACCGGCAGCTGACAGATCTTGCGGAGTCTGTCTCCGACGCTGCAGCCAGCAGCTTTATGAGTATTTCCCGGTGTCCGCTTACCTGCAGACTTACAACAGACGTTTGGACGTTTCTCCGTGCGTATGGCAGACGATCCGTCCCCATCGCTACGGTGTTTTTGATTATAACAGATAGCGCCGTTTTGTCAAGCGCTGCAGCCTGTTTTTAACCACTGTTTTACATCAGGTTGCGCACCTTGAAATCTCGCTCTGCCTCGCGGCGCATATCCTTTTTGGCGATATCGGCACGCTTGTCAAACAGCTTTTTACCCTTTGCCAGACCGATCTCCACTTTGATCAGGCTGTCCTTTAAGTAGACCTTTAACGGCACGAGGGTATAGCCTTTCTCAGCAATCTTGCCCTGCAGCTTATTGATCTCGTAGCGGTGTAACAGAAGCTTTTTGACACGCAGCGGATCCCGGTTGAAGATATTGCCCTTTTCATAGGGGCTGATATGCATGCCGTAGATCACTACTTCGTTATTCTCGATACGTACAAAGGATTCCTTGATGCTGCAGCGGCCCTGGCGCAGGGACTTGACCTCCGTACCGTGCAGGGCCACACCGGCCTCGTACTGCTCCTCGATGAAATAATCATGGTAAGCTTTTTTATTGTTGGCAATCAGCTTGATGCCTTTTTGTTTTGCCATGGGTATCTCTCCTCTTGCATGTTGCTTTTTCATATTACAGTATAGCATGTCTCAGAAATATTTCCAGCCATCCGGCGGTTTAATCTGTGTTTTCCTATCCGGGACAGCTATGAAATCTGCTGTCATATCTATCTGTAACCCTTTCTCTTTTTCGGTGCATTCTCCGTAAAAGAAAAATCGATCGTTCCAGCGGTCACATTGGCATCCTCCACCATGACACGCACCGTATCACCAAGGCCATATACCTTTCCCGTATGCTCACCAACGATACGGTAATGTTCCTCATCAAAGTGATAATAATCATCGTACATATCCTGCAGCCGCACCATGCCTTCCACGGTATTGTCCAGCTCCACATACACGCCCCAGGCGGTCACACCACTGATCCGGCCCTCGAAGACCTCTTCCAGATGGTAACTCATGTACTCGGCCTTTTTGATCTTGTCTGTCTCCCGCTCGGCTTCCTCGGCACGGCGTTCACAGATGCTGCTCTGGGCGGCCACATCCTCCAGCATTTCCTGATACTTCTCGATCTTTTCCGGTTTCAGACGGCCACGGATGCTGTCCTTGATGATACGGTGGATCTGCAGATCCGGATAGCGGCGGATCGGAGAGGTAAAGTGGCAGTAATACTTTGCCGCCAGACCGAAATGGCCGCTGCACTCGGTCGTATACCGTGCCCGCTTCATCGAACGCAAAAGCAGACGGCTCACCATATCCTCATACGGTTTACCCTTCAGTTTTGAAAGCACCTCCTGGATCTCCCCCGGCGTCATCTCCTGTCCGGCCTTTTTCACATCCATACCCAGGGCATGGATCAATGTCAGGACCTGCTCCACCTTCTCCGGGTCAGGATTTTCATGGACACGGTACACAAACGGGATCTCCCGCCTGCAGTATTCGCTGGCCACAGCCTCGTTGGCAGACAGCATGAAATCTTCGATCAGATCTGTCGCCACATTATGTTCATAGGGACGTATCTCAATCGGATGCCCTGTCTCACCGAGAATGATCTTGCACTCCGGGAAATCGAAATCGATGGAGCCGCGATTTTGTCTGTTTTTCCGGATCTTTTTCGACAATTCCGCCATTTTAAAAAACATCGGTACGAGATCTCCGCACTCCTTTGTCAGTGCTTCGTCCTCGCCGCCAAGGATCTTTTTGACCTCGGTGTAGGACATTCGGCGGTTGACATGGATCACGGACTCCACCAGTTCGTGGGACAGGCGCTTACCTGAAGCATCAAAGGTCATCAGGCAGCTCAAGGCCAGCCTGTCCTGCCCGGCATTTAACGAACAGATACCGTTGGACAGCTCCACCGGCAGCATCGGGATCACACGGTCCACAAGATACACGCTCGTTCCCCGCTTTAAGGCTTCTCTGTCGAGTGCACTGTTTGCCTGTACATAGTTGCTGACATCGGCGATATGCACACCCAGATGATACAGCCCGTTCTCTTCATAGAGGCTGACCGCATCGTCCAGATCCTTGGCATCCTCGCCGTCGATGGTCACCATCATCAGATTCGTAAGATCTGTACGTCCGTCTCTGTCGCCCTCCTGTACATGATCCGGCACACGCTTCGCCTGATTGGCCACCTTTTCCGGAAATTCCATCGGAAGCTCCATGCTCTTTGCGATCGACAGCACGTCCACGCCCGGCTCACGGCTGTAGCCGAGGACTTCCACAACCTTACCCTCCGGACTTCTGTGATGACCACCGTACGAGGTCATCTGCACAACGACCTTCTGACCGTCTTTTGCCTCTCCGGCATTCTTCTGGGCGATAAAGATCTCCCGCTCGATCTTGTTCAGATCCGGTTTGACAAAGCCAAAGGAACGCTCCTGCTGATACGTTCCCACGAGCTGTGTCAGTCCGTGACCGGTGATCGCCACAACCTTTGCCTCCGGGCGGCGGCCTCTCTGATTGGCCAGCGGCAGGATCTCTACCTCATCTTTATGAAAGGCACTGCCGGTATATTCCTCCGGAATAAAATAATCCTGCTCTTCCCCCTCGACTTCCACGAAACCAAAGCCCTTCGGATGGCTGATAAATGTGCCTTTGATCGTCTGTCCCTGGATCTCTTTTTTTTCCTTTTTCGCAGGGCCGCGGTTTTTCATATAACGGCCACGGTTATCCATCGTAATCTTATTGTCCTGTAACAGACTGTCCAGCGTGTCCTGCAGATCCTTGCGCCGTTCCTTCGGAATATCGAGAAGAATCGCAATCTCCTTGCCACGCATGGGGACGTAGGATTTGGAGCAGATCACGTCATATATCATTTTTTTTCGTTTTTTTAACTGTTTTGGATTCAATCTTTCCTCCTGTGTTTTAAGCGTCTGTAAACAAAAAACAAGGCACTCCTGATTGCCAAGAGTGCCCGCATGATTAAAAGTTCATGTTCAGTACAACAGATAAGATAATGAAAAGAATAGCCATAGCCTTTGTGGACTTGATCAGTACGCCCTCTTTGGAACGCATCTTATTCTGTCCCCAGTAGGTGTCTGTGGTGTTGCCGCCGCCGATCACGCCGAGTCCTTTCTGTTTACCTTCCTGCATAAGCACAACTACGGTAAGTGCAATACAATCTATCACGTATATAATTGTAATAATCGTTCTTAAGATCTCCAAAATACATACCTCCTGTACAAACTTAGTCTATAGTAGCACAGAATCTGTACTTTTTCAAGCATTTTTCATTGCAATTCGCAGTTTTGCCCGTATGATTTTTTCCGTTTCACTATTCCAGCTTTTGTGGGCAGAACGGACAGGTATACGTTGCCACACTGCCTATATACTCTTCGATGCGGAGCAGCTGGTTATACTTCGCCGTACGCTCTGTACGGCAGGGAGCGCCGGTCTTGATCTGTCCTGCACCACAGGCCACGGCCAGGTCAGCGATAAACGTATCCTCCGTCTCGCCGGAACGATGGGAAATCACTGTCCGATATCCGGCGTTCTGCGCCATACGGATTGTCTGCATCGCTTCTGTCAGCGTACCGATCTGGTTGACCTTGACAAGTACCGCATTGGCCACCCCCAGATGGATACCGCCCTGCAGCCGGGCCGGGTTTGTCACAAATAGATCATCCCCGACAAGCTGCACCTTTTCGCCCAGTTTTGCCGTCAGTACCTGCCAGCCTTCCCAGTCATCCTCTCTGAGACCATCCTCAATGGAAATCAGCGGAAATTCCCGGATCAGCTCCTCATAATAGGCGATCAGCTCCTGCGTGGTCCGCAATACCGACTGCCCCTTTTCTTTGCCTTCTCCGGCGAACACGTACGTCTGGCGTTTCCGGTCATACAGCTCGCTGGCAGCGGCATCCATGGCAAAATACACATCCTCGCCGCAGCGATAGCCGCTTTTTTCCACAGCTTCACATAGAACGGACAGCACCGTTTTCGCATCTGTCATATCCGGTGCAAAACCGCCTTCATCTCCCACTGCTGTGGCGTAACCCTTTTCTTTCAGCAGTGCTTTCAGCGTATGGTACACCTCTGTTCCCATCTGCAAAGCCCCGGCAAAGCTGTCGGCCTTTCCCGGAATGATCATAAATTCCTGAAAATCAAGCCCCGTGTCGGTATGCGCACCACCGTTTAAAACATTCATCATCGGCACCGGCAGCTTTGTCGTATAGCAGCCGCCCAGATAACGATACAACGGAATCCGCAATGCTCTGGCAGCGGCTTTTGCTACAGCCATGGATGTACCAAGCAATGCATTGGCTCCCAGATGTTCCTTGTTCTCCGTACCGTCTGTTTCTTTTAGCAGATGGTCTATATATTCCTGATTCAGTGCATTCTCACCTACAAGAACCTCTGCCAACTGTGTATTCACATGCTCGATAGCCTTCTGCACGCCTTTGCCATGGTATCTGTCAGCATCTTTATCTCTGAGTTCGATTGCTTCATAGCTCCCAGTGGAAGCCCCTGAAGGTACCATGGCTCTGCCGGTGTGACCATCCAGACCGACAATACCTTCCCCTACGGTAACTTCTACCTCCACAGTGGGATTTCCCCGGGAGTCAAGGATTTCTCTGGCGTTGATTCTTCGGATCGGTAGATATCGAAACATTATGAAATACCTCCTCGGATTTTGATGAAATATTACTTATATCATTGTGTCCGAAGGATACTGTTTTTATGCATATTGTTCATATGTACAGAAAGAACGGATACTTCACCTCGCAGTAAAATTATCCGTTCTTCTGAAAATATATGTGTTTTTGTGGGAGTGTTTACTTTTTCAGTTTACTGCGCCTGTTTTTTTAACTGCCGTCCCAGCAGACAGATACATATAAAAGCCAGAACAGCGGCTGCAAAGCCACAGGCAAATATGCTTTGCATCGAATATCCGGAAGTCTGAAGCGCTGCAGACAGTCCCGGCGCGGCAAATGTGGCTAAAATGATGCCGATCATCACATAACCGTAGTTTTCTCCGGCATGCCGCAGGCCGAACAACGTACTTGTCAGTGCAGGAAAACTGCCCATGATGCCACCAAAGCAGCCGTACAGTAAAATGATGGACACGGTAATACCGTAGCTGCTGCTGAAATACAGTCCGCACATGGTCAGGGCTGCCAGAAGAAGTATTGCCTTTATACAGGGTACTCTGCCCACCCGGTCAGCCAGCACCGGCAAAACCAGGCGGGTCAGGGCATTCACAACCGACCCCAGCATGACTGCACTGACAGCTACACTATCGACAATATGTTTCTCGATCTGGTAGCTTTGCGAAACAGGAGATACAAAGAAATAGGGCAGCAGCCCAAAGAACATGGCAAGCAACAGGAAGTAGAAACTTTTTGTCTGTAACATCTGACGGGCCGTATACTCTTTCTGTGATCCGCTCGGCGTTTCAGTAACTGTATTTTGTGTATTTTCTGCATTTCCAGGTACACAAAAACCACATACACACAGAATACAGGCCAAGGTGATCATGCCACCTACTGCAAATAATGCTGTCTGCGGCCCATACTCTTTCAGAAGCATCTTGCAAAGCGGAGCCATAAACAGGCCACACAGTCCATTCGCCGTGACAATCAGACCAGAGGCAAATCCCCGTCTGTCCGGAAACCATTTCTGAGCGGTAGACAGCACAGTGGCATACAACATCCCCTGACCCAGGCCCTGCATAACGCCATAGGTCAGATAAAAAGGAAGTGGGTTTGCGTGTATTGTAATAGAGGACAACAGTACACCACCGGCCATCAGTCCTGCTCCCAGACGGATGGCCAGTGCATGATATCCACTGTCCTGTATCCGTCCGCCTGCCACATTGCCTACGACAAACATGGCAAGTACGAGATAAAAGCTCACAGAGGCCATACTCTGGCTCCATCCGGTCTGTTCCATCATATACGGCTGAAATACGGACCAGATATGGGGAAATCCGGTAAAACATATGGCCACGGCTCCCCCCGCCATCATGCGCACTCTTCTGCTTTGTTGTTTTTGTCTGGTCTTTATTTCCATAACTGCCTGTACAGCTCTTCTACCTGTTGCTGCGTCATATCTCTTCTGGTATTCTGCGGGCTGCCGCTTTCCATGGCATCTGCAGCCATTTTTGAAACAGAAGCCATAAAATCAGCTTCATCCACACCATACGCTTTGAGTGTTGGTGTATCCAGCTCTTCTGTCAGGGCAACGATCGCCTGCAGGAATTTTTCTGCGGCTTCCTGATCCGTATCCGCCAGTTTTGCCACCTTTACAGCTCTGCCAAGATCAGCGAAACGGTCATAGGCACCCTCAAGCGCAAATGTCAGACATACCCTGATCAGCATGGCATTGGACAGACCATGTGCAATATGAAACAGGGCACCGATCGGTCGGCTCATGCCGTGGATCACTGTTACGCTGGCATTATTGAAAGCAATACCAGCTTCTGTCGCTGCAATCGACATCTGCACACGTGCTTCTTCATTCTTCCCATCATGGTAGGCTTTCGGCAGCCATGTGAATATTTTTTTAACAGCAGATAATGCAAACGTATCTGACATCGGCTGTGCTTTCCTCGAAGTATAAGCTTCTACTGCATGACACAGAGCATCCAGACCTGTCGCTGCCGTGATCTTTGGCGGTGCTGTCATGGTAAACTGCGGATCAATTACCGCAATATCCGGTAACAGGGCTTTGCCTTTTAACAGCATCTTGATATTTTTTTCGGTATCCGTAATAATTGTAAACTGTGTGGCTTCTGACCCCGTACCGGCCGTTGTCGGAATAGCAACCATAGGCGGCAGCGGCCCTTTGATTTCTTTTCCCATGTAGGAATCGATATCACCACCATTTTTTACCAGTGTGGCAATCGCCTTCATTGAATCAATCGGACTTCCACCGCCCAGTCCAATCAGAAAATCACATTCATTTTCTGTATACATCTGAAGACCCTTTCGGATCATCTGATCTGTCGGTTCTCCTGTAATTCCATTATATACGACATATTCTGTC
This sequence comes from uncultured Lachnospiraceae bacterium, assembly GCA_934394565.1. Taxonomy (GTDB): domain Bacteria; phylum Bacillota; class Clostridia; order Lachnospirales; family Lachnospiraceae; genus UBA11957. The sequence goes on from CAKRQV010000003.1 coordinate 18,833, forward strand.
CCCTGTGCCTGCAGTAATTCCTGTACTTTTGCACAGTTTCCCAGTTCTACCATCACCGGATCCGTAACAATCAGTGCTTTTCTCCCCAGTCCGACGATTTCTGTTTCTGCCAGTTTCAGTGCTCCGGACCCGTTATAGATCTGTCCGGGAATGATAAATTCTCTGGCCATCTGTTATCCCTCCTCATGCTTACTTACCAGTCTCGTATGTTTTTGTCCGTCACGTTTGTATATCAGATGGCCGGATAAACTTTACGACCGGTTATATTTACTGTTCCGTAGAACCTTCCCAGGTACCCACCGTTCTCCTGGCAGCCTCTTCATCAAACCAGTGTGTGGTAACGGTCTTTGCCCTTGTAAAGAATCTGTAACCGTCTCTGCCCAGTACATGCAGATCACCAAAGAACGAATCCTTATTTCCGGAGAACGGGAAGTATGCGGTCGGCACCGGAATACCTACGTTGACACCCACCATACCGCCGTCTGTTTCCATCACGAATTTACGGCTGTAGTAACCACTCTGGGTAAATATACAGGAACCATTTGCGAACGGATTGGCATTCATGATCGCAACGCCTTCTTCATAGTTTTTCACACGTTTGATGCAGGTTACCGGTCCGAAGATCTCACGGTCACCAACGGTCATACCCGGTTTTACATGATCCAGAATGGTCGGTCCCACAAAGAATCCCTTCTCATAGCCCGGTACAACAACATTCCGTCCATCCAGCACAAGTTCAGCGCCCTCATCAATACCTGTCTGGATCCAGTCACAGATTTTCTCTTTGTGTTTTGCATTGACCACCGGTCCCAGATCTGTAGCTTCATCATAAGCACAGCCGATGTGCAGCTTCTCTGCTTTTTCTTTCAGCAGAGCGACAAATTTATCGGCGATACTTTCCTGTACACATACGACCGGAAGTGCCATACAGCGCATACCGGCGCATCCATACGTAGAATTGATAATGGCATTCGTTGTAGCCTCAAGATCGCAGTCTTCCAGAACAAGCGCATGATTTTTTGCCTCTGTCTGTGCCTGTACCCGTTTCCCATGCTCTGCCGCTTTGGAATATACCTGTTTTCCAACACCAGTCGTGCCAACAAAGGTCACAGCTTTTACTCTCGGATCTGTTAAAAGGATATCTGCCTCCACGCGGCTGCAGGTTACCAGATTGACAACACCTTTCGGAAAACCGCCTTCTTCATAGAACAACTCCATGATACGCATAGCAGTCAGCGGTGTCTGGGAGCTTGCCTTTAAGGCAACTGTGTTACCACAGGCAATCGACAGTGGAACCATCCAGCCCCAGGGAATCATGGCAGGGAAATTCATCGGCACGATACCAGCCGTTACACCTAATGGAAATCTGTAGGCTGCGGTATCGTAATTTGTCGTCACCTGCATGGCCGCATAGCCCTGGATCATGGCAGGTAAAGCACAGGCTTCCTCTGTCGGCTCGATGGCCTTCTGCACATCACCTCTGGCTTCTTTGATATTTTTGCCCAGCTCTTTTGCACAGAGAACGGAAAGTTCTTCTTTGTGCGCATACAGGATGTCTCGCCATTTGAACATATACTGCTGTCTCCTGGCCAGCGATAACTGCGACCATGCCGGAAAAGCAGCCTGGGCAGATGCGATGGCTTCCTCGACCTCATCAGCTGTACAACAAGGAACCTGAGCGATCACTTCACCCGTACTGGAATCTGTAACATCCATATATTTCTCCGTTTTTGATGATTTCCATTCACCATTTACACAGTATCCCATTTTCTTAGCCATACCACTTTACCTCCTTTTTTTCACTATTTTATATTTTTACTATTTTGAAAGAAGTTCTCTCTCAATCCGCTCTCTGGCTTCCGGCGCCTGTTTGTTCATTTTCTCCGGGAAACCAAACATAGATACACAGGCAATATTGTCTCCGCCAACCTTCGGTGCGTCTTCTTTTAACTGTTTGTTTGCGAAATCCATCTCACGCAGTGTATCGAAAATACCATCAAAGTCCACATCACCTTCGCCCATGGCCAGATGCTGGTGGATCGTCACATCGGCTTTGCCACGACCGTTTAACCACGGCGGATTGGCGATATAACGGCAGTCCAGCGTCTGGTTAAATGTATCGGCAAACAGTACATGGGTCAGCTCATCTCCGGCATAGTGCAGCATAGAACGCACATCACCTTTTCCCTGATCATAGAAGAATCCATGCGGGGAAGAGTATACATAGCCGAGATTTTTTGAGCGGAAAGATTTAACCATATCACAGGTCTCATTATTCAGCTCACAGAAATCGTACGGATGGGACTGGATCTCCACACGCAGACCCTCTCTTTCGATGATCGGCAGAAGCTCCTCCATGGATCTGTACCACATACCGTTGCAGATCTCCTGCTGGTTCGGATCACCGGATAATTCCGTATTGATGACCGGAACACCCATATCTACAGCGATCTCGATCATTCTCTTCCAGTTGGCTACAGCCATCTTACGCTGTTCCTCTGTAGGTCCTGACCAGCGGTATACCACGATAAAGGAAGAAATCTCTACACCGGTCTCTTTCAGTGCCTGACGGTACTCTGCCTCTACTTCTTTTGAAAATAACGGATGCTTGTAAAACGGATTGATTCTCGGATGTGGAGACTGTTCGATATATTTATATCCCCAGTCTGCGACCTGATGTACCATCTCATTGATTCCCATCTGTTTTGCAAGAACATCCACATCAAATGCTATCTTCATACAACATTTCCTCCTTATTTACTGGCTGATCGTCTGTTTCAGGGCATCGATCGATGTCTTAAGACCAGCCTCTACACTCATGGTCAGATCCTCCATTTCCAGAGATACATAACCGTTGTATCCCATCATATGGCATACAGAGAAGAATTCTTTCCACCACTGCAGATCCTTACCACAGCCAACAGCTACATAATTCCATGTACGCTCAGCACTCTTGTCTACCGACAGTGTTTCCAGTAAACCATCCACATCAGCCAGTCCTTTTTCAATACGGGCATCCTTGCCATGTACATAGAAGATCTTGTCGCCCAGTGCTCTGGCTGCAGCGATCGGATCTGCACCCTGGATCATCAGGTGGGACGGATCCAGATTCAGACCCAGGACATCGGAATCTGCACCGACAACCTCGCACAGCTTTTTAAATGTACGGACATTATGTACCAATGTGCCTGGGAACTCTTCGATAGCGATCTTTTCCACACCGTGTTTCTTTGCGAAAGCACACATCTCTTTCCACCAGGTAGCTGCAACTTCCCACTGGTATTTCATAGCTTCTACCATGTAGTTGACACCGTCAAATTCCGGCCAGGAAATGGTGGAGGTCAGCCAGTTCGGTGTATGCTCACCCGGTGCACCCTCCGGCAGACCGGACATGGTAACGATGGTCTTTACGCCAAGCTTTCCTGCAAGCTCTACAGTGTCATGGATCGTTTTACTGTGCTCACGGCCCATCGGACTGTCTACCAGCGGATTTCCGGAGCAGTTTAAAGCGGAAATCTCCATGTCTCTTTTATCCAGTTCTGCTTTGAAGGCTTCTCTCTTTTTGTCATCCTTGATCAGTTCCTCTGCGGACGGGATAAAACAGCAGCCGCCCCAGCCTCCTGCCGTCATTTCGACGGCAGAGATACCATAGGCTTTTACCTTATCCAGCATTTCTGTGAAGGGAATCTTTCCAAATACATCTGTACAGATTGATAATTTCATTGTCACATCCTCCTGTATTTATTTGTATAATTCCGGCATTTCATCGTATACAACCGGAACAATTGTCTGTGTGTCTCTGGCCTTTGAAGCGGCTGCAGCAGCTACCTGGCAGGCATATCCATCCCATGCGGTTGGTCCGTCTACACGTCCTTCCTTGGAAGCATTGATCCATGCCTGGATCTCATCGTTGTAGGCATCTGCGAAACGGCTGAAACAGTCGGTATACATTGCACGACCTTTCTGTGCCTTGGCATTTACGGAAATGTAATTCGGCTCCGGCATATTCAGTACAGCGCCGTCGCAAACGATTTCACACTTGATATCATAATCGTTATAATTGTTAACGAAAGACTCTACATCAATACGGACACCTGAGGTTGTTGTCAGGATCATAATCTGCGGATCATGCAGATCCTTCGGTCCGTTGTTGGTGCTCTTACCGTAGCGGACTTCTGCTGTTGCATAATCTTCGCCCAGTAACCATCTCAAAACATCGATCTCATGAACCATGGAGTTTTCTACAGCCATCGTGTTATCCCAGTCATCCGGCACCTGCGGATTTCTGTGTGCACAGTGCAGAAGCAGCGGCTCGCCGTAGTTTCCACTTTCGATAGCGGCCTTTAACTGTTTGTAACCGGCATCGTATCTGCGCATGAAGCCAACCTGTACATACTGTTTTCCAGCAGCCAGCTCTGCCTCAACGATCCGCTTGCAGGCATCGGCCTTCGGAGCCAGCGGTTTCTCACAGAAGATGTATTTTCCGGCTTTGATGGATGCTGTGACATATTCCTCATGGTACGGATCGGCTGTACAGCACATCACAGCGTCGATTTCCGGATCATTGATCATATCCAGCGGATCTGCATAGCCTTTCAGACCATATTTTTCTGCTACGCTTAAACCAAAATCACTGGCCGGATCTGCGCAGGCCACAACCTTTCCACCCTGCAGCTTTTCATTCACTCTCTCAATATGGGTACGTCCGATTCCTCCGGTGCCTACCAGTCCGATTCTTAATTCTGCCATTTTCTTATTCTCCTTTTCTATTGTTTTTGTTGTTTTTTCGCCTGCCAATTTTCAGCGGGCAATATTTTTATATTTATTCTTCTGCTTCCGTAACTGCATTTTCAGCTTTTACAGCCTTCATCGCCTTTTCCCGTTCCAGAAGCTCTGCCATGATCTGCGGATATTCTTTATCCAGCTTATAAAACAGCATCAGCACGACGATACCCAGACCGATGACTGCAATGCCATACACAAAAAGGTTATAGATTGTCCGCAATGCATCTGCACTCTGGCTTGTTACACCTGCTGCAGAATGATATCCGCCTGCAGCCATTACAAAACCGATAAATGCGGAACCAATGCCCTGTCCGAATTTCTGTCCCGATGTTACCGCAGACTGTATCGCACCCGGTGTACGAAGTCCTGTTTTCCATTGTCCATACTCGATAGCGTCAGTGATCATTGTAAACATAACCGTATAGATAGGCGCTGTTCCAAGACCTCTCAAAAAGGATCCGCACCAGATCAGTGGAATATTTGTGGGTGCCAGCACAATGATGACAGAACCCAGGGCAATCAGTGCACCTCCCAGCATAGCCCACGTTTTCTTGGATAACTTGTGGATAATAAGACCAATAAACGGTATGGAAATACACATCATGATCTGCGCTGCAAAATTGATAACACCTAGCAGATTGTCATTGCCGAGATTCCATTTACAGTAATAGGTCAGCATTGTTCCAGAAAATGTCTGATACAAAGCGATCAGAACGAAGAACAGGAAGAGGATGATAAAATATTTGTTTTTTAATAATGCCGGAATAGCTTTCTTAAGAGGAATTTTCTCGCCCCCCATATCATCCAACACTTCCACACGCTCCTTAGTGTTAAAAAAGCAGATCAGCATCAGAATTGCAGAAATAATACCATATACAGCCGTCAGCTTTACCCATACTTCCTGTGTGCCACCGAGCTTATTGACCAGCGGTAAAAATGTCATAGTAACAACGATATTACCGATCGGACTCATGGTCATCCGGACAACATTTGCCTTGGCTCGCTCTGTCTGTGAACGTGTCATATAACTTAAGGATGTTGCAAACGGTAACTGGAACATTGTATATACCACAGTCAACATCAAATTATATGTAATAAAAATGTAGATAGCCTGTGCCATTGGTGCTGCTTTCGGTACTGTCATTAACAGCACTGAAGCCACTGCATAGGGAATCGACATACGCAGTTCCCAGACTCTGGCCCGTCCATGTTTTGAACGGGTACGATCTACAATAAATCCGGCACAGATATCAGATGCTCCGTTAAACACCTGTGAAATAGCAATGATCGTTCCGATGATGGCCGGTGAGATACCCACTACATCGGTATAAAATGTAACCAGTAATGCAGTTACGATTGTGAATACAAAGTTACAGGAAATTTCTCCGCATCCATAACAAACTTTCTCTCTGAAGCTCAATTTTTCTTCCATACATACAGCGCCTCCCCCGCTTTATGTAGCTTTCTTCCGGCAGACAGTTCCCGCTGACCGCCGGCAATACATTATATAGTTTTTATCTAACTAGTTTATCTTCTACAGCCTCCGACCCCCAGCCATGTTCTGTAAATTGACAATTAATACCGTTTGTTAATCTCTTCCCTTACGATCTCCACCCATCTGAATACCTGTTCCGGTTTGTTTCCGATAGTATGCAGGTCTTTCAGGACGATCTCCAGATTGTTCTTGTTCTTTGTGATATCCAGAATGTTGGCCATCGTCTGATGGATCTTCTCTTCACTCATATTCTCGCAGGCTACATCTGTTGATCTGGCCTTGTAGGAATATACATAATCTTTTCCCAGATAATCACTCATCTTCTGTGCATCTGCCCACTGGGATACAGAGATACGGCGCATATTATGCAGCTGTTTGATATCTTCCCAATACGGATCTACGCCCTCGCAGCATGCATAGCAGCCAAGTCCGAAGAGATCGGATACCTGTTTGAAATACGGGAAAATGAATTCCTTGTACAGCCACGGTGAAATACCGGTAGCTTCTTGTGCCTCGCACAGTCCCCAGATATCTTTCAGCTTTACATTCTTCGGGTCCGGATGCAGCTGGCTGCTCCAGCCAAGACCGCCGGAACCTACAAATGTATTGCCTACATTATTATAGAGAACACCCTCACGCTCGATCTGTTTCAGCTTATTGATATAACCGGTCGTCAGCTTCTGGAAAATCTCATGTACCTTTTCCGGATACTCATAAAAGTCGATCATCATACCATCCAGACCACGCAGATGGGAGTAAGCCAGTACCATATGGGATGACCAGAACCACCATGTCCTGAACTGTACATCCAGAATGCCGTCAAACACTTCCCTGGCCAGATTAAAGTAGGCATTGGAGGTTTCCCAGTCCACCTTGATGTACGGATCTTCGATTGCTGCCTCTACATCCAGCTCCTCAAATTCTTCATCCTCCAGATCAGCGAATTTTGGTTTCCAGCTGTAGGCCTGATTGATATCGCCGCTGCCCTCGTGATCCTCGTTGATACCCCACTCTGTATTCACGCCTCTGTATGGCAGATAGAATACCGGTGTCAGCGGTTTGTCGTCTTTGATCTGTGTTCCGTACATGATCTCTTTTCTCAGCCACATCTCCCAGTCCTGCGCCATATAGCCTTCACAGGTAATATCGCGGTCAAATCTGAGAGCTTCATTCCATCCGTTCTCCATATCCACAAGGATCAGCGGACGGGTTTCTTTCAGATCATTATGATCTGTCCAGAGCTTGATTTTCTCCTGCTCAATCGGTCGTTCGCACAATTCACGAAACTGCTTTGCGAGATCTCTTAAAATCTCTCTGTCGTGGTCTGAAATGACCACCTGATCCATGGACCAGCCTTTTTCAATCCAGTTTCCCCAAGCACCTTTATCCAGTCTATGCATTGTAATACCTCCATTTTTTGTTGATTTCAAAAGAAATATTGCCACTGTGGCTTATGTTTGTTTTTCTGTATTCGAATACCCGTTTTCTTTATGTACTTATACTAGCACAATCTCTTTTGATGTGTTAGAATAAAGGAAATACAGAATTAGCACAAAACGCAACTATGATTTGAACAGCTTATAGCGCTTTGCCTAATATACCCTGTTCACTCTTGTTATTTTCGCTGATTTTTCACTATATCTACCCGAAAAAGGAGGTTTCTTATGATTCCCTATATAGATTGCCGTTACAAAGATGCTTCAGGCGTTACCACAGAAATGTATGATAAAGTCAGCCAGATTGCTTATCTGAATAAGGATAACTTTGTTCCCATGCACCGGCATAAATTTTATGAGATGGTATTTATCCAGAGAGGAAGCTGCCGTCATTTTTATAAAAATGATGCGACACTTCTCATTCCGGGAGATGTTTTTCTGATTTCTCCGGATGAACCACACTCTTACCAGTTTGATGAATCGATCTGTATGTATAACTGCCAGTTTTACCCAGAGATTCTGCACCGCTCCTCTGCGGATTTTATTACAGAGCTTACCTTTGCCGCTTTAAAGGAACAGGCACCTCTCCACCGACGTATGCAGGATATGTATAATTTATGGGAAGAAATGGATGAAATGCCTGCGCAAACACCCTCTATTGGTAACATCAACGAACAGGGGATTCTCCATCTGAATCTGCAGCAACAATCTCTGATTACTTCCTACCTTGGTTCCATTATGTCCGAACAGGCGAAGCAAAACTACGAATATGTCCGCATGAAGCAGATGTATCTGGAAACAATGCTGATCGTGCTGGCCCGTATCAAGAAAAATCAGTTTGACACTAAAGAGCAGACTCCCTCCTGGCAGTCTGAAATGATCCTGGACGTTTTAAACCATATTGATGCACATCTGGAAGATCAGTTTGACTTTGTCGAAGAAGCAGCCAAGCAAAATATTTCTCCCAGCTATTACCGGATGATTTTCAAAAAAATCACTGGTTTAAGCCCACTGGAATATTTAAACCGCGTGCGCGTGCTGCGCGCTCTGGAGCTGCTGCAGACGACATATATGTCCATAGGCGAAGTAGCCGATGCCGTTGGCATCCACGACTCCAACTACTTCTCCCGGCTGTTTAAGAAGCTCGTGGGATGTCCGCCCAGCTATTACAAATCGATCTGACAGCTTTTATCTCCTGCAGGGTGCGATGATGATCTGTACCCTGTTACAAAAGTTGTCTTTTTTCCCCCGGCAGGAAAAAGGCCGCTGTTTCTCACACTCATTGAGCGAAAAACAACGGTCTTTTCCTTTTTTCCATCCTCTAACAGTTAAATACTTCGATATGATGTCTTACATTCTCATACGTGCCCTGTACCATGGCTTCATTCAGCCCGAAATATGTATGTGGTGCGTCGTTTTGCAGGTACTCTTCGGCCCGCAGTGTCAGCCGGTTAAAGCTGGCTGTGGCAATATTTACCTTGACGATACCATGACGGATCGCATTCTGGAAATCTGTGTCTGTAATACCGCTTCCACCGTGCAGTACCAGCGGCTTGTCTACCCTCTGATGGATTTCTTCCAACACATCAAAGGCCAGCTGTGGAGCGGCCACATAGTTGCCATGGGCATTGCCGATGGCTACGGCCAGTGCATCTACACCTGTCGCATCACAAAACTGCTTCGCTTCCTCTGGATTGGTGCAGCGGATGCCATGATCCGTACTGCCGTCCTCACTGCCGCCGACAATACCAAGCTCGGCCTCTACTGTAGCGCCGTAATTCCCCGCCAGCGCCACAACATCCCTTGTTCTCTGGATATTTTCTGCAAACGGATACAGGGAGCTGTCAAACATCACGGATGTAAATCCATAACTCAGTGCTTTGCGAACCGTCTCCATCGTCAGTCCGTGATCCAGATGCACAGCAATATCCACATCTGCCTGTCTGGCAGCTTCCACCATCATAGGTGCCATCAGCTCCAGCGGCGAATGCTTCAGGCGTACTTCGGCAATCTGCAGGATGATCGGTGTCTGCATCTCTTCTGCAGCCTGTACTGCGCCTTTGATCATTTCCATGTTTCCCACACTGAAAGCGCCCACACCTCTGTTATTCTGTCTGGCTCTTTCCATCAGTTTTTTCATTGTTACAAGTGCCATTATGCTTACCTCATCTTTTCTGCGTCAGAACTGCGCGTCGTGCATCCAGACATACCTCTCATCCTCACAACGGTCGGTCTGCAGCCACGGATTGCCGTCGATATGCCGGATCATCCAGCAGGTGTACATCTGAAATCCCGGTGCCACAGCCTGCGGATGCAGTTCACCGCCGGGAATGGCAGAAAAGCTGTTATTGACGCTCTTAAATGCACGGTCCCCCACAAAGCTGGCGCCAAAGCCCTCCGGTCTGTCAAACTTGAAAAAATACGTCTCCGGCTGCGGATGTCTGTGAGGCAGATAGCCGGACCAGTTGCCCCTGTCGTTTAAGACCTCTCCAAGAACCATATTGGACTGCGGGCAGATATCGTGGTCAAAGATCGTATTGACACGGCGTTTTGCCACATTGCCGAATTTGCCCACGCAGGAATATCCCCAGGGCGCATCCTCTGGTGCATAAAGACGGTCGGCAAACACACGCTCATTCTTTGTACACTGCATCAGGATCTCGCTGTCTTTTACCGCTTTGACAGACACCCTCTGTCCTGTACAGAAATGTAATGCCCACGGTCCTTCCGTAAATACATCCTTTCTGCTGACGGTCTTTTCCTGACCGTTCCACTGAAAGCTGATCTCACCGGACAGCAGCAAAAGCGCCGTCTCTTCCCCTTCCCGGGAAAACACTCTCGTCTCCCCGGCTTTCATCTGATAAACACGGATATCCATCTGCATGTCTTTGTATGCATTGTCATATGTTGTCAGAACCATCTCGCCGCTGGCGTCAAATTCCGGATAACCAAATACTTCGCTCATATCTTTTGTCTCCTTTATCAGTACTTTCTGGCAATATCACGGCCTGCCAGTACACCTTCACATGCCTTGCGGACGGAAGCTTTTTCAGATGTCGTGGCAATACCCACATCCCACCAGGATTCATAACCGTCTGTCATGGTTTTCGGGATAACCTTCAGATCAAACAGGCAGGCCCTCGTCTGCTGTTTTGCATCCCGAAGAGCGGCTTCCAGCTCCGGAATCGTTTTACAGGTATAGGTCTTTAAGCCGTAGCCTTCACCGATCTTGGCATAATCTACCGGGATCAGACCCTCGCAGGGCTTCTTTCCATCGGTATAGCGGAATTCTGTCGCCAGACTGCCGATACCGTGGTTCATCTCCAGATTATTGATGCAGCCGAAACCACAGTTGTCAAAGACAAGGATATTGACTTTCTTGCGTTCCTGCATGATCGTCATGATCTCGCTGTGCAGCATCTGGAAACTGGAATCGCCGACAACACAGTACACCTCATTGTCCGGCTCTGCCATCTTGACACCAAGAGTTGCCGCTACCTCATAACCCATGCAGGAATAGCCGTACTCAGCGTGGTAGCCGCCACGCTTGTCGGTTGTCCATACACGCTGCATACAGCTGGGCAGTGAGCCTCCGGCTGTGATGATCGTTGCATCGTCATCAATATTTCTGCGGATGGCTGCCAGCGCTGCTGTCTGGGTGATCTCGCCACCGGTCAGATCTACAAACTCCGGAATTGTCCGCGGGTCTCTGGCTTTGATGATCGGCTCAAAATCTGCGCCCGTATAGCGGATACCGGCCAGTCGCTCCATCTCTTTATCCCAGATGGCCTTTGCCGCTTCGATCTCACCGTTATATGCCGACTGGTAGCCCTTTTCCTTTAACAGGGCAGTCAGCGCTTCTACAGTCACCTTGGCATCACCGATGGCTTTGGTGGCATCCATCTTGTAGGCATGGTAACGACAGTTATTGATCGTTACAAACTGTACGTGTTCATTCTTAAACAGCCACTTGGAGCTGGTCGTAAAATCAGACATACGGCTGCCGATGGCGATCACCACATCGGCATCTCTGGCGATCACGTTGGACGCATATGTACCGGTCACGCCGATACCTCCAAGGCAGTACGGATGGCTGGAACGGCAGGCGCTCTTGCCTCCCTGGGATTCGCCAAACGGGATTTTAAACGTCTCGCAGAACGTTTCCACAGCCTCACCGGCACCGGAATAGCGGACACCGCCACCCACGATCACCAGCGGTTTTTTCGCCCCGGCAATGATTTCTGCAATATCTTCCAGTTCTTCCTGCACAGCCACCGGACGGGTGATGCGGTGCACTCTCTTTTTAAAGAAATATTCCGGGAAATCGTAGGATTCGCCCTCTACATCCTGGCACAGGGCAATACAGCAGGCTCCTGTCTCTGCCGGATCTGTCAGCACACGCATCGCATTGATCAGCGCTGTCATCACCATTTCCGGGCGGGTGATACGATCCCAGTATTTGCAGACCGGTTTAAAGGCGTCGTTCGTTGTCGTTGCCAGACTGTTGCTCTGCTCCAGCTGCTGCAGTACCGGATCCGGCTGTCTCGAAGCAAAGGTATCTGCCGGAAATACCAACAGTGGAATATTGTTGACCGTTGCCGTCGCACATGCGGTAATCATATTGGCAGCGCCCGGTCCTACGGAAGAAGCACAGGCAATGATCTTTTTTCTGTCGCTCTGTTTGGCAAAGGCTGTGGCTGCATGGCACATTCCCTGCTCGTTTCGTCCCTGCATTACCTTCAAACCGCCCGGATTTGTATCCAGTGCTTCACCAAGGCCTACAGCGATACCGTGTCCGAAGATGGTAAAAAAGCCTTCGACAAGCTTTGTTTCCTCTCCGTCCATCATTACATACTGGTTATCCAGGAATCGTACGATAGCCTGTGCTGTCGTCATGCGTATTCTTTTTTCCATGGTCTGTCTCCTCCTTTATACACGGGCGATCATTTCGCCGAACTGTTTCTTTTCCTCTGCAATAAAGGCATGTACCTCTTCCGGTCCCGGCAGTGCATCGGAACAGTTGTTGCTTCTTACCATCATCGAGGCTTCTGCCGAACCAAACTCCAGGCAGTCGATGATCTCCCAGCCCTGATACAGGCCATACAGGAAACCGGAGCCGTAGCCGTCACCACCGCCAAAGCCTTTTCTTGCCGATACCGGGAACGGTTTGATACTGAATTTTTCGCCGTCACAGGTATAGGCTGTCGAGCCTTTCATACCGTGCTTGATCACAACGATCTTTGCATGACAGCCCTGCCACAGTGCTGCGCTCTCTTCATCGGTCATACCCGGACGGATCAGCTTTTCTGTCAGGTCAAATTCCTCCCTGGAACCCATGATGATGTCTGCCTCTTTGGCTACCATGGAGTAGTAGATGGAAATCTCATCGGCATTTTTCCAGTTGTATTCTCTGTAATCGATATCAAAGATGATCCTGGTATCGTTGCGTCTGGCCAGCATCACGGCTTTAAGGGCTGCCTCACGGGACGGACTCTCTGCCAGTGCTGTTCCGGAGATCAGGATGGCTTTTGCCTGACGGATATAGTCCTCGTCAATGTCCTCCACGCCAAGCTGCAGATCGGCGATACAGTTGCGGTACATCAGAATATGGCTCTCTTTTTCCGAAAGCATTTCCGTAAAGGTCAGTCCCAGCTTCTCTCCGTGTGTACATCGGGTGATGTGGGATGTGTCGATGCCTTTTTTATCAAAATATTCGGTAACGTAATCGCCGAACTGGTCATCCGATACTTTTCCAATAAATCCGGCTTTCATGCCATGTTTTGTCACACCGACAGCGATATTTGCCGGAGAGCCACCGACAAATTTTTCGAATACATGGACATCCTTTAACGGTTTGAATTCCTCTTTTACCTGATCGTTGTATGCCGGATTAAAGTCGATCGCCACCCGGCCAAGCAGCAGCAGATCAAAGGGTCTGGTTTCGTCAAATGTTATGTACTTCATGACATCCTCCTTATTATAGCGTGCTTTTGTGTGCTATTATGCGTGTTCTTTGTTTATACACGCATAATAGCACACGTTATCAGCACATGCAATTCCTTTTTATCTTTTTGTATGAGTGTACAATTTCCCGATTTTTCTTTGTGATAAGTGAATAATTTTGCATTTATGCACGCAAAACACGCAATCACAGGAAACATGTCACGCAGATCACTCATGGTGTCGGTGCAGTTACCAAAACCTTGTGTATGCACTGGTTCTGGCTCGTTGTTCACGCAAAAAAGAAGACACATACGCTCTGTGTCTTCTTCTACAATACTTTTATATGTTATATTTTGTTTTGATATCGATGCCTGTATAAAGGAATTCTGCTTCCGGCTGTCTACCATTCATCAGTATATCCGCCAGAATACGTGGCGGCCGGTAGCCCTGTTCAAAGCCATTCTGATCGATCAGGAAATCTGCCGTACCGTTTAAAAGCAATGCCACATTATCCGGTGTCTCATCATAGATAACCACATACGGCCTGTGCTCGATCCGTAGCTTTTCAAAAGCCCGGCTGATCCCTTTTTGTCCGCCGGACACCACGAAGATACCGCTGATCCCGGATATACCCATCATGGCATTTTCTATGATGCGCTCCACTTCCTCTTCCCGGTTAAAGCTGGCCTGCACACCGGCAACTTCGAGTGTCGGCACATGCTCCTTGAGCATCTGCACAAACCCGTCCACTCGGGCATTGTTGACAACACTGCTGAAATATCCGGTAATGATCAGGATCTTCCCCGTGCCTCTTGTCAGCATTTCCAACAGTCCTGCTGCCGCATAGCCGCTCTTTTTATTATCCATGCCGACAAAGCAGCAACGCCCTGTTCCCACGATATCTGAGTTAAACGTCACCACCGGGATCTGCCTGTCCACGCTCAGTACATTGAGCTTTCGCCGTACCTTTTCCGCATCCACCGGCATGATCGCCAGTCCCTGGATGCCCTCTTTTTCCAGCATTTCGATGGAACGCAGCTGATCCTTTTCTTCTACGGAATCATTCTCGCACACGAGAACCTCAAAGCCCAGCTCTTCCAGCTCCTTTTTTGCTGTCACGATACCTGCATGTACCGACTGCATAAAATCTGCGCCGGAAAGCTGCGTAACGATACCGATCTTTCTTTTCTGTACCTGCACACGCTTTTTCCGTTCTTTTTTCACATAGCCAAGCTCGCTGGCTGTCTGCCGGATCTTCTCTGCCACTGCAGGGTCGATCCGGCCACGGTCATTTAACGCCCGATCCACCGTTCCCCGGGATACTCCGGTTGCTTCGGCGATCTGCTGTATGGTAACTGCCATAATACTCTCGCTTTATTTTACCAGCAGGGACTTACCAGTCATCTCTTTCGGCTGTTCCTTGCCCATCAGCTCGATCAGGGTCGGTACGATATCAGCCAGACAGCCGTTTTCACGCAGCTTGTAAGCCGGATCGGCATTGACCAGGATGAACGGTACCGGATTTGTAGTATGTGCGGTGAACGGTTCGCCTGTCTCGTAATCGATCAGCTGCTCTACGTTACCGTGGTCAGCACAGATAAACAGTGTACCGTCAACCTCTTTGATGAAGTTTACGATCTCGCCTACGCACTCGTCGATAACTTCGACAGCTTTAACAGCGGCTTCCTGTACACCGGTATGGCCTACCATATCCGGGTTGGCGAAGTTACAGATGATCACATCGTATTTGCCGCCGGTGATGGCTTTGCTCAGCTCATCGCAAACGGTGTAAGCGCTCATTCTCGGCTTCTTGTCGTAGGTCGGTACATATTTCGGAGAATCTACCAGAATACGGTCCTCGCCTTCGTTCGGGGCTTCCACGCCGCCATTGAAGAAGAAGGTTACATGGGCATATTTCTCTGTCTCGGCGATACGGGCCTGGGTCATATGGTTGGCAGCCAGCCACTCACCGAAGGTATTGGTCACTTCCACTTTCTTGAAAGCAATAGCTTTGTTCGGGATCGTCACATCATACTCTGTAAAGCATACGAAGGTAACATCCAGTCTCTTGCCTCTGTTAAAACCGTTGAAATCATCGGCACAGAAGGCTCTTGTCAGCTCACGGGCACGGTCCGGACGGAAATTGAAGAATACAACGCTGTCGCCATCCTTGATCGTAGCTACCGGTGCACCGTCTTTCTCAATAACGGTCGGTACAACGAACTCATCAGTAACGCCCTCATCGTAGGATTTCTGTACAGCCTCTGCTGCGTCTGTGGCTTTTACGCCCTCGCCCTTTGTCAGTGCATCATAGGCTTTCTCTACACGATCCCAGTTATTATCACGGTCCATCGCATAGTAACGGCCGGATACAACACCGATCTCGCCTACGCCGATTTCATCCATCTTGGCCTGCAGCTCTTCGATATAGCCCTTACCGGATGCCGGCGGTGTGTCACGTCCGTCGAGGAAGCAGTGTACATAAACCTTTTTCAGACCATGTCTCTTAGCCAGCTCCAGTAAGCCGTACAGATGTGTATTGTGGCTGTGTACACCACCATCAGACAGAAGACCGAAGCAGTGCAGTGCAGAGTCGTTTTTCTTTACATTCTCAACAGCAGCTACCAGCTCTTCATTCTCAAAGAAAGTGCCGTCTTCGATCTCTTTGGTGATACGTGTCAGCTCCTGATATACGATACGTCCGGCACCCATGTTCAGGTGTCCAACCTCGGAATTACCCATCTGTCCGTCCGGCAGACCAACAGCCATACCGCTGGCATAGCCTTTCACAAACGGATACTCTTTCATCAGCTGATCCATAACCGGGGTCTTTGCCATGGCAACGGCATTGCCCTTCGGATTATCGTTCAGTCCGTAACCATCCAGAATCAGTAATACGGTAGGTTTCTTACTCATATCTTATCTCCTTTTACTCTGTATTGTCATACACCGGCAAAATCTGTGATTTTACGGTGCGGTTTGCTAAAACTCCATGGGTAATATAACAAATCTGTCAATATTATTCAAGCCCTGGCGCAGTATCTGTGATTTCTGTCAGTTTTAGTCCCATACTGTACCGGGCTGTGCCTTTTCCCGACTATACTTAAAAATTTTTAAGACGCACTGTCCTCTTCATAGAAGATATTGTTCCCATCAATTCTCACAGACCCGATACTCTGTAAAAACTTTGAAAACGTGGCATAGCCATATTCTTTTACATTAAAATCCGGGAAAGCATTGTGCACTTTCTGTCCCGTAAATCCGAGATCCATACCGGTTTTTCCTGCTGCACGGATCAGATCCAGCACATAGGCGGAGAGTTTTTCTCTTGTCTGTTTCGTATCCTTCATACGGACAAACACATTGTGATGGTCTTTGACCGTCTCAAAGCGTTCCATTTCCTCGATAAACTTTGACAGTGTGCTGTAACCAAAGGTACGCACATCAAAATCGGAATACTTCTTGACCAGACGGCTGCCGATCTCGCCAAGACCGGTCTCCTTGCCATTATTTTCGTTGCCGGTAATGATCTCGGCGATGGCTTCCTCCACATCCTGTTTGGAAAGCACGAATTCTTCTGTGACAGTCTGATTTTTACCTGTCTTTTTCTTTTTCGCTGAAGCAGGTTTTTCCTTACGGTTTTCGTCTTCCTGGGCAGCTAAAAGTTCCAGATTGGTAAATACGGTACAGGCTGCTCTGAAGGAACGGGGTGTCTTTGTCTCTCCCATACCGATCACATCCATGCCGGATTCCCGCAGCCGCCCGGCCAGACGGGTAAAATCACCATCGCTGGATACAATGCAGAAGCCATCCACATTTCCGGTATACAGAATATCCATCGCATCGATGATCAATGCGGAATCTGTTGCGTTTTTTCCGGTTGTGTTGGAAAACTGCTGGATCGGACTGATCGAGTTCTCCAGAAGCTCCTTTTTCCATCGGCTGGTCTGGGTACTGGTCCAGTCACCGTAAATACGCTTGTAGGTCACTGCGCCGTACTTTGTCATTTCATCCAGTATATACCGGATGTATTTTGCCGAAATGTTGTCTGAATCGATCAGAACAGCATAACGTAAATCTTCCATATAAAATGCTTCCTTTCCACAGTGCATCCTGTCTTTTTCACCGTTATCCACGCGCAAAGCGACCGAATCCACTGTAAAAATCCTGATTTAAAAATGATCTCCGGATCATTTTATACGCCTGGCAATAAAGAATCCCCCCGAAAGCCCGAAGGCCGTCGGGGGAACACATATCGTCATACCATAAACTTATTTGTAGTTTACGATCTTTCCGAAATCCGGTTTCAGAGAAGCGCCGCCTACAAGACCGCCATCGATATCTGCTTTTGCAAACAGCTCTGCTGCGTTGCCTGCGTTTACAGATCCGCCGTACTGGATGCGAACAGCCTCTGCTGTGGCCTCGTCATACACCTCTTTGATGCACTCACGGATAGCGCCGCAAACCTCTTCTGCCTGATCAGATGTAGCTGTCTTACCAGTTCCGATAGCCCAGATCGGCTCGTATGCGATAACCATGGAAGCTACCTGCTCTGCGCTTACACCAACCAGATCGGATTTGATCTGTGTGCGGATCCAGTCCAGAGTGATACCCATTTCTCTCTGCTCCAGTGTCTCACCGCAGCAAAGGATCGGAGTCAGACCTGCTTCGAAAGCTTTTTTCACTTTCTTATTCAGCAGAGCGTCGTCCTCTTTGAAGTAATCTCTTCTCTCGGAATGGCCAAGGATAACGTATTTAACACCAGCGTCTTTGAGCATTGCAGCAGAAATCTCACCTGTGTAAGCACCTTTCTCCTCGAAATACATATTTTCAGCACCTACCTCGATGTTGGAACCCTTGCATGCCTCAACAACCGGTACGATGTCGATAGCCGGTACACAGAATACTACGTCTACGTCATCGCTCTTTACTAACGGTTTCAGTGTCTCTACTAATTTGACTGCTTCGCTGGGTGTCATGTTCATCTTCCAGTTACCAGCAACGATTTTTCTTCTTGCCATGGGATGTATCCTCCTGAAAATTATCTTTTATTAGATAGCTGCAAAAACAGCTACATACTATCCGATACCTGCGCCGTGCAGACGCAGATAACGGAAAATTACTTTTTATTTATCATCAGCTGCGGCTACGCCCGGAAGTTCCTTACCCTCAAGGAATTCCAGAGAAGCACCGCCACCTGTGGAAATGTGGCTCATCTTGTCACCGAAACCAAGCTGGTTTACAGCTGCGGCGGAATCACCACCACCAATGATAGTAATACCATCGATATCAGCCAGCGCTTTGGCTACTGCTACAGTACCTGCTGCAAAGTTCGGCATCTCAAATACGCCCATCGGTCCGTTCCATACAACAGTCTTGGCTGTCTTAACAGCCTCTGCATACAGCTCTCTTGTCTTCGGTCCGATATCCATACCCATCTCGTCCGGAGCCATGCTGCCCTCAACTACACGGGACTCGGCATCGTTCTTAAACTCTTTGGCTACTACGGTATCTACCGGAAGCAGGAAGTTTACGCCTTTTTCTTTGGCTTTCTCGATCATCTCTTTTGCGTAATCCAGATAATCATCCTCGCACAGGGATGTACCGATCTCGTATCCTCTTGCTTTTGCAAAAGTATAAGCCATACCACCACCGATGATCAGTGTATCTACTTTTTCAAGCAGGTTATTGATAACGGAGATCTTGGAGGATACTTTGGATCCGCCAAGGATAGCTACGAACGGACGAACCGGGTTCTCTACAGCATTGCCAAGGAACTCGATCTCTTTCTGCATCAGATAACCTACAGCACAAGTACCACCTTTTTCACGGATGTATTTTGTCACACCGGCTACGGAAGCATGTGCTCTGTGGGAAGAACCGAAAGCATCGCATACATAATCGTCTGCCAGATCAGCCAGCTCTTTGGAGAACTCTTCGCCGTTCTTTGTCTCTTCTTTGCCACGGAAACGTGTATTCTGCAGAAGAACAACGTCACCGTCTTTCATCTCGGCAACAGCCTTTGTGGCAGCTTCGCCTGTTACATTGTAATCAGATACAAAGTTTACCGGAGCGCCCAGCTTCTCAGCCAGTCTCTCAGCTACCGGAGCCAGGGACTCGCCTTCGTTCGGTCCGTTCTTTACTTTGCCAAGGTGGGAGCACAGGATCACTTTAGCGCCTTCGCCGGTCAGCTTTTTGATGGTCGGCAGAGCTGCTACGATACGTGTCTCGTCTGTGATCTTGCCATCCTGCAGCGGCACGTTGAAGTCGCAGCGGACAAGGACTCTCTTACCTTTCAGATCTTTTAAATCATCTACGGTCTTTTTATTTAAACCCATTGTTTCTTACCTCCTGTATATTCTGGAATCGTAAAAAGGGTCCGGTCCAAAAAGACCGGACCCTTTGTTGGATCTTATACTGCGTACAAAATACGCGCTCTGGAAAACTTATGCTAACTCAGAGAAGTATTTGATTGTACGAACCATCTGGCTTGTGTAGGAGTTCTCGTTGTCATACCAGGAAACAACCTGAACCTCATACAGACCATCACCGATCTCGCATACCATTGTCTGAGTAGCATCGAACAGAGAACCAAATCTCATACCAACGATATCGGAAGAAACGATCTCATCTGTATTGTAACCGAAGGACTCGTTGGAAGCTGCTTTCATAGCTGCGTTGATGCCTTCTTTAGTTACGTTCTCACCTTTAACAACTGCTGTAAGGATAGTTGTGGAACCTGTCGGTGTAGGAACACGCTGAGCAGAACCGATCAGCTTGCCGTTCAGTTCCGGAATTACCAGACCGATAGCCTTTGCAGCACCTGTGCTGTTCGGAACGATATTAACTGCAGCTGCACGGGATCTTCTCAGATCGCCTTTTCTCTGCGGTCCGTCCAGAGTCATCTGGTCGCCTGTGTAAGCGTGGATTGTGCACATGATACCGGACTGGATAGCTGCATATTTGTTCAGAGCGTCAGCCATCGGAGCCAGGCAGTTTGTTGTACAGGAAGCAGCGGAGATGATAGTATCTTCTGCTTTCAGTGTCTCATGGTTTACATTGTAAACGATGGTCGGAAGATCGTTACCAGCCGGAGCGGAGATAACAACTTTACGAGCACCTGCATTGATATGAGCCTGAGCTTTTTCTTTGGATGTGTAGAAACCGGAGCACTCCAGAACTACGTCAACACCGAGCTCGCCCCACGGACAATTGTTAGCATCCGGGAATGCGTAGATCTTGATCTCTTTACCATCAACTGTGATGGAATCTTCGCCAGCGGAAACTGTCTCTGCTTTCTCATATTTACCCTGAGAAGAGTCATATTTTAACAGATGAGCCAGCATTTTCGGGCTTGTTAAGTCATTGATTGCTACTACTTCATAACCTTCAGCACCAAACATCTGTCTGAAAGCCAGACGACCGATACGGCCGAAACCATTAATTGCAACTTTTACTGCCATGTTTCTAGTTCCTCCTAAAAGTGAATGAATAGTTGTGGTCTGGGGGAAAACCCAATCTACCACCTATTTAATATAATACCCAATAGTTATCCAAAATTCAAGAGGCTTTTTCCAATAACGGAGGATAATATGGGAGAAAATACCTCTCTAATATTCCATTTTCTTATATATTTTTCACAGGTTTCTCCTGCACAGACCGTAATTTCTCTACATTTTCCCGGATACGTTGCGCAACATACAAAATATCCGCACGACTGGTCTTTGTTCCCAGACTGATACGCAGAGCCCCGCGGCTGTAGTTTTCCGGAATACCCACAGCTTTTAATACATGGGATTGGGTGCTGTCGCTGGAAGTACAGGCAGCCCCTGCGGACACGCAGATGCCTTCCTGCTGTAAAAGCAGCGCAAGACTCCTGCCATCGACACCCTCAAAGCATACATGGACATTGCCCGGAAGCCGTTTCCTGGCATCTCCTGTCAGACGACTTTTGGGGATTTGTACAAGTTTTTCAATCAAGAGATCCCGCAGAGGGCGTATTGCAGCGGCTTCCCACGACAATCTGGTTTTGCCAAGAGCTGCCGCCTCTCCCATAGCGACTATGCCTGCTACATTTTCTGTCCCGGCGCGGTAACCGTTTTCCTGTGATCCACCGTATAACAGCGGTTGCAGTGGCTGAGTTGTTCGGCAGTACAAGAAGCCGCAGCCTTTCAATCCATAAAATTTATGGGCAGAAGCACTCAGACAGGTAATATTCCATGCTTTGACATCTATGGGCAGATGACCGACAACCTGCACAGCATCTGTATGAAAGGGAATACCATATTCTGCAGACAATGCCCCAATCTCAGCAATGGGCTGTATAGTGCCAATCTCATTATTTGCAAACATAATGGAAATCAACCGGGTATCTCTGCGAATATGTTTTTCGATCTGTTCGGGATGAATCTGCCCGTTTTTATCCGGCTGTATATAACTCACACGGACACCGCGCTGTTCAAGAGCCTTTGCAGTATTTAAGACCGCATGATGCTCGATGGCACTGGTGATGATATGTGCAGGGTGCCCCCAGGGACAACTGCTTTGCAGAATCCAGTTATCAGCTTCGGTGCCGCCGGAGGTAAAGTAGATTTCTTCGGGATCAGCATTTATGAGATCTGCGACATTTTTACGGGCTGACTCTATGGCTTCATGTGCTTCCTGTCCATTTGGACAGACAGCAGAAGGGTTGCCAAAGCGGTCTTTTAGCCAGGGAAGTGTTTTCTGGATAACTTCAGGGGCGGGAGGTGTAGTGGCGGCATAGTCCATATATAGAAGTCTGGGCATGGGGAGTGTCCTTTTTAACAATACACACTTACTTTTAGGATATGCAGAATAGAGAATTTTGTTTAAGACGGACGAAAATATCCCGGCACAGCCTCCGGGGAGTAAGATATCTGCCAGCAAACAGCGCAACGCAAAAATGAGCTACGTGCTAACTCCGACTAACGCGCTCGCTAAAGCAGGCTCGCGCGAAGTCTATGTAAGCACGGGATCTCATTTCTTGCTAAGAGCGCGCTTGAATCGTTTGCTGGCAGATATCTTACTCCCCGGAGGCTGTGCCGGGATATTTTCTGTTTTTAATAGTCCAGGTTTCTTCGCTGATTTACTCGTTCGGCCTCAGATTATGTTCGGATGGCAGGTATCATAAACCGTGCGCATGCGCTGCACATGCATCTGGACATACATCTGTGTGGTGGAGATATCAGAGTGGCCAAGCATCTGCTGGACAGTGTGGATGTCGGCGCCGTTCTCAATAAGGTGGGCAGCGAAGGAATGGCGGAGAGTATGTGGAGTGATATCCTCTCGAATCCCGGCATCTTCAGCGTAACCTTTCAGCAGTTTCCAGAAACCCTGACGGCTCATAGGACGACCCTGACAGTTTGGGAACAAATAAGCACAGTCATCGCCAATGAGCGCTGGACGAGCGGCCCCGAGATAACGCTGGAGGCTCTGCCGGGCAGTATCTCCGAAAGGAATCATACGATCGTGGGAGGGACTGCTGATATAAGCCAACGGCAGATTGACATCGGTTACTTTAAGACTGATCAGCTCGCTGACACGAATACCTGTTGCATACAAAAGCTCCAGCATAGCTCTGTCGCGCATACCTTTTGTGGTGTCTTTTCTTGGCTGGTTCATCAGCCGATCCAGCTGCTCTACAGAAAGAATCACCGGTGCTTTCTTTTCCACCTTTGGTGGATGCAGCTGTTCGGAAGGATCTTCTTCAATCTTTCTTACACGAAACAGATAGTGAAAAAAAGCATGAAGAGATGCCACATTTCTGGACACTGTGGACGATGCAAACTGTCTCTTTTCCAAATATAAAAGATAGGAACGTATGTTGGTAGCTGTGATCTGACGGACATCAGTAATTTCCTGCTCAGCAAAATAAGCCGCAGCTTTCTGCAGATCTCTGCGGTAGGATGCCTCTGTATTGGCAGAGGATTTCTTGTCCTCTCGCAAATATGTCATAAATTCCTGTATCTCGTCTCTCATTTTTCTTCCCCATCTGTATCTGATGTCGCTTTCTGCGACGCTTTATGTAACACATTTAAACACACTTCTTAACAAATTGCAAATGTCATTTTTCCTTTATTTTTCAACATTTTTCGGCATTTTTTACAGCTGGACAACATCTAGTTTTTTCTTCCGTCTGCACATCTATATCTTGTGTTTCTGGCCTCATTTTTCTGTTTATTTTTTTGTAAAAAAATTGTAAAGAATTTGACTTTCCACACGGGCAGCCATGACTGTAACCAGCAAAACCAGCACAATATGGCCGGCATAGGTCAGACATTGCCTCCACACAGGCACACTATTGCGATGCAAATGAAACTTTTCCTGCCAGGCATACAGCATCTCCATCAAAAGAACAGATCCGCTGCAGATAAAGCAGGGCAGCATCCAGAGAAGCCCCCGCAGCCACCAGTAGATGCCTTCTGTCAGTAAAATGCCACTGGTCAGGACACCAAGCAGTATTCCGGCCGTACCCAGGAGCATACCGATCAGAATGCCCGCCTCAGGCAAAAATCCTATCACAAATACAATGCTCAGCACCCGAAAATCCCGGCGCAGTATCTGCCAGAAAATCGTCTTTGCAAATCCTTTCGGCACTGTTTTATCATATACAGATATATAAAAAGCAGCTGCAGCAGCCCGGTCTGTATATTTCCAGTACAGATTAAGCAACAGACATCCGAACAGATAGCCGCCGAAAAAGCAGGTAAGCATGGCCAGTATAACTGCTCCGTTTTCTTTGTTTCTCCTTGCCTCCACACATGACACTCCTTTTTCTCTTCATTCTGCTGTATTACATGTACGCCCCTGTTCTGGCATATATGCCAGAACAAAAAAAAGAGATGCACATTGACATCTCTTTTCTTTACTGTTATTTTGCATAATCGATTGCACGACTCTCACGGATAATACTAACCTTGATCTGACCCGGATATTCCAGCTCTGCTTCGATCTGTTTGGCAATATCTCTTGCCAGCAGCACCATATCTGCATCACCCACCTGATCTGGAACTACCATGACACGTACCTCACGGCCGGCCTGGATAGCGAAAGATTTCTCAACACCCTTGAAGGAATTGGTAATATCTTCCAACTGTTTCAAACGATTGGTGTATGTTTCGAGCGTTTCGCGACGTGCGCCAGGTCTTGCAGCAGAAATTGCATCAGCTGCCTGTACCAGACAGGCGATCAGGGATGTCGGCTCGACATCGCCATGATGTGACTCTACAGCATTGATGACTGTAGCAGATTCTTTGTATTTTTTACAAAGATCCACGCCAATCTGAACATGTGTACCTTCAACCTCATGGTCGATAGATTTGCCAATATCATGAAGCAGACCTGCCCTCTTGGCCATGCGTACATCTACGCCGACCTCTGCGGCCAGTAAGCCGGAAAGTTGTGCTACCTCAATAGAATGACGCAATGCATTCTGGCCGTAGCTTGTACGGAAACGCATACGCCCCAGCAGACGGATCAGCTCCGGATGGATACCGTGAACGCCAACCTCAAGGGCAGCATTCTCACCCTCTTCGCGGATCTGATTTTCGACCTCTTTGCGGGCTTTCTCAACCATTTCTTCAATGCGGGCCGGATGGATACGTCCATCAACGATCAGCTTCTCCAGTGCCACGCGGGCTATCTCACGGCGGATCGGATCAAATGCGGAAAGCACTACGGCCTCCGGTGTATCATCAATGATCAGATCTACACCAGTCAGTGTCTCCAGGGTACGGATATTACGACCCTCACGGCCAATAATACGCCCTTTCATCTCATCACTCGGAAGCTGCACAACAGAAATCGTTGCTTCGGATACATGATCTACTGCACATTTCTGGATGGCAGTAACAACATAATCCTTTGCCTTCTTGGATGCCTCTTCCTTTGCTTTGCTCTCAAGCTCTTTATACAGCTTGGCTGTATCGATCTTGACTTCGTCCTCTACAGTCTTTAACAGATAATCCTTTGCCTGATCGGAGGTAAGACCGGAAATTCGTTCCAGTTCTCGTACTCCCTCTTCATGCAGCTCATCGATCTTCTTTTCTTTGTCTCTGAGCTTATTCTCCTTGGCTGTAAATTCAGCTTCGCGTCTTTCAATCGCTTCTGCTTTTCTGTCTACGGTCTCTTCCTTTGACAGAACTCTTTTCTCATACTTCTGCAGCTCTGCTCTGCGCTCGCGGGTCTCTCTTTCCAATTCATTTTTGGTTTTCAGAGATTCTTCCTTTGCTTCCAAAAGGGCTTCACGTTTTTTTGTTTCAGCCGTTTTACATGCTTCATCTATTATGTTTCTTGCTTTTACTTCTGCTGTGCCAGTGATTTCTGCGTCTTTTTTGACTTTATTGGCAACGGCAACACGGCAAGTAATAGGAACCGCAATAAGCAGCGTGATTACCACAGCAACAACTATTATAGCAATCCATATACCAGTTGTCACAGGAGCACCTCCTTATTTAGTTTTCATTGTACAAATACAACGCTTTAATTTTATACTGATTTGTGTATTATGTCAAGCGCCGCAAAAAAATATTAGGTACAGAACCGGGACATATGTAACCGGCATTTACTCATATTCGACAGCATCGGATACGCCGTCGGACAGCTCCTGCAGCATATCCCTGGCATCCCCGAAGGAAAAGCCCCTGCCCACCAGAAAACGCAGCAGCTTCTGGCGGTCCTTCTCCTGGGAAAGATCCAGTGAACGGGCCTTTTTCTCTGCATAATACCGGAGCGTATCCGCCTCGTCCTCCATCTGCGCCTCATCCTTCGCCCGGGCAAAAAGCTCGTCGGAGATTCCCTTCTGGCGCAGCTCCATCTGCATCTTTTTGATGCTCTTACGGTCGCTGTAGGTTTCCAGATAGCGGCGGGCATAGGAAAGATCATCCACATAATGGTAGGAAGAAACATATGTAAGGGCCGCCCCGGCACTGTTTTCAGTGTAACCGGCCCTTGTCAGCTTGTCGGTAAGCTCCTTGCTGGTGTAATCCTTTTTGACAAGAAGATTCATGGCATACTTTGTAGCGCGTTTTTTGAGAATCTGATCCTCGATTCTTTCAATCGTATCGTCCGGCACTTCGGCACCTTCCCGGAGAGAAAATGCTTTCAGTTCACCCTTATACAAAACAAGGGTGAACTGATGGTCAAATTCAATCTTTACTTTTTTGCGGGTTGTCTCTGTAACTGCTGTGACAAACATTACTCTTCGCTGTCCTCTGTATCTGTAACCTCTGCGGCTGGTGTCATAACGACATCCCCCTGCAGGCCATAGCTTTCGCGAACCTTGCGCTCGACCTCTGCCATGATCTCCGGATGTTCCTCAAGGAACAGCTTTGCATTCTCGCGCCCCTGACCAATCTTGGCATTGTCATAGGCGAACCATGCACCGCTCTTCTGAATAATGTCCTGCTTGACAGCCAGATCCAGAATATCCCCGACACGGGAGATACCCTTACCGAACATAATATCAAACTCGGCCTCTTTGAACGGCGGAGCCACCTTATTCTTTACAATCTTGACACGGGTACGGTTACCGATCACCTCACCAGCCTGCTTCAGACTCTCGATACGGCGTACATCCATACGGATCGAAGAGTAAAACTTCAGCGCACGGCCACCGGTGGTCGTCTCCGGATTGCCGAACATCACGCCAAGCTTTTCACGCAGCTGGTTTATAAAGATCACGACACAGTTGGACTTGCTGATCACGGCGGTCAGCTTACGCAGTGCCTGGGACATCAGTCGTGCCTGCAGACCCATATGGGAATCACCCATATCGCCGTCGATCTCCGCTTTCGGAACCAGTGCAGCTACAGAATCGACGATCACAATATCGATCGCACCGGAACGTACCATAGTCTCGGTGATCTCAAGGGCCTGTTCACCGTTATCCGGCTGGGAAATGTACAGATTATCGATATCTACACCGATATTCTTGGCATAGGCCGGATCGAGGGCATGCTCGGCATCGATAAATCCGGCGATACCGCCTCTTTTCTGTACCTCGGCAACCATATGCAGGGCAACTGTTGTCTTACCACTGGACTCCGGTCCGTAGATCTCAATAATACGGCCCTTTGGAATACCGCCAAGTCCCAGTGCGATATCCAGGCTCAGGGAACCGGTCGGGATGGTCTCTACATTCATATTGGCTGAGGAATCGCCAAGCTTCATGATCGATCCCTTACCAAACTGCTTCTCTATCTGGCCGATGGCCGCGTCTAATGCTCTGACTTTATCTTCTTTCATGTTATCGTCTTTCATAAGAATAAGATCCTCCATACTCTGTACGAACATTTGTTCGCTCTGTGCTTAATAGTATACGAAAAGGCAGTGTGTGTCAATATGTTTTTTGCTTTTGGGAAATAATAAGACAGGTATTGCTTTTATTTACTATCATTATAGTACTCTCTTTTATTTCTGTCAAGCTTTCTTTACCATGAATATGCACGGTGTTATTCTCTCACCGATATCTTTCCTTTTCTCCACTTACAATAAAATAGTTCTCCACCGATGCTTTCTTTTATGTGTTGACTCGGGTAGTAAAATCGGGAGTCTGCCATTCAGACTCCCGACTTTGTACCGGCCTTTTAGTAGCCGGCCAGCCACGTATACATTTCTTCGTACTGTTTTGCGGAATTGGCCCAGGAGAAATCCTTCTTCATGCCACGTTCCACGATCTTATTCCATTCTCTCTTATTATCATAGTATACCTGTTCAGCATAACGGATAGCCCCCAACATTTCATGGGCATTGTAATTCGTAAAACTGAAACCTGTACCTGTACCTTCGTATTCGTTGTACGGCTCTACTGTATCTTTCAGGCCTCCAGTCTCTCTAACGATCGGCACCGTGCCATATCTGAGGCTCATCAGCTGGCTCAGTCCACAGGGTTCAAAAAGTGACGGCATCAGAAAAGCATCACAGGAACCATAAATGCGATGAGACAGGGCATCTGAATAGTAAATATTCGCCGATACCTTTTTATCGTATTTCCATGCAAAATGACGGAACATATTTTCGTAACGTTCTTCGCCTGTGCCCAGAACGACCAGCTGAATGGAATCCTGGCACAGCTCATCCATGATATAAGCGATCAGGTCAAATCCTTTCTGGTCCGTCAGACGGGATACCACACCGATCATCATGGCCTTCGGATCTACCTCAAGACCGAGCTCTTTCTGCAGAGCTACTTTGTTTTTTACTTTTTCTTTTCTGAAATTCTCTACGGAATACGTTTTTTCCAGACATTTGTCTGTCTGTGGGTTAAATACATCGTAATCAATACCGTTTACGATACCACGCAGATCATGGCTGCGGGCATTCATCAGGCCGTCAAGACCCTCACCATAAAATGGTGTTTTGATCTCTTCTGCATATGTATTGCTGACGGTTGTAATCGCATCGGCATATACCAGACCGCCTTTTAAGAAATTGGCATCGTGATCTTTTTCCAGCTTATCCGGGGTAAAGAAATAATCGGAAAGTCCGGTGATGCTCTTGATCGTCGGGATATTCCATACGCCCTGGAATTTCAGGTTGTGGATCGTCATGATGCTCTTGATTCCGCGGTAATACTCATCTGCTGCAAAACGTTCTTTCAGATACACCGGCACAAGTCCTGTCTGCCAGTCATGGCAGTGAATGATGTCAGGTCTGAAACCAACCACCGGGAGGATGGACAGTGCTGCTTTACAGAAAAAGGCATATTTTTCCAGATCCCACGGCATACCGGCATAGATCTGATCACCGCTGAAATGTTCTTCATTATCGATAAAATAGAACTTTACACCGTCATATTCCATCTCAAAAATACCGACATACTGCTGTCTCCAGTTCAGATCCATGTAAAAATTTGTGATATACTGCATCTGATCACGGAATTCCTGCTTGATGGCTGCGTATTTGGGGATTACGACTCTGACATCAAAATACTCCTTCGGGAAACATTTCGGTAAAGAGCCGACAACATCCGCAAGCCCGCCGGTCTTTATAAAAGGCGTGGACTCGGAAGCCACAAACAAAACATTTTTCATGTGTATACCCTCCGTCATACATATAATACTTGCCTCTGCCACGTGTTTGCAGACGCTTAAAATTATATATATTATACTGCATTTTTTCTGCAAAAGGAAGCATTATATTCACACGCTGCGATATTCCAGGCGGATCTTATCCGCAATCAGAGCAATAAATTCCGAGTTTGTCGGCTTTCCTTTTCCGGAATTTACAGTATAACCAAACAGTTCATCGATGGCATCCAGTTTGCCCCGGCTCCAGGCCACTTCTATGGCATGACGGATCGCACGCTCGACACGACTTGGGGTTGTCTGGTGTTTCTTTGCAATCGTCGGATACAAAATTTTGGTAATAGAATTAAGCATCTCCATATCGTTTACCGCCATAATGATCGCATCCCGCAGATACTGATATCCCTTGATATGGGCCGGAACGCCGATCTCATGGATCACATTGGTAACATCCATTTCCAGATTTCTTTCCAGAAGCTTCGGAGCCTGTCCTGCAACGGCAATATCGGCCTTTGTGACAAAACCCGGGACAATGCCTCTTCTCAGCGTTTTGATTCTTTTCAGGATCATATCGTTATCAAAAGGCTTCAAAATATAATAGTACGCACCAAGATTAAATGCATCTTCTGTAATTCTCTCCTGACTGACGGCAGATACAACGATGAATACCGGCTGTTTTTTGACGTTTTCATCTCTCTGGATCCGCTCCATTACGGTCAGTCCGTCCTCTTTTGGCATAATAATGTCTAAAAGCACAACATCAGGCTGTTTATTTAGAATGATATCATAGATATCCTTTCCGTTATCTGCCTGGCCTACCAGTTCAAGTTCACTATCACTGGCAATAACACTGCCAAGCATATGTATAATCCTCTCATTATCATCTGCGATAGCGACTCCGATCTTTTCCATTACCTTTCTCTCCTCTCCGTTCTTCAAAATCTCGTAATATTGATCAGTATGTTCCAAGTTCAGGGCCCATGCAGTTTTTTTCTGCACCATGTAACGTAAATTATAATTTTGCCTGACCTGTAATTCAATATTCGACGACCTGGAAATGGAATATTTTACCGCAAAACATTCACCGCTTCGACTGTGTTCAACACAATTGAGAGTTTTCCTCGACAGTGATGAGATGGCCTGTTTTTTGCCCGTTTTTTCTGTTGTCGAATAATGGCGGGAAATGACGATATGTGCTGTAAACCGGATTAAAAACGCTACAGGAAAATGCCTGGTGACAAAACGGCATTTTCCTGTAGCTACTGTCTTATGCGTATATGCAGTTACTTTCTGATAATTGTTGTAGCAGGTGTGATCTCCTGCTGTTCCCCTGTATAGGTAATCGTAACGTTATCTCCTGTGTTCAAGATCACAGCAAGTGGGCACTCACGGGCATTGATTGTATAGTAATGCGGGTCTCCGGCAAGCAGGAAGAAATAATAGGTATCACCGTTCATCGCTGCACTGCGGATTTCCTGAATCTGACCTGCAGTCTGGGTTTTGGCTGCTGTATCAGTAAGTGCACTCTGGTCTGCTTCTTCTTCGGTCAGAATACCTTTTTCAAGCAACAGACTGCGGTAACTCTCCTGACACTCCTGTACAGTCTGACCAGTTGCCACGATCTGGTACTGCTGGACATTGACCATTGCATACATTTTCACAAGACCAGCCGTATCCTTTAATGCCATAAAATAGGTCGGTTCATCGGCAATATTAAGCAGCAGCGGGAAAGTCGCATCGTAATTGTACTGCTGTACCATACCCTCTGCGGAGGACATCGCAGAAAACTCTTCAGCACCTGCACAGGCATAATATTTTGCCTCTTTTGTACGCTGATTGACAAGGATAAAACCAATATTACCACGATCTTCTGTAATGGAAGTAATACCGGTATACAACCACACATCATCGTCCATGGCAATATAATTATAGCCGTCAGTAGTCACTGTACAGTCTGTCTGTCCAAAGTAGGAATTCAAAAATCCGTGGATATAGGCCCCATGATTGTTATACTGGCTGATCAGCAGATCTGCGGAATATACACGGTCTACCCAGGTCGGTACATCCTTGACAGCGTAATACTGGCTTTTTCCGGTGATGGCATTCATCAGAACAGCGCCTTTGATATCATCACCATTGAAAAGACCGATTTTCTTTTCTGTAACAGAGGCTACCCAGTACGGTGTACCCTCTTCATCAATTTCAAAATTAACATTATCAAACATCAGTGTCGGGTACTGGAAGCGAAGCTGTCTGCTCAGATTCCGGTTAAACAATTCATACGGAGAAACCTTCATCCCTTCATCCAGACGCACAACCTGCACATCCTGAGTCACCATGTCAATGATCATATATGCCGGAAGACCTTTGTCACGGTTTTTCCACCATTTGAAAAAGCCATCGTAGCCAAGATAAGCCACCCGGACAGGTTTTCCTTTGTAATTGATCTGAGAAGAATCCTCGCTGACAAAGAACTGGGATACCAGATCGGACAGATCACCGAGTTTTCTGTTCGCCAGATTGTTGGCAGAAGACGAATCCAGCATCGGAATCTGATCCAGAGAAATCTCCGTTACATCTTCCGAAAAATCTCCGGTCTCCGGCTTCAGAAGTGCGGAATAGGCGGAAGCACGAAACAGTGCCAGACCGGATCCCAGTCCCAGTACAACAACCAGGATCAGAACTACGGCAATGATGCAGGGAATCTTCATAGTATCTTTTACATAGGTCAGATACCCTCGCGCACCACCAGCCCTGACTCGTCCAAGAACGATCCGGCTTGCGGCGTAAACGACACACAGCAGGAAAAGGAACCAGTAAAATTCCAGTGCATGGATATTAATCGCCGGCAGCTCCACATAAAAATACACAGCACCAAAAATCACAGTAATCAAAAGGCTGAAAAGCAGACGTACTATGGGATGCATGGGTGTTTTTGACGGCTGCTCCCATACATAATCGTCTTTCTGTTTTCGATGTTTGTTAAACTTAAAAATAACGGACATTTTCTTGCCTCCCTGGTCAGAGTATCTGCCATTTATGCAGTAAATAAACGTATAAATAACGTATATTATCGACATACTATCACAGCAATGTCGAATCAGCAAGAAATTTGTCAATAAATCCGGGGATTTTCAGCAGAAAACAAAAAAACCAGATTGCAAAGTGATCTGGCTTTTTTGTAATATATTGAGATTAGATTGGAATTGTCAGGCTGTTGCTGTACAGTTTTTGAGGATCTCATCGAGAGCCGCACTACTGCTGGTATGGCAGCGGATCACCTGGGCATTGGTTTTCTTTGCACCATCCACAGCTGTCTTGATCATCTTATGGGAAACGGTATTGGTAAACAGGATAAAGACATCGGGGCTTCCCATCTGTTTATCCATGTCCGCGGACATCTGGGTAAAAACCTTTGCCTTGCATTTGTAGCTCTTGCAGATTTTTTTATACTGACAGACCATACGGTCATGTCCTCCGACAATTACAATACTCATATGTAGCTCCTCCTTCGTATGCATTCTGATATTTTCAGCAGTTAGTTTATGCTAACGATTATAAGTTAGATGCAGCTAATTGTCAAGCATCTTTCTGAAATTCCTATCGATTTACTATGTTTTGCAGGTATGCTTCTTTTTCTGCAGAAAAAAAGCACCGTCCTGCCCGGTTATATACCGACAGACCAATGCTTTTATCGTTTTTATTTCAGTGTACAGTATCTCTGCCATGTACCTTTCAGATACCTGCCGACAAACCATACTGCCCGGAATACCCAGTCTACGATCATCGCCCACCATACGCCGACTGCGCCCCAGCCATAGTGTACACCGATCACCATGCTCAGTCCGATCCTGAACACGATCATCGAAAAGATTGAAATCACCATCGTAAAACGTACATCGTTGCAGGCACGCATCATATTTGGCAGGACAAAGGCAATCGGCCACAGAAGCATCGCCATACCGTCATGGATCCAGACCAGATGCTGTGATAATGCTGTTGTTTCCGCACTGAGGCCATAAAATTTCAGAATAAACGGCAGAGTGGACAGAATCACCGCATTGATGGCGATCATGCCAATATAGGTGATAAGCATCAGCTTTTTCGTATAATATTTCACCTGTGACAGGCTGGCTGCACCGACGCACTGTCCGATAACCGTGATCATCGCCAGACTCATGGCCTGTCCCATGATACAGCCCATACTGTCGAGACTGTTGGCCACGCCATTTGCTGCGATCTGCACCGTGCCGAAGCCGGAAATAATGCTGACAACCGCCACACGTCCCAACTGGAAGATGCCGTTTTCAATGCCGCTTGGGATACCGATATAGAGGATCCGGCGGATGATCTTACCATCAAAATGGAACTTTTCTTTTGTCATATGAATCACGTATCGGGGCTGTTTCAGCAGGATAAACAGGATCGCTGCTGCCACAATACGGGATAACAGCGTCGGCACAGCCACACCGGCAACGCCCATTTTCAGGACATAGATACCGATGGCATTGCCAACGATATTGACCGCATTCATGATGCAGGATGCCTTTAAAACGATCAGTGAATTCCCCATCGCCCGAAACAGCGCCGCTGCCGCATCGTACACGCCCATAAACGGGAAAGAAACCGCACAGATCAGCAGGTAGATCCGGGCATTTTCCATAACATCGGCTTCAATGCTTCCAAAGAAAAAAGACAGGATCGGGCGACAGGCCAGCATACAGACCACCATGACGACAGATGAAAAAATCGCCACCGTATAGATCAGCTGTCTTGAGGAATGACAGGCATCCTTTTCTCTCTTTGCCCCCAAAAACTGGGAGGTTACGACGGCACCACCGGTCGAAAGCGCAGCAAAAACGCTCAAAACAAGGTTGACCAGCATATCCACCAGCGATACGCCGGAAACAGCCGCCTCTCCGACAGAGGACACCATCATCGTATCCACCATACCTACCGTGATCACCAGCGTCTGCTCCAGCACCAGGGGGAGGATCAGCTTTCGCAGGTCGGCATTGGAAAACAGGCGGGGGGATTCTTTTGTCTGTGTGTTCATATAGTGCATTCTCCTGTATATATCTATCCGATATTTTTGCTTGCATATCTGACATCATTTATCATTTTTGCAAGCCAATATACTACATCCATATTTTTATATTTATCAACTCTTTGTCTTCAATACGTATTTCGAATTGTCCGCATATACTATACGCCGTTTTTGCCGGTTCGTCTATTTGGATTTTCACATTTTGTCGACCAGATACATATTTTATTAAAAAACGACTGGAGTTATCATGGAAAGAAAAACCTGCTGCATGACGGAAAGCTACCGACCTGCCGTCAATATGGAACGATTTCCAGTTGCCATGGCCTATGTACCCTGGCAGCATTACCATACAACGTATGACCTGTGCCAGGCTTTTGCCCAGGGCACGATTTTTCCGGAACTGGATCGTCCGTTCTGTGGGAAAAGGGGGTGTCGATGATGCGTACGATGCGCTGTAACAGAGAAATGCTCCTGGATCAGATCAACACCGTGAGCTT
Source organism: uncultured Lachnospiraceae bacterium (assembly GCA_934394565.1). Lineage (GTDB taxonomy): Bacteria > Bacillota > Clostridia > Lachnospirales > Lachnospiraceae > UBA11957. The sequence goes on from CAKRQV010000003.1 coordinate 54,082, forward strand.
TGCTGCTTATGATATGCTCTTGTATCTGGACACTCATCCGAAGGATGACAAAGCCCTTGCTTATTATCAGGAGCAATGCTGTCTCAGAAAGCAACTGCTTGACGATTATGCCTGCCAGTTTGGCCCGCTGACCGCCGACTGTGCCTGTCAGACTGACTGCCCCGACTGGGCATGGATCATGCAACCATGGCCATGGGAAAACTGTCAGAAAGGAGGCATGCGCTAAATGTTTAATTATGAAAAGAGATTGGAATTTCCGGTAAACATCAAAACACCAAATGCCCAACTGGCACAGGTCATCATCAGTCAGTTTGGCGGTCCGGACGGGGAACTTGGAGCCTCGATGCGGTATCTGTCGCAGAGATATTCAATGCCGAACAGGACGTGTATGGGACTGTTGACAGATATTGGTACGGAGGAATTTGGTTTACTTTTCGAAAGTATTTCTACTTAATATCAAGAAATGCAAAAAAGGCCAGAAGCACACCTTATTCGTCTGCTTCTGACCTTATTCTACTTTATATGTGCCATTTATTCAACGGTTTAGTTTGCTGCCAAAGAGGTGATTGTTTTACTGCCTACGGTTCCCGGCCACTTTATGTCCAGTTTTGCAGATGCCTGGTATGCTTTGACAGCCGCTTCTGTTTTACTGCCAAATTCGCCGTCAATATCCAGCTTGTATCCAGCTTCGACCAGCTCCCACTGCAGCCACTTCACAGCCTCGCCTTTGGCACCTTTCTTCATACCTTCTTTCGGTTTCTTATATGGGTTTTTACCCTTGGATGTGCCCTCTACCTTGTTGCTGTATGTATAGTCCATATCTGCAAAAGTAAGTCCGTGTGTAAAGCCTCTGCCAGTTACTTTCGATTTTACACAACCGTAATCGATACCACGCTCCTCGATGCAGTAGGGTACGCCGTTTTCGTAGCCGATAAATACTGCTACGTGGCCGGTATGCCACAGGACTGTGCCTACAGCAAAATCCTTCAGATTTTTGATGGGCAGTCTTTTCTTTGCCTTGGCATACAGCTGGCTGGATCCGAGCTGCAGACCGCGGTATGCACCGATCAGACCGGAACAGTCACAGCAGATCTTTCCGACCATCTTCTTTTTCCTGGCTTTCTTCATATAATTTTCTGTAACCGTTTTGGGATACTGGCGGTGCATCTGCTGCATGAAACTTTTTGTCAGTTTCTTCATTTTGGATCCGTAAAAATACGGTGTTCCCAACTTGCTTTTTGCATAAGCCGCCAGACCTTCTCCTGTCTTCGTTGCCATCTCCTTGCCCTCCTCTTCTTTTTTATAACATCTCTCGTATACTTCTTTACCCCTGTTTCCGCGTACTGCCTGATTGGCTGCCGACTGATTGGCCGGACGTTCGAAGCGGAGCATAAACGCCATAGCGGCTTTGTACGGATCATCTGCGGACTGCAGATCTTTTTTCAGTGATGCGCTCATCTCTTTCAAACTGTATTCCAGCTGCATTACCGGATTGCCGATGGATACGCCCTTCTGTTTAGCGTATGCCAGCAAGCCAGCCTTGCGGCCGCCAGACGTCCACTGGCAGAAACCGTAGCCTGCACTGTCTTTGCCAAACTTCTTATACTGGCCGGAATCCACTGCTGCCGTGTACTGATCATCGGTATAGCCCAGACGTTTTTCGCAGCTGTTCTGCAGGTTTTTACTGTTATAGTTTGATTCGATTCCGATATTGGCCGTTATGCCGGCAGCTCCGGCCGGTGACATGCCATGGGCAACATACCAGTCATATATCTCTTTTTCATTCATGTTCTTCTCCCGGGAGGGCAGCTGCCCTCCCTGTCACATTTTCATTCCTTGTCGTTTCCGGTTACGTCCTCTGCCTTATCATCGATCTTGTCTTTCAGCACGGCAATATACTTTGTCAGCCATGCCGGTACCGGCGCGCCGATGCGGCCTGCATTTTCTGTAATAGACAGCGCTTCATTCATGATATACCATATCGCTGTCATGAGGCCGAAAAAGGCTTTGATGTTCGGAATTGTAATGCCGAGCGTTGTTGCTACATTGAGTACAGTATAGTCCAGCACCATGGCTACGGCGATCACGCACAGATATCCTACCTTTTTGGCGATGCCTACAGCTCCTTTTTTGCTGGACCAGCCGTAGGCCGGATCCGATGGATGCTCTACTGCTTCCACCTTAGACGCCATCATGCCGGTGATGTAGTCAATCACCATCAGTGCCATGAGCGTCATAAGCACCGGGAAGAGGATGCCGAGTTTTGCTGCGATCCAGGCGATAACGCCGGATGTGATCAGCTGGATTGTTGTGGTTGTTTTCATGTTCTTTGTTCTCCTTTTTTTGTAATAAAAATGCACCCGGGAATCCGGATGCGGTTATTGGGTACTTGTTATATTTTGAAACATTTTTTCCTATTGCTTTCACGCACGGTTCAATTCTGTTTTCTATAAAGCATTTGCAAAAAGGGACTACCGCACTTTAGTGCGACAGCCCCTTTTTCTCTGTTTTTATCCATTCTACGAACTTATGCGATTTAAAAAAGTCACGATTTCTTTTTACTTGCGCTTCTAATTCAGAAAGCTCATCCTGGCTAAAACCAAATTGCAAAAGATCCTTTTCGGTGTAATTATGAGCAGCATTTTCGTAACTGGCATGTTTTGCCTCAAACATCACTTTATGATAACATTCCCATGCTTCCTTATCCGGTATGTCCTTATCTACAATTTGTTCAAATGCCCTATATCTACCATCTAACGGTACACTTTTACCATTACATTTCGTGCACATACCATTCCCTAGTGCATAGTACTCTCCCCTAATACGATAAATAAACGGATACATTTTAAACAGATCTTCAACGTAGCTCATATACCTGTCCCCCTTTCATATTTCAGTATTATATCTTACAGTATATCAGCTAACATACTAATAAACAATTGGTAAAATACGGTAAAATAACCGGACATTTTCCTATTAATTATAACAGGAACCGAATAAAAATACCTTGTCAATCTTTAGTTCGTGGTTTCACCTGTTATAGATTCAGGCACAATAAATTCTCTGATTTTTTTTCTTTCTTCCTCCGTCAGAGCCGTGTAGCTTTCCAGAATATCATCCAGAAGCTCGCCGTTTCTCATCCGGATTTTTACAGCATTGACCATGATTTTCATTTTAATTGCTGTCATACCTCACCACCTCCGATCATTTCGGCCATCATAAGTACCAAATCATTTGTTGACTGTTCCACTGCTTCCAGCCGTTCCTTGATTGTTTCTTCCTCGGAACTCATCACAATTTCATAAATCATACCTGTATACTCTGTAAGAGACTCCCACTGATATTTTTCAAAGCACTCCACCTCCCCATCATCAACAATATTGAACTTTTTTATTTTTTCTTCATTCTGGAAGAGTTCCAAAATTTCTGTTCTTTCCATTCCAATAAGTCGAATTTTCACCCAACTATTGTCTTTCTCAACAGACTGGATGGGAATCTGCTGGGCATCATTAAATACTAATTGCATATCAATTTCCTCCTTGCTTTACTGGTTTCATCTCACACTTTCTTCTTTTGTAGTACTATGCTCCTTTCTTAGTTAGTTATTTGCATCAAAAAAATGATGTGAATCAACACCGGATCTGATCCGATGCTCATTTACATCATTCCTTTTTTATTTTACAAAATAGTGATATAAAAAAAATTACACAAGCAACAGTCATCGATAGCCTTACCGGCGATTTCTATTTCTCGAAAATTGGTAATGTATGTGTTGGATGCGGGACATTATCTTGCATAAAAGAGATACCTAGTTATACTGAAATCGTCAAGAATCTTCCGGAAGTATATGATGGTAAACCTTATGCTGGTGCATTTTTAACAGGTGGTTATAATTATGATTCGGTATACGTCACCGGTGCGAATATAGTGACCAGAATAAAAATTGCAAAAGGCGATATTTTGCGTTTGTCAGTTATTTATATGTGCAAAGGGTAAAAACTTAATAAAATCATACAGGAAATACGGCTGTAAATTTCCAATATGATCAGGTACACGCGGCGATCGGCTTTGCCTTTCTGTCCGTATAGCAATATGGATCGTTCCTGCAGGTTTACGGCATCTCGATCCAAACTGACGACCTCGCCGATACGTCCGGCCGTGCTGTACAGCACTTCCATGATTGCCACATCCCGGCCAGTTTTCGCCGCTAGTTTAAGACGTTCCCTCTCTTCAGCAGTAAATGCTTTTTTGTATTTCCGTGGTACCTTTACACGGTTCAAGCGTCTGGCTGGATTGCTCGATGTATATCCCTCATCAGAGCACCAGCCGAAGAAACTGCTTAGATAGTGTCGCAGGGTTTCTAGGTACGACAGTCCGATGTGCCGATCCTGTTGGTATCTGGCCAGATAATACCGCAAGTCATTCACAGTAATCTCCTTCAGCCTTTTCCCTATGGATTGCATGAGCATTACTATGCACCGCCGGTATGCGTCTATCGTACCGTTGCTGCAGTTTTCCAGTTTCTTGGTTGCCAGGAACATCTTCAATACTCTTTGCCAGTCGTTATTTACCGGAATTATCTCTTTTTTCTGCCGTTCGTACAGTTTGATTTGTAATACATTGTCCAATCTCCGCAGCTGCTCTTCTGTCAGATCTCCGGCTACAGCCTGTAGAATCTCCTGTATCACTTTTTGCATATAGCATCACCTCCACCTTTTAGTATAAGTGGAGGTGTCACTGGTCAACAAAATAGTGATAAAGCTGGATATATTTTTTATGAATCTGCAGGATTTTCCGCAATTGATGGTACAATCACCCTGCCAGATTCTTTTAACGCATGTAAAGTTGTCTTAATAGCGCTAGGCAAATATGGTAGGTTAAGCACTCCATACATGATGATTCGTGGCTATGGAACAGCCACTGGTCAAATAAAATTTGAATGTGCTGAAAATGTAGGTTGGAATGCCATTGTAAAAGGTACAACGGTTCAATATAAAGGCATCTATGGCAGTCTAGGTATTGGAATCCCATATGTTATTGCTTTTGGACTGAAAACACCGCTAGTGCTTTAGAAAAATATACATCGAGCCATAATGAAAAGATATTAATTGTATTGGGTTATTGATTTTATATGTATGGCTGCATCTGTAAAGCCGACAATAATTCCGATATTGGCATAAGCTCCAACAGAAAAAATCAGCTTTCTCTCTGATTCGTTGACTGCGGCCGTAATACCGCCATAGGGAACCTGGAAACCTTTTGCGACATTGCCATAAGCAAAAATTTGACCGAAAATCAGACACGGTGCATATTTTATGTCGTTTACGTTTGTTCCGGATACAAATTCAAACGCTATATGAGATCTTGCATCACCCGACGTGCGATAACAGGCCATGTATTTATTGGCAAAGTTCATTTTTATATCACTATTTAGCTGACTAACCGCTTTTTCTACATTTGACACCCTGCCTGTAAGATCAACTCTTTTTTCATTTAAGGCTGCCAATGACGGAAGCTCTGTGAATAATTTGTCTACAGCTTCAATGTTAATACCGTTGATTCTCACTCTGTACAGCAACATATCATCCTGTCTGGCTCCGGCAAGGATATTTCCTGCTGTGTAGGTCGGGTCTGACGCTGTGCTTGCTGTAGTTCCCTGAATGACGACGATTTCTGCTTTCTCGATATCTGTTTCTACATTTCTGGTATATCGGAATACAATTAGATCGTATCTTTTTGTGTTCTGGGATCCGTTCTGAATTGTGCAGTCCACGTATGTATTGGCCGAAACTCTCATATGCCGGCCCTGATTGATAGCCTCACCGCTTTTGATTCTGACACAGTTATTGGAAATCACCTCTGCTGCCAGAGCTTCCCCCACACCTGCAGCTACATATCTTCCCTCTCCGGCAAAACATGCATTTAAAGCTCCTGCATCTGCTGCAGTCACATGATTTTCCCCGGTTCGTCCGGTTACAATATAATCACTCATCTTTCTACCTGCCTCCTGTTTTGTATTCTACGGTAATTCCTTCTATGGAATCTACAACTACGATTTTCTTGGTTACTGCTTCTGCTACTGTGATTCCGGTGACTTCATCGGTACATCCGACAATATCACCGATATCATATCTCATTGCCGTGTCCAGATCTGCATCCAGCTCATCGCCGCCTGCTTCTGCGAGCTTTTCCAGACCCCCTTCTACGAGCGTAGCATAATGGTCTTCGACCTTGCGATATACCACCTGCGTGCCAAAGTTCGGGATCTGTTCGACATTCTGTTTCAACTCATAATATTTTCCAGCTTCCCACTTTGGTGCACCGCTCGGTATCGTATATAATGCATAAAATTTATTATCCTGCCATTCCGGTGCAGAATTTTCTATATATGCATAGTAATATCCCGGCCGCCAGTCCGGAGCGTACCGGTCTTCGTACTTTGTCGCGTATCCCATCTGGCCGGACCATTTTGGCGGATCTGTTATTGTCTGTACCTTTCCTCCGGATTTTACCTTCCGTTCTACCCCTTCCACGCTCTTCCATTCGTTACCAACACGCTGGTAATAGCTGCTGTAGTTTTCCTCCCAGTCTGTGGGCTGCAGCGTATGATATTCGTATCTATCCACGCTCCGGCTTTCAGTGGTCTTATACTCTCCTGTTACTCCATCAGAATACCAGTAGTAGTAATTCTCCCAGTTAGTTCCCCAGTCTGCTGGCATATTCTGAAGAAGCTCATATCTTGGCAATGGAGCATCATCTGAACTGACAGACCGGTAGCCACTGCCAGACGGCAGATAATAATCCTCGTAGGAACTTTCCCAATCTGCAGGTTTGATATGCAGTATGGCATAGGCTTCTGTTTCTTCTGTCCCCTCCACACTGTCATAGTCTTCTCCCTTTTTCTGATAATAGGCAGAGTAATTCGTTTCCCAGTCTCCTGGGCAATAGAGGAGCAGGTGATATTCATCTGCTGTGGTTACTTCAAATTCTTTGTAACCGTCCTCATCCAGCCAGTAATAGTCCATATAAGTGTCTTTCCAGTCCGTTGGCCTTGCAAGCACCGGGAGGTAGTTCTCGACCGTCTCAGCGCTGCTGTAGTCATAGACCTCCACGATTTCCTTGGCACCGCGCAACACCTGATGTCTCAGGTCAAGGATATAGTCTCCATCCTGCAGGGGATCATCGATTTTTGCATAAGGCTGCACTGTACCATTTCCATCCAAAAACAGATGGATTACATTTCTGTTCGACAGTTCCCCCTGCCCCAGGCAGATCAGATGATTGACTTTATTGTAGTTTTTCGTAATGGAATATTTCATCTCGGAATCTTCCATCTCACCGGATGCGTAATAATTGCAGTAATATGCAGCTGACAGTTTTACCTTTCCGGTCGTTGTAATTTCAAACACCAGCTTGGCTCCGTATGATTCCAGCATATTCCTAAGGGCGGTATACCCCTTGACATATCTCGGCACTCTGTAGTTCTGAATCACAATACCACAGGCCTGTGTTTCCGTCTCAAAGATATCCGTAATGTCCAGCAGTGCAATCACCCTCGCGATAACCGTATTGGCATCTCCAGACAGGATAAGATAATCCCCATCCGGGCAAAGTACTTTATTTTCCAGAACACCATGGAAAGTCCTGCCGGTATACACAGTCTGTCCCTCCTCACTGTCCCGGCCAATCCCGTCTACGATTCCACCATATTCCGTACCGATAATGTAAATACGGCCATCTGCCGTCATCATCGGCCCGCCTTCCGGTATCGTCAGTTCAAAGTCGTTCTCATCTGATCCGTAGGCCAGATCCAGTATGTAATTTGATATAACACCTATATCCTGCCCCACAGCATCTGTATAAATCAGGTCCATTCCGGTTCGCTCCTTTCTGTCAGGAGAATCACGTCATGATCAAAAAAGCCATTGGTGGATACGACGCTTTCTCCCGCCGGTACCGGATCATAGATATATTGCTCACGATTCCGGAAAGGGAAAATATTTTCGATGCCTCCATCCCCATGGATCAGCAGGGTCTTTCGATTTTTTGTGTTGATTTTCACGATTTCATGATCTGCTACCGTACAGCGCACTCCATACATATGATCCCCGATAATAACTGCAGGTTTATCTGCCGGTCCATATATGCGCAGCTCCATATTTGATTCGCTGACTGCATCGTTCATAATCCGGTTTGCACTGACTGCTGACACAAAATCCACAGGGAAATCATATGGGAAGTCGAAACCGCCGACCTTTTCACCGCTTACTCCCCGAAAATGATACTCTGTTTCCTTCATCCACATGCCGCTTTCCGTAAGCAGTGTGTACTCGCAGGATACCATCCTTGTGGTGTCCTCCCAGTCTGTCTTTGCACAGGCGATAATGTAGCAGGGCAGCCAGTATTCCCCGACGTATAGACGCCCTGCTGCCTTTTTTGCAATGTCATACTCAAAGATTTCCGTCAGAATGTTCTGGTTTTTCCTTGCCGACCGCTCTGTATCTCCATACACATCGATCTTCAGTTTCCGGGTTTTGATGCTCCGGTAAAACTGTCTGGCCACACCGTGGCTTTCGGAGTAATCCCATTCATAGTCCAGAAAATCAGAAACCGCCATAAAGTACGGTTCCTGATCCAGATTAACGGTCTGATTTCTGTTGTTTTTGTAGCTGATTATCATAAGGTTCTATTCACCTTCCTTTTGTCCAGTACAATCGGACGTTCGTTAGCTTCGTTCTGGGCTTCCAGCGCGGCCTTTTTGATGCCTTTCTGGTCGATGCCGGAATCTTCTATACCATCACGCACACCCTGTTTTACAGCGTCTCTCACAGCGTCCTTGTCCGTCTCGTACCGTACGGACATTGTTTCCGGCATCAGTCCGGCATCCACGTTCTGCACCCGGACACCAGACAGATCTGCTGCCGTTACCCTGGCTGTTACATTCTGGAAAGCGTCTTCGTAGGTCTTAGTCAGTTCCGGTTCTTCCTTTTCGACACCGACGATTGCACCTCTGACTGTCATGACACCGACTTCGTCACGGAATACATGGGACGGTGAATGGATCTTTAATTTTTTCTTTGCAGCAGACAGCGCATTTCCCACCAGATCTTTCATGGCTCCGACAAGTTTTGCACCGGTTCCAGCAATGCCGTTTATGATACCTTTAACAACATTCTTGCCGAGTTCTGTCCATTTGACTGACTTGAACGCTTTAACTGCAAGACTGCCAATCCCTTTAAACGCGGATACCAGCAGATGCCCTGCTCCCTTTGCTGCACTGACCAGCAGATTAAGTACGCCTTTTCCAACTGCTGCCCAGTTAATCGACTTAAACGCTGACAGTCCCTTCGTTCCCACTGCTTTCAGAGCAGAACCAAGCGTACCGGCAAGACCCTTTATGCCATTTGCAATAAAACGCACTACTGCTTTTCCAGCATCGGCCCATTTTATTTTTTTAATGGCATTGATAGCATTTTTCCCAATATCATTAAACGATTTCAGCATATTGGGGCCTGCTTTTTTCGCGCCGGAGGTAATACTCTTTATCAGATTTTTTCCCATTGAAACGAGATTTGCCAGACTGAATACATTGATAATAGCCTGAAAAATCTCACCGGCATGTTCTAAAAGCAGTTTTTTGTTATCCCACAATCCTTTTGCCAGCTGTACGATCATAGAGGCACCAGCCGCTACCAGCTGACCCAGACCGTTATAGATCGCATTGGCAAAATTGTTGATCGCTTTTGGTGCTTCAGCGATCAGGATTGGCAGGGAATTGACCAGACCTTGGGCCAGACCTTTGATCAGTGTCACACCGGCGGCTATCAGTTTCGGAATATTGCCGGTGATACTGTTCAACAGGCCAATGACCATTTTCAGCCCCTGCGGTATCAACGTAGGGAGCATCTGGCCAATACCGGATATCAGGCTCGACACGATCTGGAATCCGGCAGTTATGAACCGGGATGCATGCTCTGTAAGTGCACTTCCCAGTGTTTCACACATGGAGTTCCCGACTTTTGCCAGATGTGGTATGTATGCTGTCATACCATAAACAGCATTCATGATCATATTCATACCGGCCTTATACAGTCCGGAGTATCCACCGGATTCAAAAGCCGTTGTCAGACCATCCACGGCAAGCTTGGCCTGCTTCACCATGTCCGTCATGGCATCGCCCAGATGGTTATTGTAGATAGACAGCAAGAAGCTCTCTGCAGATGACTGGAGCAGTTTGAACTGTCCCTGCAGGTTATTTACCTTGATATCTGCCATCCGCTGGGCGGATCCTTGTGCATTGTTTATGGCATCCGAAAGCTTGTTGTAGTCATCCTCAGAAGCATTGACGATGGCCAGCATACCGGCCATGGCTTCCTGTCCGAACAGGGCTGCAGCGGCAGATGTCTGCTGGTCCTCTGACAGGCCACCGAGGGAAGACCGCAGATTCTGCATGACCTCATCCAGTGACTTCATCTCACCGTTCTGGTCGGTCAAGCTTATGCCCAGGCTGTCCATGATACCGGCTGCCTCTTTGGTTGGTTTGACCATCTTACTTAAAGCAGCTCTAAGCGTAGTACCGGCCTGCCCGGCTTTGACACCGGAGTTTGCCATCAGACCCAGGGCAACGGATACATCCTGCACGTTGTAGCCCATGGCTCCGGCTGTGGCACCTACATACTTGAAGGACTCACCCATCATGGATACGTTGGTATTGGCATTGTTCGATGCTGCCGCCAATACATCGGCAAACATACCAGAATCCTCTGCCGCCAGACCAAAAGCTGTCAGACCGTCCGTTACAATATCCGAAGTCTTGGCCAGATCTTCACCGGAAGCCGCTGCAAGATTCATGATGCCCGGGATACCAGATATCATCTGATCGGTTTTCCAACCGGCCATGGCCATATAGTTCATGGCCTCCCCGGCTTCAGAAGCCGAGAAAACTGTGGTACGGCCCATCTCCTTGGCTGTATCCGACAACCGCTGCATATCTTCTGCGGATGCACCGGAAATAGCCTGCACGCCGCTCATGGTGCTTTCAAAGTCTGCACCGGTCTTTATCGCTGCAACACCTATACCGGTTACAACACCTGCAGCCGCCTTTGCCGCGACACTGATCCCTTTTACTGCTTTTTGTCCGAGCTTCGCCATCCCGGACAGCTGTTTTTCTGCTTCCTTCTGGTTGACCGCCACCTCAATTGTAACTGTACCGTCTGCCATCTGTGCCACCTCCATTGCTGGCACTGGCTTCCTCTGGCAACTGGCCTATCTACGGCCGCATGATCTTAAACTCCCTGCGGCATGTGCTGCGTTTGCAGCGTACAAAAAGCCCGGTGTCCTTTGCCACCGAGCTTCTGTCTTTATAATATATGGGCATCTGGTATCCGCAATAGGGACACCGGATCTTTTTATTTGTATCTGCTGGCAATATTCAGCCACCTCTCATTTCTTTTTTCCAGACGCTTTGCAGATGAGAGTTCTGCATCTTCATATGTTTCTCTGATCCTGATCTGTGCACGCATACGGCGGATGCGCTTTGCTTCATCTTTTCCCAGACCTTTCAGGTCACATGTGCGGTAATACATGTAGGTATGTATCGTTGACTTCTCCGGAAGGCCACGGAACATGGAAACAAATTCCCACCAGTGCAGTTCGTCATTTTTCATCCGATGGAGCATTATGCCATAGTAATGCAGAAAATCACCGATGATCACATCTGCGTCCTGGTCAAAATCATATGCCCGTTTCTGTGCTTTCTGTGGCTTTTCCTGTTTTTCCGGTGCGGCTTTGCTTTCCCCTCTTTTTCCCGAAAGGAATGCCATCATGGCATCCACCGCTTCCTGTGCACCACAGGCAACAGCTTCCACCGGATTCCAATAGAACAGGTTAATCATATCCGCAAGGTTTTCCTGTTCTGTTTTCCGCTTATCATGAAACATACAGTCTAAAAGCATTCCCGTCCGGAAACCCCAGCGGATGCCCCATTCCTTTCCGGAAAACGTAACACTACGCGGCAGATCAGGATCTGTCAGAATCCCACAACTCATGCTCTCGGTGGCCTGGCTTTCTGGCTTTTGGTTTTATGATCCATCGGCTTTTTCGGTTGCACCGGTACAACTTTCGGTTTTGCCTTTTCGGCAACTGCTGCCGCCTGTTCGTTCATCCGGCTAAACGCTGCAACTGTTTCATCCAGCTTTTCTTTCTGTGCGGCAACATCTTTAAGGAAAAGGTGATAGGTGTCCATCGCCTCCTGCACATTATCGCATTCGGCCAGTACGTCCACACCGACTGCCTCGTAGAAGAAGTCTTTAACTGCCTGCAGCATGATCTCCATGATGTTGACGCCTTCCGCCATTGGATCATTTATACTTCTTACCTTCTTTTCTCCCTGCTCCAGAATCTTTAATCCGGCCATATAGTGATCGTAATGCTCCGGATTGGTAATATTGAAGTCTACTTCGATTCCATGTATATTCATACGTTTTCTCCTTTTTTACGCTCTTTCAGCGTTATTTACTGACCTGTTGCTCATCAGGCCGTTTTTGTATAGGTGAACGCTTTCGGCTCACCGCCATACTGTTTCAGCTCTACATCGATCTCCAGTCCGCCGGATGCATCACCGCCGCCATCAGTATTGACGATCACCGTTGCATTGCCCTTCTCACCTTCACCGGTGCGCATATTGAAATAAATATACGGCACAACTACATCCGTACCGGTTCCGTATTTGATCTTATGGGCAAAGATATTATTCTGGGCTTCATCGCCTACATAGCGCTCGCCACTGACGGAAAAGGATCTCTGTGTGCCCGTTTTCTGGGTGTTCTTTCCTGTCCGGATATAAGTCTTTTCAGATGTCTCTGCATCCAGCGTAGCCTCCGTACCTTCGATCTGGATCTGTAAAACAGCATAGTCATCTTCTTTTGCATCGTGACCTTCGGACACATCAATGGCCAGTACCATATCGTTATGGGTCAGGCCTCCCTCAAAACTCGTGTCCAGGGTTACATCTTTCATAAGTTCTGATACCTTCACGTTATACCTCCTGTTTATGATAGATTAATTTTACTTCAATCTGGTACCGAGCCAGACCGTGCTCTACGTTGATACCCTCCAGCTGGGGCATATTCTGGGGCAGCTCCCACTGTTTGGCACTGCTGCCCTCCGGAAGATCCGGATAGATATGTTTTTTCTCACACTCAACGATCTTGTCATAGATCATCTGCATCTTCTGCATGGCCAGCATATTGATGGAATCAGATTCCGTGGAGTATGGCAGTACCTGGATGATATCAAAGCCATATTCCCGGCGGCTCGAACGGATCCACTGTTTCAGGACCCTCTCCTGCGGCTTTTGCATGACCGCCAGTGCGTTTTTCTCTTCCGGGCTATAGTTGAACCCTGCAGTGCCGATCAGGTCACTTACGAAGCCCTGGATAGCTTCATGCATACTTTCTGCCATGTGTCACCCCTTTATATACGTCTGAAAAGCAGCTACAAGTCTGGGAAGCTGTGCTTTTCTGGCTGGCTTGTCCCATTGTGACCTTGCTTTTGAATGTTTGCCCGTGGAATGTTTCAGCTTACGTCCTGCTGATTTCTTGGCAATTCCCGGTCTTGACCAGTATTTACCCTGTCCGTTCGTAAATGCGCCAACATTGTATACCGGATCCACAAAAAGGATGCCGTTATACTGGTAATGTGCATATGGGCTCATATAATGCACCGTGGCTTTATTGCCCTCCACATTCACCTGCACGTTCGTGCTTAATTCCCCCGTATCTGACGGCACATATTCATCCATCAGTTTCCGGAACTCATTGCCCAGCCACAGCAGACCCTGCTTTCCCCGGGTCTTTTCATCCACAATTTCTTTCGGTGGCTTATTCCACTTGATTTCCAGCTTCATCTACCCCACCGCCTTTATATGCCGCCCAATAAAGGACGCCCGGTTATCCGATACCCCGGCCACCCGGAAAGCATCTGCTTCGTATTTATCCAACAGTTCTGCTGCCGTATACGGGCTCTGGCCGGTGATCTGCTCCGGGATCTCACCACGGATGATCAGATCTCCCTTGGCTACCACGATGTCCAGATCCGGGATCCGGGCTGTTGCCGTGTCCCGCAGAGATTCCCTTCCGGCGGCATCCACCGTTGTGGTGCAGCCTTTCCGGAAGAAACATTGCTCTACGGTTGTCTTTTCCCAGACCTTTGCCTCATTCCTGTGGAATATGGTCACTGTCTGGTTATAATTAGGATTCAACTGCATACACACCTCCTCCTGTGTACAAAAGGCCTGTACGAGCCAGATACTTCCGGACGATGGATCGCATCGCCCGGCTTTTTCCAGCCTGTGTATAGATACTGTTCGGATCCGTAGCAAAGGAAGCGCTCTGGCCATCGTTCGAATATCCTGTCATGGGACCGGACATACCGTCCTGCTGTGTGCTGTCCGTCTCTGCCAGAAGCTCTGCAAGCTCGCATGTACAGAACCGCACCGGATCCGGCACATTGTCCGGATCGATGCGGCCGCTTGTACACTCATCAATATACTGTCCTGCCTTTCTGGCATAATACATCCAGTCCTTTTCCTTCACAGCAGCGCTGTGTCCAGCCAGATACTGTTCTTCATAAAACCTGTACTCTGCATACAGCATATCCCTTCTCCTTACGCATGCTTCTTGACAGCTACACGGGCTTTCTGCACTACTCTGTATCCGGAGTTGAAAGCTACCTGTGCAAGACATCCGACAAAGCCCTCGGAATCTTTCAGGCGGATCATCTCCAGATTGTCGATGATGCTGAATCCGGACCAGTCGTACATGATATAGTCAACCTTGGACAGATCTTCCGTCTGCAGTGTTCCGGTGAAATCGTAATACTTGGCTGCCGACAGCATATCCAGCATATTACACTCTACCCACAGCATACCCATCCAGCGTCCGATCTGGCCATTCTGCATAACCATCTCGTTAAAGCCTGGGGTGTACTGATCGCCTGCCACTTTCAGCATTTTGGTATAAGTATCTACAGATGCCAGAATAACGTTCGCCTGCGCAAGAGCTTTTCTGACTGATCCCCTTGTATCCAGCAGATGCCCTTTCAGTTTTGCTTCTGTCAGTGCGGTTGTATCCTCCAGTACTGTACCCTCATGAACCAGACACGCCAGACCGGATGCCTGCCATCCACCGCGGCACCGCTGTGTTGCCCTGGCCAGATGGGTCTCTGCCATATTGTACGGTACGGCATCCGCCTGTACTTTATAGATCTTTTCAGATTTCTGGAAAGAGTTATTCAGATAAACATCTACCAGGGAGCTCGTCGCTGTTTCGTGTTCGAAATCGGATGCCGGTGTCTGCGGATCCGCAACGTCGCTGCTACCGACCAGCGGGATCTTTACTGCGCCGGCACCAACACCATCGCCCTGGTACTCATCGGAATATGTAATACCCGGCTGGAAGATCGCGTCCGCATACAGATTCGGGGCTACGATCGAACTGAATTTTTCATTTACCTGTACTCCTGCATAATTCATATAAGTTTCCTCCTGTTATTTTCCATAATACTTGTTGTTTTTGTACTTTCCGTCGAGATAGGCTTTTTCGTCACTCACGGTCATGGGCTTTGGTTTGTTCTGGCCGGTGGCTCTCATCCAGCTTTCCGGGCCTTTCTTTTTCTCTTCCTTCTGTACAAAGCTTTCCGGATCCTCTTCTTTCAGCTTTTTCAGAAGATCGTCCGCACCTACAAAGGCTCCGTCCTTGTACTCCAGCTGCATCACATTGTCGAACGCAGCTTTCTTTGCGAGATTGGAACGGAAACCCTGATCAGCCAGATACTGTTCTGCAGCGTATGTCTTCTGCTGGGTGTCCAGCTTTTCCTGCATCTCTGCCATACCGGTATTGTACTTCGTTTCCCACTCATCTGCTTTCGTCTTGATTCCTTCGATGTCCATGTCCTTATAGGACTTGATCTCTACGTTTGCATCTTCCAGCAGCTTCTCTGTGTCCTGCAGCTTCTGCTGCACTTCGGCAAATCTTCCGGATGAAATAAAACCGCCCTCTGAAAGATCCGTAAAACGAACCTGTTTGGATTTATCTTCGATACCGGCGTTATGCTCCGTGATCTTTGCCTCCACCTGTTTTGCCAGATCCTCGCCGAGGACCTCTGTGAATGTTGCCATACTCTGTCCTTTCTGATCGCTGTTTTTATTTCCGGTGCCTCCGGTGATCACTGCAGTTTAGTTGCCATGCCGGGCATACTGGCAGTTTAATTGTCATGCCGGGGACAATATAAAAAGCAGCCATACCGCGTCCAGTACTGCTGCCAATTACCTTTTTCAGACGGTCTCGAGGCCATCCTGATATACTCTTTTAAACTGTTCGGGCAGATCCATCTTTTCTGAAAAGTCCCTGTACTTCTGAATCTGTACCTTGTATCTGGCCCTCTCGGCCTTTACCGCCTCTTTGGATGCATCCCCTTTTTTCATCAGATAGATGCTTTCCCGCTGGGCTCTCATCTTCCGTTCCTGCCGGCGCTGCTCCTGCAGGGCTTCATACCGTGTATAGGTTTTATTTCCGTAAGACACCGGTTCGTTTTCTTTGGCATTCTGCTCATCCAGCCACGCATCTGAATGTGCCCGGATACTTAAACCCTCTATGTACGGGTAATATCGGTGATAACAGTTCGCCCCGCAAAGTCCGGCCACATCTCCCAGGCCGCAGACTTCTTCCAGTTCCTGTCTGGTATACACCCGCCCCTGCCACACCTGATGGCTGGGTCTGGCTCCGATATGCCAGGATACTTCGAACATATCCGTACCGATATCTTCGGCCAGCTGGTCATTGATATGGGCCTGCACCTGATTAAAGCCCGTCATGATCGCCCTGCGCGCCGCTACATCCACTTTTGTAGATACACCTGACTCATAGTCTATATACCGCAGTCCGGAGGCTGTGAGGGATTTCACAGCCCGTCTAAGGACCGTGTCATGGTCATAGGCTCCCGTCTGGATGGCAAGGATCGCTTTGTCGATCATGTCGTTATACGTCGATCGCACACTTTTATACTGCACCCTTCCGGATGCACCTTTAAAGGCAAAGCCATAGCTTCCGGAAATATTGTGGCATTCCTTCTGGGCCTGCTTCATTGCGGCGTGCATGATACTCTGCAATTCTTCGTTCTCCTCGAATGGCAGTGGTGCGAAACCGGCTACCTTGTAGACCCGCTCGGCATCGTACCAGGCTTCATATACAGCATCTGACAGCGCCGCTTCAATCTCTTCGTCCGACATATTGAGGGCATGCTGGATCTTTTTCTGGATCTCGTCTGCTCCATTTCCCATCCGGCGCAGCTGGTCGATCCGGTAATCGGTTGCCTGGCTGGACCAGCCATTGGCCTTGATGCCTACGATGATCTCTTCCATCAGATCCTGCTCCAGCTGCAGGTATATCCGCTGCAAGGGAATCGGGATCTGTTCCAGTTCTCCCTGTGTCACAGGCTTTCACCTCCATCAGACCAGTTCCGGGTCATCCATGATCATGGTCCTTGCCCTCTCTTCTGTTTCCCGGTAGTATTTCATGCGGTATTCCCATGGCTGCATGATTCCTGCTGCTACATCCGCAAGATCTGCTTTACGTTCGCTCTCTTTATCGACGACTACGCTGTCATCAAAATCAGCAAAAACCTGTGTATAGCCATACGGGGCAAGCCTGGCCTGATCCGCCAGCACTGCCATGGCATCCGCCAGATGCTGCAGTCCAGGACGCAGGACGCTTTCCTGAAACCTTTTCACAGTGGAATAAAACCGCTGCTTACTTGCCTTTACCTCTGTAGCTGTCTTATCCACCGACTGCGGATCCGACAACGTACCATAGCTCAGGCGGCAGTTAAACTCGATCCTCTGCAGCTGTCTGTTGAACGCGTTAAAGAAGGATGTATCCCGGATCTGTGGGCTGTACACATTGAAAAAAGGTGCACCGTCCTTATCTGTGGCATCTCCCAGATCAGTGTACAATCTTTCCTTTCCTGCGGGTATGATCGGCTCACCCGTATTGATATTGGTCTTAAAGAACTCCCGGCCCGCCTGTATGGCGGTCTCTTTGGAACGGTATTCCCATATGGTTGCACCCCACTGCTCATCTGCCTGCTGGATCAGTCCCGGTGACCGCGCATACAGGCTCACGCCAATGGGGCTGTCCGGATCGATGTGATTCACGATCGGGCAACGCAGGTATACAAATAGGGGGAGCGTCGCACCATGCAGCACGACCTCCGGCTCCAGATCTGCCCACTGCGGAACTTTATCCAGTGGAATCTCTTTACCCAGATTGCTGATCTCGTTTGTCATCACGCTTGCCTTTACGGACTCGAATGCCCGGTTGATGATCGTATATTTCCCGGAGTTTTCATCGTACTCATGAAACTCCAGCCTCGTATACAGCATCTTTCCCCTTGTGATAAACTCCGGGAAGATCGCTGACGTCAGCTGTCTGTTCGTTCCAAACTGTACCGGGAACACATTGTTGCCCCGCACATAGTCCACAAGCACACGACCGCCGGATACATAAGGTTTTAACACCACCGATCCATAACCGCTGATCAGCTCTACCAGATCGCCTATATCGTCGGCTACCTGCGCAAAGCCGTTCTGTAACGCATGGCCCATTTCATTATCTTCCCGTAGTCCGATCCGGGCTTCCATCGTTACCGCCGTGGCCATCTCCGAACAGATCCCCGACGGCAGGCTCAATGTCTTTATCTCCGGCGTCAGCCACGGGGCTTTATTCCGGTACATGAGATCCCACAGCATCATTGCCTGGCTCATCTCACTTGATTCTGCAATGGCTACGTCCATTGCTTTCTGTACATTCTCGTAATACTGCGGCATCTTACTTCCTTTCTGTCACCGGTAAAAAATATTTGACCCTGTTCCAGAACGTCATTACAAGATACCTCAGGGCGTCTGAACAGTGGTCGTTTATTTTTAACGGGACTTCGTTACCTTTTTCCACTGACTTTTCGTCATACTGATACAGCCCCATCTCTTCCCGGAGATGAGGCTGCCTGCTGCTTATCGTCATGCATCTGTAGGTGTAGAGCTTCTGCACTCTGGATATGCCCAGGGCTACGGTATTATCCGCAGGCTTCCACACGATGTTTGGCATGATTCGTTTTATTTCCTCTGCCAGACCTCTGGCACTGGGGTCTATGGTCACCCAGGTTACCGGATGTCCGTATTCTGTTTCCAGATTCTGGCAGAACGTTTTAAAATCCTGTGCGTACTGTGACGGGGCACGCTGGCCGCTGTTACGGCCACTGTGATAGTACTCATCCAGTCCGCGGAGCTTCCGGTATCTGATGTCGATACCGAACGCTTCAAACGTTGTTGCATTCTTCTGGCCATAGTCAACTCCGATGCCCAGCTCGCCGATATCTTTCGGATCCGGATCTTCCACATGGATCTCCGGAGAGAACATATAGTAGATCAGATCGTCGACACCGATACACAGGCCGAGCCAGATCCAGTTATACAGCTTCTCATCCAGTTTTTTCAGCTGCTCGGCTGCCTGTATCAGTTTTTTACCCAGCCAGCTTTCCGGCACATCCCGGTAGTCGCTGTGGATATGGATGCAGTCCGGCCGCTTTTCCATCTGTTCCAACCAGGCCATGATCGGTGCATTCGGATTCTTCGGCGGATTGAACAGGTACAGCATGACAAAGTTCTCGTCATTACCACGGACGAATGTTGCTTCGATGTTCGCCAGCTCATCCGCGCCCTCGCCCTGGTCAAAGAACTCTGTAAGCTCGTCCAGGATGACAAGCTTTATCGGCCGGTCCTCGTCAATGATACCTTTCGTATCATCCACGCTGTCGGATCCGGTGAAGTATATTGTGTTTCCGGTCGCCTTGTAGGTGATCTGCATGGGACTCTTGGTTATGATAAAATCATGCTTAGACAGCCCCAGACGGTTGATTGCCCGGAGAACTTCCTTATACACGGTCTTTCGCAGCTTATTGTGCCGCTTTCGCAGGACAACAACTGCTGCCGGTGTCGGATCTACAATCGTGTATATGGCCTTGATACCCATATTGGAGGATTTTGTACCGGCTCGTCCGGACGTCAGGATCTGGTGCATATGCTGTGTATCATTGAAAATCCCCTGATACTTCGGGATAATGATATCACTCAGTCTGATCTGGGCCATCTTCATTCCCTCCCGGTTCAAAGCCACGCACCACCGTATCCTGTGTCGGCAGATCATTGATGATCACCGCAGGCTGTATGTCAGCTGCAGGGCCGGATTCCTGTTCGATCCGTTTCGTATCCGCCCGCAGGTGTTCGATACGGGCTTTCTGTTCTTCTGTTGCCATGTCCATATGATCAGCCAGCCATTCCAGCGCTTTCTCCCGGTCAGCCAGTTTGATGGACATGCCCTGTTTTCCACTTTTTACCTCACTGATCAGCGTTCCATCCACAGTATCGGACGGCAACAGGCTCACTGATCCACCGCGGAACTTTACAAAGTTGGTGATGTCAGCAAAAGCTATGTCATAGTATTTCTGGAAGATATCCTCGGCACTGATCCGCGCTTCTGCATACTTTATCTTCTTCTGTTTTTCGACTTCTTCCTGAATATCTTCCCGTTTCAAAAGACGGCTGCCTTTTTTCTGTGCGGCATCCGGCGGCAGCTCATATACTTTTCTGGCCGCTGACGTCATATTCAGGCTTCTGGCATAGTGCCAGCAAAATTCTTTCTCATCATCGGTCAGTTTTTCTTCCTGAACCGACAAAACCGACGCTTCCGAACGCTCTTCTGAAGGTATTTCTTTTTCAGGGACTTTATTCGTACACTTTTTCGAACGTTCGTCATTTTCAGCGCGTTCGCGTTCGTTCGTTTTTGTTTCCCACTGTCCTTCCTTTTTCCACCGCCTTACGGTACCGGAGGGTACGCCAATCTCTTTGGCGATATCCACCAGGCGCATACCTGCTTCAAACAGCATACGGGCCATATCCTTTTTGTCATTTTTCCGCAAGTCACCACGCTCCCCTCCTTTTTGTGTACGAAAAAGGCACCCCGGTACGGGATGCCGCTTCTGAAAGGATTTTTACGATGTTCTTCATAAAACCGAAGACAACTGTTTTCGGGAACCGGCTTGCGTCTGAAGCTGGTACCCTCATGGTTATTATATCACCACTTTTTTATTAACTTTATTAATTTTATTAACTTTATTAATTTTATTAGCGCGTGAGATTTTTTCTCATTGTCTTTTCCTTATCTGCTCTATTTCTGTTTTTATGATCTGGCTGATCCTGCTCTGCGATTTATGCAGCTTTTTAGCAATATACTCCTGCGGCATACCCTCCTGATAGTACATCGTCATGGTCCTTCTGGTAATACTGCTGCCGATACTGTCAATATACCGGTCTACGGCATCTATCTTTCTCTGGTTCTCTGCAATTCTTTTACTGCAACGGTCATATAAACCGTTTGCCTTTTCATAATCATACCCTACGACAGACTGCGGCCGGGGATATCCTTTGGAATAATCAAAAATCACATCATTCCCGACCATCCTGTCGTTATCGTCCATATGCTCGATCTTGTACAGGTTTTCTGCAATCTCCTCTTTCAGAGATCTGTAGTCTTCCAGAAGTTCCTCCGTAATCATTACTCCATCCATATTTCCTGTTTCCTCCCCTTTCCTCTCGTGATTCATTTTGCACCCGGGAGTTTTCCCGGGTGTCTTTATGTACTGCTGCCTATGCATGCTCAGATACTACCTGCTTATGATTTCATGTTTCGTTCCTTGATTGAACCGTTTTTCTTCGTCTCGGCAGTTTTACCGCCAGTTCCTTTATCGGTTTACGCTCACGCTTTCCCGGAAACCCCGGACAGTTTTTGGCTTTGTAATACTTTATCCGAGCTATGCCGGTGATGCCGAGAAAATTGCAGGTGCCGTGACTGGCCCATACACGTTCGTCATTGCTGAACCGGCATTTCTTACAGTTTTCATTATGTGCCGGGTTTACTTCCGGCAGTTTCTTTGGCTGGATCTTCTTGGACTTTTGCTTTACCTGTCCTCTTTTTGGTCTTCCCACGCTGTCCTCCCTATATGTAGCTGCGGCCGTACCGGGCTACGAACTGTTCTCTCGTATGTGTTTTCTCATAGACTTCCTGTGCATAGACCTGCAGCATCACACGGCTGCCCTTATCCCTGTGCACGGCATCCGGGCCGGTTTCGTGATGTCTTATACAGAGATATACAAACAGCCCGTCCTCTTCCGATCTCTGACGGTTCGGGCCGAAGAATACATGATGTTTGTGCAAGCCATACTGCTGCCGTGTGTTGTTCTCGAGAACCGCACACAGGAAGCATACCCCGTTCTTCTCTTGCAGGATGCTTTGGGGATGGTGCATTCTCTTCTTTCGCCGGGAATTCTTTGGATACATCAGCTCTGGCTCTTTTCTGTTCTTTCTCATACGTCGTCCTCCACCAGATCCTGTATGGCTTCTTCGTCAAGCAGACCCATCATGCCAAGCCATGCCAGCATATGACATGTTTTCGTTCTGTCCTGATTGTTTTCCTGTTTGAAATGCTCATATCTCTTCCTGACTTTCTCTCGTTGCTCAAAACTCAACATGTCATCCCTCCACAAAGAACCGGGAGCCGTCTGCCAGCGTATGTACCTGTGTGCTTGCGTCCATGTAGCTAAGTATGTAGGCCGGGGCTCCAACTGCAGCATATTCTATGGCGCTCTGCATACTCACTTCTTTTAATGGGCGCGTGCCGTCCGGTGGGAGAAGGGTGCTTTCAGCGTCTGCCTCATCTTCTCTATAGGGAGCTGGCCATGGCATCCATGCATTCACGTGATACCCCAACGATATGCAGGTGTCTTCCCCATGCTCGAGGTAAAAAGCGCCGCCTTTCTTATCTCTTTCGTATCGTCCTGCTGCCGTAAATGAAAATTCTTCAAACGACAGTAGAATTTCTTCATTTGTCTCCGGCAATCTCTCTGTTACCGGGATCCATCTCATCTGTTCCATAACTTTCTCCTTTTCCAACTGGATACATTCTGTAGCCGGTTTATATTATAAAAAGTGTTGCATATGCCGTGATTTCCGTCACCGCACAGCAGACCAGTATTATCTTTACCCAGGTTTGTGTTTCTTCCCTAGTTCTCAACAGCTGTTGTATTTCAAGCACCATTGCACGTACCACGGCCAACGTTAGAATTGCCCTTAATATCGGATTCCATATTCTCATCACTCTTCTCCCAAAATAACTGCTTGCCAAGTTCCAATAGTTGCGCATGAGCTTTGGCATCATCTTTTTTCACTGTAAACGCAATGTCCATCTGTAACTCCACACCGCCTGAGCAAACAGTGATTCTAAGTTTTTCAACACCTGTTAGAAACTTTTCAGTCCACAGATCTATCACAGCTTGATAGAGCCTTTCAGGGATTTTTTCTTCTGTCATCGTTGTCATACCTTCTCCTGCAGCCACCGGATCAGCTCCGGCCGGCTGGTCAATATTCTTGGTTTCAGTTCCCGCATTAGGTAATCGGCAAGCTTTTCATCCGGCAGGTGTGACATATACTTTCTGCGTACGTACAGTGGCGTACCCTCTACCTTCTCCGGTGTTGTTGTATCGGCTGTTTCTGTTGTTATATTTCCCTGTCCCGTTACTGTACCGACGTCCTGCTGCCCTATCACGGTTTCTTCACATTCAGTTTCGGCTACAGGTGCTTTAACCTCTTCCTGTACGCTTTCTTGTTCGCTATGTCTGCCTTCCGGTTCTTGCTTTTCATCCTTCTGGCAGGTCTTTTCCAGAATTGCTTCTTTTACCGGCTCTGCCTTTACCGGATCCGGCTGCTTCTCTGACATCTTTGCTTCCGGTTTCTTATGCGGCACTACCCGGCTTTCCTTCCGTTTCTGTTGCACCGGTGCAACCTGGGCTTTTTTCAGTGGGAAATCTGTATCATACTGCTGCCGCCAGGCATCTTCTACAGGAAGCTCTGTTTTGATCAGCCAGCTTATGACCTGCAGGATCTCCGGCCACGGGAAATATGTCTTTTCATTGCCCTGGCGCATGTTGATCAGGATCACATCCGGGGATTTATCTTTTATGATCAGCATCATGCGGCCGGTACCCGGGATTCTTGTGTTATATACCTTGTCACCGTTCGGCCCGAGGATGTTCTGCAGATCCTCGATGCTCTTTCTCTCCTGGAATGCTTTATGGATATCACGGAATACTTCCGGATTTTCTTCCAGTGTTCTACGGATAACCTGTGTGATCAGTGACAGGTCCTTTTCTGCAGGGTCTTTCTCTTCCAGCATGACCTCAATGTCTGTTATCTGGCTTTCTGCGTCCACTTCGTCCTTGATAGACTGGATATCTGCCTTGGAGTAATCTGGGGACAGTTCCTCGTTGATCTCATCCGGAAGCAGCATCATGAGGGACAGTTTTGCATAACCGAAGCCCTGGTACTGTGGGAGAAGGTGGTCGCTGTAGCCACCTTCTGAAAACTTGTCGTTGATGTGGATGAATCGGGATACCTGTGTCTTATCAATGCCATATTCTGCTTTGGCAAAGTCCACCACGTTAGCATAGCCGCTTTCTTTGAGGATGTCCGTGTCTCTGGCCACCTTTAGCAGGTAGCCGATCCGGACGAACCCTTCAGCGGTCTTTGTGAGTTCCGTATCCAGCTCGTGCTTATATTCCTGATAGCTCTTGTATGCTGTGATCTGTTCCATCGTATCCTCCTTAGCCTACTGCTACCATAAAGTCCTCTCTGAGGGACTGCAGCACTCTTGTATTGTTTCTTTCCTCCAGTTCCTTTATGTTCTTCTCCCGGAGTATCGCTGACCGGGCTTCCCGCTCATGGTCCTCTGCTTTCATCCGCTTCCGGATCTCCTGCTGCCATATGCGTAAGAATGGCTTTACCTTGTCCAGCTCCGGCTCTTCGTCAAACATTCCCCGGTGCTGGCGGATCGTGCCGCCCGGTTCTACCTCGATCGTGTAGAATGGGGTATCCGGCTCTGCCGTCTTTCGCAGGAAACAGATATAGGTCTCATGGTCCTTGATCCGGTCGAAGTACCTGTCTGTAGATCCAACACAATGGTGCAGGTAATTTCCCTCTTTTACGATATCGACAATCTTCTGCGGTACGCGGATGAAATACTCTTCTCCGATGTATTCCAGTTTTTCACGTATTTCCTGCATAACAACTTCTGCCTCCGGATATCGTTCAGAGTATTCCTCCGCCTGTATATCTGCCTGCCGGGTCTTTATCTCTTCCACACATTCATCATGGCGGCGCTTCAGCTCACGCGGACGGTAGATTATTTCATCGGTCGTATCCTTTTTCAGCTTTTGGCACATGCTCATATAATCCTCATACTGTTTAACCACAGTCTGTATGTTCTTGCCCCTGTAACTCTCTTTCCTCTGCCGTTCTATGTAGTTCATGCCTTTCTCCGGACTCATCCTTGTCAGAACCCATTGCATATCCTCTGGATCAACTCTGTACTTTTCCGCCCAATCCAGCGCTTTGTCGGATATCTTCATGTGGTGTTTCTCTCCATAGGACAGCCATCTTCTTGTGATATTATTGCCGTCCCTGTTTCGCAGTCGGTTGACTGCCTGTTTATCCCGGATTCCAAGAACTTCCCCTGCTGTATTCCCGTCCGTGTCCAGCGGCCCATAATACCGCCAGTTCCACAAGTCTATATTCTTTGACTGTTCGCACAGCAGATTATAGAACCTCCCCCGGAACAGCATCTCGAACGTGCGCACAGACCGGTAATTTGCTGCCAGCACCATCAACCTGTTATAGTCTGCTTTCTGCCCTGTTGCCGCCATCTGTGCAAACAAACGTCCCCACAAATAGTAGTTTGTCCCTCTAAATGCTTCTTCGATTCCGGCATCATAAAGATATCCCGCACCTGTTCGGCAATTCTGTGGATTATGTCTGTCCCATCTGCCAGGCCACTGCCAGTAGAGAAGCTTATATGGGTCTTTACACGGTTCCGCTTTCCTGTATATCAGTACCCGCATCTGTTCTGCCAGAATGGCATATTCTCCGTTTTCCCAAATTTCCAGCTTTGCCCTGTAATGGGTGACTGCTGCCATCTCATCATTTACGGGCTGTACCAGGGTTATATATGTCCCTTCATCAATCTTTTTCTTTCTTGCGCGATACTCTACTTTCGCACCGCAATGTGGGCATTGTATACTGCTGCCGTCTTTTATTTGTGGGTATTTCTGCTTCAGCATTTTCCCGGAAACGCTTTGTTTGCAGGAGGTGCAATACCACTTGCCCCTTTCCTCTGCCTTCAGCATCCACTGTTTCCCGCCAGTCAGGATCTGGCAGGCATATTCTTTCAAGTCATCCGGCTCTGGCGGTACCTTTTCCATCAGATCATCCATACGCCGTATCCGGCGTTCCTCTGCAGTCCAACGTTTCTCCTGATCATAGTTTTTTTCTGCCCGCAAAATGTTTTCTGCTATATTTCTGTATATCTCATCCGCATCCATTCCCAATGCCGTTGCAATCAGTCCACTGCTCTCTGACGAGGTATTAAACCGTTCCAGATCCTTATACCCCCACCAGTACCAATTTAATCCTATGGCTTCCAACAGGTTGCTCCTGCCCCACTTACCGTTCTTTAATGTCTCATGCTCCCATGTCTCCGGATTTATGGCATGCCGGGCATAAAGTGCCTTTTTGTTATATACATTCAGCACGAGGATGTTCTGGATCATCTGTGGTTCCACCCACCAGTCTTTCTTTGGTTTCGACGTCGCCGGTGGCTGTGTGTTCTCTATCATTTTTCGTTTCATATCACACCTCCGTCCGTTTGCTTATCGGATCTCCGCTCTCTGTCAGCTCCTGCCAGTCTGTAGATACACGCATCATCCGGGCAACGACGATCTCACCGTGTTTACTTTCCTGCAGAACTCCCAGTATGCTCCCCTTTGTTCCTGCTGCCCTTGGGTGTAATCCTCTGGCGATTGCAATACCGCCCGGCTCTGCTTCGGCATAGTCTTTCTGCACCTCTAACAGCTTCCGGCTCTGTTCCCATCCTGTCCTGCGCGGGTGGTTTATGATATACTCCATGCCTTCGTAAGCCAGCTTACACATGTCCAGCTCTTTCAGCAGGGTGATTTCTGTGCAGGCAATCTGGCAATCGTCCCCTTCGTCGATATCTCCGTGGGCTTCTACTTTCCAATACCGGCTTTCTCCTCCCAGAGGATGCCATCCCAGGCACTCGAACGGATTTTCCGTACAGTGGAAGCCTTCCCTTGCTGTCTTGGCTCCCGGGGCTTTCTTGGTTTCTCCCGGGGTGAAATTGCAATCCTTGTCCTTCCCGTTGCCGTAAGTACTCCGGAGATCTTTGTTGAATCCTTTATACGCAATCATTTGATCACCTCCATACCCAGATAATATTCTCTGGCCAGTTCTTTCCGCCTGCGCCGGTCCGGGACACCGATATACAGGTCATGGCCTCTGGCAAACTTCTTGACCTCTTTTGTCTGATCCACGATCTTCTGGCTTACCCTTGCTTTGTCTTTCCAGCCCGTTTCCGTGATCATTCCCATGTATCCGGCCAGACTTTTGCCTTTCTTCCGGACTGCTGCCGCCATGCCTGGGCTTTCCGTGCAGAGTCCTTCCAGCTCTTCCACCCAGTCCTGCAGGACACCGGCAATCTCCAGCTCCTTTTTCTCGATCGCAATCTTGCCCAGTGCTGCAGTCGTTACTGTGCACAGCTCGTCCATGCAGCCGTCCATGTAGTCCTCGGCATCCTCTTTATCAATACCGTTCTCTTCCGCCAGTGCGATCAGCGCCGCTTCGTCACCTTCGGCTTTCTGGGCTGCTGCCGCCCTGTTGATCTCCTCGTAAGAGTCAAATTCTCCAAATTTCTCAAACATCGTTATTCCCTCCAGCTATGATAAATACTAAAGCTCCCGGGTTTTTGCCCGGCGATTCATCTGATCCAGCTGCCAGGCACTGTATACGTGCGGCTCTGTGTCAAATGTTATCTGGTGCAGCTGGCTGTATGTGTACAGCTGCTTCCATTCCTCTTTGTTGTGTAAGGGACTCTGCCAGCCCCCGGCAGCCCATTCAGCCATATGGTTTTTAAACATATTGACGATGAATGAGCTTTCTACGTGGATCACGATCCCGGCCGGCCGGTTCATTCTCTTCAGCGCGGCATTGATCGCCATAAGCTGTGCACCCTGCAGGGTTTCCTCCACTGTTCCGAAGTACTCAATAGTTTTCAGTTCTCCACAAACCGTAGTTCCGAGCACATAACTTATCCACCTTTTCTTCTTTGCCAGACACTTATTATCTGTCTTGATATAGATATCGACTTTCCATTTCCAGTCCATACGATTCTCCTTAATCCCGCGTAAATCGCAGGAATGTGTAGGTACGGTACTTGTACCCCATCGCATTGATTCCCTCGAAATACGTCTCTTTGTCTAGATAGTACCCTTTGGGTATCCGGATCTTATGAAAGCTCTTCCAGCGGATGAGCTTCTTTTTCGGCTCCGGAAGCGGCAGGTTGTGGCTGGTGTTATAAGCAGCCTCGCGTAACCGCGGATCCGTGAGCGGGGTCTTGGTTATATATGCCGCCAGCTTGGCGTATCCACCTGTGTCGTAAATCAGCTGGTTATGGATGCTTCCATGTTTCCACGCCCTGGAGAGGATCACATCGGTGTCCGGGATACGATTTACAATGATGTGGATGTGCCAGGCGTTCTTCGTGCCTACTTCGATATTGCGGATCCACTTCAGCTCATGGCCCCGCTTTCGGTATTCCTCCCGTACCTTTGTGTAGAATTTTTTGAAATGCTGCTTTGCCGTTGCCATGTCCGGCGGCCGTTCATCCACCCGGTAGGACAGACAGGAGAAGTAATCATCCTTTCCAAAATGCTGAATGATCTTCCGGCGGGCCTTGGCCTCTTTGTTCTTCTGGTTTTTCAGAGCCATGGTCTCTTTCGTCGGCTTCTTTTTCTTCTCCCGCTTCTGACCGGGAGCACCATACCTGCCGTCATGGTGTTCTTCCACCTCGATACAGTTTCGAAGCTGCCATATGATTCTTTTATACATATCATCCTGTGCCTATCTTTAATCCGTTTAACGAGTTGTAAACGCCCGGTTTTCCGGGCTTTTCTTCTCATCTATATTTTCGGACTTCTTTACTTTTCAGGGTGCGTATGTTATCATAAATACGCTATTTCTTTTAAAAAATTTTGTGATACCCCGTGAGGGTGAGAAAAGCAGCTCCGTTTGCTCCGGAACTGCTTTTTTCTTACCCCTGATGCCATCGTTGCAGGTTCAGAGTCCCGGCCTGCAGTCCCCGGCGGAACTCTTCGAAATTTCGATTGCCCCACTCATGGGATCCTCTGACAGTCGTTTCAAAATATACTTTCTGAACCAACTCCAACGGGAACATCCCCTGCTGGCCTGTTTCCTGATCACCAAACAGCATCAGCCTGTCCTCTTCCGGAATTTTCAGCTGTACAGCTACGCAGAGGGCAGAATCATAATCTGCTTTCGCGGCCAGATACTGCTTGGTCCTCACATGCTTCATAAATTGTTCTGCAGCATATATGAGCAGTTTTCTCACATCTGTCACCATTTCTGTCACCTCATGCGTCTTTCAGGAAGCGCTTTTCACCACGCTCCGTAAAGATCCCGATCATCGGCCGTCTGTTTCCTGTCTGCTCCAGCTGTGCCGACATCCGGCGGATCTGCTGCTCATACTCTGTCATGACACCCCGCATCCGGGACATCTCCTGCAACAGCTGCTGTTCCCTCTGCCACTGCCGGAGTTTCCGGCGCCGATGCCGGACAGCATGCTGGTAATCCGCGTAAGACAATGCCAGCTCTGTGCAGATGAATACCATCCCGAACCAGGATGCATATTCCACCACGGACAGATCCGGCAATGTTAGCTGCATGGACAGCACGCCGACCAGTGCACTTATCATTGCATTTTTCATTTTTCTCCCTTGTCTGCGTCCAGACCTTTTTATTCTCCGGAGTAGTAGACCCTGCAGGGCTCGAACCTGCGGCCTCCCGGTTATGAGCCGGGCTCTCTTACCAACTGAGATAAGGGTCCATAGCTGTGCCTGGTGACACCCATTAACGGCTTATCCAAACCAAACCACCAGACACAGCGTCATACTGCTTTGCCGGAGCGTCCCCGGCGGGACCCGGGCGAACTTGAGCGGCGGCCGGCCCGCTTTACAGCTGTGCAGGTATAACACTTCTGAAGTTCTCTTTTCGGGACGGGTTGTTGTTGCCCCATTCTACACAGCTTCCGGATGAACTTACGCCCCGATCCGGCAGGCGTACCTGTACTCTGTTTGCACAGCACATATATACCAAAAGAGACTCGAGTTATTTACAGTTTTTCGAGTACAGGGAGTGGCTTCGGCAGGAATCGAACCTGCCCGGGCATCCATTGGGATGGGCTGATCTATGCCCGGCGCCAGCAAGCCATGTTCCAGGCGGCATACACCTGCCCTGCAGAGGAGCAAGTGAAAATGCAGATCATTCATGGGGAATTTCATTATGTCTTAGGAGAAAAATCTGCAGGGCATGTGTATGCCGCCTGTGTTTTCTTATTTGGTTATGATCCGTTTTGGATAAACTTCATGATTTACCCGCACAACCTCTTTATCCAGAATGTCCGGATGCTCTTTAAATGTATTGACAAAATTTTCTGCCCGGAATGTAATGCCGCATATTTCAGCCCACATTTCCACCGGTTCCCAATCACCCATGTTTTCAAACACATCTTTGACTGTCATCCCATCACCTCTTTACACTGCCGGTTCACCCTTCAGCTTCTCCTGCTCCTCCTGATGTCGGCGAAGCTGTGCGGCAAAGATCGTCCGTGATATGTTCTGCACCGTCTCCTGGATCTCCTCCGGGGTACGGTCCTTGTAACAGTCATCGTGTACTCTTACGGTGTACGCATCTGTTTTAACTTCTTTTACTACTGCCATATGTATCACCTCTGGCTTTCTTCTCTGCATCATATGACACAGAGTTTGTACTTGTTTCCTCGTAGTCTGTGCAACGGATATCCCGCGACCGTTCCAGACACCAGTCAAATCTGCGGCAGGTGCTGCAGTACCGAATCCGTTCGTCATGAGCTGCCACCTGTCCGTTGTACCGGTGCAACTTTCGTTTTCTTGCTTTTCTCACAACAAGTCCTTTATTTGTTCATGTTTTTATTGTTTTCTTTTTACCGTCATGGTAAAATTACGACATGCCAAAGGCATAGGAAGGAGTTGATTCTTTTGGATAAACTTTTGACTTTGCCTGCTCCCTTTGGACATGTCGCAACTGCGGTGCCAAAGCACGATTAAACCGGCATAAAATGTAGACCTCTTAATGCAGCGTTACCTGTTGCAGTGAAGCAACAATTAAAAAAACTCACGAGACGGCACTCATTTAAAATGCTTCACTGCATTAATATCTCATGTTCTTTGTCAGCGATTAGGCATTTGCAGAACCAGAACTGCGGAAGTGGCAAGGTATCCGATAGAAACGCGTGGTCTCGTCATGCGTGGCGAAAGCCTGCAGGATATATCGGGTAAACAAATCTGGTCAAGGGCTGGTAGAAACGAGACTTCTGCCAGCTTTTTGATAGTGGCACTATCACTATCTCTTCATTTCCCATCCACAAACGTCTCTATCTTTTTCCCCAGGAACTCGCACACCAGGTACGCTTCGTCTACATTCAGCCGCCTTCGTCGGCCCGGCTCCCGCAGGCTCGTGTACAGAATCCTGTAGGAAATGCCGGTAGCTCTGGCCATTTCGGATAAATTTGTCTCATGCTCAGCTATGTAGCTGGCTATATTCTCTGTTATATTCATGGATACTGTTCTACCCTGTTTACGGATACCTCATAGGCAATCCGTATTTCACTTTCCGTTTCATTGATCTGTTTTATGTATTCCCGGCTCTGGATCCGTCCCTGAAGCTTCACATAGGTTCCTACCGGAAGGCCAGCAGCATATCTGGCATTTCTGCCCCAGCAGATACATGGAAGATAATCAGATTTTCCATACGCCCGATTGACAGCCAACAACAGATCCGTAATCTCTCTTTGCATCGGTGTCTCCCGGTGTACTGGAGTTTTGCATATGCAGCCATTCAGAAAAATCAGGTTGGTGTTCATGACCTTGTCCTCTTCTTTTATAAGGCTAATTGTCTGTGCAAAGACAAAGATCTGCAGATGCGTCCGCTCTCCCTCGTGACAGTTATAGGAGCGGAGCTGCCCCTCTACATAGATACACTGGCCTACATGATCTTTCGATACGTCGATCAGCCGGTCAGATACCACCACTGGTATGCGGTCCTCGGTGCCGCTAAGCCTCTTGATCACCACATCTGTCGTATAGAATCCTTCACCAAATACCTCATGGCTGAATGCCAGTTCAGAATCGATCCTTCCAGCAATTTTTACCTGATTGGTATTCATAAGTTCGCTTCGCACAGCTTTTGTATTGTTGTTCATCATTTGTTTCTCCTTCTGTTTCACTGATTCATTTCACCGGCCACATACGC
The DNA here is from genome assembly GCA_934394565.1 of uncultured Lachnospiraceae bacterium. Classification (GTDB taxonomy): domain Bacteria; phylum Bacillota; class Clostridia; order Lachnospirales; family Lachnospiraceae; genus UBA11957. Next base: position 86,679 of record CAKRQV010000003.1, read on the forward strand.
CACCATAAATAATGTGAATAACAAACAGATCACTATTACATATGGCAGATACCAATGGTTGTCCGGATCTACCCTCTTCATTACCGGTACGCCTATGATTGCGACCAGATATATAACGCCTGTAGCAATTGCTGCCTGGAGTCTTATGTCCATCTGTATCACTCCCCTTCTGTTGCAAATAAGTATCTTTTAAAGTTACTCTTGTGCAAAAAAAATTGCCATTGCATCTTCTATTTTCAGATTATCAATCATAATCTGAATTTCGTCACTTCCAAAAACTCCTGCTTTCATCTTTTCATAGAATGTTTTTGGTGTCACACCTATCATTTTTGCGATATCAGACTGTGAATATCCGTTTTTGGCAATTACACCTCGTAACTCATCTGTCTTTATCACGTTATCACCTCCGTATCTTTTTAAGTTACTCACAGTATAATCACATTTTCGTAACTTGTCAAGATATTTTTTATTGAACTTAGCACAAAAATGTGCTATCATGAAGTTACTTCCTAAGAAAGGAGATTTTTATTATGACTGTTGGCGAGCGACTTAAAGAATTACGCACAACTTTAGGTATGAGTCAAGTTGATTTTGCTGACCATATCAATGTTTCAAAGCAGACATTATATAAATACGAAAATAACATCATCACCAACATTCCTTCTGATAAAGTGCAATCTGCTGCTGAACTTTGCCATGTATCTCCTGCATACATTATGGGATGGACAGAGGATAAAACTCCAAAAGAGCAAACTACTTCTTCTAATAATAAAGGTGTGGTTATTAAGGTCTACGGCCGTGTGGCCGCCGGCATCCCGATCGAGGCTATACAGGATGTCATCGATGAAGAAGAAATTCCGGAAGAACTGGCCCGTACTGGTGAGTTCTTCGGTTTAAAAATATCCGGTGACTCCATGAGTCCGGAGATTCATGACGGCGATACCGTCATTGTCCGCAGACAGGATGATGCTGAAACGGATGAGATTGTCATTGCACTGGTGAATGGTAATGATGGGGTATGCAAGCGCTTGAAAAAATATAAAGATAGTCTTTCTCTGATATCTACCAATCCGAGCTATGCTCCGATGTATTTCAGTCAGGAAGAAGTCGACAGCAAGCCGGTAAGGATTATAGGTAAGGTTGTTGAATTACGAAGGAAATTCTAAACACTAGAAAGGATTGGTAAACCACATGGGATTATCAGATTTTTTTAGGAAATTACTCAATACAACAAGTGACGAGTCGAAAAATATTCCTACTGCTATTGATGACTCCGCTATCACTGCACCTGCCTTGAGGAATGCCAACACACCTTTTGCCAACGTGAATTTTTTGAGTAAAATTAACGGTAGACCGCTTGAGCAAACATCGGATTATTACTATTTGGGCTTTGATCGAGAATTTGCAATTCACGATCCTCTAAAGAAACATAAAGATATGATTGAAGCAGGTTTTCTAGTCAAAGCACCCTTAAATGTTTCGATAGCCTATAACTATAAAGTTTCCGATTTAAAAAATATTTTAGAAAAATTCGGCTTAAAAAAGGCTGGAAACAAAGAAGAACTTATCCGCCGTCTAATCGATGAAGCTAATACGGATTCGCTTAAAATAAATCCTGTATATATTTTATCGAGTTCTGGTAAAGAATATGTTACGAAATATCACTATTATGTAGAAGCAGTCAAGTATCTTGATTGTGATTTAACTATACAAATGTTTGATAGTGCAAAAAAGATTTTTCCTGATAAATCTGTTCAAGAAATTGTTTTTCACCTGTACCAGACCCTAGACCAGAAATATATAGACTCCAGATTTTATTGGCGCCTTGGCTATAACCAAAAGAAGAAATTCAATGTTTTAATCGAATTGCAAAACTACAAAGATGCTGGGTATTATGCAATTGTATATATATATCTGAAATTAAGCGGTATGACCGATTATGGCATAGATGACTATAAGGATTTGTCTTTAGATATGTCTTACAAAGATTGTTTAAATACTGTTGAAATTTTTAACATTCCTGTTCTTGTAAACAAATGTTACAAAGAATATCGACTCCCGTTTCACTATTTTAAACCGCAAGTAACATCCGAAATCATAACTCGATTATACAATGGCGAAGAAGTTTCTCTTGCATCATACAGAAAAAAAGCTGCTCGTCCATCGTCATATTCTTTATAGTTGATATGTTATTTAGCTGGATCCTTTGGGGGGTCTGGAACTGCTATAACTTGTAACTAAATGTGTTTCAAATTTGACTTGTGATATTATACAAGAGGAGGTGACACATTGGCGAATTTTCAAAATATACTAAAAATGTTGCGAGCTTCTAAAGGAATAACTCAAGATGAGCTTGCAAAAGCACTAAAGATATCCCGCAGTACGATTGGAATGTATGAAAGTGGTTCTCGGGAACCTGATTTTGAAACACTAGAATTGATAGCAGATTATTTTAACGTCGACATAGACTACTTACTTGGAAGGACTTCAAAAACCACCTACATTCCCACACCCTCTCCTAACAAAGGTGTGATTATCAACTTGACCATAGGACAACGAATCCGAACTCGTCGTCTTGAATTAGGACTTAGTGTGGATGAGCTTGCAGAAAAGCTCGAAAAAAATAGAGCCACTATTTATCGCTATGAAAAAGATGATATAAAAGATTTACCTACTACGGTGCTGATTCCTTTAGCTAAAGTATTAGAAACAACTCCTGCAGATCTTATGGGTTGGACGGAGCCAGATAAAAGTAAAGGCTCTTCGTCCACTAATATGCAGCGGAATATATCTTTTTTTGAAGAGAAACTGTTATCATCATTCTCACAGCTAAACGATTCTAATAAAAAGAAAACCATAAATTATACTAACTCTCTCCTCTCTGCACAGCAGATGGAAGATGAATTACTGGCTGCACACAGCCGTATAGATGTTGATCATACGCCAGATGGTCAGAAACACGATCTGGACATTATGGGTGATGACGGTAAATGGAAATGAACCGGTGACAAGTTGTCACCGCTTGAAAGGATGATCTAATTGACTTACGAAGACTTGTTGACCGATGCTGATCACGCGGGTCTGCTGGTCAAAGAACAGAATTTACTCGAATATGACGGTCTAATCAAAGGCGATAGGATTGCCATTCGGGAAACTATACCGACACAGGTTGCCAAAGCTTGTGTGCTGGCCGAGGAGCTTGGACATCATTATACAAGTTCCGGCATCATCATCGATCAGACATCTACCAGCAACCGGAAACAGGAGCGCCGGGCACGGATCTGGGCATACAAAAAGGCTTTTGCGCTGACAGATCTTATCCTGGCATTTAAAGCTGGCTGTCGGAATCGGTATGAATTTGCTGAATATCTGGAAATAACAGAGGCTTTCCTGCAGGAAGCCATTGATTATTATAAAGAAAAATACGGACCGTATATCATACAGGAGCCGTATGTTATTTATCTGGATCCTTTAGGGGTTCTGGAATTGTTATAATTTTTAAGGCGGTGATTATTTTCTTTTTCTTTTTCTTTCTTTTCGATGAAGCCACTGATACTACTGTTCCGGTATCAGTTGATACCGAAGATATCGAAAATACTCAGGAACTCGAATTTTTCTTTGATGATAAAATCAGGAAGGTGTGGCATAAGCAGAAAGAAGAATGGTATTTCTCTATCATCGATGTATGTCAAGTTCTTACTGATACTCCTAATCCTCGAAAGTACTGGAGCGTATTAAAAACCCGACTTAAGCAGGAAGGAAGTGAACTGGCTACAATTTGTAGCCAGTTGAAAATGACGGCTTCTGATGGAAAAATGCGTAAAACAGATGTTGCAAATACGGAGCAGCTTCTTCGTCTTATTCAATCTATTCCATCGAAAAATGCTGAACCATTTAAACTTTGGCTCGCTCAAGTTGGTCGTGAGCGATTAGATGAAATTGCTGATCCAGAGTTAGCTTTTGAGCGTATGATTCGTACATACCGTCAAAAAGGCTATTCCGAGAAATGGATCGAACGACGGATGGAAGCTATCGATCGACGCAAAGCACTTACTGCGACATGGGATGAGGCAGGTATAAAAACAAGTCAGCAATATGCTGCATTGACCGACACCCTCACCCATGCATGGTCTGGTAAACATGTAAAAGAATATAAAGCATTTAAAGGCTTACATAAAGAAAGCCTGAGAGACAACATGACCGACATAGAGCTTGCCTTGAATCAGCTTGCAGAAGTATCGTCTACCCTATTGGCCAATACGCAAAAACCTCATGGCTATTCTGAAACAAAGCAAACAGTCATAGAAGGTGGTTCCATTGCTGGTAATGCCAGAAAGGAATTGGAAGATAAATTAGGCAAGAGTGTTATTTCTCCACTTAATGCATCTGATCCAGCATTACTTGACAGCAAAGATGATACGCTTGAATAAACCGTATATTATCTATCTGGATCCTTTAGGGGTCTTAGAATTGTTATAAAAAATATATAATATGCTTACCCGGGGAACCGAAGGGGCGATGTGCCAGCGCCGGACTTTATGAAAGGGGTTGGTACACTATGGTTACATATAGCGATCTTTTTACTTTTGTAATTATGCTTTGTGCGGTCGTTACTCTTGTTGTTACTATCTTGAAACGCAAAAAGTAGCGCCCCTGTCCTGGTAAGATAAGGCGCCACTTTTTATTGGTTCTATCTGCCGGCGGCTGGACTTCACCCAGCTTTCGGTTCTCTTGTTAAGCATATTATAGGCAATCTTCCAGTGTTTGTCAAATTGTATTCTTATATTGAGACCCACAGTATTTTGGATCATTTCCTAAAAATATGGAATGCACTATAACAACTTAAATATGCCATAGTTAATGATTTCATGTCAATGTACTATACAAAGAGGTGATTATTATGTTCTTTTTTGTTAATGATTCTGAAAATATTTTAAATTCATCTACCACTGAACATCAGACTACTTTTCCTGAAAATCTTTTCGAATCCATCAAGCATATTAATGAATATGAACAAGAATTTTGGTATGCAAGAGAACTATCAAAAGTTTTAGAATATAAAGATTTCAGAAATTTTGAATTAGCTATATTTAAAGCAATGGACGCCTGTCGTAATAGTAACAATGAAATTTCTGACCATTTCGGTGAATGCACCGAGATGGTCTCCATTGGTTCAAACGCCAAAAGGGGCTTTCCAAGTTATCGATTATCAAGATATGCCTGTTATTTAATTGTAATGAATGGTGACAGTACAAAAACTATCATTGCTGTTGGCCAGACTTACTTTGCTGTAAAAACGCGCCAGCAAGAACTCATCGAGAACTATGAACAGCTTAACGAAGATCAAAAACGCTTAGCTATTCGCAAAGAAATGGCTGAACACAACAAACATCTTGTTGCTGCTGCAAAAGATGCTGGTGTTGAAACCACTATAGACTATGCTATTTTCCAAAATCATGGCTATATGGGCTTATATGGAGGTCTAAAAGCAAAGGATATTAAAGAAAAAAAAGGGCTGTCTGGAAATCAGCAAATTCTTGACTATATGGGCTATGAGGAGCTGGCTGCAAATCTATTTCGTGCAACACAGACAGAGGCGAAGCTGAAACGTGAGCATATCACAGGTAAAGATAACGCAAATAAAGCGCATTATGATGTTGGTAAAAAAGTTCGCCAGACCATCCAAGAACTTGGTGGCACAATGCCAGAAAATTTGCCAACGCCCTCAAAAAGCATAAAGCAAATTGAAAAGGAACAAAAGAAACTTATCAAATAATTTTTGATTCAAAGAACGGCCTCCTGTTGGCGCAGGAAGCCGATCTGATAGACTGTACACCCGAAGGTTTGCACAGCACCTCAACACTGCTGATTATAGCAAATCCTCCGGCACCTGTACAGGTGTATTTTTTGTACTCTTTTTTAATAAGATGTACCGTATGTACATCAGAAACGGAGGATTGTATGGAACATTACTGTGCGTATCTTCGAAAGTCCCGTGCCGATCGGGACGCTGAACTCAGGGGCGAGGGGGAAACTCTGGCCAGGCATAGACATATTCTCGAGGAGCTGTCCCAGAGGATGAGAAAGCCGGTCGAACGCTGGTATGCGGAGGTTGTCTCAGGCGACTCTATCGCTGCCCGGCCAGTTATGCAGGAGCTTCTGCAGGATATTGAAAACGGGATGTGGAACGGGGTGTTTGTCGTTGAGGTGGAACGGCTGGCCAGAGGTGATACGATCGATCAAGGTATTGTAAGCCGGACATTTCAGTTTACGGATACCAAGATCATCACGCCGGTTAAGACGTACGATCCGGCCAACGAATATGATAATGAATATTTTGAGTTCTCTCTATTTATGTCCCGGCGGGAATATAAGACGATCAACAGACGTATGCAGGCGGGCCGTGTGGCTTCTGTGAAAGAGGGTAACTACATAGGCTCCCATGATCCTTTTGGCTATCACAAGATCAGGCTGCCCGGGCCGGAAAAAGGATTTACGTTGGAGATTGTGCCAGATGAGGCTGAAACCGTCCGGATGATCTTCGAATGGTTTGTAAACGGTGATGGGGAATCCGGCCGACTTGGCCGAAACATGATTGCCAACCGGCTCAATGATATGCACCGGTATACTAAGACCGGAAAGCCCTGGACGTACTCGACGATCGAAACCGTTTTATCTAACCCGATCCATGCCGGTTATGTTCGATGGAATCACCGGGCTACTATCAAGAGTATGGAAGGTGGCAAGGTGTCTGAAAAGCGGCCACGGAATGAGGAATGTGTGATCGTTCCCGGGAAGCATCCGGCTATCATCAACAAAGAGCTATATGATCAGGCACAGGTGGTCCGTCAGCAACGCTGTAAACCCGCGTTTCATGCCCGTGTTAAAACGATATCCAGTCCGCTGGCCGGCATCATAGACTGTGGTATTTGCGGTCATAAGATGCAATACCGCTTACGTGGCTCCCAGTCTCCCCGGGATACGCTGCTCTGTCCTTATCACTGCGGCTGTAGGGGGGCTTATTTTGATATGGTGGAAACGGCTCTGTTGGATGGGCTAAAGGATATTATCAACGGATACAAGGCGGATCTGACTGCTGCCGGTCAGCGAAAGACTACTAACCTGCTGCCAAAGCAGATCAGTAAGCTGCAGTCTGACAAAGCTGCTGAACAGACCAAGCTGAACCAGATCTTTGATTTTCTGGAATCCGGTGTGTATTCCGTAGAGGTCTTCCAGCAGAGAAAAGCGGTGATCGATCAGCGGATCCGGGAGCTTGATCAGGATATTTCTGCATTACGGGAACAGTACGAATCGCAGAGCACACGGCTGGATGCCATGCGCACCTACATACCAAAGGCAGAAAGCTTTCTGGCCGCCTATGATACGATGACTGCTGCCGAGAAAAATACCATGCTCCGGGAATTGGTGGATCATGCTGTATACACCAAAACGCAGCGGGCACAAAGAGGGCAGCCTTCTGCTCCGTTCACACTGGACATTTTCCCGAGTCTTCCTCTTTGAGGGATATTTTTTACTTTCGAAGTGTAGACCAAACGAATTATCCCACCTCGAAATGGTCAGCGTCATCGTCCACCAGCTGACCAGAAACCTTTCCATGGAAGAGATCAAACGCAGCGGTTTTGACAAATATTACGTCGACCATACCCTCGCCGTCTGGCCACAGGCCGCCGGTGGCATCCCGTTTAATGCCTGTGAGTTCCAGAGCAAGGGCGATCCGATCACCGACCTGTTTGAGGATATGGCAGCAGAGCAGAAAGCCCGCACGACCTACGACAATATCCTGCGCCTTGTCGATGACCCAGACGTTATCGAACCGATCAAATTCCTGCGGGCCAGAGAAGTCGTGCACTTCCAGCGTTTCGGTGAAGCTCTGCGTATCCTGCAGGACGATCTGGATGCAAAGAATTTCTATGCGTTTAATCCGAGCTTTGATATGCCAACCTCCTGTTGTGGGAAATAATACGATAAAAAGCTCCCCAGCTCATTTCTCCATGCATATCACATGAACACAGGCAGGTACATCTAGTATATTATTGAGATGTACCTGCCCTTTCTTCCTTTTTGCAAAAAAATACCCGGAACTTAATGTCCGGGAATTTCTTCAATATATTTTTCCAAAGCCTGCAGATTTTTCGGTGCCGGAAGTGCTTTGTCCAGAATCCCCTTGCGGCACAGACTTTCAAACAGCTCCAGTACGGTCGGTACCTCCAGATTTGTCTGCTGCAGAGCATCTCTGTTATGAAAAACAACCTCTGGCGTGTCCTGCATCAGAACCTTTCCCTGACAAAACAGGGCAATCTCATCTGCCCATTCGTAAGCATAATTGACATCATGCGTTGCCATACAAACGGTAATACCATTTTTTGTCATTTCATCCACAATATGATTGACCATCGTTGTATGCTTTGGATCCAGTGCTGCAGCAGGCTCATCCAGAATAATAATTTCCGGATGCATGACCAGAATATCTGCAATGGATACCTGTTTTTTCTGTCCCCCACTCAGGGCATGGGTCGGTTTATGCCGAAACGGCGTGATTTCCAGATGGTCAATCACTTTTTCGACTTCCTGCTTTGCCTCCTCTTCAGGAACTCCAAGATTCAATATGCCAAAAGAAATCTCCTGATATACGCTGGCAGAAAACAGCTGATTATCAGGATCCTGAAAAACAATCCCTACTTTGCTTCTGAGATCCAGAAGTCCCTTCTTATCATACTGGTAAGGCTCTCCCTTATAATACAGAGTTCCCTTCTGGGGTTTGAGAATCCCCATACAGCTGAGGAAAAATGTAGATTTTCCGGAACCATTGGCACCCATAAATGCGATTTTTCTGCCTCTTTTGATTTCAAGAGACAGCCCATTCAGAGAATGTGTATTTTCATCATCATAGGAATAATACAGATCCTCCGCTTTTAAAATAACTTCATTGTTCATATAAGAAACATCCTCCAGATACATACTCCCAGCAGAAAGCACTCAAATACCACGATCATAACAATATTTTTCTTTTTCGGTGGATAATCCTCACTGAGTACACGGATCGTCCCATCATAACAACGTGCTTCCATGGAATCATACAAAGCATTGGATCTTTTGACTGCCCGGATCATCAGCATCGAACAGAGAGCGGCAAAGGAATGCAACGCTGTTTTATAATCTTTATTTCCCATACGACATTCCTGTGCTGTAGAAATATGATAGGAAGTATCCAACAATACAAAAATAAAGCGGTAAATCAGCATCATCAGTTCGATCAGCAGCTTTGGGCAGTGCAACCTGTCAAGTACCCGCAGAATATCCGGCATCGGTGTATTCATAGACAGATAATACAGGCAGGATACTGCTGACAGTGCCGTCAGGATCAGCTGGATTGCATATGTCATACCATAGACACTGCTGGTAATATACCAGCTGCCCACCGGAACAGCAAACAGATCCAGAGGGGTCTTTTTTACATTGATCATGACCGCCAGTGTACTCAGTACCAGAAATGCAAACGGTACACACATGAAATGGATATACCGAAAAAGGGGGATTCCGCCTTTATAAACAGTCAGAATCCCCGTTACGACAAGAACAATTCCTGCAACCACCATGGAACGACTAATGACACACATAAGGAGTGTCAGCATGGCAAATGCAAACTTTTCCCCCGCATTTTCGTATCTGAGTCTGGAAGTATAACAAAGCTTATCAATTGTTATCATTCCTTACTCCTTTTTATTCGTTGTCTTTACCAAGCTTTTTACGTTCTACGAAACGACCCATGAAGAAAGCCAGAATACCGACACCGATGGAGGACTGTACGCAAAACAGAAGGCTCTCTACCTCGCCCGGAAGCTCATGACCCAGCATTTTCTCCAGAATCGGCTCAGCAATCGGTTCAAATCCGGAATCTACCTCGGCAACAACCTGGCTTCCTGCATCATCGGAACCACCAAATTCAGCATCCTTCAAAGCAAACAGCGGGATAAATGCAATCAGTAAAACAAGGACCAGTAAAACAATCACTTTCTTTTTCATCTTATTTTACCTCCTTCATAAATCCGATAGCCTTCAGCTCCGGTTTCGCATAGGTTTCCAGTGCCATGATGATCAGCACAGTGAGGATACCTTCGATAATGGCCAGCGGAAGCTGTGTCGGTGCAAATACAAGAAGGAATTTGCCCATAGCTGCCGGAATGGTTGTATCTGCATGATGCGCAAGTGCCATCTGTACAGCTGTTACACAGTAGGTAAACAGATCACCCAGTGTTGCAGCAAGGAAAATGGACACCATTTTGTTGACTTTACATTTCTCACAGATTTTGTAGATGCCATAGGTTACAAACGGACCGGCGATTGCCATGGAAAATGTATTGGCACCGATCGTTGTCAGACCACCGTGAGCCAGCAGGATAGCCTGGAACAGTAATACGATGATACCTAAAATAGATACTGCACTCGGTCCGAAAAGAATAGCACCAAGACCTGTTCCTGTCATATGGGAACAGCTTCCTGTTACTGACGGAATTTTCAGTGAAGAAATAACGAATACGAATGCACCGGACATAGCCAGCAGTGTGATCAGATTTCTGTGCACCGCAAGTGTCTTTTTAATAGACATAAAGCCTGCTACCAGAAACGGAACACAAAGCACGCCCCAGGCCACACAGAACCCGGCCGGAAGATATCCCTCCATAATGTGCATGGCAAAAGCAGACGGCACGATACCAAACATCATGGTAAATGCTGCACACAGTGCCACAAGTGTTTTTTGTTTTTTACTCATGTTTTCTCTCCTTTGTAGTATAAAACTATGAGAAACACGCTTGGCGAGTTTCTCAAGTTATCGCTGCAGTCGCCAAGATCTCATGCAAGCATGGACTTTGGCTCGTTGCCCGCGTAAATAAAAAAAGTCTGCTGAACGCAGACAAACAGAATATACGGCCATCCCACAGATGTGCCGCACTTTCTAACACAGGACCATCGTTCGTAATCGCTGTGTTACCATGACAACAGGCAGGTTTTCTGACTCAGTACTCAGCATCTGACTTTCCCTTCAGCAACTGCTTACAGTAAGTAAAGACAGACTCCCTCTTTACAGCGGCGTGACCGTATGAGCTTCTCACTCATTTTCCCTTCAGCCATATGTCATTTTGTTTCGACTCTCATATTATATTTCCTGTATAGCTTTGTCAATGATTCCTATGACTAATCTTTTTAAGCAGGAACTAACCTTTTAGGGGAGTGACCTCATTTCTGTTTTTATTTATATATTTTTTCCCTTTTTTGTTGTATAATCAAAGTGTTTATCCCATACACCATAAAGGAGTACCATGAACCGTATTTTGTATTACCAGATAACCGAAGAAAATCAGGACTTCCGCATTTCCCAGTACCTGCGCCATCTGGGCTACTCATCCCAGAATCTGACAGAGCTCAAAAAAATGCCGGACAGTATCCTGTTAAACGATACGCCTTGCTTCATGAACCGGACACTCACCGCCGGGGATACACTGACTGTCCGGATCTGCGAGACCGAAAATTCTCCGCAGATCATCCCTGTGGAACTGCCACTGTCCATCGTGTATGAAGATGAGGACATTCTGGTTGTCAATAAACCGGCCGGTATGCCGATCCATCCGTCGATGAACAACTATAAAAATTCTCTGGCCAACGGACTGGCCTGGTACTATCAGGAGCAGGGAAAACCATTTATCTTCCGCTGCACGAACCGCCTCGACCGGGACACCTCCGGCCTGACAGTGATCGCCAAGCATATGGTCAGCTCCAGCATCCTGTCAGCTGCTGTGGTAAACCACGAAATCCACCGGGAATATATGGCGATCGTAGCCGGTCATGTCACCCCCGAAACCGGACGGATCGAAGCACCTCTCGGCCGGAAGGCCGGATCGATCATCGAGCGCACCGTAGATTTTGAAAACGGTGAATATGCCGCCACCAACTACCGTGTCCTGCAATACCTCGATGGACATACGCTGGTGGCTCTGAAACTCGAAACCGGGCGGACACACCAGATCCGCATCCATATGAAATATCTCGGCTTCCCGCTGATCGGAGATTACCTGTACAATCCCGACATGCGCTATATCGGCCGACAGGCTCTGCACTCAGCCAAACTGTCCTTTGTGCACCCGATGACAAAGGAGCCCCTGTGCTTTGAGGCACCACTGCCCGACGATATGCAGAAAGTCGTGGATACCCTGCACATATCCTGATATATTGTCTTATACAAACAGAAGGCCGGGGGATATAATGTTCACTCTGAAAACGTTCAAAAATGTCTTGCGTTTTCAGAGTGAACATTATATTCCCCGGTCTTCGTCCGTCAGTTTACCATATATTTTTACTCTTCTCCCACCAGATGTACCTTCACCATCTCATGTCCAAAATGCTCCAGCACCTTTCCAAAAACATCGGATGTTTTCAACCGCAGGCTCGAAGTATTAACACACGGATGACACCCAAAATATTCCGCCTGCAGCACATCCTCATCCACCAGAAGCTGCACCTTATGCTCCGGATCGTTCATCAGCCCCATGATCGTAGCCGATCCAGGCGTTACCCCCAGCATCTCTTCCATCGCCTCCGGCGAGCCAAAGGACAGTCTGGCCGAGCCAATCTGTTTGGAAAGCTCCTTCGTCTTAAACACCTTGTGTCCCGGAATCATCAGCAGATAATAGTTCGTCTTCTGCCGGTTACAGAGAAACAGATTTTTGCAGGTCATCGCCTGCAATACCTTGTCAATTTCCTCACAGGCTTCCATCGTAAAGGCAGCCTCATGATCCACCCGCTGATAGCTCACACCCAGCTCATCCAGCATATCGTATACACGGATTTCCTTTTCTTCTCTTCCCTCATTCGTTTCCGGTCTTCCGTTTTCCAGCTTTAACTCCATGATTTATATTTCCTTCCTTTTATGATACTTTTGTATTCTGGTCATACTTTTTTGTATGCCGTTTTCTTTTCTGCACTTACGCCCAGTTCACTGTTTCCCAACTGCCTTTTCACATCCAATTACGCCATATCGCGCACTGTTCGTCTTGTTTTTCTTATCATAATCCCTTAAAATCAAGGTTGCAACCATTAGTTGCGCGATTGCAAATGTCAATTGGTGGACTTTTTTCATCTTTTTTTCGAAAATAGAGACAACAAAAACATTTTCTCACCTGGAGGTGCCTTATGACATTAGGACAAACATTATACAACTTACGCACCAAAGCCAATATGACACAGGAGCAGCTGGCAGAAAAAATGCAAGTTTCCCGCCAGTCGATCTCCAAATGGGAATCCGATGCCGCCAGGCCGGATCTGGAAAAATTAAAGATGCTTGCTGATCTTTACCAGATTTCCATGGATAAACTTCTCGGCATAGAAGACCCGGCAGATGCGGCCGAAACCTCGGCTGCTGCCCCGATAAAAGATGCTACATTTCTGCATTTAAAGCGCCTCACCATCGGTCTGTGTGCCTCTACATTGATACTGACCGTTGCCCTGGCTGGCATCACTGTCTATCTTTCCGGCCGGATTTCCAGCCTGCAGGAACAGATTGCAGAAACACCAGATCCTGCAGTTACCTATTATCCTTATACAGATACGGATGATACCGATGATTCTGACAGTTATTTTCAGTCTTTCTCTGAAAAAGTACTTTCCGTCGATAACAATACGGCGCAAGTACAGTTCTCAGCCGTTCTGAAAGCCTACACAGATACCACGTCCCTCTCCCTGCAGCTGCAGAATCAGGACGATACCGAAAACACACCCGTCACAGTCACTATGACACAGGAAAACAATACCTTCACCGGCACAGCTTCCCTGCCTGTAAATACCGCCAGTTACCGGATCACTGCCTTCATCGATACCGACGGACAGAAACAGACCGTAGACGTGTCTGTGGACACTCCACTGACCCTTTTAACACTGACCGACTGGCAGCCCTGCCTCGAACAGACAAATAACACCTGGTCCGACGGAACCTGCGACGGAGACCTCTCCCTGTCAGCCACAGCCCCTGACCAGATTTCCCATATCTCCAGTGTCATACTGGAGATCAAAAACAAAGACCAGGTCCTGTACTCCCATCCTGTAGATCAGGATGAACTCGATATCATCCGGCAGAATGGGCAGCCCTATATCGGCTATAGTTTTACCGTTCCCCGTGACAACGAAGTGCCCGATCTGACACTTTGCCTGTCCTGGTACAACGATATTTTACAGAAATACATCACCTGCACAACCTCCGTCACCGACAACTTCCTGATGAACAACACCGAAGGAACCTATACCTACTTCGGACAGGAGGATGCTTACGCCACTCCCGTAATCACCACATTCTCCTCTACGAAGCCAGAGTAATCGGTATTTCAATGCAGAGCCCCATGCAAAGCCACAATACTTTTTCGGTTTTACATATTTTCTGCTTTTACATTAACTGACATAATCCTTTTCACTCTCAGACCGGGAAACGAAACAGCACCGTCCAGCCATGGTTCTCCCACAAAACCCTCCGAAGGCGTCGGCACTTAACGAATGCAAGCCGCAGGCGCTGCATGAGTTTAGTACCGCTACGCCTGAGGCGGAGTGAGAACGCGTTTTGTGGGAGAACCATGGCTGGACGGTGCTGTTTCGTTTCCCGGTCGTCCGTCCGTCCCCGGTTCCTTATTTTCTTCTTGACACCCCTCTCCCATTCTGCTATACTCTCTCCCGTCAACCAAATACCCGACAGTTCGTAACCATCCTGTCGCTAAACAAAACTAGGGACCTTATCACAGACAGTCTCTATGTCTGTTGCAACCGTACGGCTCCCCGTGCGGATTTTTTTATGTCATCAAACTATGAGGAACTCGCTCCGCGAGTTTCTCAAGTTATCGCAGCAGTCGCCAATGTCTCATGCCAGCATGGACTTTGGCTCGTTGCTCGCGTAAATGCAAAAAACTGCCCACTGCAGTTTCATTTGCATGGCACATTTTTCAGGGTATCCCCAGTTTTTATACACACACAGAAAGGATACCTCATGCCCACAATCTTTGATCCCGTACGCTACGAACTTCTCACCGAAAAAAATCCCAGAGAAATCGTCATGCTCCGTGGCAGCGGCTGCCAATGGCGTCGCTGCACCTTCTGCGATTACCATCTGGATTATTCCCGTGATGAAGCTTCCAATTTCGAATTAAACAAAAACATCCTCGCTCACGTAACCGGCCAGTACCATGACCTCGAAGTCATCAACTCCGGCAGTTTCAATGAGCTGGATGTACAGACAATCTCCCTGATTGAAACAATCTGTGTTGAAAAAAATATCCACGACCTGCATTTTGAAATGCACTGGATGCACAGAGAATCCATCCCGGCACTTCGCAGCCGTTTTGCTGCACTGGGTATCCGTGTGCATGTCAAAATGGGGGTAGAAACCTTTGATGCTGCCTTTCGTGACGATATGTTAAAAAAAGGCATGAATCATGTTACACCGGAAGAAATAGCCCCCTACGCGGATGACGTCTGCCTGCTCTTTGGGCTGACCGGACAGACCCTTGCTTCCATGCAGCACGATATAGAAACGGGGCTTAGATTTTTTGACCGGATCTGCATCAATATTATGACCCCAAACACAACCAAAGTACAGCCCGATCCGGCTGTCATTGCTATGTTTAAAGAGCACCTCTATGCTGCTTATATAGAAAATCCCCGTGTGGATATCTTATTACAGAATACTGATTTCGGTGTAGGAGGAGAACAACATGCCTAATGAACTTTTACTTATCTTAAGTCTGATCGTCCTGTATGGTGCAGTCCTTGTGTTTTACCGCTTGTTTGGTAAACTCGGTCTGTATGTCTGGACAGTCATTGCTACGATTTCTGCCAATATTGAAGTGCTGATCCTCGTCGATGCCTTTGGCATGGAACAGACGTTGGGAAATGTACTGTTTGCGACAACATTCCTTGTTACTGACATTTTAAGTGAGAATCACGGTAAAAAAGAAGCCAATGTAGCCGTCAATATCGGTATTGCGACTTCCATCGCTTTTATCGTAATTTCTCAGAGCTGGATGCTCTACACCCCGGCCGCCAGCGATTTTGCCAGCCCGGCGATCGCCACGATTTTCTCAAACACCCCCCGTCTGATGCTGGCCAGCCTGATCGTCTACGCCATCTGTCAGAAATTCGACGTATGGGCCTACCACGCATGGTGGGCTTTCACCAATAAAAAATGCGGAGACTCCAAAAAATTCCTGTGGCTTCGTAACAACGGTTCCACACTGATTTCTCAGCTGCTGAATGCAATTTTATACACCTTCGGTGCCTTCTTCGGTGTATATGATATTCCGACGCTGATCAGTATTGTATTTGCAAGCTATGTGATCTTTATCGTGACGAGTCTTGCAGATACTCCAATCGTGTATCTGGCACGGAAAATGAAAGAAACACTGCCTGAAATGTAGGTTGTGTTCGCCAGAAACGGGAAACTGGTCGGGGCGCTATGTATACGATTTCAAAACACGCTTTCGCTCCGCCTCAAACGTAGCGGTACTAAACTCGCGGCTGCGCCTTACGGCTTGCGCTCGTTAAGTGCCAACGTTTTCGGAGGGTTTTGAAATCGTATACATAGCGCCCCGACCAGTTTCCCGTTTCTGACGCAATTTACTTCATTGTCTTATTTAATATCAACTTTAAGGTAGTTGAATTCAACCACATTTTTATGAAGCCACATTGTTTTCTTTATCCAGAATACTCTCCAGCAACATCTCCTGCACCGCCCGTCTGCGCTGCGCACTGCGCAAAGGACCATACTTTTCCTGCAATGTCACTCCCATCTTCAAACCTACGCCACCGATGAATATTACCATAACCACCATCAGCACCTTCAGGAGATCTCCTTTGACTTTTCTTTTATTTGCCTCATGATTATCTATGCTGCTCCCCAACATAACATACCTCCCTCTTTTCTCTGGTTTTTTTGTTTCTATACCCAGTATAAAGACGGCATGTATCGATTTTTCGTAAAAGATGCATCAAAGTTGTAACATATCTTGTTCTGCAATAGATGCCCATACCCTTCGGATACATACAGCAGTACTTCCATTGCGATCACGGAACCAGCATACTCTTTGTGACCTCTTACGCAGCTTCAGCTTCATTCAGCCCATACACATACATCTACATATCCTTCCACTCATTCGCAACAGAAGCTATCCCCTTGTAAAAATCATCCTGCCCGATCCGCATACTCAACGCAATGCCTTTCTGACTGTCATGCTCCAACAGATGGCAGCCCGATCTGACTGTTACATTTATGGTAGAATATGTTTCTTCGTCCCCTTGATTTTGTCTGTTTATAAACACGATGCCACTGTCTTTCTCCCACGTACTGTCTGTGCCATAGAAATCGGATGCCCCGTAATAATTCTGCAACAGCCACAGGCAACTGTAACGAATCGAAGCATCCGGTGGTGTTTTCTTTAAATCACCATATACAACGGCGTCTATATAACTGCTCCATTCTTTCTGCGTATCCTCTTCCCACAGGGCACACAGCCGCTCCTGGGCTGGATCCAGCAGAAACTGCCATGTATCCTCGTCCTTTTCAAACGTCAGCAGCCAAAGCGTCATCCCGCCCATGGTATTGGTCGTCTGACTGACAAAAATACAGCTGGCTTCTGTCAGATACTGCCCGGCCTCTGTATCGTCCGTTTTATTCAGCCTCATATATAATGGCATCGACTCTTTTTTTGTGCCTGCATGATAACCGTAAATTTGAACTGTGAGATTATAACTGTCCACTGCCTGCCATAAAGCATCGAGAACCGTCGCATCATATTGCTGCAGGTCTTCTGCGGAATCCGTATGGTACAGCCGTGTGAATGTACAGTCATAAGGATTACTCAGGAGATACACTTTATCCGAGAATGTCAGCTCATAGGCGATTCCCGCAGTCGTATTCGGATTGTCCTGTACCTGTATATTGTTCACCAGCTTCTTATCGGAAGAATAATTCATCCCCACAGGCAAAAGCTCCGCAGCCGCAAATATAAACGCAACACCACAAAGTATGGCTATGATCTGTACAATATGCTTCACTGGCTGTCCTCCTTTTTCGGAAAATGCATGGTAATCGTCGTTCCCTTCCCCGGCTCACTCTCAATGAGCCAGGTTGCCTTATGCAGATGGATAATCTCCTGACACAGCGTCATGCCAAGCCCTGCACCACCCTCTTTGCGGGAGCGGGACTTGTCTACCATGTAAAAGGCCTGTGTGATCTTGTCGATCTCTGTTTTTTCCATGCCCTTTCCCTCGTCCCGGACGATCACCGTATAGCCGTCTGGCTCCGCCTGTCCGGTCAGATAGATATGCGCACCCTTTTGCGACGCTTTTCTGGCATTGTCCACCAGATTGGCAAACAGGGAAAGCAACAGATCCTGTTCCCCGTAGATCACACCTTTTTCTGCCCGGCGCACCAGCTCTGTTTCTGAACGCAGCATACTGACTTCCACCAGATATCCCACCTGCCGCAGCAGATATTGGGCGGGCAGCTCCTGAAATTCCATGTCCTGCTGTTTCAGTACAAACAGCTCCATCAGTTTATACGACAGCTTTTGCAGACGCTTTCCCTGCGCGTAGATATAATCCGCAGCTTTGATCCTTTCTTCCGGTGAAAGATCATCCACCGAACGGATCAACTCAGCATAACCGATGATCGCCGTCAGCGGTGTTTTCAGTTCATGGGCAAATGCCGCAGTAAAATGTTCCTGCCGCTTTGCCTGATCCGAAATCTCTTCCATCTTTTCCTGCAGATGAACCGCCATGCTGTTGAAATCCTGTGCCAGCACAGCGATCTCGTCCTTTCCTTTCACCTCCGCACGACAGTCCAGATCACCGTTCGACAGGTGGCTGGCGCTCTCCGACAGCTTTGACAGCCGATGTGTCAAAAGGTAGGACAGCCCCAGGGAAATCCCCACGCAGGCGCCCAGAAGAATACAGACAACATACTGATACAGCCGAATCATCTCATCCCTCTGCACATATACCGTATCCATATCAGAAATCGTTTCCAGATAATATGTTTTCTCCGTCGCCGGCATCTTCGCCGTGCTGACGATGCGCATATACCTGTGTCCATCCCGCTCGTATATCACATACCCCCGCTTCCCGGCACTGACACGTTCCAGAAGTTCTGCATTGATGTCTTCCTTACGGTTCTGATAGATCACATTGATCCTGCCATCCCGCACGGCGAAATATTTTCCGTTCGTGCCGATATTGGTGCAGAGCGATTCCGCAATATGTTCCACAGTCTCCCGCTTTTTCTGATATTCCTCCGGCACACTCGACAATGCATTAAAAAAAGCGATCCGGTACATCTCATTTTCTGTCAGATGGATATCCAGCTCCCGCTCATAGGCACTGTGAAAAGAAGCCTGCAGAATAAAGCTTGCGCACAGGCTGAAGACCAGGGCAATCAGAATATAAAAACTTAAAAATACTTTCCAGAATAATTTCATACATTTTCCTATGCTTCAAGCCGATAGCCGACTTTATAGACGGCTTTTATCTTATCTTCCCAGTTCATCTTCTTCCGCAGACGCTGTACGTGCAGATCCACCGTACGGCTGTCTCCCATATAATTACTGCCCCAGACATTTTCATAAATAGTTTCTCTGTAAAGCGCTATATTCTTATTTCGCACAAACAACAGCAAAAGCTCAAATTCCTTCATCGTCAGGAAAATCTCCTGCTGTCCCCGCATAACCGTGCGTGAAGATATATCGATGGTAATATCAAAGATCTCGATCTTATCTGAAGCTTTATGATACCTGCGCAGCACCGTCTCCACTCTGGCCAGAAGTTCAACCATTTCAAACGGTTTCGTAATATAATCATCCGCCCCGGCTCGCAAACCTCTGACACGATCCTGCAGCTCGCCCATGGCCGTGATAAAAATGACCGGAGTATCACTTGTTTTTATGTAATCCAATAGTTCATAGCCGCTGATTTTTGGAAGCATGATGTCAAGCAAGACCAGATCATAATGGCTGGCGGCGATGTGATCAGCAGCTTCTTTACCATCAAATGCCTGTTCACAGGTATATCCGGCACGGGTGAGGTGTATACGAATAAGGTCGGAGATGGCTTCTTCGTCTTCTACTATCAGTATTTTTATCATGATATTTTTCTCCTTTGTGTATTTTCGCAGTATAGGATGAATTTGTATCATTGTTGTATCATGGACGGACGCTCGCTGTCCGTCTTCCACTCTCTTCCGTCAATCGCCCTCATAAGTCAGCACAAGCCCGCTGTCGTATCAGGCTGTGGTATGTTCTCTTACAAAACCTTCCGCAGGCGTCGGCACTTAATGAGTCCAAGCCGTAAGGCGCCGGACGAATTTAGTGTCCGCTACGCCTAAGGCAGAGCGAAAGCGCGTTTTGTAAGAGAACATACCACAGCCTGATACGGCAGCGGGCTTGGGCGTCCGTCCCCACATCTGTTCCATCCTATTCTCTGATCTGTCCGTCCCCATAAATAATATATTTCGACGAAGTCAACGCTAAAAGCCCCATCGGTCCTCTCGCATGCAGCTTCTGCGTACTGATCCCAATCTCCGCACCAAAACCAAATTCAAAGCCATCCGTAAACCGCGTCGATGCATTGACATACACTGCTGCTGCATCAATCTCCCGCAGGAACTTCTGCGCATGTGCGTAATCCTTCGTCACGATAGCTTCCGAATGTCCCGTATTATACCGGTTGATATGTTCAATGGCCTCCTCAATAGAATCCACAACCTTCAGAGAAATTATCCTGTCCAGGTACTCCCTGCCCCAGTCTTCTTCCGCAGCTTCATGGATCTGTGGCACCAGTTTTCTTGCCTCCTCATCCCCGCGGATCTCCACATCTTTCTCAAACAGAGCCTTAGCAATCGCCGGGATCGCCACATCCGCAACTGCCGAGTGGATCACCAGAGATTCACACGTATTACACGTACCCAGCCGCTGTGTCTTGGCATTCACAATGATCCTGACAGCCATATCGATATCCGCATATTCATCCACATAGATATGACAATTTCCCGTTCCTGTCTCGATTACCGGAACCGTACTGTTTTCCACGACTGTCTGGATCAGCCGTGCACCACCACGGGGAATCAGCACATCAATGTAGCGGTTCAGGCGCATCATTTCCCTGGCTGTCTCATGAGACGTATCTGTGATCAGCTGGATCGCATCCTCTGGCATTCCCACAGAAGCCAGTGCCTTTCGAAGAACCTCTGCGATCGCTGTGTTGGAATAGATCGCATCACTGCCACCACGCAGGATCGCGGCATTTCCCGTCTTAAAGCACAGCCCAAAAGCATCCGCTGTCACATTCGGCCTCGATTCATAAATAATACCGATCACCCCAAACGGCACGCGCATCTGACCGATCATTAATCCATTAGGCCTTTTTTTCATAGAAAGGACTTCCCCAATCGGATCATCCAGCGTCACGATCTGTTCCAGTCCCACAGCCATAGCCTCTATCCGGGCCGCATTGACCATCAGGCGGTCTAACAGTGCTTCTGACATACCTGCCTTTCTGCCATTTTCCAGATCCGTGCCGTTCGCTTTTATGATGCTGTCTGCATGCTCCCGCAGAGCTGCTGCAGCTGCCTGCAATCCTCTGTTCTTATCCGCACTGGATGCTTTCGCCAGAAGTGTGGCCGCCACTTTCGCCTTTTGTCCCATTTCCGTTAATGCTGTCATACTCTTCACCCTTTGTTTCTTTCTTTTAAAAATGCTTCCACTTCTTCCCGCTTCGGAATTGATGGCGCTGCCCCCTGTCTGGACACGGCAATGGAACTTGCCGCTGTTGCCATATGTAATGCCTCTTTCACCGGCACACCTTTCATCAGGCAGGTTAAAAGATATCCACAGTAAGTATCCCCTGCACCGGTCGTATCCACAACGATATTTTTATAAATCTCCTGCATGGCAAATGTTGTTTCATCCTGATAGCAGGAGCCCTCTGAGCCAAGAGTCAGGACGATCTTTGCATGAGGATATTTCTCACGGAATGCAGTCAGAATCTTCTGTGGCTCTTTCTCACCGGTCACTGCCTCTCCCTCGATCTCATTGACAATAAACAGATCCACCATCTCCAGCGGATATGACATCAGCTCTTTTGTGATCGGGGACGGATTTAAAGCCACCTGCGCACCTGCTTCTTTTGCTTTCCGGATAATATAAGGCACAAGATTGATCTCGTTTTGCATCAGCACATAGTCTCCCGGCTCTATCGTCTGCATCACTTCATCCACAAAATTCTCTGTCAGCATATGGTTTGTACCGGAATACACAATAATCGCATTCTGTCCGCTCTCGCTTACCTGCAGCGCTGTGTGGCCACCATCCGCATCCAGCTCTTTTACATAGGTCAGCGGTACCTGATTTTCTACCAGTGTGTCTTTCAGAATACCGCCATCTCTGCCAATACAGCCTACGTGATATACATTTGCTCCGGCTCTGGCCAGGGCAATTGTCTGGTTCAGTCCCTTTCCCCCCGGGAAAAAGGACAGACTCTTTGCCAGAATCGTCTCTCCGGCCCGCACAAAATCTTCAACGCCATACACACGGTCAACATTTAAAGAACCAAAGTTATAGATTTTCATACCTTCCTCCGTTTCTCGATTTAACGCATTTCTGCGAACCTTTTTGCATAAAGCCTTATGCTCTATTACCGTATTAACTTTTGTTAAATTGTTCTGTTACAAATGACTTTTCACTTATTTTTTATTATATGAGATTTCTTCACACTGTATCAGTCAAGATATCGCTTTGTTCTCAGATACTCAATGACTGATGTATAATGTTCCGGATTTGCCACAAACAGCGTACCCACATTTTTACCTGACATAATATCCTGGATCACGCCCTGTCTGGCTGCATTGGCGATCACCATATCGGCACCCATGCCGCAGGCGATCAATGCAGCGGAAAGCTTTGTCGTCATGCCACCCGTTCCGAAACTGGTATGGGAATCTCCCGCAGTCTGCAGGATTTCCTCTGTGATCTTTTCCACCAGAGGGATGGGCTTTGCTGTCGGATCTGTGTTCGGATCTGCCGTATACAGAGCATCAATATCTGAGAGCAGGATCAGAAGATCCGCTCCGATCAGCCCGGTAACGACAGCAGACAGCCGGTCATTATCACCAAACTCGATCTCTTCCGTAGAAATCGTATCGTTTTCGTTTACGATAGGCACAACCCCCAGACGCAGCAGTTCATTAAATGTATTTTTTGCATTGGTGCTGTTTGGTTCATCCAGCACGGTATGTTTAGTCATCAGTACCTGGGATGCGATATGACCATACTCGGCAAACAGCCGCTGGTATACCATCATCAGTCTCGCCTGACCCACAGACGCACAGGCCTGTTTTCTCGCCAGTTCCTGCGGACGTTTCTGCATGCCCAGTGCCTGTCTTCCGACTCCGATCGCACCGGAGGATACCAGCACCACCTCTTTGCCCTGGTTACACAGATCACAGATCACCCGGACCAGCCGCTCTATCTTGTCAAAGTTCAGATTGCCGCTTTCTTCATGAATCAGGGATGAAGAACCAATCTTTATCACAATACGCTTTTTGTCTTTCAGTTTTTCTCTCAAGTCTGTCATATGCGCTCCTGTGTCTGCCATACTGGCAGGTATTTTCTTTAATATGTACCCATTATAGCATCTGCCTTTTATGAAAGAAATACCCCTTTTCATGCCAGTTTGTCACCCATGATGCGCCTGACATGAAAAAGGGTATGCTCTGTTTTTCTTATCTGTTGCTTTACCGCATTGCCTTCTGTATAACAGATACTTTTTCCAGCAGTCTGGCCAGCAGATCGCCCTGTAGATAATAGGTCGTCTCAAAATTCAGATACCGCATAGTCTGGTCATCCCAGAGGATCCGGATCTGCGGGGCAAACTCATCGTCAGCCTCCCAGAACTGCAGCAGCACCGGGAAGAAAGGGAACACCGGAATCTGTGCTGTAACATCAGCGCCTGCCAGCGGTGATAAAATCTCGCCACCCAGTGCCAGACATACCGTTTTTAGCAGATCTGTCTTACCCGAAAAAGCATCCGCATATTTCTGCGAAAAGACTTCTGCGCTCGGACTGGCTCCTGCTGCCGCAAAATTGGCCACCGGTGTCCATTTTCCACTAAGCGGTGGCAGTTTTTTTTCTGAACCGTGGCAGAGCATATCATAAATCGTCATAACTGTTTCATACGACCTGCATTCAACATATATGTCACTGTTTTTCTCATATACCGCTGCTGTTTCCCGATCGATTCGGCAGGGTGTACCGATATACGTCAGATAGATGTACTGTTCATCCATCTCCAGATGAAACTTCTCTGCCAGAAACTCCTGATCATATTTCAGGAAATATTCCCGTCCGATATCCACCTGCTTATCATAATTTGAAACCATCCGTTCATCTTCCTCTCTTCTATATGCGCCCATTATATAATTCCGTGATTTTTTCTTGTATTATTTTTCAATGACTGTTTGGTCATATCTTTCCATCTGCAACAGCCACCATCAAATCATCCCTTTCCGATACCTGCAGCAGATACCACAGGACAATTACTTATTTCTCCCCGATATTCTCGGCAGATTCCACCGGTAACGCACCGCCAGATACCGGATCAGGATCACACTTAATGAACCGATCACCAATGCCGGAAGCTCCCCGAAGCCACGGTACAGCCAGACACAAAGCACTGCCCCTGCGATTGATGCACAGGCATACACATGCCGCACAAAAATATACGGCGGTACCTCCGCCATCACATCCCGCAAAAGTCCTCCGCCAACACCTGTCAATGTACCGAGAAAAGCCAACAGGAATGTATTGTCCATATAGCCGGCAGCCACACCGGCTTTGACACCAAATACCGTAAAAATACCAAGCCCGATCGTATCCATCACCAACATGACCAGATCATAATACACTCTCACTCTGCCTTCAAAAAACTCCTGTTTAAAATAAAAGATCAGAAATACAAGCAGCGATGTAGCAGCAGCCACGGCCACATACTTCGGATCTTTTAAAGCCGCCGGAATCTGTCCAAGGATCACATCCCGCATCATACCGCCACCGACAGCTGTACAGACCCCCAACACACAGACCCCAAAAAGGTCCATCTTCTGTCGGATTGCCACGATGGCACCGGATGCCGCAAACGCAATCGTCCCCGCCAGATCCATCAATAAAAAAATGAGAGACTGTATATCCATGCATACCTCCCGTTTTGCTTATACTTCATATGTTATTATTTAAAATTCAGACTTTCTCTATGATACCACGAAAGCATCTCCATCACAAGAGAATGAGCCCCATAATACCTAAAATAATACCTAAAGCATCTCCTTTGTCCGCATAAAAAAATGATTCTGACCAGACATAGCCCGAATCATTTTTTTATGCAGATACCCTCAGTGTCATCCTCCAATCTGCGTCGTCAGCCCATAGCTTTCCACAATTTTCTTCAGATGCTGCATATGCTCTTCCGAAGGAATCTCCACGCTCATGTCCATTTTATGTCCTAAGCTTTCGTTTTTAGACTCTCCCAGCCGATGGTATGGAAGCAGGCAGACTCTTACATCTTTGCCCAGATTTTCCCTGACAAAAGCTGCCATGGCCTTTATATTTTCATCACTGTCATTATGCTGAGGTATCACAGGCACACGAATCCACACCGGTACATGAAGATCGTTGTAAATATGCTGGATATTTGCCAGAATGATATCATTTGGCACACCAGTGTATTCTTTGTGTTTTGCAGAATCCATATGTTTTATATCGCACAGTGCCAGATCTACATGACGGTAAACTCTGTCCACAACCTCACGGGAAGCAAATACGCTGCTTTCTACTGCCGTTTTGATTTTCTCTTCATGGGCAGCCATCAGCAGATTTTCCGTAAAATCCGGGCAGAACAGGCATTCACCTCCGCTGATTGTCATACCACCTCCGGAGGCATCCATGAACAGTTTGTCTTTCTTGACTTTTTTAATAACTTCTTCTACCGTTGTCTTCTTACCGGCAAGTTCGCGGGCTTCAGCCTTACACACCTCTGCACATCTGCCACAGTCCACACAAAGCGCCCGATCTGTTATTGCTTTATATACTCCCTCTTGTTCTGTAATCGTAACCGCATGTTTCAGACAGATCTCCACACATTTACCGCAGGCCGTACATTTATCTCTGTAAAACATCAGCTGAGGTTTTCGTTCATTAGATTCCGGATTTGCGCACCATGTGCAATGTAAAGGACACCCCTTGACAAAAACCGTCACACGGATTCCCGGACCATCGTGTATACAATAGGTCTGGATATTAAATACTGTTGTTGAAATACTTCTGTCTGCTGCCATATTTTTACCTTTCCTTATTAACATTCTTGCCATTATGCGGGATTATATATTCTGTACCATTCCCCACGTTTTCTGTTTTTTTTATAACACCTATCCTTTTCTATGTTAACAAATTAATGCCATCTGTTTTTTATCGTGGCATCGCGCACATGTTTTTTTACCGCCTCTGTGCACAACCACCAGACTCTTTTGTTTTTTTGGGTTTCTCTTGTTCAGATATTTACTCTCACCTATAATAATAACAGTTATTATTATAAAACAATTTTTAAACAGGAGGATATATATGAGAGAACGAATCAAAAAGATGAGGGACATCGCCACCACATCCCCCATCGTCATTGGTCTTGAAAAGCTTCGTATTGCCGCAGACACGCTGGAGGAAGCCCGCAATCTGCCGCGCGTTACCTATCGTTCCATGCTGCATGCCAACTACTACCGCCGTCTGCCGATCGCCATTCCGGACTATGACATGATCTGCGGCACGGGTGCCAGCCATACCAACGGTGTGGAGCTGGACTATGAAATGGGTGTCTGGAGCAAGGCGGAACTGGATCACCTGTTTGAAGAGACAGGGGATATGTACTATATCAGTCCGGAGGATGAAGCAGAGCTGGAAGTTCTGAAGGACAGGCTCAATGTACTGGCCAAAAATTACCGTGTCTGCGACTATCTTGCAGAACTGACCTGGGATAATCCGAGAATGAACGACTTTATCCGTTCCGGTGTTACGATGCCGATCTGGAAAGACAGAAACTCCGGTGCCACCAACGGTATCGGCCAGACCGGTGTCGGCCTCGGTCCCGGCTTTGTTTTAAAATGTGTAGAATACGAACGTATTCTTAACGAAGGTGCCCGTGCGATCATCGATGAGGCAAAAGCCTGCCTTGCCAATGAACATATCATCACGGATGCCGACATGGAAAAACATAACTACTGGGAAGGTGTTGTACGTGTATTTGAAGGTTTCATCTGCTATGCCAACCGCCACGCCGATCTGGCAGAAAAAATGGCCGCAGAGTGTACCGATGAAACCCGAAAAAAAGAACTTCTTCTGATGGCAGCCACCTGTCGCCGTGTACCGGAATTCCCTGCCCGCAACTTCTATGAAGCCGTACAGGCTTTCTGGTTTACGTTTCTTTCCGTAGCATCCAATACCATGAGTGCCGGCCGTCCGGATCAGTATCTGTATCCGTTCTATAAGAAAGATAAAGAAGCCGGTATTCTGACAGACGAGGACGCTCTGGAACTGCTGGAAATGATCAAAGTTAAAACCACAACGTTCCACACAGCCCGTGGCGGTCTTGGCCGAGGCAGGCACTCCGGTGATGCCCGCTGGCTGAACTTTGTCATCGGCGGCTGCGATGAAAACGGAAATGATGCTTCCAATGAACTGACACTGCTGTTTATCCAGGCAGCCAAAGAGATCAACACACCGCACCACACGATTACACTTCGTGTCGGTGATTACACTCCGATTGACGTCGTAAAGGCTGGTGTGGACTGCGTGGCCGGTGGCAGTGGCATGCCTGCTTTCGTCAGTGATAACAGCTACATTAATTTCTGGACAGATCTCGGCTACAGCCTGGAAGATGCGAGAAATTTTGCGATCTGCGGCTGTCTGGATGCCGTTATTCCGGGTAAAGCCCGGACGATGGGCGTTATTTTCTATAACCAGTGTCAGGTCTTATCCGCTTACCTGCACGAAGGGTATATGGATACACTAGGCAAAAAATACGGTCCGGAGCCAAAGAGCGTATTTGCCTGCAAGAGTTTCGAAGAATTCTGTGAGGGCTACTACGAATACCAGAACTGGTTTACCGCCATGGTCAATGAACGCTCAGCCATCGACAGCGTGATCAAAATGAATTACCTCGTTGATGTATTCCCGTCTGCGCTGATGCATGACGGTGTTACCTGCGGTGAGCCGTACGAAAAACGTGTCTTCAAGCCGTTTGATACCGGCAGCACGATCATGGCCGTTGGCGGCATCAATGCCGTAAATGCACTGGCTGCCATTAAGAAGCTTGTCTTTGATGAGAAGAAATATACGATGGAGCAGATTGTCGCCGCTCTGGATGCCAACTTCGAAGGCTACGAAGAGATGCGTGAGGAAATGAAAAAAGCTCCGAAATACGGTAATGACGATGAATATGCAGATACAATCGCCGCTGACTGGTATCATCATTATGCTGAACAGGTTAAAAGCTGTCCAAGCAGCTGGGGCTCCACCTCTATTCCAAGTGGTATCTCCATCAGTGCACACCAGCCCTGTGGTAAATGCGTTCCGGCAACCGCCGACGGGCGTGGTGCCCATGAGATTCTTGCAGATGGCATGATCAGTCCAGCACAGGGTACGGACATCAACGGACCTCTTGCTGTCTTTAATTCCGGCCGTAAGATCGAACAGGATGAATTTTCAGCCACTCTGCTGAACATGAAGTTCAATCCGGACATTCTGAAAACAGATGATGACAAAGCCAAGCTTGCCATGGCCATCAAGGCTTACCTCACCAATGGCGGCAAACAGGTACAGATGAGCGTTGTCAGTCGTGAGACACTGATCGACGCCCAGAATGATCCGCAGTCCCACCGCAATGTCATTGTCCGTGTTGCCGGTTACAGTGCATATTTCGTCACCCTGACACACATGATGCAGGACGAGATCATTGCCCGTACCCAGAACGACCATATCAGTTAATCCTGATCCACGATATATTCCTTAAGATACAGGCAGACATCCTGTACCGTAAGAGATTATATACTCCTTTTCCTTGTGAACAGCCGCAGATTTACCAGGTCTGCGGCTGTTTTTATTGTCTTGGCATATAAAAGACAGTTCCGGTGGAAAGGCTTTTATTATACTGTACTCTGTTGTTTTTTACCTTTTAACAGTTATGCGCACTGCATAATGAGAAAAGCCAAAATGTGCGGTGCGCATATGTTGTATCTGACACATTGAAAATCCGTTGTTTACCGCCGTTTTCCCCCGTATACTATAGGTAGATAAAGAGAAACGGCAAGGAGGAAACACCAATGAAATTTAACGAAAAAGAAATGATTCCTGTGGGACAGTGGTCGCCAGAACTGATCGCCGCAGAGTCAATTCCGCAGTATAACACACCGCTTACAGCCAAAGAAAATTATTACCGCATGTTCAATAAAGACGGAGAACACTGCCAGTGGATCCCAGCGCACTGTGACTGTATCACCTTTAATCCGATCATTATCCCGGACTGCAGCGCCAGAGCCATGGTGAGTGAAGTCATCAAATTAAAGCCGGGCGAAGAAGGCGGTCTGGACATGTTTGGCATGGACTGGGAATATGAGCCGCAGGTCGGCGGTTCCATGGTAAAACAGGGTCTGATGCTGTTTGATGATGCCAACGACTGGAAGGAAAAGGTTGTCTTCCCCAATATTGACGAATGGGACTGGCAGGGATGTGCCGACAGAAACAGGGGCATCTATTTTGACACAGACCGTGTGACAGAATATGTGCAGTTTACCGGTATGTTTGAGCGTCTGATCTCCTTTATGACCATGCAGAACGCCCTGGTGGCCCTGATGGACGAGGATCAGCAGGACGCTGTCAAAGAGCTGTTCGACAAGCTGGCAGACTTCTATGATGATCTGATCGACCATCTGCACAGATATTTCCATATTGACATGTTCCAGTTCCATGACGACTGGGGTTCCCAGAGAGGACCGCTGATCGGACCGGATACCCTGCGGGAAATGGTTGCCCCCTACGTCAAACGTGTCGTAGACAGCTGCCACAGGAGAGGTATCATTTTTGACTTCCACAGCTGCGGAAAAAATCAGGATCTCGTACCAATCATGATCGAGTGCGGTATGGATCAGTGGGGCGGACAGGCTATCAACGATTTTGATTACATCTACGAAACCTACGGCGACAAGATTGCCATCGGTATCACACCGTATGACTGCCGTACCGAAAGAAACCCGGAAAAAGCCAGAGAGCTGGCAAAGAAATTTGCCGCCGATTACTGTCCGGATTTCAACCAAAAGCCATTCTTCGCCGTTATGCGCCGTGCGATTCCAGAGTACAGAGAAGAGCTGTACCGCCAGAGCCGTATCCTGATGGGCGAATAATGCCCGTCATTTGCAGGGTGCTTTCATTATTGAAAAAACGGCTTCCGACACATGCTGCCGGAAGCCGTTTTTTTTGTTTTCTCTATGGAGTTTATAAACTTTTATGCATCCAGTGCTGCGATCAGCTCCGGAATCACTTTATGCAGATCACCTACCATGCCATAGTCAGCCACCTCGAAGATCGGTGCAGCTTCATTGTTGTTGATAGCGATGATGTAATCGGAATCCTGCATACCGGCGATGTGCTGGATTGCACCGGAGATACCACAGGCGATATAGATCTGCGGTTTAACTGTCGTACCGGTCTGTCCGACCTGACGGGACTTGTCGATCCATCCTGCGTCTACTGCGGCACGGGATGCTGCAACGATACCACCCAGCTTTTCAGCCAGCTCTTCGAGCAGCTTGAAGCCCTCTGCACTGCCGACACCCATACCACCGGCAACGATGACCTTGGCATCTGTCAGGGAAACAGCATCTTTAGCTGTCTTTACGATCTCCAGTACCTTTGTACGGATATCACCCTCAGCGAAGGAAACATTCAGCTTCACGATCTCGCCCTGTTTTCCTGTCTGCGGATTTTCCAGCTTTTTCATAACACCCGGACGTACTGTAGACATCTGCGGACGATGGTGCGGACACATGATCGTAGCCATCAGATTACCACCAAAAGCCGGACGTGTCATACGGAACTGTCTGTCCTCTGCCGGAAGCTCCAGCTGTGTACAGTCTGCTGTCAGACCTGTACCGGATTTTACAGCCAGGGCCGGTCCCAGATCACGGCCGATATGGGTAGCACCGTACATAACGATCTCCGGTTTGTACATCTTGATGGCTTCATCGATGACTTTTGCATAACCGTCTGTTGTGTAGTTTTTCAGTTCCGGTGCATCTGCCAGATATACTTTATCTGCACCGTAAGCAAACAGATCTGCGCACAGACCTTCCACATTCTCACCACAGAGAACGGCGGAAACCTCTGTACCAACACCGTCTGCCAGCTTTCTGGCCTCTCCCAGAAGCTCTAATACAACCGGCATCAGCTTGCCGTCACGCTGCTCGGCAAATACCCAGATACCGCTGTACTGTGTGATATCCACACCGTTTCCCTTGCCTTCGATCTTTTCGATGGCATCAAACGGACATACTTCTGCGCACTGTCCGCATCCTGTACAGGAACTTCCGATAGAAGCGATCTTACCGTCCATGGTAATGGCCTCGAACGGACAGTTTTTCATACATTTTTTACAACCTTTACATTTATCTGCAATAACCTTAACTGCCATTGTTCTTCTCCCTTCTACCCTTACAGTACGTGTTTTTCTTTCAGTCTGCCGACAACTGCAGCAGCCATGTCAGCCGGTGTTCCGGTGAAGATCTCACCCTTGCCCTTCTGCGGCGGTGTGAAAGAACGTGCAACCTGTGTCGGGGAAGCATTCAGACCGCAGGCAGCCGGATCCAGTTTCACATCCTCATGGTTCCATACGGTAATATCTTTTTTATACGCATCCACGATACCGGAAATCGTCATGTATCTTGGCTCATTTAACTCTTTAACACAGGTCAGAAGACACGGTGTCTGTACTTCGATCTTTTCGTAACCATCCTCGAGCTGTCTCTCTACGATGACTTTGTCGCCCTGGATCTCTACTTTCTGTACATAGGTAACTACCGGCAGTTTCAGACGCTGTGCGATCTGCGGACCTACCTGTGCGGTATCACCATCGATGGCCTGACGTCCTGCAAAAATGATATCAGCGCCGCCCATTTTCTTGATACCGGCTGCGATGGTTGTGGATGTAGCGCAGGTATCTGCACCACCGAACGCACGGTCAGACAGAAGGTAGGAATCATCTGCGCCCATGGCCATACACTCTCTTAACATTTCCATAGCCTGCGGCGGTCCCATGGTGATCACGTCTACTGTGGTTCCCTCATTGGCATCTTTGATCTGCAGGGCAGCCTCCAGTGCATTGGCATCATCGGGATTCAAAATACTCGGCACACCGTCACGGATCAGCGTACCTTTCACCGGATCGATCCTTACTTCTGTTGTATCCGGTACCTGTTTAGCACATACGATAATTTTCATAATCTGTCACCCTTTCCTCTCTTACTTCAGCAATGCACGTGAGATAACCATCTGCTGTACCTGGCTTGTACCCTCGTACAGTGTAAATACACGACAGTCTCTGTACATACGTTCAACCTTGTATTCTTTGATGAAACCATATCCACCGTGGATCTGTACGGCTTTTGCACAGATACGGTTGCAGGCTTCTGCGGCATAGTATTTTGCCATGGCAGCTGCCTTGCTGGCCGGTTTCTTCTGGTCGATCAGATAAGCGGCACGGTATACGAGAAGTTTTGCGGCATCCAGCTCTGTAGCCATATCTGCCAGCATGAAGCTGATGGCCTGGAATTTGCCGATCGGACGGCCGAACTGTTTTCTTTCTTTTGCATATTTGACAGCTTCGTCCAGTGCGCCCTGGGCAACACCGATGGACTGTGCGGCAACACCGATACGTCCGATATCCAGTGTGGCCATGGCGTTTGAGAAACCTTTATCTCTCTCTCCCAGCATGTTTTCCTTTGGTACGCGGACATTATCCAGAATAATATCACTGGTGGCACATCCGACAAGACCCATCTTGTTCTCCGGCTTACCACAGGATACGCCCTCAGATTTCATATCAACGATAAAAGCTGTGATACCTCTGGCACCTTTGCTCATATCGGTCTTTGCATAAACAACAGCCACGTCTGACAGCGGAGCTGCTGTGATGAACGTCTTACGTCCGTTTAATACGAAGCAGTCATCTTCTTCAACGGCTGTGGTGGTCATACCACCGGCATCAGAACCTGCACCCGGCTCTGTCAGGGCGAAACAGACTGTCTTTTTGCCACTGACAATATCCGGCAGATACTGTTTTTTCTGTTCTTCCGTACCGGACAGAAGGAACGGTCCGCCTGCCAGGGAGTTTGGGGAAGATACATACAGACTGGCTACGGCACTGACACGACAGATCTCTTCCATAACGGAAACATATCCACGGCAGTCAGAACCGGAACCACCATATTCTTTCGGGATCTTGATACCGAAGAAACCGGCTTTTGCCATCTTGTCCAGAATCTCCTGCGGAAATACTGCCGTCTCCTCCACTTCGTCAAGGATCTCTGTTGTCAGCTCTTTCTCAGCAAATTCACGGGCCAGTTTGTGGATCATAAGGTGTTCCTCTGTCAGGAACAGTTCATTCATGATACTCATGATTTTCCTCCTTCAATTTGTTTAAGAAGCACGTCTTTTAATGCTCCTGATTTTATTTTTCCATTAGCTGTTCTTGGCAGTTCATCCAAAAACAGTATGTAACGTGGTATTTTATAGCGGGTCAGAAGCGCACTTAAGAACGTACGCAGCTTCTGTTTATCCAGCTGCTTTCCATCTTCCGGTACGATGCAGGCTCCCACTTCTTCCTGTGTCACCATGGAAGGGACGCCGATCACCTTGACTTCTTTTACATTCGGATACTGCAGGATGGACTGCTCGACCTCCATGCACGAGATATTTTCTCCGCAACGGATGATCATGTCTTTTTTCCGGCCGGTCACATGAAGATAGCCCTCATCATCGAGGAAACCAAGATCTCCTGTATGCAGCCAGCCATCAGGCTCGATCGCTGCTTCCGTTTCTTTCTCCATCTGGTAATAACCGGCAAAAACATGGTAGCCTCTGACTTCGATCTCACCAACGGCTTCAACCGGTTGAGATTTTTTCCCCTGTAGTGAAACAATTCTGCAATCAAGGCTGTCAATCACACGTCCTACGGACTCTGCTATCTTTTCCGGTGGATCACCGTACGGTGAAAACGTGATACTCGGTGATGTTTCCGTCTGACCATAACTCATCGCCAGGAACTCAAACTGAAACGCCTGGCAAATCTCCAGATAGTCTTCCTTACTTACCGGTGAACCGGCAATGATGCCGCTCTTTAAACTGCTGACATCAAAGATCTGAAGCAGATTCTTTTTCAAAATGGCCAGAAACATCGTCGGTACACCATTTAAGATCGTACACTGATACCGGCTGACCGTCTTTAAAATACTGGTGCTGTGCACACCGTCCACCAGACAGACACAGTGGCCGCTGGCCAGGGAAGATAAATACCCCGCCGACAGACCAAAGCAGTGAAACAGCGGAAGTGCCATACTGGAGATATCACTTTCTCCCCAGTGCATCTGGCGTGCTGTTTCAAAGGCTACAGAGATCACATCCCCCTGCCGCAGCATAACACCCTTTGACCGTGACGTCGTGCCGGATGTAAAGAGGATTCCCAGAAGGTCTCCCGGCCCCACTTCCCGTTTTACCGTCTCCAGATGATGTCTCTCATCCGGTGTTGTCGGGATCTGCATATGCCGGTTGATATCTGTCATCGTGTATAAACGATATGGCTTTGCTCCATATAAAGATGGCAGCTGTTTTGGCGCATCCAGTGCACAGATCGCTGCCGGTTTTATGTATTCTATTAATTCTTTCAGTTCAGTTTCCACAAGATATGGGTTAAACAGTACGGCCTGGACTCCTAGCTTCTGTAAGCCCAGAAACGTCAGGATCCAGTGCACACTGTTAAATCCCCACAGACCGACTCTCTGTCCTTTCCGAACGCCCTCCTGATAAAAATACCAGGCGATCCGATCTGAACATCGGTCAATATCCTGCCAGTTCAGCCGTTTTTCAGACTGGATCAGCGCCACATGATCCGGTGTCTTTGCTGCTCTCCACCGTAATGCCTCACTGACTGTCATCCAGTTGGGCTTTTCTGTCTGCATTATTCCATCATCTCTTTCAGTCCGCCCCATTCTTCAGCAAAAATCGCACCGTCCATGACTTTGACGTTTTCTGCGATTTCCGGCTTAAAGTCCATATGGGCCAGAATATCTTTTTCTATATCGATGCCCGGAGCCACTTCCACAAGCACCAGCCTGTCTTCCTGGCTTAAGCGGAACACACAGCGTTCTGTGATATACAGAATCTCCTGGTTTCCTTTTGCCGCATATTTACCGGAAAACGTAACCTGTTCCACCTCTTTGAGGAACTTCTTTCCTTTTCCCTCTTCCACAATGCGGATACCGCCGTTTTCAATAGCGATCTTTGCTTTTGCCATAAATGTACCGGCAAACAGCACTTTCTTGGAATTCTGGGAAATATTGATAAATCCGCCAGGTCCGGTAAGACGCGGGCCGAATTTGCTGACATTGATATTTCCCTGTTCATCTGCCTGCGCCAGTCCAAGTACTGCCACGTCGCAGCCGCCGCCATCATAGAAATCAAACATGGAACCATGATCGATACATGCCTGTGCGTTGTAAGAGCTTCCGAAGTTCGGCAGAGCTGCAGGAACACCGCCAAACGCACCAATCTCCGTTGTCAGTGTGATATCGTCTGTACATCCCTCTTCAGCCACAACACTGGCCACATCTGCAGGAATACCGACACCAAGATTGACTACATTACCTTTTTTCAGTTCCATCGCACAACGGCGTTCAATAATCTTGCGGTCGCACAGCGGCACCTTCGGTAATGCATTCAGTGGTTTTTTAAGGTTTCCGGCAAAGGCCGGTTCATAATAGACACCCTCTGTCTGCCAGCAGGCATTTTTATCTGTTGCCACAACAACATAATCCACCAGTGTACCCGGAATCTTGACTTCCTTCGGATGCATCGTGCCACGTTTGGCAGTATATTCAACCTGTACGATAACGATACCACCGCTGTTGTGAGCTGCTTCTGCCACCACAAGGCCTTCATTGATCGGACCCTCTTTTTCAAAGGTGATATTGCCGTCCTCATCAGCCGTTGTTCCCCGAAGAAGTGCGACATGTAACGGAAATGCTTTATAAAACAGATACTCTTCGCCCTGGAAATTTACCAGTTCGACAAGGTCTTCGGTGGTAACCGCATTCATCTTGCCGCCTTCCAGCCGCGGATCCACAAATGTTCCGAGGCCAACCTTTGTCAGAAGTCCCGGACGATGTGCGGCAATCTCACGCCACAGATTGACGATTACGCCCTGCGGCAGACAATGACAGGCCATTTTGTTAGCACGCACAAGATCGTTCATGGCAAAGGCTGAACCGATATGGGCAGCTGCCCATTTTGTTACCAGACCTTCGTAACCAAGACGCGTCATGCCACGCTCTTTCCAGTCACCCATAGCGCTGCCCTGCTTCATCGTCAAATTGCACGGATGCCCTGTTTCTTTATAGCAATCTGCAATGGCAACAGCCACTTCCTCCGGCCATCCGGATAGTCCCATTCCAGCCACACCGACAGTTGCGCCGTCCGGAATCAGGCGGGCAGCCTCGGCGGCCGTTATAAATTTTACCATAAAAAATTCCTCCCAATGTATGCAAAAACTACAATTCACGTTGTTTTTATTTTAACATTTTTCACGCATGCAGTCTATATCAATATGTCAATATTGACAGTTTGTAACCTGTACACAATAATCCCATATTTTTTTATGCAAACCCGTCATTTTTCACACTTATTCTGAAAAAAAACATATAAAGTTTGAAATGCATGTCTGCTTCATGTATAATAAATGCTTAAGAGACTTCAGGCAGTGAAAGCTGCCCTGTATAAATTGTAAAGAAACGGAGAAACCATGCGAACACTCAAATATGCCATTCTGGGTCTGATCCTGCAGCACCCCTGTACCGGTTATGATATAGCCCGTGAATTTAAAGAACGTGCTTTTTCCAATTTCTGGTACGCCACCCACAGCCAGATCTATCCTGAGCTAAAGCGTCTGACGGATGAGGGTCTGATTACATTCGATGTCGTCATTCAGGGTGAAAAGCTTGAAAAGAAAGAATATACGATCACCGACAGGGGCCGCCGTGAATTTATGGAGTGGCTGCAGACGGATGAGGAGCTGCAGATGACGGCAAAGGATGTCTTTCGTCTTCGTACATTCTTCTCTCAGTTCTACACCGGGGCTGAATTCAGAGCGCAGCTGTCTTCCCATCTGGCAAAGCATGAAGATCGCAAGGCACAGTTACAGACAATCCAGTCCAGCAGACATTTTAAAAACTGTAAGCCGGGAGATGCGTCTTTTGGCGATTACATGGTGCTGGATGGCGCTATTATGCGCGAGGAGTCCTACATTGCCTGGTTGAAAAAATATTCCGCATACTACAAAGATGTGAAATAATTTCATACTGTGTCATCTAAAAAGGTCCATCGGGCCTTTTTTATTTATCCGGCACTGCAAACAGTTCCTGCTCCCTGAAGCATGCCCATGTACAATGTTGTGCAGACAGAGCCGAGGCATACACTGCCCCGGCCCCATTCACATCAGATACCATATGTTTCTTTATTGTATTTTTCTATCTCATCGTTAATGATCGGATCTACATGTGGGAAAAGACATCCCGGTCCGCCATAGGTAATACATGGAATGTAATGGCCACCCGGAGCATATGTCTCACAGGCACGTCTGACCTCAGCACGGATTTCTTCTTCCGTGGAATCAGCCCGGTCTACGATAGCCGCATCAATACCGCCCATCAGCACCATACGTCCATCCAGCTGCTTCTGCAGCTTCACAATGTCATTCTGTGGAAGTGCACCCTGCCAGATATCGATTCCGAGGTCCACCATATCTTCAATGATCGGCTCACAGAAGGAATCGGAATGGTGCATGACGATCACACCGTTGTCCTTCATATATTTGTACTGTTTTTCGTACTGCGGCTTGATAAATTCCCGCCAGGTTTCCGGACTGATAAAAAGGGAATTTTTTGATCCCCAGTCATCATGCGTCAGCATGACATCCGGGTGCAGATTGTCTACGATCAGCTTCGCCAGCTGGAAACGATATTCACCGATGGCATTGCACAGATCCATCATGTCTTCCGGTTCTAACAGGAAATTCATCAGCATATCTTCAAATCCCATCAGAAAATGCAGTCGTTCAAATACGCCTGTCGGCATAAAGGCCATAGCAAGGCTGCCGGAGGCTTTGATCTCATCGATTTTCTCTTTGAACGGTGCCCACAGAGCCGGATCGGATGCCTCACCGACGATATCCGGGAATTTTACCTGGGTTTTCCACTCGCAGATATCATCACAGACTTTATTATCATCTGTAACATGCGGCATAGCTGCCAGCTGATCCTGCGGCCAGAGGATGGTCGTACCAAAAGCGTCTTTTAACGGTTCCATACCGCGGTGACGGTTGCCACGCACAAGATTATTTGCCGGGTTTGGCGGGAAAAATGTGGTACCCTCGAACTGTTTGAGCAGTCTTTCCGGTTTTCCGTCTTTTTTCAGAGTTTCAAGGAAGATTTCTTTTGCTGTAGCCATATGTTTTGTCTTCTCCTTTTCTTATGCTTACTAAAATTCTGTCTGCCGATACAGCTTATATCAGCAATATATGGGATTTTCCCTTTTAAAAAGTGGCTGCATAGCAGCCACTTTTTTATCCTTTATCAGGCAACTTTCCGGTCGATCTCTGCCTGCCACTGTTCTACTTTTTCTTTGGTGATCTTGAAGCCAACGATCAGAAGAACGGCTGCAACGATACAGAAGATTCCCGGTACCAGACCAAGTGCTATGGTCATTCCCTGACGTGCCGTACCCTGCAGGACAACGTCTTTCTGCCAGCCTACGGCTGTCAGACATGCGGCAATGATCGTACCACGAAGGAAGACACCAATCTTTAACGGTACATTCTGCAGACCCATGATCCAGCCGGAAGCATCCTTGCCGGTCTTCCATGTTGCATATACAACTGTATCCGCATATAAAGCCGGAGCCGAAGCAAAGGCGATACCGTAAAATACATTTGCCAGTACCATCAGTGCGATAACTGCCGTTGAGCTTGCATACATTACCCATACCAGGACAAGGCAGATACCCATGCCGATGCAGGAAAGGATCATGGAAGAGCGTGATGACAGCTGTTTTGCGATGGCACGCATGACATATGCACCAACAACACCGCCAATAGCGATCAGAAGCGTATAGACCGTCATAAGTTTCGCATTGCCCATGGCATCACGGAAATAATAGATAGCCGCACCTGCGGTAACAAAGTTCACGCACCATTTTGCCAGATCGGCAAGCATCAGGATCATCAGCGGCGGGTTCTTTACCAGAGAGGAGAACATCTCACCGATGCTGACGCGGTTGACATTTTTCTTAACATCTGTTTCTGTTTCGATCTCTTCGTAGCCTTCTGTCATCTTGAAGTGTGCATAGTAGGTAACTACCATGATCAGGCCAAGGCAGAATGCAACAGCTGCAAACTGGTTTTTCTCACCTACAAAACCGGCGAGAACTGTAGCGAACGGGAGTCCAAGGTAGGAAAACAGCATGCTGCCGATCTTATTCCAGGCTGCACGGGAAGATGCTAATGTTGCACGGTCTTCCGGAGTCTTACCTACGACTTTGACCAGTGTGGCATTGGATACATAAGCGAAGTTCCATGCCACATGGGAAGAAATCGCTGCAATACAGATGATCACTGCGGAAAGTACGGCATTTTCACTGATTCTTACAAACATGAAAGCATACAGGAAAGGTACGATCCAGGGGATCACGATCAGCCAGGAACGATAACGTCCCCATTTCATTGCCTTGGATCCGTTGATGATACCACCATAGATCCAGGAAAGGCAGGCATCCACGATGGAACAGACAGAACTGATCACACCTGCGATAGCCGGAGCAAATCCACCAAGTCCTGTTAAGAAGGACATAAAGTAGAATGTCTCCACATTACTCATCAGTACGAAACCGGCATCACCGACACCGAAGAAATACTTCAGTGCTGTACTTAAGCCCTTTTTTTGTGTGTTTTTTGGAACACGTTCACTCATCTTTCTTTTCTCCTTTCGGGAATTATTTCTGTTCTCGGACAGAAATCATTTGGTTATGGTTTAAAGTATAGAACAGTTTTTTCCGTTTGAAAACTCCGCATATCGTTCCAATATTTTTGTTTCTTTCCTACTTTTTGTACAGTACGATTTGACACATTGTACAAAGCTGTGCTATGGTGGAATCAGTAGTTCAGTTACAGAAAAATTCAGAATTCATACGGAGGATTAGACATGGCTGACACTTTACCAGATCTTGATTCATACTATTTTCATCTGAGTACCCAGATTCTTTTCGATACATTTGCAGATTCCTCTTTAGACATAATGTCTTACAACGAATCCGGCGATCTGCATCTGGACGGAGTCCGGATGTATCAGAAAAACAGAATACTTCGTCCAAACTACGTTTACGTGCTGCAATCCTCACAGTGCGACGTTTCGCTGTCCAAATATCCTGACATATGTTTTCTGATTGCCGGAGAAACAGACGTTTCTTATTTTCATCCAAGTTCCACCGTCCTGATGGTTGGAAAGGAAAAGGATTTCCCGGAAATTATCAATCTCGCTCAGCAGACCTTTGAACGCTACAGTAACTGGGATCTCCAGCTTCATCTCGCCATGAACGGAGATAACCCAATCGAAGATATGCTGAGTGCCAGCTTAAACATTTTCCATAACCCCATGTTCGTGCATGATACAAATTACTATATCCTTGCCTGTCCGAGACAGGTTCCCGGCATGTCCGTCTGGGAACGCGACAAGAGAACCGGTCGTCTGATGGTGCCTTTAAGTCTGATCCATGACTTTAAATTTGAGATGGAATATATGCGGACGCTGACCACAACTGGTGTAGACACTTATGCGCAGGATACACGTGGTTACCGTATTATGTACCGTAACCTTTTTATCGGGGATAACTATGCCGGCCGTATCTGTGTAGATGAATTGCAAAGTGTCTTTCTCCCCGGTACAGAGCAAACGTTGGAATATCTTTCCACGCTTATCGAGCTTTGTATCCTTAACCGGAATGTTTTCCGCACAGATATGGGTGTTGACCCAAGAGAATTTATGCAGAGCATTCTTGACAATGAAACCCCGGATATAGGTAAAGTACAGGATTTCCTGGTTTATCAGGGCTGGAATAAAAATGACCGCTATCTCTGTCTCCGCCTTGAGGCCGGTGCGAATACTGAACAGATGCATTCCGCCATGGCAACTCTCGGACATATTGAACTTCAGATCCCGGAAGGCTGTGCTTTTGTATATGAACAGGGCATAGCTGTCTGTGTCAATCTGACCTGTAAGAATTCTTCTATTTCGGAAATCGTCAGCAGTCTGGCAATTATTCTGCGTGAAGGACTTTTCAAAATGGGGGTCAGTTCAGAGATCCATGATTTTCTCTATTTCCGGCAAGGATATATCCAGGCACGGGCAGCACTTCGCCTTGGCCGCCAGAGTGGAAGTATGATCTGGTGCTATCGTTTTGATGATTATATGATGGATTACGTGCTTGACCGCAGCATCCAGATGATATCTCCCACGCTTTTATGCTCACCAAAGCTTCGTATTCTGAAACAATACGATGCACATAATCATACAGAGCTGTACCATACCCTGCGGTTATATCTGTCCCTGGAGCGCAATGTTCTCCAGACCGCCAACAAATTGTTTATCCACCGCAGTACACTGTTTTACAGACTCGAACGGATCCAGAAACTGGCAAAGGTTAATCTTGATGATCCGCAGGAACGACTGACACTGCAGTACTCCTTTGCCCTGATGGATCTGGTGAAAGAACCCGAAAACTGATCTGCGTCGTTTTATAGCAGGCGCATTTCCCAGGCGGCCAAACGTTGTGTTATCATTATGTCAAAACAGCACCATGTTTCCCGTCTATATATTGATTTTTTTTATCAAAATGCTATACTAGACTTCATTATTAATATGTCATACTTTACATATTATTGGGAGGGGTTCCATGCCAAACATAGCTTTTTTTGTCAAACAGTTATCGCCACACATTGTCCGGAAA
Source organism: uncultured Lachnospiraceae bacterium (assembly GCA_934394565.1). Taxonomy (GTDB): domain Bacteria; phylum Bacillota; class Clostridia; order Lachnospirales; family Lachnospiraceae; genus UBA11957. The sequence continues at coordinate 129,131 of CAKRQV010000003.1, forward strand.
AATCTGCAATATTCCGAGATCAGTACTTCTGTTGGAATTTCTCTGTTTGATAACAATACGCAGGATATCAATGATAACAGTCTGTACATTGGAAACGTCAAAGATGCACCGCTTTTGTTTTCTATGCTGCCGGAAAATGTCAAAGCCACCTTTTTCCTAAGTGGGGATGACGCTTCACTCCCTTCTTATTTTGACCGTCCATACAATATTATTTCTACAGACCTTCCACTGATTGATCTGTACAGCCGGATTAACCGAATCATGCGTGCCTACAGAAACTGGAATCGTGTACTGATTGATGCCATGCGGGAAGACAAGGGAATCGGACATATCGTTGAGCTGGCCGGACAGCTTTTGCAGGGGCATATCCTGTTGTTCAATCCCGGTATGCACCTTCTTGAATCTACACATACTGACTTTTTCCCAGACCCTATTGTAGATGAAGCACGCAATGATGGTTTTCTTTCTTACGAAACAATGCAGAAGTTAATGCAGGAATCTCATAAGAGTCCGCTCTATCCGAACGAGGTTCGTCATATCTGTCCGGATGATTCAGACCACCAGCTTTACCTGCATACTATCACCTATCAGGGCAGTGAAATTGCGAAACTGATCTTTGTCCTGGATGACTCTGACTATCATCTGGATATTGCCAATATGATCTCCCATATGGGTGGTTTCTTAAGACCTCTTCTGGTACAGAACAGTGATATCTTAAGTATATCCGGCAACCATTTTGCGAGTCTTCTGAACGACTTTGACACGAACAAACCACTGAGCGGTGTGGAGATCCGTGACAGGATCCGTTTTCTTCCCTATCCTGTCAAAAAGTATATCCGGTGTTTTATTGTAACTTTCTCTACAGAGCAGTCAACGTCTTCTTATAATCTTCTGCTGAACCGTCTGGCTCAGGTTCTGCCAGGAACAAATATGACGATCTGGAATCATTCGATCATTATCCTGCACTCAGCTGACCATCAGGAATTTCAGAATATTTCTGCGCTGAATATGGATGTATGGAATGATATTCTGAATGAGTTTCAGGCCAAGGTTGTTGTCTCCAATTCAATCAGTACCTATGATTCTTTCCGGACGATCTATTACCTGACGCTCAGGTTGTCTAAGATCCTAAGCCGGATGCATATTACGAATCTGTTTGGGAATGTTATTTTTTATGATGATTATTCTTTGTATCTGGTGATTGACATGGCGGCGGAACAGTTCCAGCATGAGCTGAGCAGTAATGATATTGTGTTGTTTGCGGCTCCGGTTGTTGTAACGCTGACGAGATATGACAAGCAGCATAACACAAATCTGAGGGATGTGCTGTATCATTATATCCGCAATGGACGAAGTGTATCTAAGACGGCAGAGATTATGTACATGCACAGGAATACGGTGTTGAATAAGTTGAAGAAGATTCAGGAGTTGTGTCCGTTGGATCTGGAGGATGGGATTTCTACGGAGATTCTGATGTTTTCCTGTCAGTTGACGAAGTATTATGAGGAGTATATGAATTTGGAATTGCGGTTGTAGATATAAAACAGACACAACAGAAGGCGGGTTTATGCCAAAACATTTGTGCATCTCATGAATTTATTCCGATATTTTCATTTACTATTATTTTTCTATTATTCAATTACATTTATAAAGAAGATCTGCAGTTTTTATGGCTGCAGATCTTCTCTTTTATGTAAGTTCAATACAAATTTTCTTTATCTTCCTTCATCTGTTATTTTCCGGTTTTCTCGGCCCGATCATCCCAGACGGGAACGTTGATGCCGATAGTGTCGGATGTGAAGGGGGTGCCGTCTTGTTTTTCGAAATGTATGGTGGCACGTTTTACGTATTTGAATCCTATGTACAGTAACGGGATGTTACAGTAGGCAATCAAGATGTTGGCAAAGTCGGACAGATCCCAGAGCGATCCGAGATCCATACCGGCGATGCTGGTCAGGACGCCGAAGGATACGACAAAGAGGCACAGTATGCGGATGATGTTGATGAAGACTTTGCTTCTGGAAATACGGTTTGCGCAGATCTCCGTGAAGGACATGAAGCCCAGCAGGCAGGTGAAGGCAAAAAGTCCGAAGCAGACGGATACCAGCAGGGATACGGCAGAGTTTAAGGCAGTTCCCGGTGTCAGTTCGGTGACGGATGCCAGGAATTTGGGCAGTTTTCCGAGATCAAACCAGGCTGCGGAAGCATCTGTCTGCCATACACGACCCATGACTACGACAAATCCTGTCAGTGTACAGATGACGATGGTATCAAGGAACACGCCTACAGCCTGTACGCAGCCCTGATCACAGGGATGCACTGCATTGGAGGCTGCGGCAGGCATGGTGATTGTACCCTGTCCGGCTTCATTGGACATCAGACCCCGTTTTACCCCCTGTACAAGGGCTGTACCAAAGGCACCGCCAAAGACGGCTTCCGGTTTGAAGGCTTCTGTAAATACAGCGTAGAAGAACCACGGGATTCTTGTGAAGTTGATAACGATCAGTACAAGGACTGTAAGCACATAGATCACTGCCATAACCGGAACCAGAATATCGGTCAGTTTTGTCACTTTTTTGATACCGCCGAAGGATACGGCGATCAGTACAACGAGCAGTACGGCAAAGGCAATCCAATATAATGCTGAATTGGTGTCGATGGTTTTGCCTGTCACGACTTCTGCGATCTGTCCGACGGAGGATACGGTATTGAATCCCTGTGCCGGGAAACAGAGCAGCGCATAGACAATGTACATCAGAGAAAGAACGACACCGGCTGCAGCTGAGCCTTTCAGAAGTCTTTTTCCATAGAAGGACAGACCACCAATATATTCATCGTCTTTCTTTTCTTTAAAAATCTGAGCCATCGTGGACTCCGTATAGGCTGTCGCCATACCAAAGAATGCCGAGATCCACATCCAGAACAGGGCACCAGGGCCACCGACGGAAATCGCACCGGTTACACCCAGAATATTACCCGGTCCGACTCGCATCGCCGTGGACAGGAAGAATGAGGCCAGCGGTGAAATACCTGTGGACTCGGCTTTTCTTGTCCGAAGTACGTGGATACCATGCTTGAATTTTCTCAGCTGGATAAACCGCAGTCTGCAGCTGAAAAAAATACCGGTTCCGATCAGCAATATGATCGCAAGAGAAAAATTTCCCAGAATCGGAATACTGGCATACCACGAAAAATTTGTTGGGAAATCCCAGAAGAGGTCAGAGACGACCTGGATCTTTCCACAGACGGCATTGATTGCATCAAATAATGCCTGCATATGTTTTTCTCCTTTTCACGGGCACTGCCCATTTTATTTATATATTTGCTTCATTATACGCTATTTTTCTGTTATATTTCAACAGCCATCTGCTTTTCTCAGTGTATACACAACATTTCTTCATATATCAATTTTTTTTGCTGATATTTCATTTTTTTGCATATGTATGACACCAAAGAAGCCGCCTGTACACAGCAGCATACAGACGGCTTCAAAAAGAGATCAAACAATACTTTTCTTATACATGGAAGATATTAAACAGTCCCAGCGTAGCGAGTACGGCTGTAATCAGCGGAATGATCAGGCTGACTACGATCATCGGATTCGGCAGATTGTCTTTGACCTCGTTATCCGGGCAGCTGGCGATGGTTAAAGCGCCACCTGTGGAAAACGGAGACATAGCTGTACTTAAGCCGCCGAAAAAGATACAGCTGTACAGTGCAATCTCATTCATACCAAGGCTTGCAGCCAGAACCGGAACCAGCGGATACATCAGCGGCATAACTGTGGATGTGGAGCTGGAGAAGAAGCTTAAGAAAGCAGCAAACAGTACGATGGCACCCGGTACAAGGAATCTCGGGATGGAGCTTGTCAGTGCATTGGAAACTGCGTCGATCAGTCCGGCTTCACTGGCTACCTTGATCAGCATGTACACACCGACGATCATAACAATCGTATTGATCGGGATACCCTTGATGACTTTCTTTTCATCGCCCAGTTTCATGAAGGCGCATACCAGTGCACCGATCACCATGATGACCTGTGGCTGGCAGATACCGGCGAGCTGGGAAATCACTACATTGTCTTTGATCCATGTGTTCAGAAGACTCGGAACGACCATGGCCAGGAATGCGATGATAACGATCACAAATGTTTTTTTCTGTACGGCATTGAAAGCCGGCGGTTTCTCTACAGATACTTTTTCTGCTTTAAAACCTTTGAACAGGAAGTAGAAAACAGCCAGAACGATCAGAACGATAATGATCATATTGACCCAGATGTAATTGGACATTACCATTGCCCGTCCTTCTTCTACTTCATTGGCAATGATCAGGTTTTTACTGATAACACCGCCGTAGCCGTTGTACGGATTGTTGGAACCGATCAGGTTACCAAAACCAATACAGATGGCAGCCAGAGCCGGATTGACACCTGCAGAAATCGCCATGGCAAAGGCAAACGGTCCAATGATAGCCGGGGTGGAAGCACCTGCGCCAAGGCCACCAACGATAGCACAGACAAGTGCGATAGCGATCGGGATCAGCTTGGCATTGCCACCAAGCGCATACAGCATCTTACGTCCGAGGACGTCCATTGTACCATTCTGTGTCGCATAGCTAAAAAACAGTGAAATCGACAGCAGATAAAATACGATTGTTGTGGGCCAGAAGGCGATAATATCGTTGATCTTCATGCCCAGTCCGAAAAATCCAAGCAGAAATGCAAAGCCCATGGCAATGATACCTGTGTTGAATTTAAATTTCCATCCGATGACAATCGATACAATGATTGCCAGAATACATAATGTTAAAACCATTGTTACACCCTTTCCTTATGTTTTTTGTTAAACTGTCCAAACAGAAGCGCTTCTCTTATACCCGTATTGTATCATTTCACCATGGGTATTTCCACTTTGCTGTTCTTTCTGACCATTTTTTGTGTCCGATGCATAAGTTATCCGAATGGTTTTATTCAGACCGCACATCCTGTCATTTTCATGACGAATCCCGGTTTGTATTCTTGTTTTCCTAGTTCCGCAATGGTATATTGGATGAAGAATCACACAAAGGAGACAGGTATGACACAGGACGAATTTTATCAGCATCTTGACACTTTATATGAGACCGGAGACCCGAAAGAGGTCGAGCGTTTCCTTACCTTTCATGTTGACTTTTATAAAAACGGAGAAACATTAAATCCTCCGCTTCTGATTGCTGCCCTAAGTGAACTTGGCGGCTTTTACCGTGGGGTGAGCCGGTATGAAGAATCTGCCGACTGTTTCCAGCAGACGCTGGATCTCGTCGGTACATACAAAGGCACCGATTCCATGGCCTATGCAACGACACTGAACAATCTTGCCGGTACATACCGGTTAATGCAGGAACCGGAAAAAGCGGAAAACTGTTTTCTGGAGGCCCGCAGACTGTTTGAGGACCATGGGACCACGTCCCACTATCTGTATGCATCCGTACTGAACAATCTGGCACTTTTATACCTTGGTGAGGGGCGAAAGGATGAGGGAATCGACCTGCTGTGCCAGTCCACGGATCTGATGAAGCAGCAGCCGGGACATGAAGAGGAGGTCTGTACCGGTATTTTGAATCAGGCCTATTATTATCTGGAAACAGGGGATATCGACCAGGCTCTGTCTCTTGTCAAAGAAGCCATCAATGGCTTTACAGCTCTTCCATATAAAAGTACACATCTTGCCTCTGCCCGGGCACTTTTAGCCCAGCTTCTCTTCCGTCTCGATCAGGCCGAAGAAGCTGAAATACTCTACCGTGCCGTGCGGACAGATATCGTTTCTGTTTTCGGCAAAAACGCAGACTACTACTTTGCCACCAAGAGCCTTGCTGTTGTCTGCGAAGCTCTGGGAAAAATGGAGGAAGCTCTGCAGCTTTCCGAAGAAGCCGTTGATATTCTTTCTGCTCTTTACGGAGAAAACAGCCCACAGGTGCAACAGGAAAAAGAGGCTCTGGCTCTCACAAGACAGCGCCTGACACTTGCATGAACGGGCTGACGCTGGCAGAACGGTATTTTACAGCATACGGGCTGCCCATGTTAAAAAACAGCTTTGCCGACCGTATGGACCGGATTGCCTGCGGGCTGGCCGGTGAGGGATCGGAATGTTTTGGATTTGATGACGAATTGTCCAGGGATCATGACTGGGGTGCCGCTTTCTGCCTCTGGCTGACAGATGATGACTACGCTGCCTTTGGACAGGATCTGGCAGAAGCCTATAATGCTCTGCCGGATACCGTGGATGGTTTCAGTCGCCGGAAAGAATCCCCTATGGCAGCCGGGCGCAGCGGTGTGCTTCGCATTTCTGATTTTTATGCCCGCTTTACCGGCTGTCCAGATGGTCCTCATTCGCTGGCCGAATGGCAGCGGATTCCCGAATCGTTTCTGGCTGTTGCCGCAAACGGCAGAGTCTTTTCTGACCCGCTTGGCCGTTTCAGCAGCATACGCCGCCGTCTTCTGGACTTTTATCCGGAAGATATCCGGCTGAAAAAGCTGTCATACCAGTGTCACCGCATGGGGCAGGCCGGACAGTATAATTATGTCCGTCTCCTCAGACGTAATGACGCTGCAGCTGCCCTTCTCGCGTTATCTGAATTCAGTGAGGCAGCCATGAAAACCGTATATCTGCTGAACCGCCGGTATGCGCCCTATTATAAGTGGATACGCAGAGGGCTCACACAGCTGGATCGATTATCTGGGCTTGGTGAAGAGATCGATGCATTATGTGCTTTGCCGCCGCTTTCACCCCGGCATGTGAAACAGATCGAAGCCATCTGCAACGATGTCCTTGCAGAATTGTTTCTGCAAAATCTGACCGCTGACAAAAGCACCTTTCTCTGTGACCAGAGTTTTGCACTCTTGCAGAACATACAGGATCCGTTCTTACAGTCACTCCCGGTCAGCATGGACTGCTGTTGATTATGTTTCATTTATTTTGAAAGGAAGTTTACGATGTCACTTACAGACCGTATTATCGAAAAAGAATTTTCCATGTTTACCACTGTGAATCAGGGGCATGACCGTGCCGACTGTCAGGATGATAAAGAAACCTTTACGATTATGCGAAAAAGCCAGTTCAGTGCTTATGACATCCTTACGCTTGAAAGTTACCTGCAGGATCTTCTGGCAGCCGAAGCCGGCCACCGCAATCTGGTTACGGAAAAATACGCCTGGATGATGGCCAAAACCGCACCGGCAGACTTCGTAAAGATCCGAGATCTGCTCCCTGCCATTTCCGACACCAAACAAAAGCTTGTACAGGACATTCTCAACATCTACGGTCAGTGGACACAGGAGTTCTACCGTCTGTACCCTCATCTGTCCGGACAGGGACGCTCGTTTGATGATGACAGCCAGTCACCACTCGGTGCGACCTCTTCCATGACGTATATGGAAGGTGAGCTTCTCACCTATTCAGAGCATACCCTGAAAGCATTGTATGCGCACCAGCAGATGCTCCTTGCACAGGGAAAAAACATGGTTCTGGCCATTATGCTGGCCACAGTGCAGGCGTATGGTTATGCCTCACTCACCGATGCGGAATTTCATCTCAACGCATAGCCTCTCACATTCTGACATATCAGAAATAGCTCTGCCTTTGACGGGTCAGAGCTATTTCCTTTATTGGACAGTTTCGAAAAAAGAAAATTGTCATTATTAAACAGCAAACAGATTAAACAGACCAAATGTAGCCGCCACTGCTGTTATTACAGGAATGATCAGACTGACAATAATCATCTGATTTGTCAATTGTTCCTTCACCTCATTATTCGGACAGCTGGCGATTGTCAGTGCACCACCTGTAGAAAATGGTGACATTGCAGTTGTCAGGCCACCGAAGAACACACATGAATACAAAGCAATGGGATTTAATCCAAGTCCGGTAGCCAGTGCAGGCACTAACGGATACATCAGAGGCATAACCGTAGATGTCGAACTTGAGAAAAAGCTCAAAAAAGCTGCAAACAAAACAATCGCCCCCGGCACTAAGAATGCAGGTATCGAACTGGACAATGCATTGGCCACAACATCAACCAGACCTGCTTCACTCGCAACCTTGATCAACGAATATACACCTACAATCATGACGATTGTATTCATCGGGACAGAACGTATGACTTTTTTTTCATCTCCCAGTTTCATAAACGCACATATAAGAGCACCAAAAATCATGATTACCTGCGGCTGGCAGAAACCTGCCAGAGTTTTTACGACAGGTGCCTTCACCCACACATTTAACAGACTAGGAATTACCATCAGGGCGAATGCAACAAGTACCACAACAAAGGTTTTCATCTGTATTGCAGAAAATTTCGGTGGTTTTTCAACAGCCACTTTCTGTGCCTTGATTCCTTTATAGAGGATATAGAAAAACACAATCACAATGGCAGCTATAATCGCAGCATTAGCCCATGTAAAATTTGCCATTTCCATCGCTGTGGCTTCATCTACACCATTTTCAAGAATCAAATTCTTTCCAATCACGCCACCATATCCGTTAAACGGATTACTCGAACCCATAATGTTACCGAAACCTATACAGACCGCTGCCAGTGCCGGATTTACTCCGGCTTCAATAGACATGACAAAAAAAAAAGGTCCGACGATAACCGGTGTTGAGGCCCCTGCTCCAAGACCTCCCACAACTGCACATACAATCACAATAGCCAGCGGAATCAATTTTGCATTGCCGCCAAGCACATACAGCATCTTTTTTGCCAGTACGTCCATCGTTCCATTCTGTGTCGAATAGGAAAAAAATAATGAGATACAGATCAGATAAAATACAATCGTTGTCGGCCAGAATGCAATAATATCTCCTATTTTCATGCCCAGACCGAAAAATCCAATCAGGAATGCAAATCCCATGGCAATAATACCTGTATTCAATTTTAATTTCCACCCTACGGCAATCGATATAATGATTGCCAAAACAGAAACTGTTAATACCATACCCTCTCCTCCATTTCTATGTCTTTCAATTTTCTTTTTTCCGTTTTATCTCATAACTGTCTCTTTATTTCATGTGTTTTATAAAAATCTTTACCGTATCTCAGTCCTTCTTCTCTGAGCATCAGTACCCGTCGCATTGTTTCTTCCGGTGTTTTTCCTTCTACAATGTGATTCCCCAGAATATAACTTCCATATGGGGCATATGTATCCATACAGCGATGAAGTTCCGTTATCATCTGTTCATCTGTAGAATCCAGCATGGCACATGGACCATTTGTATTATATCCACCGATCAACGTGATTTTATTCCCATATGCCTGCAATATACCCACAATATCGTTATACGGCTGTACGGAACTCCAGGCAACAGCACCTTCTTTTATGAACTCCGGCAACAGACGCTCTGCCCTTCCACAGCAATGCTGGATCGGTTTTGCTCCGATTTCATAAATAGCTCTGTTAATGGCCATGTGTTCGGGCTGTATAAATTCTTCATATTGTTCCATCGTCATAAAAGGGCCGGAATCAAAGGCACAGTCATCAAATGTAACCACATAATCCGGTTTATAATACTTTGCGATCTTTTCCAGATATTTCAGACGATACTCTGTGAATGCTTTAAAATACTCATGACAGGCTTCTGGTTCTTCTTCAAAAGCCGCAAGCACTTCTTCATAGCCCATCAGATCCAGAATACGCTCAAAAGGTCCATTTCCCATACCGTATTCAACGACCTGTTCCGCACGGTTACAACGTTCCATTTCCTTTTCCGCTTTTTTTTCCCAGTCAATCCCCTCAATATCTGGAAATGTCACTTGTTCTTTCCATCTGGTGATATCCGTCAGCACAAAACATCCGGGAACCGGTACCTGTGCACCATGATCCGTAGCCCAGACCGTTCCAAACCCATCTTTTCCACCTCCAACGGGTCCCTTTTCAAACACATCTCCCAGCCCGACATTATATCGAACGGGTTTTGAATATATAGGAACCTGTTCAGGCATCCCATGTTCCATGGCGATCATATAATTTTCTTTCAGACTTTTCATAGTATTCCCCATTAGAATGATGATCTGTCCATTCTTTCCTTTCTCTGTTTTTCTATATTGTATTTTATTTTTGTATGTATTAAAATACATAAGAGTATTGTAATTTATTTAGTTTTTTACTACATAATGTCGAAAGGACACATTATCACATGCTTACAGTTCCTGATTTCTATCTGACACCTGAGTTACTTCAATGGGAATTATCTCAACATGGTTTTTCCTGTAAAACAGCTGCTAAAAGTTTCTTACTTTCTCCTTGTCTGCAGCGTTGTCGGTTATATACACATACTACAATCTGTGAACCACATACACTGTATCTCATAGGTTCACTTGAAGTCTGGATGTCTTTGCCTGCCAGTGCTTTTACAGACAATATGTTTCTTTTAGTGCTGGCAGAAGATCAGATACTTCCACTGAACTTTCCCTGTATGCTTCTGACTACTGCGTTACCTCTTACTGTCATCTACGAAAAGATTCTGGATATTTTTGACGCCTACCGACACTGGGATGACGAATTAAAAAAAGAACTGCTAAATGGCCGCTCTATTCCTGACTTTTGCGAAACAGTATTTCGTTTTCTACAGATTCCCCTGACCGTTACGGACGCTCATTTTCGTATTCTTGCAAGACCGCACCATGTCGAAGGGGTACATTCCGCACTTTACCATGATACTGAAACTGGCGGTTACTATTATCCGCAGTCGCTCCGTACAGAAATGCATACTGATCCTTCTTTTCAAAACACCCTGACAACCTCTAAGGCCCAGTGGTGGACGGTTTCAGATACAGAAATCGCTCTATATTGTAATCTTCGAGACTCACAGGGAAACTTTGAAGGGCGGCTTGTTTTTCGTTCTTCTAAAATAAAATTACAAAATTTTCATATGCAAATTATGGATTATCTTGCACAATATCTGGAAATTCTTTTTGAAACGATTCATAACGACAACCAGATGCCTGATAAACATAGCATCGGTGCATGGATGACCAGCTTTCTCTTTAACAAAACGCAGCCCGATAACACACACTATGTTTTACAGACCAAAGGTTGGAAATCTAATGATCAATATCTCTGTCTGTGTCTTTGCAAATTTACCACCCATATACAGTCACCACCTGAGCCTTTAGAGTATCTTTTTATTCATACGCTGTTTCCCGACAGTGGTTCCTGTATATATCAGAACCATTATGTAGTTCTCCTTAACATGAGCCGTATGCAAATGCGCATACGGGATATCGAATTACAGATGTCCCCCTATATCAGAGAGGGACTTCTCAAAATGGGAATCAGTGATCCATTTTATGATTTTTCTCAGTTCAGAGCATACTATGCCCAGGCACAGTTTGCACTCAATTGGATTCTTCAACCAAGTCAGTCCCTATGGTCTTTCCCTTTTTATAAATGTGCCCTGCAAGCCATGCTTGACCAGCTGGAAATGACATCTTCCTCTTTTTATCTGATTTCAGGGAAACTGGATCAGCTGGAAACAGTCGACAAAACACACCATTCCACGCTATATGAAACACTCAGAGTCTATCTTGCAAACGAACGCAATATCAAGTATACCGCCGCACACTTTCAGGTACATCGCACAACCATATATTACCGTCTTGAACAGATCACCGAACTGTTGCACCTGAATCTAGATGACTATGAAACAAGATTGTATCTGCTTTTGTCTTTTGCTCTGAAAGACCGACTTTCAGCAAACTCTGTACACCCTACATGATGCGCCATTTGCTATTTTCAAAAAAATAGTGTAGACTGTCTCAGTTACAACTTCCTATAGAAAACTGTCGATGACAGCTTCTGCAATTTGCAAAACGACTAACAACACACGAGGTTTTTTATGTTTTCATTTCACAAAGTTACATTAGCTGACAAGGACTGGATGCAGCCGCTTTTATTTCATGATGGCTGGTCCGGCAGCGAATACACCTTTGGCACCAACATTCTCTGGGGTGTCAAATACCATATCGAAGCCTGTAAGTCCCACGGCTGCTGTATCGTCCGTTACGGACTGTGCGGCGAATACCCCTGGGATGAACTGATGCACGGCGACTGCTTTATCTACTCCTTCCCGATCGGTCCCGGCGACAAGAAGGCCGCACTGGATGAGCTGATCGCGGATTTTTGTAAAAGTGGACGCACACTGATCATGAATTCCATCAGTGAAGCTGACAGAGAACTTCTGCTTAACTGGTATCCGGATCAGTTTCTGATCGAGGAGGACAGGGATTACGCTGATTACCTGTACGACAGGGACAAGCTCGCCACCCTGACCGGTCGAAAAATGCATAACAAGCGCAACCATATTGCCCGGTTCAAGGATGCCGGAGAATGGAGCTACGAGCCGTTAAACGACAATAATCTTGAGGAATGCCGCGCGCTCTGCAAGCGCTGGGTATTCTCCCGGGAAGACAAATGGAACGATGAGATGGCCATCGAACTGAAGGTGCTCGAGGCAGCCTTTAAAATGAAGGATACGCTCGGTCTGACCGGCGGTGTTCTGCGCCAGAGGGGTCGTGTTGTTGCTTTCTGCATGGGTGAGCCGGTCAACGATGACGTTTTTGTCGTTCATTTTGAGAAGGCGCTGCCGGAATATCAGGGTGCCTATCCAATGATCAACCAGCAGTTTGTGGAGCATGGCTGCAAGGGCTACAAATACATTAACCGCGAGGACGATGCCGGTGATCCCGGGCTTCGCAAGGCCAAACTGTCCTACTATCCGGAAATTCTGCTGCGCAAGTTTGACGCCAAGCTCTCTCCTGTGGTCTTTATGCACCGCCCGGCCCATGAAGCAGATATCATAGGGCTCTGGCAGGAAGCCTTTGGCGATACACCGGACTTTATCCGCTTCTATCTGGATCAGCGGCTGACTGCCGAAAATATGCTGATCTACTGCATTGACCGGAAACCTGTTTCCATGGCCAGCTTCCTTCCGGCACAGATCTGGCAGGGAGAAGAACGCCTGCCGGTGCGCTATGTTTACGCCGTAGCCACTGCCAAAGGTGCCCGGGGACAGGGATACGCCAGAAAGGTTCTGGATACTGCAAAGGATCTCTGGGAGGAAGCGCTTCTTCTGACACCTGCAGAAACTTCCCTTGTTTCCTATTATGGAGCACAGGATTTTGTTTCCTGTACAGACGGACAGCAGCAGGAGCTTTTGCTGGAAGATCTGACGGATGATCCGGCATGGCTGGCTGCACATTCCTGCGCTCCCTGCACGGCTTCTGACTATCACCGCATCCGCGATGCGCATTTTGGCAGGGACGGCTATGTAGAATGGGATGATGCTGCGCTTATCTTTGCCATCGCCTGTGCCAAACGTGAAAACGGTGAAGCACTGATCTACACCTCTTCTGCGACAGAAGAAAGCAGTACAGAAGATGCTGCGCATACTTCTGACAGTGCAGAAAATATGACAGAGGATCTGCTTTTATACGACTGTGACGGCGATACTTTACGAGTTCTGGAAACCACACTTTCCGGCACCGCCCTTGACAGCGCCCTGCACCAGCTACTGACCCGCCACCAGCTGCGTCGTGCTGTTCTCTACACCCCGGCTGCCATGCTGTGGACACCGTCGGGCAGTCCCCTTATCAAAGATCAAAAGCTGGATTTTAAGCTGGATCTGTCGTGATTTTCTAATATGTATATCAACAATGGGGGCTGCCAATATGATGAACACGCTTATGAACACCTCGTATCAACTCATCACCGACACCGTACTGTATCTTATGGGCATTACGGTTCTGATGGGTGCCGTTTCGCTCCTGCTTTCAGAGTTCGGCGTAGTTGATCTGCTGAACAAGCTGCTGTCTCCGCTGATGAAGCCGCTTTACGGCCTTCCCGGTGCCAGCGCTCTGGGTATGCTGACTACCTATCTGGTACTGACCAACGAACCTTCCGCCTCCGGCGAATACACCGGTGCAGCCTGCGAAGGCATCGCGCTCTTGCCGTGGATCGGCAATAAGATCAGCATCATTACCGGACCGTTGTTCGGTTTTCATGATCCGGCCAATATTTCCGTACCGATCACAGCCTGCAGGCCTTCTATATAGCCTGAAAAAGACAGCTTCCATATTTTTCATACAGAAAACTGTCCTTTTTTATATGCATTGCACCCTTTTTTTCTCATTTCCCCGGCTTTTTTCTCCACTGCAGCCTGCCATTCAGCCACACAATATACCGGGTTGGAATAATAATACCGCCTACAACCGCAATCGCGATCGCAAATCCCCCTTTAAATGCACTGACAAAGCAGGACACCGCCTGCATATACTCACCGGATATCGCAGCATATACGGTAAAATAGATACCGGTTCCCGGCACCAGCGGAAAGATTCCCGGGATCAGATAGCTGATCAGCGGGCATTTATGCCGCACAGAAAAAAAGCGGGACAATAAAACAACCGTCAAAGACGCCAGAAAAACTGCCGCCATATTTCTCTTATACACATCAAAAATCACCAGATACACAATCCAGGCCACTGCACCGATCCCACCACAGGTCGGGAAATGCTTCGCCGGCACACGGAAGAATATGCTGAATGCGATCGTACCAAAGCACGCGGCCACAGCCTGACATACCATTCGTTCCATAGCTGCCTCCTGTCTAAAATATCAGCAGATCCCAGATGATGTATACGCCCACTGCCATACATACTGCAGTCAGCAGCACATCCATCAGCCGGATCAGTCCCGACACGTAATCATTTTCCACAAAATCCCGGATAGAATTGGCAAACGACACACCGGGGATCATGGGCATCAGACTGCCGATCGTGATAAAATCCACGCTGTCTCCCAGTCCCTGCTGGTACATAAAGGAGGACAGAAACGTCACCAGCATACTCCCGGCAATGATCTTGAGTGCCTTCATATTTTTGGAATTGCGTATAATATAGAAAAAAACTCCCAGAACCAGACCGACCACAAAGGCGACCAGTGAATCATGGAAGCTGCCTCCAAAGGCATAACAGAAACAGCCAGCTCCCATACCATAGGCACTGATCAGTATAAACCGGGGATATTCCCCCATATTTTCGATCTCTTCCAGCCTTTTTTCCACGTCTTCAAGTGTATAGGCATGCTGCTCCATATCGCGTGACAGCTCATTGACTGCTTCGATCTTCCCCAAATCCGTATCGCCCGTCTCCACGCTCTTGATGTGGGCATGCAGCTGCGCCCCCTCACCCTTTGCTGTCGCAAAAATGCCGTTTGCGATCACATAGGTTTCCAGACTCTCCACATGCAGCGCTTTTGCCATATGGCTCATCGTCGTTTCCACCCGGAAAATCTCCGCACCGCTCTGCAAAATAATATCTCCGGCCCGTGCGACAAGCATAAATGCCTGCTTTCTCTCTTCATCTCTGTATTCCATATCCGCACCTGTCAGATGGCAAAAGGGCTGTCACCTATAACTATACAGTTAACGGCAACAGCCTTTTTGCAGGTATATTTTTACATTCAGATTACCATGCCTGCTTTCATGACCATCTGAATATTTTCCAGCATATTGATATTCTCATCCGGATTGCCCTTAAATGCCACGATATTGGCTTTCTTTCCGGCTTCCAGTGTACCAACCTGATCATCGATCATCAGGATTTCGGCATTATTCTTCGTTATCTGGGTTGTTATGCCCATATGCCGTAGATAACAACCAGTACCGGGTAGCTCGGTCTCAGCAGATTGACAAATCCTATTTTTCAAAAGGAAGAATATTTGCTTCCAGTTCTTTCGGATAGCTGGTCAGAATCCGGCAGCCATCTTTGGTTACAAGGATATCGTCTTCAATACGGATACCGCCGATACCCTCCAGATAGATACCCGGCTCGATGGTAAAGGTCATACCCTCTTCAAGTACCAGTTCATTTACGGAGGTAATGTACGGCTCCTCGTGTACGCTCAGACCAAGACCATGTCCTGTTCTGTGCAGGAACTCTTTTCCATAGCCCTTTGCCGTGATGTAATCTCTGGCAGCAGCGTCGATCTCTCTGGCTTTGACACCCGGTCTTACCTTGGAGATAGCTGTAAGATTTGCCTGTCTTACAATTTCATAGATTTCCTCCAGCTTCGGATCCACTTCACCGATGAACATACATCTGGTGATATCGGACCAGTAATAGTTGTAGTACGCACAGAAATCCATCAGGACAACGTCGCCGTACTTGAATGCATAGTCGGCTGTCATGCCGTGCGGATTTGCTGATTTGGCTCCACCAAGGACATAGATGATGATCTCATCAGAGGAGAATCCCGGATACTTTGACATAAAGGTAAATAACAGCATATACAGCTCATTCTCTGTCATACCCGGTTTGATCAGCGGCTTAACATAAGCCAGCGCTTCGTCTACGATCTTTGCAGCGAACTGCATATACTCGATCTCCTGCTCGTCCTTATGCATCCGGAGCAGATCAACGGTATCTCCCATATCGATCAGCTCGTCTGCTCCCAGCTGGGCGAACATCTCTCCCTGTGCGATGGAGAAGTAACGTTTTTCTACGGCCAGCGTGTGGCATGCGCCTACGGCCTTTTTAACAGCTTCCAACGGGCCGTCTTCGTCCAGATAGGTAATCTCCGGTACCACTTTATTCATACAACCGGTATCAACACTCGGATTGACCATGACTGCTTCTTCATTCTTTGCATCTAAAACCAGTCCGTAATATCTGTCATAAGGAATAATGTGGATGCCTGTCAGATAATAAATTACTGTCGGCTCTCCAACAATAGCTTTATCGATTCCTTTTTCCACGAGAATGCGACATGCATTTACCAATCTTTTTCTGATAACCTCATTTTCCATTTAACAAGCCCTCCTTTTGTGAATTTTTATTCTGTTTTTCACACACATGATGATAGATACACCATATCATTCTTTGATCATTTTTACAATATTTGTGAAATTTTTATCATTTTTTCATTATTTTGAATACTTTTTTGCTTTTTTTGCATAAAAAATCACCAATCAGAGATGCACTCTGACTGGCGATTGTACCTAAGAATGTATTTATTTTTGTACATCTTGCTGGTCTGGGCTATAATATCTGGTCCAGAAGGATACGCAGGGCGTTGTCGAACTGATATTTTTACAACTGTGCAGCGTATGCCGCCGTACGATGATCGTATCCCCTTTATCTGTAATATAGGTCTCCCCGTTGATCGTGTGTTCCATTTTACCGGAAACGACAAAACCGACCTCATCGAAATTATGCTGCCACTCTTTACTACTGCCATTGTCTGGCTCAAGCGTCATCACCGTAAAATTATAATTTTTCTCACCGAAATCGATCTCTTCAAGCAGCATTTCCGGCTCATCAATGACCACTGTACGGTCACAGGCACGGATCAGGATCTGCGGTTCATCGCTTTTTTCCAGCAAGTCACTGAAGGATGTATTCAGAACAGAACAGATTTTTTGCAGATTCTCCAGTGTCGGGCTTCGCAGACCTCTTTCTATATTACTGAGATTTCCGATGGAAAGCCCTGTCTTTTCCGACAGCTCTTTTAAGGTCATATTCCGTACTTTTCTGATATTTCGTAAATTTGCATGAATATTACTGTAATTCATATCCGCACTCCTACTAAAAAAAATTGTGTCGCGTAAATGGGTCTTTATTCGGATTATAAATAATGTATTTTACATATGCAACTATTTTTTCAAAAATTGTCCATTTTTTCACAATCTTTTTCTTTCCTTTTATATATTTCGTCTATATTTTTCTGTATTTTCCGGCATTTCTTACAATTTTCCTTTTTTTTCAGATTTTTTCTTATGGATTATTGATTTACATTTGTAAAAATGCTATTATAATTTCACACACATGATATATCATTTACAAATACACAAATTCCATATATCAGGAGGAAGTATATTATGGCTGTATTACCTAAAATGATGTATTTAACTGACGCCCAGTTGGAAAAGCTTCACAGAAGCGGTGTTGAGATTCTGCAGACCTTCGGTATGCGTATCGAAGATCCTGCGATCCGCACGATGCTGGCAGAGCATGGCTGTACTGTCGAAGGTGACCGTGTCAAATTCACAGACACTCTCATCGATGCCACTGTAAAGAATCAGAAAAAGAACGTTACCATGACAACCCGCGGCGGCTATGCTGTAAACTTTGAGCTTGGCAAAACCTTCTCCCACAGCACCGGCGGCGCTCCTTTTATCTCCGATGCGCTCACCGGCAAACGTCGTGAAGCCAAAATGTCTGACCTGATCGATACGATCCGCGTCATGAACCAGTGTGATAATCTGACAATCCCGTGCGCACTCTGCTATCCCAGCGATATTCCTTCTGCTGTCACACAGCTTGAGCAGACTGCTGCCATGTTAAAATATTCCAAAAAACCGATCTATGGCCCTGGTCTGTCCTCTTCGACAAATGCCAGATATGTTGCTGAGCTGTTCAAGCTGTACTGCAACGGCGACCTGCAGGAGAACCCGATCGGTATGGTTGGTATCTCTCCGGAATCTCCGTTATTCCTGCCGAAAGAGATCACCGATACCATGCGTCATATCATCGGCGCCGGTATCCCGACCAGTATCCTTTCCGCACCTGTAGCCGGATACTCCTCACCGATCACCGTGATCGGCTGTATCGCCCAGTGCCATGCTGAAATCCTGGCCTTTGCTGCAGTTGCTTATCTGATGAACCCGAACTGTGTACTGTTCTACGGTTCCAGAACCTTCTTCCCGAGTATGCGTTCCAGCCAGTGCGCTATGGGACTTCCGGAAACCGGTATCTCCAGTGCGATCTGCGCTCAGTTAGCTACCTATCTGGGATGGATGTCCGATGTATACGGTCTTACCTGTACCAGCTGTGCTCCTGATGAGCAGGCAGGTTATGAAAAGATGATCAATGGTCTGCTTCCGGCCATGGCAGGCGCTACGCTTGTTACCGGCTTTGGCAGCACCGCTTCTGTTATGTGCTGTTCCCTCGCCCAGCTTGTTATGGACGATGATATCCTCGGCATGATCTACCGTGCACAGAGATCCTGCGAGGTAGATGAGGACAGCCTTGGTCTGGATGCAATCGCCGAAGTTATCAACGACGGCGAGATCTTCCTCGGCACAGAACATACCGTAATGCACTCCCGTTCTGAGATCTGGCTGCCGAATATCGGCTTTGATGGTTCCTGGGCTGACTGGACAAAGATGGGCGAAGTTCCGCTGACCGAGCTGGCGCAGAAGAAAGCGCTGGATATGCTCAAGAAGGACGAAGAGAATCCTGTAGATGCTTCCCTCGATGCAGAAGCCGCCAAAATCCTGGCAGCTGCAAGAGAAGAGCTGTTATAAACAACCTCTACGCTTTTAACCAATCCTTTTCTTTTATGAGCCTTAAAGGAAAGCCCCTGCAGCCGTCCTGCTGCAGGGGCTTTCCCTGTCTAAAACGTCAGCACCACATGCAATACCAGCATGCCTTCTCCGACATTTCTGTACATATGTGCCTTATCCGAATCAAACCGTACAGAATCCTTTTCCTCCACCGTATACACGGCATTGTCTACCTCGAGCTGGAGACTGCCCTGGGACACCAGCACATACTCCCGTGTATGCTGACCGTGTCCGCCACTTGTATAGTTCTGCCCCGTCATGATCTCTATCTGGTAGATCTCAAAATTCTTCTTTTCCTCCGGGGAAAACAGATTGTAAATCTGATACTGGCTTCTGCCCTCCTTAATCGGGCGCAAATCCTGCTGTCTTTGCAGCACAAAAGCATTCTGTGGCTCTTTCGTCAGTTCCTGAAGTTCAATATGCAGTCCGCTTGTGATCTTTCCAAGCACGCCAATCGATGGATTGGCCTCTCCTCTCTCAATCTGCCCCAGCATACTCTTGCTGACACCCGTCTGATCTGCAAGCATATCCAGACTGATATTCTGCTGCTGCCGGATTTTTTTCAGATTGTATGCAATATTTTTCTGTAAGTCCATATCGTCTACCTCACCGCCTGCCATCATTGCATGTTTATGATCTGTTTCATATTTTAAGGAACACGCTTTGCAAAAATGAAAAAGCGCCCGTGTGATTTCCACACGGACGCCTTTGTCCTTTATGCCTGTCATTATTACCGAATTTCTGTTTTTTGTCAATAGCTTTTTTCCGTTAAAACGGGCAAAGCGTGCACTTTCTTTTTATTTTTCTGATCCATTTTTATTTTTTCTGTGCCTCAATAGCTTCCGCCAGTTCGTTTAAATACTCCCAGCGCTCCAACTTTTCTTCCAGAGCCTGTTCTTTCTGGGCCTTTTCTTTTTCCAGTTCTCCCAGTTTGACAAAATCTCTGGAAAACTGTACATATTCTTTCTCGATCTTTTCCAGTCTGTCTTCCAGTGCAGCGATATCGTCATCGATCGTCTCGTATTCTTTCTGCTCCTTATAGGAGAATTTAAGACGTTTCTCATGGGTTTTTGCCATCTTTTCTTTTTTTTCTTCTTCCGGCTTCTCCGATACTTCCTGGGGATGGCGAATTTTATACATCTCGCGATATTCTGTATACCCACCCTCATACTGCTGTAGATGACCGTCGCCTTCAAAAGCAAAGATCCTGTCCACCACGTTATCCAGAAAATACCGGTCGTGGGATACTGTAATGATGATACCCACAAAGCTGTCCAGATAATCCTCTAAAATCGTCAGTGTCGGAATATCCAGATCGTTCGTCGGCTCGTCGAGAATCAGCACATTCGGAGACTCCATCAGCACCTTACACAGATACAGCCGGCGCAGTTCCCCTCCGGACAGCTTTTCCAGTGGCGTATACTGCATCGCAGAATCAAACAGGAATCTTTCCAGAAGCTGCGACGCAGAGATCCGGCCATCCTTTGTCAGAATATATTCTGCCGTATCCTTGATATAATCGATCACCCGCTGTCTCTTATCCAGAATCGGTGTCTCCTGGGCAAAATAGCCGATCTTGATGGTCTCACCAATCTCAATCGTTCCCGCATCAGGCGTTTCCTGCCCGATCAGCATTTTCAATAATGTAGATTTACCGCAGCCGTTCGGGCCGATAATGCCCAGCCGCTGATTTTTCAGAAGAATATAGCTGAAATCCCGGATCAGCACTCTGTCACCATACGTCTTACAGATATGGGAAAATTCGATCGTCTTTTTACCCATACGGGTTTCTATGGAATCCAGCTCCACATGCTGCACCGGAGCCGGTGCTTTACCATTTTTGAGATCCTCGAGACGCTCCAGACGGGCTCTCTGCTTTGTCGAACGGGCACGGCAGCCACGGCTGGCCCACTCTAACTCCATGCGCAGAATACTCTTTCTCTTGCGCTCACTGGCCATCTCCATCTCCTCCCGCTGGGCTTTCATGTCCAGAAATCCCTCATAGCCCGCCGGATAGCTGTACAGACTGCCATGGTCGATCTCCAGGATCCGGTTCGTCACACGATCCAGGAAATAGCGGTCATGCGTTACCATGACAACAACGCCCCGGAATGCTTTTAAATAGTCCTCCAGCCATACCACCATCTCATTGTCCAGATGGTTGGTCGGCTCATCGAGGACCAGCACATCGGTAGGATTTACAACTGCTCTTGCCAATGCCACACGCTTCTTCTGCCCGCCGGACAGATGAGTTACGCTGGTATCATAGGCGGTAAAGCCCAGCCGGTTTAAAATACTCTTGGCTTCGCCTTCGATATTCCAGTCACCGGCGGCCTGTGCCATCACATAAGACAGTATGGTCTCCTCCTTTGGAAACTCCGGGTTCTGGGGAAGCCAGGTAATATGCAGATTGTTCTGCATCACGACCTTTCCCTCATCCGGCTGCTCTACACCGGCCAGGATCCGCAGAAGCGTCGTCTTTCCCGTACCGTTGATACCAATAATCCCGATCTTGTCTCCCTCCTGAATCCCACAGGAAGCATCCTCAAAAACTGTCTTTTCTCCGTATACTTTGTGAATATGTTCTATTGTCAGCAGATTCATCTATATTCTCTCCCGTTGTCTGCACAGCTTCCTGCTGCATATTTTTCATACATACTACAGACTCCTGCAAGCCTGCAGGAGTCTGCCTGAAAATTCTATCGTTTTCCCAGATATACATACCGTACATACTCGTACATGGCATCCTCGCCATCCTCGGCAAGGATCCGCAGAATATAGGACAGCTCCCTCTTTGTCTGTTCATGGACAAACCACAGCTTATCCTTATTCTTCTCATAATATTCCAGCGGCATCTGGTCGTTGTAGTTTTTGCCATTATACACCTGGGAAGCGCTGATCCGGTCCATGACCATCTCAGCCACATAGCGTCTTGGCATCCGGGCGCCTGCAAGGATCCGTTCACCACGGTTCGGATCGTAGTCTACCCAGTATTCGTAATGGTGCTTGTTGCGTCCTTTATGATGCAGCCAGGACATCGACACGCCGGTGTCCTCCCGCTCAGCATTGTTCGGACTTCTGTTTCCCTGATAATAGCTGGCACCAACCAGAAACTCCGTGGGTGCATATTTTGACAGATCATGCATAAGTCCCTGTCTGTACAGACCAACTTTAAAACATTTCTGCATAACCAGAATTTTGTGTGTCGTGATCGTTTTTAAATGGTGCAAAGCGCCATACAGTGTTGGTTTTCTCATGGCTTCACTCTTTCTGTTTTCTGCATTTTTCCTTCACCGGCTTTTTCTCCGGCTCAGCAGTCTTTCTGGCACAGTAGATCTGTACGCAGCGCCCCGTCACCTTCACCATCTTCTGATCCGGTAAATGCTCCTCCTGTCCGGCAGCAATAAAGGTCTCCTCCCGGCGCGTATCCGCCAGAAGGCACCACTGCCAGCCACTGTCCAGCGTCGGCAGTGCAAAATCTGCCTCACCCCAGTACATACTGTAGATGACATACAGGTACTTCTCTGTCTCAGCCTCCACATAAGCACCATTGTACAGCATACCGACACCGCGGTCTGCAGGCTCCGTTCCCACAACCCAGGCACGGGCGGAATGATACGACAGATCCGGCGCTCCCTTGGCCTGATAATCGGTATTGCGCGGTTGCTTTTCCATCGAAAATACTGGATGTGCCCGGCGAAAAGCGACCAGCTGGCGCACAAACTGTAAAAAGCTCTTATCCGCCTTTTTGCGGCTGTAATTCACCCAGCCCAGCGGATTGTCCTGACACCAGGCATTATTGTTGCCCTGCTGGGAATTGCCACATTCGTCCCCGGCATACAGCATCGGAATACCCTGGGCCAGATACAGCATCATCAGCGCATTTTTCTTCTGAATCGTGCGCAGGGAAAGGATCTGCTTTTTGCGGGACGGCCCCTCCTCACCGCAGTTCCAGCTATAATTCTGCCAGCTGCCGTCCCTGTTGTCCTCGCCGTTGGCTTCGTTGTGGCGGAAATCGTAGCTGACCGTATCCTGCAGCGTAAAACCATCATGGGACGCCACATAATTGACCCGCTCAATATACGGCGGATTGCTGCGGCTGGCCTGCATAAAGGCATGCAGCTGATTTTCATCACTCTTCATATAGGAACGGACACAGCACTGAAAATGGTTGTCTGCCGTAGCCACATGTCGGAATACCGGCTTATCCTCCCCGTAAATCTGCTCATCCGCATAGGAAAAGATCAGTCGCGTAGAGGTCAGTGCCGGGTGTTTTCCAAGCTCTGACACCGGGATAGCCGGACCAAAGATGGCAAAGCCGTCCACACCATACTGCTGCTTCCAGAACAACAATACACGGCTGATCAGAGCCACCGTGGCTTCTTTTCCGAAATAGAATTCCATATAGACAGCCAGCCCTGCACTGTGCGCAGCCTGCACAAGATCTGCAAACTCTTTTTGTGGATTTTTACCATAACAGTACGATGCTTTCGGTGCAAAATAAAAGCCGTCGGTGTAGCCCCAGTAATTGACAGGGCCGGCCATTTCCTCCGGTACCTCGTATTTGCCGATCGTTCTGTGAGGCTTTCTCTCAAAGAAATCATAACAGGGCATCAGCACCAGTCCGCTCATGCCCAGCTCCCGGATATAGCCCAGACGTTCCTTTACTCCGGCAAACGTTCCCTTACGGCGCACACCGGAGGACGCATCCATCGAACAGCCGCGCACATGCAGCTTGTATAACAGCGTATCCTGCGCCGCCAGATACCGTGACTCTCTTGCCGCATATTTCGGCTGCAGATAGCCGCACAGGCAGCCTTCGATTCGGTCTGTACCAAAGACCTCCCGGCCATAAACGATCCCAGCAAAGGGATCCGGTATCTCTTTTCCATCCAGTACGAATGTATACAGCCAGGGGAAACAACGGATTCCCGTCAGCTGTACGGATGCAATCTGCCCGATACAGCTTTCCTCTGGGAAAACGATCTCATCCACGATCGTCTTATCCTTTGGATCATATAAGCGCAGGCTGACTTCCTTTGCCTGTTTTTTATCGACAGCGGCCTGAAAGCCATCCGCTGTCTGTGTCAGCCCAAGGACACCGTTATAACCGGGCCAGACTGTAATCTTTTTATCCGCCATGCACTTTCTCCTTATATATTGATATCCAGCTCTACCGGACAGTGATCCGATCCCTCGATCGTTGTATGAATCTTCGCATCCTCGAGCCGGTTCTTCAGGCTTTCGGATACACAGAAATAGTCGATACGCCATCCAGCGTTCTTCTTTCGAGCCTGGAAACGGTACGACCACCACGAATACACACCTTCCGTATCCGGGTAAAAATAGCGCCACGTATCAATGAACCCGGCTTCCAGAAGCTTTGTAAAGCAGCCTCTCTCTTCATCGGTAAAACCGGCATTTTTCCGGTTGGTCTTTGGATTTTTCAGGTCGATCTCCTGATGGGCCACATTCAGGTCTCCGCAAAAGATCACCGGCTTTTTCTCTTCCAGCTTTTTGAGGTAGGTAAGGAAATCCGCTTCCCACTGCATACGGTAGTCGAGCCTTGCCAGCTCATTCTGGGAATTTGGCGTATAAACCGTCACCAGATAAAAATCCGGATATTCCAGTGTGATCACGCGGCCCTCATGGTCATGTATCTCGACTCCCATACCGTAGGTAACATCAAGCGGTTCCTGTCTGGTAAACACAGCCGTACCGGAATAGCCCTTTTTCTCCGCATAGTTCCAGTACATATGGTAGCCTGGAAGATCGAGATTGATCTGACCCTCCTGCAGCTTGCTCTCCTGAATGCAGAACACATCGGCGTCAAGCGCCGCAAAGCTTTCCAGAAAGCCCTTTTTCACACAGGCCCTGAGCCCATTTACATTCCATGATATCAGCTTCATTTCGTATTCCTCTCCTGCCATTTCTATCTATTGATTATAAACAATTTTGACTACGACTGTCAAACTTTACATAGCTTTCTGTCACTTTTTCCAAACCAAAAGCCATCCCACTGAAACTGTTTTTCCTATGCAGGACAATAAAAGAGACCTCGACCGGAGTTTTTTATACATGCTAAATCGCAAAAAAGGTCCGGCACTAAAATGCCAGACCTCTTATATTTTTTTCATATGCAGTGCACAGGGTTCTGACACGTTTACTGCACGGCAAACGGATTTGGTTCATCTTTTGCAAAGTTCAGAAGACCACGAATCGAATTGCCCACCATATCAGACACCGCCTGCTCTGTATAAAAAGCCATATGCGGTGACAGGATCACATTCGGAAAACTATTTAAGATAGCACGATCACGGTTTTTCATGATCTCCTGCTCCTTATTCAGATAATACAGACCGGTTTCATTTTCAAACGTATCCAGTGCGGCTGCACCAATCTTTTTACTTTCCAGACCGCAGATCAGAGCCTCAGTATCCACCAGGGAGCCTCTGGCAGCATTGATCAGAATTACTCCGTCCTTCATCTTTTCCATGGCTTTGCCATCAATCATATGATGATTTTCCGGCAGTCCAGGCGCATGGAGCGTGATAATATCTGACTCGGCATACAGGGTATCGAGATTTACATACTCTACAATATCCCTGAGACTGTCCTTTGGATACAGGTCATAGGCCAGCATTTTGCAGCCAAAGCCGCTTAAATGTCTCGCGACCGTCTCACCGATCTTTCCTGTACCAATAATACCGACCGTGGAAAGGGAGATTTCCCGTCCCATCTTACCCTGCAGGGCAAAATTCTGTCCGGCGGCCTGTGACAGGATAAAGGGCGCTTTCCGGCATGCCATCAGCATCAGCATGATCGTATAATTGGCCACGCTGTTCGGGGAATACGTCACATGGGAAATCTTCATACCGATCTTTCTTGCATATTCCAGATCAATATGGTCATAACCGATACTGCGGGTCGAGATGGCACGGATACCCAGGCTGTAAAACTTATCCAGAATCTCCGGGTACATCGGATTCGTAATGATGGATAACGCATCGTATCCTTTTGCCAGCTCTGCATTTTCCAGCGTAGGATAATCCGGTGTGTAGTCATAGGTAAAATCGTAAAATTTGCTATACTGCTCTACAAACTGCAGTTCATCGTACTCCCTGAGTGCGAAGAAAAAAATCTTCATCTCATGTCACCTTCTCGTCTTACAGATCCTCGCCGTCTACCAGCTCATCAAACTCAGCACTGTCGAGCATCTCATCAAAAGCATCGGAAGCTGCCTCGTATTCATCATCATCCTCGATATTATCGAGCTGTGGGTTACCATTGACTTCGAAATAACGGTACAGATATACCTCTCCGTCATGGTTTTCACCGTTTTCGTCCAATGGAAGCAGCGCAATATACTGCTTGTCCTGACACGGGAAAATGCTGATGACAGAACATTCCAGTTCGGAATCGTCATCCAGAGTCAGAGTTACTGTAGAACGGTCGCAGTCATCACCACAGCTTGCACAGTTGCCGCTGCAGCTGCCGCCATTATTAAATGTTTCAGCCATTGCTTGTTTACCTCACTTTTTCAATATATACAGTAACTTTAACAGATGGGGGGCATAAAAGCAAGGGAAAGGCCGAAAACAATCCTGTAAACCGTATGTTCTGACAGGATACCGGTCAGGTTTTCAGATGCAGGATATCCCAGACTGTGCTATACTCAAAAAAAGCAGTTTACCGGATCTTTTTCCACACTGCCTGTAAATGCTATGCCATGTTTAACACAAAATATTTTCAGAAGTGAGACTATTATGGATCAGAACAATACCCCGCTTTTCACAGCGGTAAAAAAGTATAAAGATAAAAAACCGGCCTATTTCTGTATTCCCGGGCATCGCGCCGCCCGTGGGATCGCTGCAGAATGGATTGAAGATGTCGGCGAACAGATTTTTGGCTATGACCTGACAGAAGCCCATGGGCTGGATGATCTGCATGCACCGGAAGGTGCCATAAAAGAAGCACAGGATCTGACCGCCGATCTGTATGGTGCAGATAAAAGCTGGTTTCTGGTCAACGGTACGACCTGCGGCAACGAAGCTATGCTTCTGTCTGTTCTGCGTCCCGGCGACAAAGTGTTGCTGCCAAGAAATGTCCATAAATCCATGCTGATGGGACTGATCCTTTCCGGTGCGGTCCCGGTATGGATGATGCCGGAATATATTGCCCCTTTACAGATCTTTGGCGGTATACGCCCGGAAGCTGTAGAAAAAGCACTGCGAAAAGATCCTTCGATCAGTGCCGTCGCCTTAGTATCACCCAATTATTATGGCATGCTCAGTGATATTTCCCGTATTGCAGCTATCTGCCATGCACATCAGATCCCACTGCTGGTTGATGAAGCACACGGTGCCCATCTGTATTTTTCAGACAGACTGCCTAAAGGTGCACTGGCCTGCGGTGCTGACCTCTGTGTCCAGAGCTGGCACAAAGTCACCAGTGCCCTCGGACAGAGCTCTGTTTT
This sequence comes from uncultured Lachnospiraceae bacterium, assembly GCA_934394565.1. GTDB lineage: Bacteria > Bacillota > Clostridia > Lachnospirales > Lachnospiraceae > UBA11957. The sequence goes on from CAKRQV010000003.1 coordinate 156,983, forward strand.
GCATCTGCGCTCCGATCTTGTAGAAAAAGCCACTGTGGATGCCGCCTTAAAGCTTGTCCAGAGCACCAGTCCTTCTTATCTTCTGATGACCTCTCTGGATCTGGCCCGTAGAGAACTCGCCTGTCATGGCCAAAAACAGCTGGATCTGTTGCAGCAGACAGCCTCCACTGTGCGAAATCGTATCCGGCAGATCCCTGGTCTTTCCTGTCCCGGCAAAGAACTTGTCGGACAGTATGGTATCTGCGCTCTGGATGAAAGCCGGCTCACCATCGATGTTTCCCGACTTTCACTGAACGGACAGGAAATCTCCGATCTTCTGTTTTCCCGTTTTGGCGTGGATCTGGAACTGGCAGAAGAGAAAATCGCACTGGCAATCCTGACTGCAGCCAACACATCCGGGGATATACTCCGCCTTCTGGATGCTCTGTCAGCGATTGCCGCAGAGTATCATGCAGCTTCTCCTGCCCAAACCCCAGCGGAGCTTTCCACACTGTCTGCCCTGCCACCGATGGTATATCCACCAAGACAGGCATGGTTTGCCCATAAAAAATCTATTCCCTTTGCACAGACCATCGGCCAGGTCAGTGCCGAAGCCGTTATTCCCTACCCACCGGGTATTCCCGTACTGTATCCAGGGGAAAAAATCACAGAAGAAATCTGGAAAATGATTCTGCATCTAAAAAAACAAGGCTGCCATTTTCATGGTCCCATCGATCTGTCATTGGAAAGTCTGGAAATTTTGGTCTGAACAAATAGTATTCAGAAGAGTGCCACAACCGGCACTCTTCTTTCTTCCTACGCAGCGTCCAGCATATCTTCTGCAAATACACCATATCCCCGTCTGGGATCGTTGACAAACACATGGGTCACAGCACCGATCAGCTGGCCGCCCTGCAGAATAGGGGCACCGCTCATGCCCTGCACGATACCACCGGTTTTGGCCAGCAGATTTTTGTCTGTCACCTGGATTTCAAAGCTTTTGTTCTTATCTTTTGTCTGTTTGCGGACATTATCGATCCACACATTGTATGTCTGTACACCGTCACCTGTATTGCAGACGATCTGTGCCGCCCCGGCCTGCACCTCACTTCGGTCAGCGACAGAAACTCTACGATTGCCGGACATGTTTACCTTCATATGTCCGAAAATCCCACAGCCGGTATTTCCGGTGATCGTACCCAGAAGCTCGCTGTCGGCATAATAGATACTGCCACGCAGTTCTCCAGGTGTACCGCTCTTTCCTTTCTGAATCTCCAGTATACCTGCCTTATACAACTGGCCTTTGTCTACCTGCAAAAGCTCACCGCTTTCACCGTCACTGATACCATGCCCCAATGCACCAAAGCTTCCATCTTCCCGGAGAAAGGTCAGCGTGCCGATGCCCTGCAGATCATCCTGTACCCATAGCCCCAGCTTATAACTGCCCTCGCTGTCCGCTGCGGGCTGCAGGGCATACTCAATCGTCTCTCCGCCTCTGACCACGGACAGGATCACCTTCTCTCCGTGATTTTTTCTCATCATATTGATAAGCTGTTGTTTTGTACGAATGTCTTCGTTATTTATCCTTCGTATATAATCGCCGGCTCTGGCGATATGCTCTGCAGGCATACTGTTTTTTCCGGCATCACCGTCCACCGTCCCGATATCTGCCACCAGCACACCTTTTGTCTGGAGATACACACCGACCGTCTCACCGGAAATCCATACTTTTTCTTTCGTATCTGCTGTTTTAGCTGTAGCTTCGTCTTTGGTGTCCGCTGCATAAATGTCTCCGCTTCCCAGTGCCACCGTACATAGTACGGTAAGCATTGCCAGAAAGTATCTGCCTTTTTTTCTGCAACAGTCCTTTTGCATCTGACCACATCCTTTCTGAAGCTTTAAAACCGCAGGATATATATTAAGAAGGAGAGTTCAGGTTATATCCCAAACTCTCCTTCTTAGTATGCTTCGATCCGGATGTTTCAAACTGACAGTTTACAACAGTCATGGCAAAATGTTGCAGAATACAACGTTCATTTTGTTACCGGATTTTTTATATCATATAATCTTACAGCTGCTTTCATTGCTTTGATCTTGCTTTATGCCTTCCGCAGCTTCTCTTTGGATGCATCGGCCAGATGTTTCATCTCTCTGGCATTTTGAAGTACTGCCTCTGTGATTTCTGTACCGCCAAGCATTCTCGCCAGTTCTTCACAGGACTGTGCCTCTGACAGCTGATGCACGCAAGTCTGACTCGTACCATCCACAACATGTTTTTCGATTTCAAAATGCTGGTCAGCCATCGCTGCGATCTGGGGAAGATGGGTAATACACAACACCTGACAGCCACGGCTGATCAGAGCCATCTTTTCTGCCACTTTCTGGGCGGTGCGGCCACTAATACCCGTATCGATCTCATCAAAAATCAGTGTACCTGTATGTTCCTGCTCGGCTAAGAGTGTGCGGATACCCAGCATGATACGGGACAGCTCGCCTCCGGAAGCCACCGCCGCCAGCTCCCGCAAAGGTTCTCCCGGATTCGTTGAAATCAAAAAACGCACAGCATCCGTACCGTTGGCTGTAAAATCCTTTGTCTTAGAAAAATCAACAGAAAACCGGACATCGTTAAAATTCAGATCCGCCAGATGCTCCGTCAGCTTCTGTCCAAAAACAACAGCTGCCGCCTTACGTGCCTGACTTAACGCTTCACTGCTTTTTTTCAACACATTCTGATATGCCTTTACTTTTCCCTGCAGCTCTTCTTTATATTCCTCATAATGCTGCAGTTTTTCCAGTTCAGCACGTTTTTCCTCTGCCATTTTCTGGATATCTGCAATGGAATTACCATATTTTCCCTTTAAATGATTGATCAGGTCCAGCCGCTTCGTCACCGTATCAAAGTCTTCTTCTGAAAATGTCAGATCATTCAGATAGGCTGAAAGATCCCGGTTAAAATCATTGAGCAGACTGTCGATATCCCCGATCATATCTGTAAACTGCTGCACTTGTCCATCATATGTACTCACAGGCTGAAGCCGCTGCATCGCATATCCGATGATCGAACCTGCGCTTTGCATCCCATCATAACCACACATTTCATGGACTTCATGGAGAGCTTCCGTGATTTTCTGACTGTTGGACATTTTACGGTAGGCTGTCTCCAGCTCCTCATCCTCACCCGGTTTTAAAGCTGCTTCCTCAATCTCCTGCACCTCGTAGGCCAGAAAATCCTGCTGCCGCTTCTTCTGTTCCTCGTCCATACACAAAGCTTCCAGCTCTTTTTTACAGCTCTGATATACCTGATAATCCTGCGTCGTTTTTTCTTTTAATGCGGTGATCTTTTCCCGGCCATATGCATCCAGATAGGCCAGCTGTCTGTCCGCATACAGAAGAGACTGGTGCTCATGCTGCCCGTGGATATCCAAAAGGAATCCCGCAGCCTTTCTGACCTGTGCAGCTGTGCAGATCTCACCGTTGATCTTACAGATACTGCGATTGCCCTGCAGTTTCCGGCTGATAATGATCTGCCCGTCCTCCGGCTCGATGCCGATTTCTTCAAGTTCTTTCACCGTACGGGCATCCTCGACTTCAAAAACAAGCTCTGCCTGGGCAAAATCCGCCCCCTCACGGATCACCTCACGGGACGTTTTTTTTCCAAGTGCCATCCCCACAGATCCGATCAGGATTGACTTACCTGCACCGGTCTCACCGGTCAGCACGTTTAACCCCGGGCCAAATTCAACTTCGGCCTCATCGATCAGTGCCATATTCTTAACATGTACATGTGTCAGCATATATCTACCGTCCATTCAGCATCTTTTCAATCTGTACCTTTACCTTTGCAGCCATCTCTTCGGATTTTGTCGCACACATAATCGTATTGTCTCCTGCGATACAACCAATGATCTCACGAATCTGCATCTCATCCAATGCCGCAGCCACAGCCATCGCCATACCGGACACCGTGTGGATGATCAGAAAATTCTGCGCAGTATCCATGCCAACAAAACCATTATGCAGAACCTGGGTATATTTGCTGCCCAGTTCCTGGTCTTTTTCCCTGTGAAATACATAATGGGAACGGCCGTCCGGTCCTGCAGTCTTTGTCAGCTTCAGCTGCCGTATATCTCTGGATACTGTCGCCTGCGTAACCTGAAAACCTTCAGCCTGCAAACGCTTCGCAAGATCTTCCTGCGTCTCGATCTGCTCTTTTGCGATCAGTTCCAGTATTTTGTCATGTCTTGCCAGTTTCATGTTTTTCCCCCAAGCCTGCACATTATATGTGCAGAATCATAGTTACCCTGCATATGAAAAATGATCCAGTGGATCTTATTTGAGCCACATCTTTTTATCAGGTATTACTCATTTTTTTTCGAAGTGTTTCCAGAAAGCTCTGGTTGCTGATCTTTACGATCCGGGTATTTCTGTCGGCCCGCATGATTTCGATGCGGTCGCCGGTCACCAGACGGATACTGGTGTCACCGTCAAAGGATACCATACCTTTTTCCTCTTCGCCGTCACGCCCCGGACCGATTTCCACACAGATCTTATCCTCCGCGGACAGTACGATACTGCGGGTATTTAACGTATGCGGTGCCAGCGGTGTCATCATCAGTAAAGAGGCCGACGGTGCAATGATTGGTCCACCTGCTGACAGACTGTAGCCCGTAGAACCGGTCGGTGTCGATATGATAATACCATCTGCTTTATAGGATGTCAGATATTCATCATTGACAAAACTGCGGAAATTGATAACCCTAAAGGCACCTTCCCTGCCGATCACAATATCGTTTAAGGCCAGATCTGTGGCAATAGGTTTTCCCTTATGATACACCGTACCCTTTAACATCATCCGACTCTCGATCGTATAGTTGTCATGCATCAGATGTTCCAGTGCCTGGATCACCATATGGCGGTCAATCTCCGCCAGATATCCCAGTGTACCAAGATTAATGCCCAGAAGCGGGATATCCTTATCCACGACATCTCTGGCTGCCTGTAACAGCGTGCCGTCACCCCCCAGCACGATGATACACTCCGTATCCTCCGGGATCTGGCTGGCATCCGTATAATGATATTTGCCTTCCTGACTGCGCTGTTTCGTATTCATCACTGCACAGCTGCAGTCATGGGAAGTCAGATAATCTACAATCTTGTTCGTCACTTCAAAATCTTTGTCTTTGATATCATTTGTGATAATCGTAAAAGATCTCATATGTGTTCCTGCCTTAGCTGGTTTCGTCCACAGATTTTCTGTAAACTCTGCCTTTATTTATCCAGTGTGGCATGCGCTGCGGCAACGATCTGTTTCGGATCGACCGGGATCGTTTCCTGCACATAGCACTCCGGCTGTTTTTTCAGATGGAGCAGATATTCGATATTGCCCTCCGGTCCCTTGATCGGTGAAAATTCCAGATGCAGGATCTCAAAACCGATGGAAGACGCATACTGCATCACACTTTCAATAACCTCCAGATGTACGGCCGGATCACGGACAACGCCTTTTTTGCCGACCTTTTCACGTCCTGCTTCAAACTGCGGCTTGATCAGGCAGACGATTTCTCCCCCATCCGCCAGCAGCTGACGCACCGGACCTAAAACCTTGGTCAGAGAAATGAAGGACACATCAATAGACACAAACTCCGGACTTTCTCCGATGTCTTCCGGTACAACGTAACGGATATTGGTGCGCTCCATACAGACCACCCGCGCATCATTTCTGAGTTTCCAGTCCAGCTGTCCATGGCCGACGTCGATGGAATATACCTTTACGGCTCCGTTTTGCAGCATACAGTCGGTGAATCCTCCCGTTGATGCCCCCACATCCATGCAGACCTTTCCCTCAAGGGTCAGATCAAAATGGGACATTGCCTTTTCCAGTTTCAGTCCGCCACGGCTGACATATTTTAATGTATTTCCACGTACCTCGATACCAACGGTGTCAGCAAATGTGGATCCGGCCTTGTCTTCTTTCTGACCATCCACATAAACAATCCCCGCCATAATGACGGCTTTGGCTTTTTCTCTCGAAGTTGCCAGTCCTCTGTTTACCAGCAGTACGTCCAGTCTTTCTTTCATTCGTTTTCTCCTGTTTCTATCCCAAGCACTGTATTACAGATCCATATGGCAGCGCTTTCTGTAAGTTATGACTCTGCCGGCCACGGAAGCAGCATCCATGCCAAGGATCTCTCTTAACTGCTTTACACTGCCGTGAGGCACAAAGCTGTCCGGCACGGCCACATGTTCGATATGCACCTCTTCTTTGCGGCGGCAGATATAATCTGCGACCTGCTCCCCAAAGCCTCCGGTAATCACATTGTCTTCCAGTGTAATAATACAGTCGTGCGTCTCGATCAGCTGATCGATCATACCGGTATCAAATGGCTTGACAAACCGCATATTGACAACCGTCGCAGCCTCTCCCTCCTCTTTCAGAAGGTCGGCCGCTTCCAGTGCGGTTTCCACCATATTGCCCACGGCCAGAAACGCCGTCTTTTCTCCAAGACGCAGAATCTCCGCCTCCCCTTCATGGATCTGGGGCTGCGCATGATGGATGCCATCCAGTGCTGTTCCTCTCGGATAACGGATAGCGACCGGATCCGCGGCTTCCATCGCATAGGCAAACATCTTTTCCAGCTCCTCCCCGTCCATGGGAGCCAGCACCTGCATATGGGGCATCATAGACAAATAGCTTAAATCAAAGCATCCCTGATGCGTCTCGCCGTCATTGCCTACCAGGCCGGCTCTGTCCACTGCAAATACGACATGAAGCTTCTGCATGCAGACATCATGGAGCATCTGGTCAATGGCTCTCTGCAAAAAAGAGGAGTAGATCGCCACCACTGGTGTCAGACCACCCACTGCCAGTCCTGCCGCAAATGTCACAGCATGTTCCTCAGCGATGCCCACATCAAATACCCGGTCTTTGCCCAGTTCCTGCATATATTTTACACCGGTACCGGAAGGCATGGCGGCTGTCACAGCCACGGTATCCTTATGGGAACGTGCCCATTCTTTCAACGTTTTTCCAAAGACATCCGTATAATCCGGTTGCTGTTTTTTCTGCTTTAATTCCCCTGTCTCGACATTGTACGGGCCTGTGCCGTGAAAACGGTCGGGATGCCGTTCTGCCGGAAGGTATCCCTTGCCCTTTTTTGTCAGAACATGTACCAGCACCGGTCCCTCAACACGGGCAGCTTCTTTAAATACCCGTTCCAGTTTGTGGATATTGTGGCCGTCCACAGGACCCAGATACGTAATGCCCAGATTTTCAAACAACATTCCCGGGATCACCAGCTGCTTGATGCTGCTTTTTGTCTTTCGGATCGTATCCACCATATGTGTACCAACACCCGGCACCTTTTCCAGCGCATGTGTCACGCCCATCTTCAGATCCGTGTAGGCTGCCGCTGTGCGCACATTGCCAAAATACATGGACAGCCCGCCTACATTTCGCGAGATGGACATGGTATTATCATTCAAGATCATGCAGTAATTGGTTTTCAATTCGGCTGCATTGTTCAACGCTTCAAATGCCATGCCGCCGGTCATCGAACCGTCACCGATCACGGCAAATACCTTGTATTTTTTCTTCTGTATATCTCTTGCGCGCACGATACCCAGTCCAGCGGATAAAGATGTTGTGCTGTGTCCAGTGTCAAAGCTGTCACAGGCACTCTCCCCACGTTTCGGGAAACCGCTCATGCCGCCATACTGGCGCAGAGAATCAAACCCATCCCTCCGTCCGGTCAGGATCTTGTGGGTATAGGCCTGATGTCCCACATCCCAGATCAGCTTATCTTCCGGAAAATCAAGGACACGGTGCAGGGCGATCGTCAGCTCCACAACACCCAGATTAGATGCCAGATGACCTCCGGTCACACTGACCTTCTGTATTAAAAATTCCCGGATCTCTTCTGCCAGAAGCGGCAGCTTGTCTGCATCCAGTTTTTTGATATCGTTTGGATACTGTATCTGTTCCAGAATCATATACTTTTACCTTTTTCTCTCTGTCAGGCTTTGTATGAGCTCTGTCAGGAATACATTCTCTCCCGGCAACGTGTCAAGCAGTGCGATGGCTTCGTCTGAAAGCCGTCTGGCTTCTCTTTTTGCCCCTTCCAGCCCCTGTAATGTTACATACGTAACTTTATGATTTTTTTCATCACTGTGGATTGGCTTGCCCAGCTCCGCAGCTGTTGATGTCACATCAAGGATATCGTCCTCGATCTGGAAAGCGATACCGGTCAGATATCCGATTCTCTCCATCGTCTGTACATCCTTCTTATCTGCCCCGGCAAGCACAGCACCGATCATCAGTGGTGCCTCAATCAGCCGTGATGTTTTATGTTCATAGATATAATCCAAAAGCTCCTTTGACAGTGGTTTTCCGTCATTCATGACGTCCACACTCTGCCCGCCAAGCATCCCGTGGATGCCTGTCTTTTCAGCCAGAATCCGAAGGGCCTCTGCCACACGCTCATACGCGCCGGTCATGTTAAAAGCACGGATTGCTGTCTCATAGGCAAAATTTAACAGGGCATCACCGCTTAAAATCCCCAGTGCTTCACCATAGGCGGCATGGGTCGTCGGTTTACCTCTGCGCAGAGCATCGTTATCTATGGCCGGCAGATCGTCATGGATCAGGGAATGTGTATGGATCATCTCGATTGCCGCCATAAACGGTTCACACACCCTGTCCGTGCCGCCAAAGCGCACATACGCTTCTTTCAGAAAAATCGGACGCAGACGTTTGCCGCCGGCTCTCATGCTGTAATTCATTGCTTCTGCCAGACGGGCGGCAAAGCCTTCCTCCTTTGGCAGAAACTGTTCTATGACTGTTTCTGTCTGCGCTGTTTTTGCAGCCAGTTCTTCTTTAAATTTCACTGTATTCTCCACTCTCACTGATCTGCAGCATCTTCTTTTCTACTCTGTCGATCGTCTCACTGCAGCATTTGATCAGTTCCATTCCTTTCTGATACGCTTTAAAGGAATCTTCCAGACTGATTTCCCGATCTTCGAGATTTTTTATCACGAGTTCCAGCGCACTGAAATTTTCCTCCAGTGTCGGTTCTTTTTTTTCATTCTCCTGCATATTTCTCATCCCCCTGGCGTTTTATGGTCTCACTGCTCTGCACGACAGCCTGTATGCGGCCATCCGTCACATGGATCTGCACGGTATCTCCTGTCTGTACCTGTCTGACAGAAGTGATCCCACGTCCGTCTCCATCTGCCACAAAGGCAAATCCCCGGCGCAGTCTTGCCAGCGGGGAAAGTCCTTCCAGACGGCTGATATACACTTCCAGCTGATTTCTGGACGCTGTCATTTTTTGTTGCATTCGGTACGTCATACGGCTCGACAGCTCATCCAGATACTGTTTTTTCTGCTGAAGACGGTTTGACGGACTGGATGCTGTGAGTTTTAATCTCGCATGTGTCAGTTCCTGCCGTTTTCGTTCCATAACAGAACGCATATCCTGATACAGCCGTTCCCGGTACTGCAGAAGCTGTCTGTCAAAGGCATGGACATCCATCACGGCCAGCTCTGCCGCTGCAGAGGGTGTCGGTGCCCGCAAGTCAGACACGTAATCCACGATCGTTGTATCTGTCTCATGCCCCACCGCTGAGATCACCGGTGTCTGGCACTCAAACACAGCCCGCGCCACGCATTCCTCATTAAATGCCCAGAGATCTTCGATCGATCCACCACCACGGCCCACGATGATCACATCCACACCGGCACGGTCCAGCGTCTGTATTCCCCGGACGATGCTCTCTTTCGCCCCGTCTCCCTGTACGAGTGCCGGAAACAGAATGATCTGGACATAGGGATTTCGCCTGTGGGTAATATTGCAGATATCCTGGATCGCCGCACCTGTCGGTGCAGTCACAACGCCGAGACGACGGACAAGTTTCGGGATCTGCTGTTTATACTGCGGGGCAAACATCCCCATCTCTTCGAGTTCCAGCTTTAACTGCAGAAATCGTTCATACAGCTGTCCATTGCCCTCCAGCTCAATCTTTCGGGCATAGAGCTGGTAGGTGCCATCACGCTCATACACGTTGACAGAGCCTGTCACAACGATCTTGTCTCCGTCCTTCATCCGAAAAGCCAGGCCTTTTCTCTGTCCGGCAAACATCACGCAACGGATCGCTCCTTCCCTGTCTTTCAGGGAAAAATATATATGCCCGGAGGTATGATATTTACAGTTGGAGACCTCACCACTTACCTGAATATTGCGCAGCAGATATTCCTGTCCGATCAGATTGCCGATGAAGCGGTTGACCTCTCCTACTGACCAGGTCTTGTTCATGCTTCCTCTTTTCCGTTTTCCTTTGTAGCTTTGTCAGCGACCTTGCCAAGAATACCGTTGATGAAAGCAGCGGAATCGTCACCGCCAAACTGTTTGCCCAGCTCCACAGCCTCGTTGATGGCTACGCCTGTCGGCACATCGGCATCAAACAGGATCTCATAGACAGCCAGACGGAGGATTGTCAGATCCACACGACTCATGCGGGTCGTCTTCCAGCCTTTGGAAATGCCATTTAAGATCTCGTCGATCTTGGCTTCCTTTGCCAGGACGTTGCCTACTTTTTCTTCCATATAGGTCTGGTCGTTTTCTGCCAGGCGCTCCATGTTTTCAAAGTAGAGCTTTAACTGCTCCGGCATCTCTTCTTTCTCCGTAAACATGCTGACGAACAGCAGCTTGAAAATGTTCTCTCTCAGTTCAGTTCTTTTCATTTTTTCCCCATTTCTCAATAAGCATTTCTATAAAGAAAGAGGGTCCTTTCAGTTTCGCTGCGGGCCCTCTTTACAATCTCATCTACAGATGCATTATTTTGTCTTGTCAATGTCCACGCCTGCAATGCTGATATTTACGTCTGAAACTGTCAGACCGGTCATATTCTCGATTGCTGTTTTTACTTTGTCCTGTACCTGGGCACAGGTCTTTGGAATGCTGTATCCGTACTGGAGATACAGATTTAATGCTGCCTTGACGATCCCGTCCTTGATCTCGACTCTGACAGCCTTGGCCAGATTTTTCCGGCTCAGTCGGGGAACATCACTGTTTGTGATATGTCCGCTTAAGGTAGACACGCCTTCAACCTCTGTAGCAGCCAGACCGGCAATGATTGCTACAACTTCGTCTGCAATATCAACCTTACCAATGGACTGGTCATCATATATCGTATAGGTGTCTCTTCCTTCGATTGTCACTTCTGCCATTTTGTCCCTCCTCTCGCACTGTGCGTGCGTTCTTTAGTCATTATAGCAAAAAACGATCCTGAAATAAAGGGGATTTCCCTAGTTTTTGCTGAACTCTGACAGTTTCAGTCCTTCGTTTCTGTCCAGTGTCATGCCGATACTCCACGGATTAACAAACAAAAGCAGCGGATTGCCTTTCAGATCCATGACTTTCTTCATATCACTTGTGCCTGTCAGGTGCTCCACATCGATCTCATCCTTGTTTTCAATCCAGCGGATATGCTCATACGGCAGATTTTCCAGACGGATATCTACTTTGTATTCATTCTCCAGACGATATTTCAGAACGTCAAACTGCAAAACACCGACAACACCGACGATGATCTCCTCCATACCGGTATGGAACTCCTGAAAGATCTGTATCGCACCTTCCTGGGCAATCTGGTTGATACCCTTGATGAACTGCTTACGTTTCATTGTATCGATCTGGCGCACACGGGCAAAATGCTCCGGAGCGAACGTCGGAATACCCTCATAGGCAAACTTCTTGCCCGGTGTACAGATTGTGTCCCCGATGGAGAATATTCCCGGATCAAATACACCGATGATATCACCGGCATAAGCTTCATCTACCACATGACGGTCAGAGGCCATCATCTGCTGTGGCTGGGACAGACGCATCTTTTTATCTCCCTGTACATGGTACACTTCCATGCCTGCATCAAAACGGCCGGAACAGATACGCATGAAAGCGATACGGTCTCTGTGGGCTTTATTCATATTCGCCTGAATTTTGAAAACAAACGCTGAAAACTCCTCTTCCATCGGATCGATCAGGCCAATATCTGCCTTACGGGGCAGTGGTGAATACGTCATCTGTAAAAAGTGCTCCAGAAACGTCTCTACACCAAAGTTTGTCAGAGCAGAACCGAAAAATACCGGTGACAGCTCACCTTTGCTGACCAGTTCCTGATCAAATTCGGCACTGGCACCGTCTAAAAGCTCGATTTCCTCCAAAAGCTGCTCTTTCTGGTCTTCATCCACGACATCCAGAAGATGCGGATCGTCCAGATCGATCATCTCTTCCTGACCTTCTTTTGTACCTTTCATGGTATCGGAGAATGTCAGCACTTTGCGGGTATTTCTGTCATATACACCGCGAAATTTCTTACCGGAACCGATCGGCCAGTTGATCGGACATGTGGCAATCCCCAGCTCCTTCTCGATATCATCCAGCAGATCGAATGTATCGTTGGCATCACGATCCAGCTTATTGATAAATGTAAAGATCGGGATATGACGCATCACACAGACCTTGAACAGCTTTCTGGTCTGTGCCTCGACACCCTTGGATGCATCGATGACCATGACTGCGGAATCTGCCGCCATCAGGGTACGGTATGTATCCTCGGAGAAATCCTGATGTCCCGGTGTATCCAGAATATTGATACAGTATCCGTCATAATTAAACTGCAGTACGGAAGAGGTGACGGAAATACCCCTCTCCTTCTCAATCTCCATCCAGTCGGATACTGCATGGCGGGCTGTCGCCTTACCCTTAACAGAACCAGCCAGATTGATCGCACCACCGTACAGAAGAAACTTCTCTGTCAATGTCGTCTTACCGGCATCCGGGTGAGAGATGATCGCAAATGTACGCCTTTTTTCTATTTCTTTCGTATATTTACCCAAAATAACCTCCATTGCTGTTGCATGCCGCCACCTTTGCAGAAACGCTGTATCCTGCAGCGGACATAATGATACACAATACTCCGATTGTACTATAAAATTTTTTCAAACGCAACCGGGATCCTGCTTTTATTTCTGTGAACGTACAGGTGTAATCACAATTTTATCTACATTTACCCCTGTTTTGCGTTTGACAGCATCTTCAATACGTGCACGGTCCGTCTCGTTTAAGCTTTCCGCATCTACTACAACATCCACGCTGTCTCCGGTCATACTGACCACCGTATTTGCAAATCCCTGTGCCTCCAGAAGTGTCTCCGCCGCAGCCTCTTTCTCCGCATAATCAGTCAGTACCGCCATAGATTCCACTGCATCCTGAATCTCCTGCTTTGACAGCTGCTTGTTATCGATAATACTTTGCAGCACTTCACGATTTTTGGAGCGTACCTGCTCCCGCTCAAGCCTTGCCTGTGTAACATAGGCAGCCGCTGTACTGGTCAGCACAGTTTCACCCGGTACGCCGCTTGTTGTCTCCTGACTGGCAGCATCCGTTTTTTCTGTACTGTTTTCCTTTATGTCGTCATTTTTCTGCGTATGTTTAGTATTTCCCGATGTTTCCGCACTATTCGTTTTGTTTTGATCCGTCGTCTGTACCTGGCTCTGCGGATCTGACTTTGTTTCCTCCGTCACAGATTCTACCGGCAAGGTGGAAACTACTGTCTCGCCGGTAACATTTTCTGTCGTATCATCTGTTACAGAGGACAGCGTCTGTGTATTCTTTGTATCTTCTGCTGTCTGATTCTCAGCCAGCAAGGCTGTAGTATCTGTAATATCAAAATCAAGGCTGTCGATATCCTCCGTAACCGCTGAAAGATCTGCTGTCTGTTTCGTATTCTCACTGCCCGCTTTGTGAAGGGATGCTCCATTGTAGTTCAGATACCCGGCGGCTGCAACGAGCAGGACCAGCACCGTGATCATCAGACGATTCTTTTTCAGGACTCTTTTCAAATGAAAACTCTCCTTTTTTACTTTTTCTTCATCACTTTAATTTTATGGGCTTCCAGATGGAATAATGCCATCGCCGCCTCCTTTATTTCTGCCACAACCTGCGGATCATCCGCTCCCTGGGCTACAACAAGCACGCCCCGCACCACGGGCATTGTCTCTTCGATCACATAGGGTGCTTTCGTGCCATCGGCATTTTCAAGATACACCGTAGCCTCCTCGCTGTTTTTGCTCTCTTTTTTGCTGTTTGTACCGTTACCAGTCTCATCGACGCTGCTTTCACTTAGTGGCACATCCTTTTCCACCAGCTTACGGCCTGTACTTTCCATTGTCACCGCTACATCTACTTCTCCTACGCCATCCACCTGCAAAAGGATCCGTTTCAGCTCATCTTCGAGTTTTTTTCTCTCATCTGCATTCGTTTCTGTCGCCTCTACCTGCGGCTGTACTTCTTCTGTCTGCTGTTTTTCCTGTTCTTCGTGATCCGCTGCAGACGGCCAGAATGCCAGCAGAAGGATCACAACTACTAAAACAGCTGTCAAAAGCTGCTCTTTCTTTCGTTGTTTTCCCAAAGAACGTATCTGTTCCCACCACTGTTTCATACACTACCACCCTTTATCGCCGGATTCGGAAATCTATCCTGCTCTCTGAAAGTTCATAGCGCTCACCAAGCCGTCTGCGTACAGTCATCTCTCTTTCTTCCCTCTCGCGGAAAGAAAGCTTTTCTTTTCCTTCCACGGTATCTGCCACAACCGTCAGACGGTTTAACTTTGCCTCCTGCTCGTCCAGAACCAGCTGACAGTCCAGCGACACCAGGGTCAGATGTTCCTTTGCAAGGAGTCTTGTCGTATCCTCCGTGAGTTTCTTCCTGACAGCCTGCTCCATAAGCGTATCTGTTCCATCTGCTTCATACAGTCCTGCATCCGCCAGATCCCTGTACTCCCATCCGGCCAGCCAGTCTTCCACCTGCTCTGCCATATGCCCTGCAATTCCGGTCACAGAAAGCAATGGACGAAATACACACAGCAAAAAAATAAGGGACAGAAACAGTCGGATATATCTGCGGTACGCTTCGTCACCGATGAACTGCAAAATCAGCTGAATACAGACTGTTCCTACGAGTAAAATTCTCACCCATTCATAAAAAGCAGCCTGCATCTATCGCTCCTTTCATGCCGTCTGCGTCATGACAGCCACCACAAGGAAAAACAAAACTACTGTTCCTGCCAACAGCCGTACATATATCCCATAGCCTCTGGCCACAACGCGCAGGCAGCCCACGATCCGCTGATCTGCCACAGGCTGTGCTATGGCAGCCAGCAGATAAAACATGCCGCATCGTACCGTCATATGCAGTACCGGAGCCAAAGCCCCGCAGAAAAGTACGATCAGTACTGCGACCCCCATGCAATTGCGGATCAGCACTGCGCTGGCCAGCAGAGTCTGTGCGGCTGCATCTACCATACTGCCAATCCCCGGCAGTGATGCAGCCGCACGTCCCACCGCAGAACGCCGAAAACTGTCAAAAGCCGGAGCCAGCATATTTCGTAACAGTTGCACACCGGTCACTGCTGCCATCACGGTATGAAACCCCCAGATGACCAGCTTTTCCATACCCTCGGTCAGCACAGAAATCAGCCGTTCCTCGCTGAGTTTATCACAGATACCAAGCAGCACCGCACAGACCATGACTGGCAAAAACACACCAGCAATAAGCTTTTGAGTCAGCATAGCCACCAGAAGAATCCCCTGCGTAAAAAAAGCCGCACTGGCCGTCCCCGAAGCGCCCAATACAACAAGGCTGTACGCTGCCCCGGATGCCTGCATAAAATTGCACAGACTGTTTAGCAGAGTTTCCAGTTTCTTTGTTTCCGTCACAAAATCCCGGATCAAAAGTGTTGCCAGCAACATAAACAGAATGGAAAAGCCCATCTGGGCAATCTGTCTGTCCTCCACAAGACCCGCCAGCACCTGAAAAAGAGCCGCACACAGGAGCATAAGAAGCATCTGGCGAAAAAGGCCGGTCATATCCGTGAAAAAATTTTCAACAATATGAGCTACCCGCTGTGCAGGATCTGCCGCCTGCAGGGGATCCTCTCCCTGCAGCAACGCTGAAAGCAGGCTGGATATTTCCATCTGGTCTTTGTCCATCCACGCATCCCCGGCCTCCTGCATAGCTGTAAGATCCGGCAGGGAAATCTCAGCTGCCCGCACCGGCTGCACAAAAAAAAGCAGCCAGACGAGCAGTACGCCAAAGGCTGTTTTCTTCATACAGTCAGAATCCCAGTGATCAGAGAAATCAGGGCAGTAAATACCGGCACTCCAAGTGCTGCCAGCGTTAGCCTGGCAAACAGATCGATCTGTCCGGCAATCGCACTGTTGCCGCTGTCTTTGCATATGGCCGCGGCAAACTGGGCAATATAGGTCACGGCCAGCATTTTTAACAGGATCCGCAGATAACTTTCTTCCAGTCCCAGCTGCTTTTGCATCAGCTTTACGGTATCTAACAGCTCCCCAAGCCGTCCCACCGCCAGTCCGAGGATCAGGATCCCCGCTGCCAGACTGATATACAGTGCATATTCCTCCCGGCAGTTTTTTAAAAAAAGCCCCAGAAGGACACTGCCCGTCCCAATCACTGCTGCTTTATAGATTTCCATAGATTTCTCTCCTTTTTCAGGGATACGCAAACAACGTTTCGATAGAGCCAAACAGCTCCGCAATATAGGGAACGATCCACATCAGGACAAGTACCAGCCCGGCCAGACTGGCCAGAAATGCCTGCTCTTCCCTGCCGCTGTGCTTTAAAACCTGCGTCAGTACAGATACCAGAATTCCCACCGCACCGATGCGGAACAGCACCCCGATCTCCACAGGCCTTCCCTCCTTCCCATTACCATAGCAGCACCGCTGCCAGTATACCGGCACTGAGCCCCAGCGTGCGAAACAGCCGGCTGTTTTTTGGATATTCCTTCTGCAGCTCCTTTTTTCGCAGTTCAAGCTCCTGCAGATACGACTCCACAGTATGGATCTGCAGCTGCCGGTCCGGATAGCCAAGCTCCCGGCCAAACTGTTCGAGAAGCCTGATATCTGTCCTGTCCAGGTTCCAGTCAGTCAGATATTCTTTCACATTCCGTGAAAATATCTCACTGATATATGCAGTATCTGACTGTAAATCTTTTGCGGTCTGTGTCAGGAAATCCTGCAATGGCTTTTTATTTCGCAGCGCCATCTTTTCAAAGATTTCCGGCAACGGTTCCCGGCCAAATTCCAGTTCTCTGACTACATGCGTCAGGAATCGGATCAGCTGTCCCAATGCCTGAATTCTCTGACGCATCCGTTCTCCCTTTAGCATCCCAAGTGCACCGGCACTGCCCACACACAGCACACTAAGTATCAGACGAATAAACATGATCTGTTGCTTTTGCTGTATATACAGCCTTTTTTCTGGTCAAACACCGCCTTGACTACCCCTGGCATCCCCTGTGCTTCCAGCAACACACACCGGGAAAAGATCCCTTCCTCCCACAGCGCACGGATATCCTGCCGGCAAAACAGATCCTCATACTCCTGCCCATGGGCCGTTGCCAGAAGCTGGCAGCCACTAAATGCCGCCATGCGAAGTGCCTTCTGATCTTCTTCTCCTGCAATCTCGTCTACAGCAATAACATCTGGCGCCATGGATCGTACCACCATAAGGATTCCCTCGGTTTTCGGACAACCATCCAGCACATCTGTACGGATGCCAAGATCATACCCGGCCACTCCCTGACTGCATCCGGCAATCTCTGAACGTTCATCCACGACCGCCACCGACTGACCCCTGGCTTTTATATTGCCATCGGAAACCAGTCGCACCATATCCCGGAGTATAGTTGTCTTACCCTGTCCCGGCGGAGCCAGTACCAGTGTATTTTTCAGCATATTCTCTGCATACATATAAGGAAGAAGCCCCTCAGCGCACCCTTTCACCTGATGGGCAATACGGATATTCAGATAGGCAATATCCCGCATACCGCGGATGCGTCCTTCCTCCAGGACCACCCGTCCCAAAAGACCGACCCTGTGGCCGCCCTGCACGGTTAAAAAACCGCGACATACCTCCGTCTCATACGCATACAGCGAATAGTTGCTGATACGCTCCAATATTTGCCGGATCTCCCCTACAGATACCCGGTAGCCCTGTACCGCAGAAGTCCAGACACGTCCCATGTTATCCAGGAACATTTCCCTGCCGCCATCGATGACTAAAAGCGGCTTATCGGCCCGCAGCCGAATCTCCTGCAGCTCTTTTTCCTCCAGCCTGGTCTTCTCGAAAATTTTACGGATTTCCCCTGTCAGAAGACGCAGTATTCCTTCACTGTGCATCTTTTACCACCATCCCTTTCCTTACTATATGCATCCGTTTTTCAGTTTAGACATGCCCTTTTGCTTTCCAGTCCTGCTTCTTCCCAGAACAGAGACTGCCTGTCATCTCCGTTCTCCTTCTGTACGCATGAAAGCACCAGTTTTTCTTTTGCTCTGGTCATTCCCACATACAGGAGACGTCTTTCTTCTTCCAGTTCTGTCTTTTCCTTTGCATCTTTCCAGGGAATATTTCCATCATTAATATCCGGAATATAGACCACATCATATTCCAGTCCTTTTGCTTTGTGCAGCGTCATCAACTGCACACCGGACACCGACTCCGGCCACTCGTACGCTTCCACAGCTGCAATATACTGTCTCAAACTGCGTTTCCCTGCAGCCAGCTGTTGCAGCATATCCAGCATCGTTAAATATACATCCGGATCCTGTCCCTGATGCACGGCCACTTCCTTCAGCCAGATTTCATACCCTATGTGCCGCCGGATATAATACAGTGCAGCTGCCGGTGCCAGAGACTGCAAACCGCAAATCTCCCGTTGCAACTGACATAGTCTGCCCGCCACAAAGCGATCCGCAGTCTGTATACTCTCCTCCCAGTCCAGCAGATGTCCCCTGAGCGCATTTCGCGGAATATAGCGCTCGGGCCGGTTCAGTATCCGCAGGCAGGTACTTCTCTGCATATCTCCCTGCCCCAGTTGCAGATAAGAAAGCAGATCTTTCCATATAAAAGAAGCCGCCGGCCGCTGATTTTTCCTTGACGGACAACAGGAGACTCCCAGACGCTGCAATGTCATCTGCAGTCCCTCCTGCCCTTTTCCGGTACGGGTAAGCACTGCCATATCTGACAACAGCCGGCCGCTCTGCTGCTCACGGATTATATCCTCGGCAATCATCTTCCACTCACTGCGTCTGTCAGGTGCCTTCAGGCAAAGCAGCTGCCCGTCCTGTGTCTTTGCCGGAGAAATCTTTTTGTCAAACCGCTGCTGGTTATGATAGATCAGTCGTTCTGCGCAGGCAATGATCTGCCTCTCACACCGGTAATTTGTATCCAGCACAACAGTTTCAAGAGATGGGAAATCCACTGCAACCTGCTGCATCACAGCTGGATCAGCACCACGGAACCCATAGATAGACTGATCATCATCCCCCACCATAAACAGATTGTTCTGCGGCTTTGCCAGAAGTTTTAAGAGTGCATATTGCTGACGGTCAATATCCTGAAACTCATCTACCAAAATATAAGAAAATCGTCGCTGCCATTGCCTGCAGACCTCGGGATGTTCGGCAAACAGTCTGAGGGTCTCTTCCGCCAGGTCATCGAAATCCATCCCATGACACTCCCCAAGAGCAGTCTGATACAGCAAAAAAGCCTGTCGGAAATCTTCTGGCTCCAAAACGTCGGAAACAAATGTCTCCTGTAGTTCCGGCGCATGTTTGATCCGGCTGATTTCCTGTTCCAGCAATTTTACCTGTTCCTCTCTACAGGATATGTCCTGACCCAGACTGCTGAGGATTTCCCCTAACAATTTCTGTTTTTCTTTCCCGGCAAACAGCCGCTTTTCTCTCGTCTGCTTTGCCTCGCGCAATATGGCAAAGAAAACACTATGCAGTGTGCCAAAGGTGATCAGCGTTGCGTTTCTTTTACTGGCTTTCAGATACCGCTCCTTCATCTCTGCTGCAGCTGCCCGCGTAAAAGTCACCGCAAGAATTTCCTGTGGTCTGGCTGTATGCGTATCGGTTAAATATTGTAATCGGGAAATTAAAACAGAAGTTTTTCCGGAGCCGGGTCCGGCAAGGACCAGCATGGCTCCGGAAGTATGGGCGACTGCCCTTTGTTGTGATTTGTTTAGATTCAGCTTAATTTTTCTATAGCTGCGCGGATACGGCGGATGGATTCCTCCTTGCCGATGATTTCCAGGATTTCTGTCGCACCGGCCGGTGTCATCTGTTTACCGGATACAGCGGTACGGATCGGCCACATTACGTAGCCGGTTTTGTATCCTTTTTCCTTGCCATAGGCAGATAACAGAGCAAACAGTGCATCGTTGGAATAGTCTTCCTGCTGTTCAAGAAGTGGAAGTACATCTTTCAGCACAGCTTTGGATGTCTCCGGTGTTGTCTTCATCTTTTTATGATTGTACATGGACACATCGTAGGACGGCATCTCTTCAAAGAAATCTACCATCTCACAGATATCCGGCAATGTCTCGATACGGGTCTTGACCATACCGGCAATTTTTTTCAGGTCAAAGTTCTTTGTCAGCACACGTTTCAGATACGGTTCTGCCATTTCAAAGAATTTTTCATCATCCATGGCTTTGATATACTCGCCGTTCATCCAGCGCAGCTTTGTCATATCAAAAACAGCCGGGGATTTGCTCATATGGCGGTAATCAAATTTCTGGATCAGCTCGTCAAGAGACATGATCTCCTGGTTATCCTCCGGACTCCAGCCAAGCAATGCCACAAAGTTGACGATAGCCTCACGGACAAAGCCCTGCTCCAGCAGATCTTCGTAAGAGGAATGACCGCATCTCTTTGACAGCTTCTGGTGCTCTTCATTGGTGATCAGCGGACAATGTACATACACCGGCACATCCCAGCCAAAAGCTTCGTACAGACGATTGTATTTCGGTGTGGAGGACAGGTACTCATTACCACGGACAACATGGGTAATGCCCATCAGATGGTCATCCACAACATTGGCAAAATTATATGTCGGATAACCGTCGGATTTGATCAGGATCATATCATCCAGTTCTTCATTATTAACAGTGATATCGCCGTAGATCTCATCGTGGAAGGTCGTTGTCCCCTCCGTTGGCATGTTGATACGGATAACATACGGCTTTCCGGCTGCCAGATTAGCCTCTATTTCTTCTTTGCTCAGGTGCAGACAATGTTTGTCATATACGGTAATCTCTTTTCCGGCTACGGATGTCCGCAGGGATTCCAGACGCTCCTTATCACAGAAACAGTAATAGGCATCGCCCTGTTCGATCAGCTGTCTGGCATATTTCATGTAAATGCCCTGTGCGCATCTCTCACTCTGTACATACGGACCTACGCCACCGTCCTTATCCGGACCCTCATCATGGACCAGACCGGTATCCGCCAGCGTACGGTAAATAATCTCCAGTGCCCCCTCCTGAAAGCGTTCCTGGTCTGTATCCTCAATACGCAGCATAAAGCTGCCTCCCTCATGTTTTGCAATCAGATAGGCATACAGCGCAGTACGCAGATTACCTACATGCATACGTCCTGTCGGGCTCGGTGCAAATCTTGTTTTTACTTTACTCATACTTTCCTCCTATATTATATAACGATCCTGTACAACCGGTATATCAGTCTTTCAGTTTGATTCTTCGTGAAACACTCAGCGCGATCGCCAGCTCCGCCATCTGGAAGAGACTCGACGTACCTCCGTAACTGAAAAATGGTAAAGTAATACCAGTCGTAGGAATCAGATTGATAACTACAGCAATATTTAAAATAACCTGCAGGGCAATATGTGCCATGATGCCGGTTACCATCAACGATCCGAACAGATCCGGAGCATTCTGGGCGATAAAAAAAAGTCGATATAAAAGATACCCAAACAAAAGCAGTACTAAAAGCATACCAAAAATCCCCAGCTCCTCGCAGATAATAGCAAAGATCATATCATTCTGCGCTTCCGGAATACTGCTGATCTTCTGTGCACTATTGCCAAGGCCCTTGCCAAACAATCCGCCGGATCCAATAGCATACAGTCCCTGGATAACCTGATATCCACCAAAAGCGGAATACTGTTCCGGATGCAGCCATACCTGTACACGACGCAGACGGAAATTACCGGTCGGATCATATTCCAGTGTACTGGCATAGATTACGATAATCAGAGCCACTACAGCCACTACAGCCAAAAGGATCATAAACGGCTTTGTTTTTGGATGGCTCACAAAGATGATCACCATCGTAATCGCACCGATGATCAGACCTGTGCTTAAGTTATCGGTAAAGTACCAGGCAAAAGCTGCCGGGATTGCACCCCAGAACAGCAGAAAAAGCGTACCCTTCAATGTATTGATCTTTCGTCCAAGCTTGATTGCCAGATAGGGAATAAAAATAATCACCGCAATCTTTGCAATTTCTGCTGGCTGGAACTGCACACCAAGCTTTAACCATCGCCTGGAACCATTGGCAGACACACCAAGCGGTGTCAGACGTACCATCATCATCAGAATCAGCGAAATTACATAGAGCACCCCTGCCCAGCTTTTCAGATAATGATAATCATATCTTGAAATAAATACGCAAAGGACCACAGCGATCGCACTGATCGGTGCCTGATGCTTCAGATACCACATACTGTCGTTTGCCATCTTGGCATTGGATGCGGCATCATAGGAACTGGCGCTATACAGAATAATAAGGCCAAAAGCCACCAGAAGAATGATCGCCGCCAGCAGATTATAGTCATAATAATCCCGGCGCGTTCTGGCATCTTTCACAGCCTTTCGTACCTCTTGAAACATATTTTCCCCTTATCATGCCAAATATAGGATAGTTATACCATATAGAGCGGCTTTTTTCAAACGCTAATCCTGTTTTTCCACAGAATCCTGCTGCTTTTTATGAAACATTTACCAGTGCCTGTTTTGAAAAACAGTATTTTTCATATGCGTGGCAATAAAATCTTTGGCATACTCGATAAACTTTCTGGCCGCCGGGGATGCCATCTGCAGAGATGGCACAGCAAGCCCCAGCCGACGGACAGCATGGGGATCAAGCGGCATCGTCTGTACATTTGTGTCATTATGTTCCAGCACCATACCGGGCAGGATACTGATGCCAAGGCCACAGGACACCATGGCAATGATCGTATAGTCATCCTTCGCCGAATACTGGATATCGGGATGTACATGCTGCTCATGCAGCAGGCGGTGGATATCGATATCCGTACCTTTTTCGGAAATAATAAACTTCTGGTCATTGCACTGTTTTATGGGGAACGCTTCGCGATTCTCTCCGTCATACTCTGGCGGCAGTACAGCCAGCAGCGGATCTTCTGCCAGCGGGATCCAATCGTACCAGTCATCCACGCCTTCACTGAAAAATCCCATATCGACCTCCCGCCGCTGCATCCATTCAAGAATATCCTGTGCACCACCTTCCTTAAAATGAATTTCAATCTGCGGATAATCTTTTCTGAATTCGCGGATGATCTGGGGCAGCCATTTACGGGAAATACTCGAATATGTTCCGATCTGCAAAGACCCCCTGTTCAGATCATGCAGATTTTCCACCGTCTGCTGCAGATTATCCTGACTCTGGACGATCTGGCTGACATAGGAAAGGATCTCTTCCCCGGCAGCCGTCAGATACGCACCATTTCTGTTGCGGTAAAACAGGGTCAGCCCCAGTTCATCTTCCATCCGTTTCAGCGTATGGCTCACACCGGACTGGGTATATCCCAGTACTTCTGCAGCTTTTGAAAAGCTATGGTGACGTACAACCTCCATAAATATATGATATTTGCTGATTTCCATACAATTACTTCCTTTATATATTAGATTGCCAGTACAGGCTTATCGCACCTTACTTTTTTGACAGCCGTCCTGCCTATGGGTTTCCACAGGCACTTTTTTTACGTTTATCTCTGTCATATTTTATGTCATTTTGTCATAGTTGTCCATACTTTTATGAATCATTGTCGCTTTACCAATGCCAAATATCCGCTATAATGGAACTGTTGATTTACTGAAGGAGGAGAATAACATGGATTCATCTACTGTAGCAATTCTGATCGCCTTTGCCTGTTATCTGGCACTGATGATCCTTATCGGTGTTGCCTGTATGAAAAAGACAGGCAGTGCCAGTGATTATTTTCTTGGCGGACGTGGCCTGAGTGGTCCGGTTGCCGCATTGTCCGCACAGGCTTCTGATATGAGTGGCTGGCTCCTGATGGGTCTGCCAGGTTCTATCTACGCACTTGGTACCGGCCAGGCCTGGATTGCCATTGGTCTTGGTCTTGGTACGATCGCCAACTGGCTGATCATCGCCAAACCCCTGCGCCGTTATACCATCGTAGCTGACAATTCCCTGACATTACCGGAATTTTTTGGCAACCGCTACAAAGACGAGAAAAAGATCCTTTTAGGTGTGTCTTCTGTGATCATCTGCATCTTTTTCCTGGTCTACACAGCTTCTGCGCTGGCTTCCGGCGGCAAGCTGTTCAATTCAGTATTTGGTATTGACTATCATATCGCGCTGTTTATCGGTGCTGCTGTTATTCTGGTCTACACATTTATGGGCGGTTTTCTCGCTGTATGTACAACAGATTTCGTGCAGGGTATGCTGATGTTAGTCGGACTGTTGGTCGTTCCGATCATTGCCTGGAACTTTGTCAGTGGGGATTTTGCAAATACACTGGCCAGCACGGGCGTTAATTCAGAGCATTACATGAGCCTGTTTTATAATGGAGACCATCCGATCAAGCTTGTTGAAGTTCTTTCTAATGTGGCATGGGGACTTGGATACTGTGGTATGCCACATATTCTGGTGCGTTTTATGGCAGTCAAGAATGAAAAAGAGTTGAGGAAATCCTCTGTGATTGCAATCGTATGGGTTGTGATCTCACTTTCTTTCGCTGTTGTTATCGGTGTTGTCGGCAGAGCTTTCCTGTTCCCGACGATTCTTGGCACGGAGGGTGCTGCTTCTACAGAATCTGTATTTATTGAAATGATTACCCGTGTATTTACGGAATATCTGCCGCTGCCATTTATCGGTGGTCTGTTTATCTGTGGTATTCTGGCAGCAATCATGTCAACAGCAGATTCTCAGCTGCTGGTCTGCTCTTCGGCTGTTTCCACGGATATCTATAAGGATATTCTGGATCCGAAAGCTGATGATAAAAAGGTGCTGATGATTGGCCGTATTACGACGCTGGCTGTGGCTGTGATTGCTTTCTTTATTGCATGGGATCCGAACAGTTCGATCATGGGTCTGGTTTCGGATGCCTGGGCTGGTCTTGGTTCTGCGTTTGGACCGCTGGTGCTGATGAGTCTGTTCTGGAAGCGGACAAATCTGGCTGGGGCTGTGGCTGGTCTGGTCTCCGGTGCAGGCACGGTACTTGTGTGGGATTATCTGCCGCTGGTTAATGGGCAGACCATTTATGTGGCTACCGGAGTATATTCTTTATTAGTCGGATTCTTTATCAGTCTGCTGTTTATTGTAGTAGTCAGCCTGGTTACAAAGGCACCCTCTAAGGAAGTTACAGATCAGTTTGACGCTTACAAGGCGTATCGTGAGTAGGTAACAGACGAACGGACGGACGAAAAGAGCTGTCACATAGGATACATCCATTTTACTGTTTTACACACTAAAAAGGATATATTCCATGTGACAGCTCTTCTATGCTGACTTCAAAGTATTTCCTTATATTACATGCGGTCCCAGCCGTTTTCCTGGACGAGATCCTGCCGTTCGTCGTGGGTCTCGCGGTAGTGGAAGACGAGTTCCTGGTTTTTAAGGCTTACCCGGGCTCCGGCGGGGATGGATGAGGTGATGAATACATTACCTCCTACAACAACATCATGTCCGATGACTGTTTCGCCACCGAGGATGGAGGCGTTGGAGTAGATGGTGACGTTGTCTTCGATGGTGGGGTGCCTCTTTTTGTTTTTAAGGGCCTGGCCGCCACGGGTGGACAGACCACCGAGGGTTACGCCCTGGTAAATTTTCACATGATCTCCGATGGTTGTCGTTTCACCGATAACAATGCCGGTTCCGTGATCGATGAAGAAATATTTGCCAATGGTCGCACCGGGATGGATGTCTACACCGGTGATCGTATGGGCGTATTCGGACATGATGCGGGGGATCATAGGCACGCCGAGCTTGTGCAGTACATGGGCAATACGGTGTACGATGATGGCATAAAATCCCGGATAAGAGAAGATGATCTCATCTTTGTTAAACGCTGCCGGATCGCCTTCATAAGCAGCTTCTACATCTGTCTCGATGCATTCGCGGATCATCGGGATCTGTTCAAAGAAGGTCAGGGCAATCTCCTGTGCCTCTTCCCATGCCTGTTCCGGAGTAATCCCGGACTTTCCTTCGACGTGTTTCCATACGAGGGAAATCTGCTTGGTCAGGTTATATAAAACATCTTCCAGAAGCATGGACACCGTATTTTCCATGGTATACGTGCGGTAATGCTCATTCCGAAAATATCCGGGGAATATGATGATCTGGACTTTTTTGAGTATATCAACAACGATTTCTTTACTTGGATCATCAAAATGATTCTTTTTATCTACCACACGTCCTTTTTCATAATCCGCAAGGAGTGTATTGGTCAGCTGGCGGATGCGCTGCTGGGTGTTTGCCTGCTCTGTCATATGTTTCAACCTCCGTTTTTCGCTTTCTACAGTATAACAGTATATGCAGGATTCGTCTATGGAAAACTTGTAAGCTGTTACTCCATTTTTATGCCTAAAAACGGTTCACCGGATTTTTTCGCACATACATAACATAAAAATGACAGTCTCCAGACTTTACTGTAAACTGTCATTTCAATATACATATTTCTTATAGCTATGCCCCGATCTCACAGATCCGGCCACCGCCGATGACAAGCTCGTCATCATATAAAACGACGGCCTGGCCTTTGGTAATGGCTCGCTGTGGCTCATCAAATTTCAGATGGAGTTTTCCATCCTCTGTCTGCCAGGCCAGTGCCGGTGCTTCTTTGTGGCGGTATCGAATTTTTGCTTTTACCCGGATCGGCTCGCTGATTTTTTCAAAGGCGATCATATTTACTTCGTCTGCTGTCAGCTCACGATGAAACAGATCTTCGTTCTTTCCCAGCACAACAGTGTTGTCTGACGGACGAATATCTGTCACGTAGATGCGCTTTCCTGCCGCCAGCTTAAGGCCACGGCGCTGGCCGATCGTATAATGTTCAATTCCTTCATGCTGTCCCAGCACCTTGCCCTCTGTATCCACAAAATCGCCCGGTGGCAGCATCTCGTCTGTAAATCTTGAGATTGCACGCGCATAATCTCCATCCGGTACAAAACAGATATCCTGACTGTCCGGTTTCGCAGCATTGACAAACCCATGCTCTTCGGCAATCCTTCGAATATCTTCTTTTCGGTATGCTCCCAGCGGGAAACGCACATGAGCCAGCTGTTCCTGTGTCAGATCGTACAGTACATAGGACTGATCTTTCGTTGCATCCAGTCCTTTTTTCAACAGATACCGGCCACTTTCTGTATCTTTTTCCACACGTGCATAGTGTCCGGTCACAATAAAGTCTCTCTGCAGCTCATTCATACGCTGAAAGAGTTTTCCAAATTTCAGGTAGCGATTACAGTCGATACACGGATTTGGCGTACAGCCGTTTCTGTAGGCTTCGATAAAACGCTCGATAACTGCGCCATGGAAATGCTCACTGAAATTAAATACATAAAACGGCATATCCAGCTTATACGCCACTGCCCGGGCATCCTGTGCATCATCCAATGAACAGCAGGTTTTTGTCCGCTCAATGCCCAGATCCTCGTTCTCATACAGTTTCAGCATCACACCGATACAGTCTGCTCCCGCCTCTTTCGTCAAAAGAGCCGCCACCGAACTGTCCACGCCTCCACTCATCGCAATAATCGCCTTTTCCATACAATCTCCTTTTATCTCTACTATATGTCTATATGTCAAATTATTTTTTGTATCATTTTCTCTGCCATTATAGGGGATTTGAAGGTAATTTTCAATAGGAGGTTGTGAAGGGATAGAGACGGACAAGGAAAAATCCCCGGCAGGATTTTCCCTTGTCCGTCTCCAAAATATTCTATTGTACTGACAGATTCGTGTATCCCATCAGGCTCTCATCCACAGCCCGTGCTGCCTCACGTCCTTCACGGATTGCCCAGACAACCAGCGACTGTCCACGATGCATATCACCCGCTGTAAATACATTCTCCACATTCGTCTCATATTTACCGGCCTCGGTAGCTACATTCGTTCTCTGGTTTAATTCAACCCCGAATGCCTTGGCCACATACTGCTGCGTACCAAGGAAACCAGCCGCAATCAGCACGATATCCACATCCACGATCTCTTCCGTACCGGCGATCGGCACCATCATCATACGGCCGGACTTCTCATCCTTCTTACTCTCCAGTTTCACCAGCTTTGCCTTACAGAGCTCACCCTTCTCATTCTTGATAAACTCCGTCACTGTCGTAGTATAGATTCGTGGATCATGTCCCCAAAGGGCAATTGCCTCCTCCTGACCATAATCTGTCTTGCAGACCTTTGGCCACTGCGGCCACGGATTATTGGCTGCACGGTTATCCGGTGCCTTTGGCATCATTTCCAGCTGTACCACACTCTGCGCACCCAGACGGATGGCTGTACCACAGCAGTCGTTACCGGTATCACCACCACCGATGACCATAACCTTTTTATTCTTGACATTGACATGCTTGCCGTCCTTTAAATCTGAATCCAAAAGACTCTTCGTCACACCTGTCAGGAAATCCACGGCAAAATAAATTCCCTTTGCATCCCTTCCCGGCACCTTGATATCTCTCGGATTGGAAGCGCCACAGCACAGGACAACACGGTCATATTCTTTCAGAAGCTTTGCAGCGTTGACATTTTCACCAACGTTGGCATTCGTCACAAAATGAATACCTTCTTCCTCCATGATTTTCATCTTACGGTCAATCACTCTTTTTTCCAGCTTCATATTCGGGATACCATAGCGGAGCAGGCCACCGACACGGTCATTTCGTTCATACACTGTCACTTCATGGCCACGCTTATTCAACTGGTCTGCAGTAGCCAGCCCGGACGGGCCACTGCCAATAACAGCAATCTTTTTACCGGTACGCACCTTCGGCGGATTGGCCTTGGCCCACCCCATCTCATACGCATGCTCGATGATCGCATATTCATTATCCCTTGTGGTTACAGCATCCCCGTTTAAACTGCAGGTACAGGCTTTTTCACACAGTGCCGGACATACGCGAGAGGTAAATTCCGGGAAGTTGCTGGTCTTTTTCAGTCGCTGGTAAGCGACCTCCCAGTTGCCAAGATATGCCAGATCATTCCACTCCGGAATCAGATTGTGCAGCGGACAGCCACTGGCCATACCACCGATCATCATGCCAGACTGGCAGAACGGTACACCACAGGCCATACAGCGTGCGCCCTGCTGCTGCTGTTTTTCCAGCGGCAGGTGCACATGAAACTCTTTAAAATGTTTGATTCTCTCCAGAGGAGCCTCTGATCTGCTTTCTTCTCTTTTATATTCCATAAATCCAGTTGGTTTTCCCATCGTCTCTCCTCCTTACTTTCTCGCATTCGCATAGAATGCTTCGATCTGTGCCTGCTGACTGTTCAGACCTTTTTCTTCCATCTGCACGATTGCCATCTGCATACGGTTGTAATCGTGTGGAATGATCTTTTTGAATTTCGGCAGGTAATCGGTAAAGGAATCGAGGATCTGTTTGCCTTTAACAGAATTTGTCGCAGCCACATGCTCCTGGATCATCTGTTTGAGCTCCAGAACATCGTACTTGGAGGTAATCTTCTCGATGCCTGTCATTTCCTTGTTGATACGGGTATAGATATCGCTGTCTTCATCCAGTACATAGGCAATACCACCGCTCATACCTGCAGCAAAGTTCTTGCCGATCTTACCGATGACTACCACACGGCCACCCGTCATATATTCACATCCGTGATCTCCAACACCCTCGACAACAGCCATGGCACCGGAATTTCTGACACAGAAACGCTCACCGGCCACACCGTTGATAAAGGCTTTACCGCTGGTCGCACCGTACAGAGCCACGTTACCGATGATAATATTTTCATCCTGTTTATAGGTAATGCCTGTCGGCGGATATACGATCAGCTTACCACCGGAAAGTCCCTTGCCAAAGTAATCGTTTGAATCTCCCTCCAGCTCAATCGTCATACCTTTCGGAATAAAAGCACCAAAGCTCTGTCCACCGGCACCGGTACACTTGATCTGGTAGGTATCATCTTTCAGCGTATTGTCACCGTATTTTCTTGTAATCTCTGCACCAAAGATCGTACCGAATGTACGGTCCACATTGGTCACATCCACTTCCAGACGTTTCGGTGTACCCTCGTCCAGTGCTTTTTTCAGCTGCTTTAAGAGGATCTTCTCATCCTTTGTCTGCTCCAGCTTGAAATCATACACCTGTTTCGGGTCAAAGATGACTTTAGCGCCCTTCTTTGCAAACGGATTGTCCAGGATGCGGTGCATGTCCACCTTGGATGCTTTCAGACCATCAATATGCTCTTTCACCTCGAGGAAATCACTGCGGCCTACCAGCTCATCTACTGTGCGCACACCGAGCTTTGCCATATATTCCCGCATTTCCTGAGCAATAAAGTGCATGAAATTGATAACATATTCCGGTTTACCGCGGAAATTCTTACGAAGCTCCGGATTCTGTGTAGCCACACCAACCGGACAGGTATCCAGGTTGCAGACACGCATCATGACACAACCCATCGTGATCAGCGGTGCTGTCGCAAAACCATATTCCTCGGCGCCTAACATGGCAGCGATCACAACGTCACGGCCACTCATCAGCTTACCATCCGTCTCGATACGGACTTTGTTACGCAGATTGTTGCGGATCAGAGTCTGGTGTGTCTCAGCCAGACCAATCTCCCACGGAAGTCCGGCATTGTGGATGGAACTTCTCGGTGCAGCACCAGTACCACCGTCATAACCAGAGATCAGGATAACCTGGGCACCGGCTTTGGCAACACCGGCAGCGACAGTACCGACACCGGCCTCAGATACCAGTTTGACAGAAATTCTTGCATTTGTATTGGCATTTTTCAGATCGTAGATCAGCTGTGCCAGATCCTCGATCGAATAGATATCATGATGCGGCGGCGGAGAGATCAGGGATACACCCGGGGTTGAATATCTGGTCTTTGCGATCCACGGATATACCTTTCCGCCCGGCAGATGACCGCCCTCACCCGGTTTTGCGCCCTGTGCCATCTTGATCTGGATCTCTTTGGCACTGACAAGGTAGCTTGAAGTTACACCAAAGCGGCCGGATGCCACCTGCTTGATCGCAGAGCATCTGTTCTCACCATTTCTGCCCGGTTTCAGACGGCTCGGTTCCTCACCGCCCTCACCACTGTTGGATTTACCATGGATAGCATTCATGGCCAGTGCCAGAGTCTCATGGGCTTCCTGGGAAATAGAACCATAAGACATCGCACCGGTCTTAAAACGGGTCACGATAGAGTCTACACTCTCGACTTCCTCGATCGGAATACCTTTTTTCGGATATTTGAATGCCAGCAGATCACGCAGCGTGCCTTCACGGTGCTCAGAATTGACCTGTGCCGTATATTCTTTAAACTTGCTGTAATCCCCGGTTCTGGTGGATTCCTGCAACAGATGGATTGTCAGTGGATTGTACAGATGCTGTTCGCCACCGCTTCTCATCTTATGGCGGCCAATGCTGTCAAGGGTCAGATCGCTGTCAAGTCCCAGCGGATCAAAGGCCTGATCGTGCAGGTCATTGACCTCATCCTCGATATCTCGCAGGGTGATACCGCCGATGCGGCTGACTGTATTCGTAAAATATTTATTGATCACAGATTCATCAACACCGATGGCTTCAAAGATCTGTGCACCCATATAGGACTGAATCGTGGAAATACCCATCTTGGAAGCGATCTTTACGATACCGCTTATAACAGCTTCATTGTAATCGTTGACAGCAGCATAATAGTCTTTTTTCAGCATGCCGGTCTTGATCAGATCGTCAATCGCTTCGTAGGCCAGATACGGGTTGATCGCACAGGCACCGTAGCCAAGCAGCGTTGCAAAATGATGCACTTCCCGCGGTTCTCCAGACTCCAGAATCACAGAAAGAGACGTTCTCTTTCTCGTATCAACCAGATGATGATGGACAGCAGAGACAGCCAACAGTGACGGAATAGCCACATGATACTCATCCACACCACGGTCAGATAATATGATGATATTTACACCATCTCTGTGGGCACGGTCAACTTCGACAAACAGACGATCAATAGCTTTTTCCAGGCTTGTATTTTTGTAATATACCAAAGACAGCGTCGTGACTTTGATATGGCTTTCTTCCTTAATATTGCGGATCTTCATCAGATCTGTGTTGGTCAGGATCGGATTATTGATCTGCAGCATATGGCAGTTTTCCGGTTTTTCTTCCAGAAGATTGCCCTCTTCTCCAGCAAATACACGGGTTGCTGTAACGACCTTCTCCCGGATCGCATCGATCGGCGGATTGGTTACCTGGGCAAACAGCTGTTTGAAATAGTTAAACAGCGGCTGATGTCTCTTGTCAAGTACCGGCAGCGGTGTATCGATACCCATGGCTCCAATACCCTCAGAAGCGTTTGTCGCCATATTCAGGATGGATGTTCTGTATTCCTCATACGTATAGCCAAAGGCCTTCATCAGACGTTTACGCTCTTTATCCGTATAAGACGGCACACTCTGATTCGGAATCTTTAAACTGCCAAGAGTGATCAGATTGCTGTCGAGCCATTCACCGTAAGGCTGGCGGGATGCATAGTATTCTTTCAGCTCATCATCGGAGATGACCTTCTGCTGCACAGTATCTACCAGAAGCATCTTGCCCGGATGCAGTCTCTCTTTCTGAACGATATGGGACGGATCAATCTGTAATACGCCGACCTCGGAGGACAGAATCAGATAATCATCATCTGTAATATAGTAACGGGACGGACGCAGTCCGTTACGGTCAAGTACCGCACCCATCAGATCACCATCGGAAAAGACGATGGATGCCGGACCATCCCAAGGCTCCATCATTGTTGCATAATAATGGTAGAAATCCTTTTTCTTCTGGGACATGGTCTTGTTATTAGCCCATGGCTCCGGGATTGTGATCATGACAGCCAGCGGCAGCGGCATACCACTCATGACCAGAAATTCCAGCGTATTATCAAGCATGGCAGAGTCGGAACCCTGTGCGGAAATGACCGGCATAACTTTGGACAGGTCATCGCCCAGAATCTCATTGTCCATCGTTTCTTCACGGGCTGCCATCTTATCGGCATTGCCCCGGATGGTATTGATCTCGCCGTTGTGAACGATAAAACGGTTTGGATGGGCTCTCTCCCAGCTCGGTGTCGTATTGGTACTGAAACGGGAATGTACCATAGCAATCGCAGATTCATACTCCGGGCTCTGCAGATCGTCAAAGAACTGTCTGAGCTGGCCTACCAGGAACATACCTTTATAGACAATGGTACGGCTGGATAAGGACAGCACATAAGTGTTATCGTTACTGAGCGCGAAAACACGGCGGGCTACATACAGCTTCCGGTCAAAATCCAGACCTTTCTCTGTGTTTTTCGGGCGTTCTACAAATCCCTGCTCGATATAGGGCATACAGGCCAGTGCTACAGAACCGAGAATCTCCGGATGTGTCGGCACTTTTCTCCAGCCAAGGAATTTCATGCCCTCTTTCTGGACAATGACTTCAAACAGCTTTTTTGCCTGATTTCTCTGGAGTTCATCCTGCGGGAAGAAAAACATGCCAACGCCATAATCTCTCTCCTCACCGATGGTAATGTTCTCCTTCTGACAGACTTTCTTAAAGAATTTATGGGAAACCTGCAGCATGATACCGACACCGTCACCGGTCTTGCCTTCTGCATCTTTACCGGCACGATGTTCGAGATTTTCAACGATTTTGAGTGCATTGTCTACAGTTTCACGTGTCTTGATGCCTTTGATATTGACAACAGCACCGATACCACAGTTATCGTGTTCGAACTGTGGATCATACAGGCCCTGTTTTTTCATCTGATTCTCCTGTAACATAGCTTTTTCCTCTCATGACTTTGATGATTTAAAGTTTTAATGAGGTTACTATACACCTGTTTTTAAATGTTGTAAATACTGCCTTTTCTTAAATTGTCAGATTATTTGTCTATTCACTATATTTTTATGTATTGTCTGATTATTTATATTTTTATATTGTACAGCTTGTGCATTATATTTTTTGATAAATTTACAAGGAATTGATTTATAGTATTTTTTTGTGCAGTTTGTCGTTTTCTTTTATGGATTATTTGATTTCTTTTGTTATTTTTGTAGATTTTTACGTGTATTAGCGGTATACTTAAGAAAAATGTATGGGGAGGTATCATTATGTTGCATCATTATGTTCTTTTCAAATATGAGCCAGGTTTCCTGACTGATGAGGTGGTCAGAGAGCTTCGGGATGGCTTTGCATTGATCAGGGCTGAGGTGCCAGGTGTGCGGAGTGTAGTAATTGACACAAATGTGGTGGATCGACCGGCGAATATGGACCTGATGATCCGGATGGCATTGGATAACGATTCAGTACTGGATGCTTATCTGCATCATCCGGAGCATGTGAGACTTGGAGAGAAGATGAATCCTTTTATCACCAAGAGGGTTTCATTTGATTCTCAGGTTTAATAAAACGGAACTGTCCGCCTCGGTGGAAAACAAGAGACAGAACACATATCTTTATAGTATTCTGTCTCTTTATGTTTCTTCCCCTTAAAGGGAATTATTCACTTTTCTTTATTTCGTATCTTCTTGTTCTGCAACATCAGCTGTCGTTTCCGGTTCGTCATTTTTAGCTGCTTCTTCAAGCTCTTCTACAGATTTTTCCAGTACTTCAGCTACCGCTTCAGCAGTCACCTCTCCGCTTGCAACGCCAGGTTTAGTTTCCTTATTCAGTCTGCTTCCAGAAACCTCCGATATGAATGGTTCACCAGCAGAATCTGTTTGATTCACGGCTTTCTCCTTTAAATCAGCTTTTTCTGCAGATGTGACACCCGGATCCTTTTTTACTACAGTTTTTTTCTTTTTTCCAAAACCAAGGAGACCAAAACCACTTAAGAAAACGATAGCCATAACAATGTCTGCAGCAATCTTTGTGGTCTGGCTGTTACCTGCGAGAGCGGCTACAACGGACATACCAAGGACAGACCAGAAGTTCGCTGCCATATGCCCCAGTATCGGCACCCAGATATTCTGAGCACGTTCCATAGACAGACCCAGGAAAATACCAAGAAGTCCAGCATAGATAAACTGAACGGCATTTCCATGGTAGATACCAAAGCAAAGGGCACTGAGCAGAATTCCGGCAAGCGGACCGATATAATCGCGGATGCGCATCATGACAAGGCCACGGAATACAAGCTCTTCGGCAATAGGGGCAATCACAGCTACTACTGCCAACATAAGAAGCAGATTCTGTCCTTCATACACCTGTGTTTCCAGCTGGGAATAATAAGGAAAAACCTTTTCCAGCCCGCTTAAGGTGATCAGGTCATTCAACACCTGACACAATCCCATGGACATTAAAACCGTTCCCAGTATGATCTGTGGTGACACATTTTTTTCAGGTACTTTACGAATCGCATATCTGCCAGAAATCCGGCGTTTTTCATCCTGCTTTAAGAACAGGTAAAGCACAGGTATTGCCACCAGACCACCAAGGCCGGTAATCGCCAGGGTCTGATGCGCAATAAGATTGCTCAAATCCTCCGGATCATGAATACCAAGAACCAGCATACCAATTGCCATCAGAAGCATAGTAGCAGCGATGCTGATCACATTGCTAATCCCAAAATGTGTCAGGATCGGATAAAAAACTCTCCAGAGTTTACGGGGTACAGACTCCCGCACAATTTTTCCATCTTCCGGCATCATTTTTTGTTGTTTTTGTCTGTTTTTCTTTTCCCGTCGCAGTTCTTTTTCCAGCTGTCGTTCCTGTTGCTGGGATAATTCCGTTACGTCTATCGAACTAATCTCGACTTTTGGTTCTTCTTTAGCGCTTCCAGCCAGAATTTCCAGTTCTTCTACGGAATCAGCCACATAAGTGACACCGGCTTTGATCAGTTCATCCATTGAACCATATCCATAAGCCACGCCGATACACTGGATACCACAGGCATGGGCGCCAAGGACATCATAGGATCGATCGCCGACCATAACCACATCCTGGCGGTTGGATTCCATATGCAGACGTTTCAGCGCCTCTTCGATCACATCTTCTTTTTTGGAAATTCCACCCTCTTCAAGCTCAGCACCGACAATCTCGGTAAAATAGCCTGTCAGGTGAAAATGTTCCAGGATCTGCCGCACATATATCTCCGGCTTTGAAGAAGCCACAGCCAGCACACAGCCCTGATCCTTCAGATATGCCAGAAGCTCCTCGATTCCGGGATACAGGGCATTTTCAAACATACCTGTCTTTGTATACCGTTCACGATAATATTCCGTCGCTTTATCAGCCTCTTCTTTTGAAAAACCGGCATAGACCATAAACTGATCCACAAGCGGCGGTCCAATAAACACTTCCAGCTTTTTCAGATCCGGTTCAGGTCTGCCCATTTTTTCCAGCGCATACTGCACACAGGCCGTAATGCCAGGGCTGGAATCGGTAAGCGTTCCATCCAGATCAAATAAGATTACTTTCATATAGTTGTCTCCTTACGGCAGAACAGTTTTATTCTCTGCACAGACGCATGTTTTTACGTTTTATGCAGCTCCTATCCTTTTTACATTTTGTCCGGTGCGGAGAACCCGAGCAGCTGCACAGAGGTCTCCAGAGCGTCCTTTGTCAGGACAAGCAAACGGATATAGGACTGTCTGCGGTCGGCATCCTCTTCACTTAGGATCTTTGTTTCATGATAAAAATGGTTAAACGCATTGGCAAGATCATAGATATAGGAACAGATCTTGTGCGGTGCTTTCTCGGCAAATGCATTCTCTACCGTTGCATTGAAATCAGTCAGAGCCAGCATCAGAGCTTTTTCACTCTCCCCGGCCGGAGCCAGGATCTTGCCTGCAGCTGTATCTCCACCATTTTCTGTGTAACGGTTCAGGATGGATTTGATGCGGACGATCGTGTACAGGATGTACGGACCGGTATCTCCCTCAAAGGAAGTAAATCTCTCAGTATCAAAGATATAATCTTTGGCAGCCTGATTGGACAGATCACCGTATTTAATGGCGGCCAGAGCAACCATCTGGGCTGTCTTGTGGGCATCCGCTTCCTTGATACTTCTGTTGTCCACGATCTTTTTGTACATTTCCTCTGTGATATCGTTCAGCAGAGTTTCCAGACGCATCACGCCGCCCTGTCTGGTCTTGAACGGCTTGCCGTCCTTGCCATTCATCGTACCAAAACCGAGGAAAGTCAGCACAGTATCCTCATCCACCAGCTTTGTCTTTCTTGCGCAACGAAATACCTGCGTGAAATACAGAGACTGTCTCTTATCTACTACATAAATGATCTCGTCCGGATGATAACATTTCATACGATTCATGATCGTTGCAAGGTCTGTCGTATTGTACAAGGATGCACCATCGGATTTCAGGATCATACATGGCGGGATTTCCTTTGTATCCGTCTCTTCTTT
The DNA here is from genome assembly GCA_934394565.1 of uncultured Lachnospiraceae bacterium. Lineage (GTDB taxonomy): Bacteria > Bacillota > Clostridia > Lachnospirales > Lachnospiraceae > UBA11957. The sequence goes on from CAKRQV010000003.1 coordinate 194,703, forward strand.
AACGTCTACAACCAGGGCACCCTGATCTTCATGGGCGTAGCCCTCTTTTTTCATGTACTCTACCATGCCCGGGATATACGGCTGGGCATCGGATTCCTTTTTCCAGAGGTCAAAGGTCACATCCAGCTTTTCATAGTTTTTCTTCAGATCATTTACGGAAACCGTCATAATATGGTTCCACAGCGCCTGATAGCCACGCTTACCCTGCTGGAGCAAATGGGTAGCTTCCATGGCTTTTTCTTTAAAGACCGGATCCTCTTTTGACTTGGCACTGGCTTTCGGATAAATCTCTTCCAGTTCACTGATCGTAAACGGTGCTTCTTTTGGATATTCACCCTCGAACGTATCATCAAAGTATACCAGATCCGGTTTTCTTTCCCGCAGTTCGGAAATGATCAGTCCCATCTGCAGACCCCAGTCACCCAGATGTACATCACCGATCATCGTATGTCCCATAAAACGGCCCATACGTTTGATAGCCTCACCGATGACTGCCGAACGTAAGTGTCCGACATGCAGCGGTTTGGCTACATTTGGTCCGCCGTAATCGATCATGATCGTCTTTGGTTCTTTCGCGGTTTCCACACCGAGATGATCATCTGCCTGCATACCATTTAAATAGCCGGCCAGAAATTCCCCATCCAGTTTCAGATTGATAAATCCAGGATTGACCGCCTGTACATCAGAAAACACCGGGCTTTCCTGCAAAAATGGCAACACCTGCTGTGCGATCTGAATCGGTGCCTTATGATAGGTCTTGGCCGCAGCCATCGCACCGTTACACTGATATTCACACAGATCCGGACGGTTTGATACCGTAATCTTTGCAAAAGAAGTGTCAAGTCCTGCTTTTTCAAAAGCCCTGGCTGCTTCTTCATTTAATCGAGCTATGATTTTCTCCATAGTTCCTCCTCATACTCTTGTATTTTCATCTTATAAAAATATAATAATATCTTCACATTCTATTCACGCTTTATCTCCTATTCTCCTGTATAATAAAGAAAGAGTGAGCGGCAGATCTGCCGGCTCATGCAGGTCTTTATCAACTATCAATATAGGAGACTATACATATGAATATTTTGTTTTTTCTGACCCCGAAAAATAACGTAGCTTTCCTTCCGGAACACTGCACTCTCAGGCAGGCTCTGGAAAAAATGGACCATTATCGCTACACAGCCCTGCCAATCTTAAATGAACAGGGTATGTATCTTGGCACACTCACCGAAGGCGATCTGCTCCGCTATATCAAAGATCATGCTTCCCTGAATCTGAAAAGTGCCGAAAACGTCCGGCTCGATAAGATTCCCCGTCGCTGGTACTATAAACCCGTCAATATCGGCTGCACCATGGAAGAACTTGTCGAAGCCTCCATGCAACAGAATTTTGTCCCGGTTATCGATGACAGTAAAGTGTTTATCGGCATCATCCGCCGCAAGCATATCATCGAAAACCTTTACAAAAAATCTCAGCAGCCACAGCCTGTGGCTGCACAGACGTTACAGGAAAGAGCCTCTCACTGAGAGGTTCTTTTTTTACAGTAAATTTCCGTAGAACACGCATCTGTAGCTGAAATTCTGCAGTGATTCTTTGTTAAAAATTACTGGTGCTTTTTTCTGTCTTTTTCTTTCAGAAAAAGCTATTTCTACCAAAAGTTACTCTTCATTATAGCATCTTTACAAATGAAATAAAAGATATTCTTCCTGTTGAAAACGACCGCACCGGACTTTTGGTACATTCCACAGAAATTCCGGTGCGGTCTCTTATTTTTCTGCCATTTCATCCAGAAATTTATGCATTCCATACTCTTTTCTGTAAACTGTTATCCAAATGCCGTGGCATCACAGGTCTTAGCAAACCATAACATTTATTCTTCCCTGCCCATACGGTTCATCAGCATAGCTTCACCTGCTGCGGGAGCCAGGCCTTCATTAATAATACCGTTGACCATCTCACAGATTGGCAGTTCCACATTGTATTTTTTCTTTAACTGCATCGCTGCATCCAACGCATAAATCCCCTCGACAACCATGCCAACCTCTTTGACAGCCTCATCACGGCTCTTTCCCTGTCCCAGCAACATACCAGCTGTCAGGTTACGGCTATGCAGACTCGTACAGGTCACGATCAGATCACCGATACCTGCCAGACCGTTAAATGTCTCAGGCTTACAGCCCATCAGCTCTCCAAGATTGGAAAGTTCTCTGACACCACGGGTGATCAGTGCTGCGCAGGTATTATCTCCATAGCCAAGACCTCTGGCAATACCGGTCCCCAGTGCAATGATATTTTTAAACGCACCACAGATTTCCACACCATGTATATCGGTATTCGTGTACACACGGAATTTCGGATTCATAAAAATCTTCTGCACAAAATGCGCTGCCTCCTGATCCGGACTGGCGGCCACGATCAGCGTTGGCAGATCAATCGCCACTTCCTCTGCATGGGTCGGTCCAGACAGAGCCACCAGCTTCACATGTTCCAGACCGCCCTTTTTATCCAGCTCATCCCGAATGATCTCCGTCATTGTGAACAGCGTACCTGATTCGATACCTTTTGCCACATCCACGATCACCTGACCATCTTTTATATACTCTGCTGCTGACTTTGCTGTCGAACGAACAAATACTGACGGTACTGCAAACAGTAAAATATCTTTATCTGTGCAGACTTCTGCGATATTCTTTGTGTATTTCAGTTCTTTGGGGATCACCATATTTTTGAGTTTCGGATGTACACCGGTACGCTCCAGCTCATCAATTTCCTGTCCCAGTGCAGACCAGACCTGCACTTCATGTTTCATATTGCAAAGCATTCTCGCCAGTGCCATACCCCAGGTACCGGCTCCCAATACACCGATTCTTGCCATACCTTACCTCCATAAGTTTTTCGTAAATCTTTACAGAATGGCGGATACTCTTTTCACTGCCGCACCTTCTGCATATGTCTGTAGCCAGTGTATCATATTTCTAAAAAAGGTGCAATTTTTACTGTCCATCCTGTCAGCTCATACTTTCGCCCTGCCACACTTCCTTTTGCATCGATTTTCTTTTCTCTCCGATGCAAATATTCTTCTTTGCTGTTTCTTCATAATTTCACCAGAAAAAACCAGTTTACTTTTTTACCATAACCTCTTATAGTGTTATAGTAATCTAACAGTTACATTTTCAGATTCACAAAAGTTATATAAACTGACAAAGGAGGACTTTTCATGCCCGCATTTTATGCACATAAACGTTTCGGTGCCCAGATTGCCGGAAAAATACCGGAAAGTCTGGAATCCATCATTCGTACCAACTACACGGCCTATGCCATTGGTCTGCAGGGACCGGATATTTTCTTTTATTACCGCCCATTTTATATCAATAAAATCATAAAAACCGGTGTTGGCTTACACCACGCACCGGCAAGAGAGTTTTTTGAACACGCACTTACTGTTTTAAAAAAATATCCCAGAAACAGTGCACAGTATGCGTATCTCTTAGGCTTCATTGCCCACTTCACGCTGGACAGTGAATGTCACGGCTACGTGAACAAATATATGGAAAGCCATCATGTTGCCCATCTGGAAATTGAAGAAGAATTCGAAAAAAAACTGCTGCGCATTGACTATCATGACCCCATCGGATACAAATATGCCTGGGAGATCCCAACAGACCCGAAAACAGCCCATGCGATCAGCTGCTTCTATCCCACGATCTCTGCCATCCAGACATGGCGTGCTTTAAAAGACATGGTACTGGTCAAACGGCTGTTTACAGCGCCAAATCCTGTCAAAAGATGCCTCTTAAATGGTATTATGAAAATTTCCCTGCAGCACAAGCTGTACAGCGGCCTGATCAACCAGGCAAAAGATAATCCGAAATGTCAGGAAAGCAATGAAGTATTGCTCAAAAAACTGTATACATCCGTTCCGGTGGCAATTGAACTGATGGAAGCTTTTGACAAGTCGTTGACAGAGGGCATCCCGCTTCCGGAACGATTTGACAGAAACTTCGAATAAATCCACCTAATGTTCGGAAAAGAAAGGTATTTTTATGAAACGAACCATATTTTTTCAACCTCCCGTTCTTCTGCTCGCCGCATTCCTGACCTTTACTCTTCCGGTCAGCACCGAGGCAGCGCAACTGACCTCCATAGCTTCTTCCGTCGTTGAATCACAGGAAGCTACGGCAGCTTCAACAGCAGATGATGAGCAGAGCGATACCACACAGCCGTCCTCACTCACCACACGCCCCGCCAAAAGCGACGATGCCGTTTTGATCTCTCTGGAGCCAGGCAGCGATGTCCAGCCGGTGATTGACGCACCATCCTCCGATATCGAGACTGTTCCTGCAGACAAAGTACCGACACAGCAGGCTCCGTCCAGCAAAGGTACCGAAGATACCATGGCTATGCTGTTGAAATTTGTTGTTCTCTGGTCAATCATCTACATCATCATTAAAGTGGTGCGGATGAAACTGGATGAACAGAAAAAGATTAAATAATATCAAAGGACATCCTTGTGCACTCTTTTCCTGTCCCGTAGGCAAAAAAGCGCTGGCACACAATGATGTCCTTTTTTTAACCTGTATAAGCTTTCTAATGCTCTCTGATCCCGCACTGTTTTTATTTACAGAGCATTTGTACTATTTTCCTACTTCTGTCGTTCCTTTCAGCCCAGATTGACCACTTTTTTATACGTCGCATACTCTGCTTCCGGCTCTGTTGCTTTTCCTGTCATCGCATACGGATCCAGCAGTTTATCTGCCTCTTCTTCCGTTACATATCCCTCTTCTATCGCAAGCTTTCGGACCGACACACCGGTGGAACCCAGAGGATTGGATATTGAAGCCTTGGATGAAAAAGAGGCGGATCCGTCGCATTGACAGATCCGCCTTTGGATTGTGCTGATATACTGGACTGTGGGCAAAACGCCTTTCCCTATTCAATGTTTATTTTAAACATTCGTCAATATGTCTCAACAGACCCTGACAACCGGCAACCACCTGCTGATAGGTTATCTCAAAATCACCGGTATACCACGGATCCGCTATCTCACCCGGTTGGTCGGTGAAGTCACGCAGCATATGTACCTTGCCTTTTGGATCAGTCGGCACGAAACGCTTGAGATTGCGCAAATTCCAGTTGTCCATGACGATCAGGTAATCGTAATGGTGATAATCTGCTCTGGTCATCTGTCTTGCATGATGTCCCTCGCAGGAAATCCCATGCTCGGCAAGCTTACGCTTCGCCGGTGGGTAGACTGGATTGCCGATCTCTTCTGTACTGGTGGCCGCGGAGGCGATTTCGAAGTCATCAGAACGGTGTAACTTGTTGACCATATCCTGCAGGATGTACTGGGACATGGGAGAGCGACAGATGTTGCCGTGGCATATAAATAATACTTTTATCATTGTTGTATAACCTCGCATTTCTTAGTTTTTCTTGGTTTTTCGGGCTTTGTAAGTACTTCTGAAATGTATCTAATCCTTTGACCATACATATTCCTCCAACATCTCACTAATAGAAATATCTACCCGTTCCTCTTCTTGCTCTTCTCCTGTAAGTGACAACACTACGCTCAAAGGATCCTGCAATCCTTTTCCTGAAAAATCAATGAAATATCCCAGTTCCAAAACAACACAGCCAATTTCTTCCAATTCACTCACTTGTTTTTCCACTTTC